>JBDRPO010000024.1:0-21915 GCA_043827085.1 bacterium | reverse complement strand
CTACGAAAAATTGCCTGTGCAGATCGACACCGATATATGTCTGCATATTCTCTCCTTTCTTGGTACTTGTGTACCAATATATCTGGCAGGGGGTATAGTTTACCCCTTCGACCAGGAGAGAAATGCTTTCATGGGATCACTTCACAGGCTGTTCGGACTGCAACCACCAAAGACTATAAACAACGTGCCGTCAGAGGGTCTGACCTTAAAGGACTCGAGGCATCAAGCCCGAGAAGACCCCAAAAAGGTCAGACCCTATTGGAACTACTATCGATATAGGACAAAAATCTCTTGACAAAATATCACCTAGTCCCGATAATGAGGCGATCAATGCATGAATTACACGACAAAGCTATCAAAGCGGCCTTGAGTTCAGATTGGGAAGTCGCCGTCGAGTACAACCTAGAGATTCTTGCCAATTCACCTCAAAACGTAGCCGCCCTTAATCGCCTTGGCCGAGCCTACACCGAACTTGGTCAAAAAGAAGCCGCCAAAGACACCTACAATCAAGTCCTCAAAATCGACAAATATGATTGTATCGCCACCAAAAACCTTAAACTTCTTCCCCATCAAAAAAATAATCTGGGTGGGTTTACTCTCATAAACGAAGATTTTATTGAGTTACCCGGAATCACCAAAAGTGTAGCCCTGATCAAAGTAGCTAGTCGTAGCGTTTTACTGTCTCTCGTCTGTAAACAAAAGCTCGATCTTGTTCCTCGAACCCGCCTTGTCTCAATCACAACCGAGGACAAAGTCTGTATCGGCTATCTCCCTGATGATCTCTCTCTCAAACTCCGAAGCTTGATTAAATCAGGTTATCTCTATACTGCCTGCCTCAAAGGTGCAAGCGACAACACCGCCACAATTTTCATTCGTGAGCTCAAACGCCCCAAACGCCCGTCAGCTGGCCCCACTTTTTCTCGAACCAATGGCATCAAGAAACTAAAATAACTCTTTTGCATCCTTCCCCACTTTTACTAAAACTGTTGAACGGTACTCATCTGGCACGTGTTCTACTTTAGGGTCAGAAAAAGCAAATAGATTCTGAAAAATATAGCTGAGCTTTTGGGCACTTTGGCTACTTTCCACTTGCCACTCTGTTACCTCTCTTTGCTCATCAGCCGACCTGACCATCACGACATCAAGTCCCAAATTCGTTAAAAAATCTGCCATATCACTTCCGAGCCCGTTCTCCCCGCTTGCATTTACTATCGCGACACTTACCCCCTCACCTCCTATTCCCCAATCAAATAACCTTGTCCCCACATACTCCTGCAACCTATTTGGATGATAGGTATTATCTTCAACCACCCCTGCCCGCACAAGCTCATCCTCCGCAACCGCCCGATTACTATACCTACTCAACCTATAGAAAAGTATGACCGCGTCAAACTTAGACAAACTTGTATCAACTTGACTGAAGATCACTCTCAAAAGTCCCATCCGTAGTCCCCCATTTGCGAGTAAATACCCAGGCACTGGCACTCGCATAAAACCCTGAATCTTTTGCCTGACAAAAGCTCCTCCTTGTCCTTGATAATTACCTAATTTATAAAGTGAGGATACCGCGTACTCACCTCCGCTCCTCGTCGATATCGCCAAGTTACCCGGGAACGGCAAAACCAAAATCATTTTTTCTGTCGGATCAAATGACACAAAGCTTACTCCCACGTCTGGTTCAATCACCGCCAGATTAAATCTATATCCCGCTTGGTTCACTACCTGCGACCACCTCCATTCCTTTAGTACCCACCCACATGCAACGAAAATCAATAACATCCAAGCTATCCACTTTGCCCAGTTCATTTCTCCATGCTACCACATCTAGTATAATACACCTCATGTTATTATCAGATTTCGACTATCATCTCCCATCAGAACTTATCGCCCAGGAACCTACCAATCCCCGCGATCACGCTCGTCTCATGCTGATAAACCGCGTGAGCAAAGAAATCTCTCACCACCACATCTACGACCTACCCAATCTTGTCCCTCCTAATTACTACATTGTCGCCAACAACACCAAAGTCTTCCCCGCCAGACTCATCGGTTACAAACCTACCGGAGGTAGAGTCGAGATTCTCCTCACCTCTCCCCTCGGCCACTCCCTCTATCGCTGTATTTCAAAACCAGGTTTAAAAACCGGCGATGTCGTCGTAATGAGGACTGCCCTTAAAAGGAATTCCCGGCTGCAAGCCGAGAAGGGCTCGTCGGCAGACGAAAGGACAGTCCTCAAGGGAACTATTATCTCTTCCACGGGATATGAAAGAATTATAAAATTCAACCAAGAAGAGTCGCTCCTCCGCACCACCCTCTCGCAGCTCGGTACCATGCCCACTCCTCCCTATATCAAAAAACTCTTAGGCAATGCCGCTGACTACCAAACTATCTACGCCAAACACGGCTTCTCCGCTGCCGCCCCGACCGCCGGACTTCACTTTACTCCCGGTCTTCTCAAAGCTATCAAACTAGATCACGATTGGTTAGAACTTACCCTCAACGTCGGCCTCGGCACTTTCCTCCCCGTCAAAGAGGATCGGGTCGAGGATCACCATATGCACGCCGAGTCCTACACCATCTCCCCCACTCTCTCCTCCCACGTTTTGTCTCTTACCTCCAGTCACCATAAACTCCTGGCGATCGGCACCACCACCATGCGCGCCCTGGAATCCAATGTGGCACTATGTCACCGTGTCACTGCCGGAGCGTATGCGACGGATATCTTTATCTATCCCCCATATAAATTCCAAAGAGTAGATGCACTCCTGACGAACTTTCACCTCCCCGGCTCGACCCTTCTCATGCTCGTCTCTGCTTTCTGTTCCTTCCCACAAACCACCCACCCCTTTACCACTTTCAAAGATTCCCTCCTCGGCCATGCCTACGCCGAAGCCATCCACGAAAACTACCGCTTCTTTAGTTTCGGCGACGCCATGCTAATTATCTAGCTTCCATGTTCAAATAATTTACAACTTCACTTAACTCCTCGTTCTTCGACTCAAAACTAATTCGCTTTCCGTTTTTAGGGTGTTCAAACTCCAACCTTTGCGCCTGCAGCATCACTCGTCCTGCCCATTTCCTATCCTCGCGACTCCGTTTTCTTCCTGCATAGTCCATATCCCCCACGAGGGGGTGCCCCACCTGCTTAGCATGTACCCTGATCTGATGTGTTCGCCCTGTCTTCGGCTTAAACCTTACCAAGCTAAACCCCGTATACCCCCGGTCATCTACCTTGAGCTCTTTCGGGAATACCCACGTTTTATACTCGCCGGTCACTTGGTACGCTGTCACGCTCTCTCTGCCGTCCTCTCTCACCCCAAACTTTTTCCGGTCATCCCGCCTGCGGCCTATGGGTAGACTAATCTCCCCCTCCTGAGCCTGCCAGATCCCGTGAGTCAGCGCTAAATACTCTTTTTGCACCCGTCGCTCCTTAAACTGGCGAAGAAGCTCTACAAATGCCTCGACAGTCTTAGCTAACACCATCACCCCCGAGGTCTCTTTATCGAGTCTATGTACCAACCCACTGCGCTCCACAAAATATTTTGTGTCCTCACTCTGGAATCTAACATCTGGAATCTGGTATCTATGATCCATCCAGTCTTGAATAGTCTCTCCTCTCACTGTCTCTGCCCGGTTACACACTACCCCACTTGGCTTATCAACTACGACCACTTCGCTGTCTTCGAACAAAATAGGTATATCCATAAACAATCACTCCCCCAACAATAAAGTAATCCCAGGCATTATTATAGAACAATCCAAAAAATTGCCAGTTGTCCACCACTCCTCCATACAGCAGCCTCTGGAGCAAATTCCCACTACCCCCAATTATCATGAGTATTAGTCCAACCTTTCCCCATAATTCCCGCATTTTTACCGCAGAAAATATTAAGCCAACCAATACTAGCCCAATTAAAATAACTGACACCCCCTGTCCCCACCCAAACGAAATTCCCCGGTTAATCATTTTTTCTTTGCTGACTGCTTTGCACACTTCACACACACGTCTGCAGTTGGATCAATTCCGAGTCGATCGGTATCGATCATTTCACCACACTTCTCACACTTCCCGTATGTACCATCGTCTACCCTCTTCATCGCTTGCCTAACTCTCTTTAGGGCACTATTTGTCTCAGCCGACAAAGTTGCAGCCTGAGCGTGACCAAATTGCTCAGCCGCCTCAGTATCATCGCTTGCATTATCGTTCAGTCGGGTATCGTCCGAGAATGGGTCCTCTTTGGCGAGCGAACTTTTGCGATGCAACAGATCACTCTCTAATTTCTTTAGGTAGTCCCAAACCGGTTGCAATATATTTCTCGGGTACTGCATAAACTATATTCTCCTTCTTCGCATTGATTGTAACAGATTCAGTCGCCACTGCCGAAACTCCTCCCACCAACCCAAATCACGCTTTCCCACCCTCTGTTTAACCATCCCCACGCTTACCAAAATTAAACTCAGTCCAATCAAAAACTCTCCAGGAATCCTCCAGACCATCCAATTAGCTACTGACAACCAAACTCTCACCGAAAAAAATACTCCTATCAGCAGTAAAAACACATGCCCTGCTAGCCCCTCGGCAACCGTACTTGTCTCCCCCTTATACCATGAGTAAAAACGAAAATTCTTCCTTACTCTTGAGACAACGAGAAACGTCATCAGGGCCCAACCAAAGCTCCACCAATCAACATATCGGTTTATTCCACTCCCGTTTAGTAATCCACCGATACTTCCAAACACCAAGGCAATGGACAGCGTCACCACCATCGAATCAATCACTTTCCATGTCTCCCAACTCTGGGATCGTGCAAACATTACGACAAATCCAATCGACGCCACTATCCCAGCTATCACATTAATCCCTGGATAAGCCAAAATTGCCAAAGATCGGTAGAGAGTCCCCAGCTCACGAAAGTGCAACAGTACATATCCAACTCTCCCAGCAATAAAGTAAGTTATTGTCGCCAAAAAAAAGGCATCAAACAGCATAATCTCATCAAAATGCTCGTCTCTCCCAAGCTTCCACCACCAATACAAGGATAGAAAAATACCGATGGCCATACATACCCCGTACGAATATATCTTGACCGGTCCTAGACTCAACAAAATCGGCATCATACATCTCTATTATACTTCATACTTTATACATCATACTGTATACTTTCTTTCATGCTCTCAATTTCTCACGCTGTGACAGGGGCCTTCATTGCCACAAAAGTGACAAATCCAGTTATAGCCATTCCCCTCATTTTCCTCTCCCACTATATGGAAGACGCTATCCCCCACTGGGACGCCGGCACAGGACTCGGAAAAGGAGTGAAATCTCCGCGCCTTGCCCTTCGTCATGAATATTTAGATCTTGTCCTCGCCGCTATTTTTGTCCTCCTTTACTTTCCCCTCTCCTCTTACGATCCCTCTTCTCTTCCCTCCCATTTGCACGATCCCCAAATTTGGGGAGCTTTCCTAGGATTACTCCCCGACTTCATCGAAGCCCCCAGAAATTTCTGGAAGTACGAGCCAAGATGGCTTAAACCTATCAATAAATTTCACCAGTCATTCCACCACTCCATCCCTCGCGTTCTCGACGGCCTGGCTCCTCAACTCCTCCTACTCACTCTTCTATGGTTTCTACGATAGGTCTTGCCCACCCGTTCTCCCCAAATCTCACTACCCCCCACTGTATATCTAACGCCAAGGCATATTTAGCTCTAAGATTTACATCTTCGATTGCTTCAACCCCTCGATCGGCTGTTATCCTGACTAAATTTATAAACCCAGCACTATTCAATAATCTTTCCGCATCCCGACAATTTCTTTGAAAAACCATATCCGCAGACTTATCAACTAACATCAATTTGGGGAAAACCAAATCCATCTCATATTGTTTAGATTTCGACACCATAGTGCCTGAGGAGAGACTCGAACTCTCAAGGTCATTACAACCACGAGTTTTTGAGACTCGCGCGTATACCATTCCGCCACCCAGGCAAGACTACCGTTATTTTATCACCTTACCGCGTCTTATCCACCCCATAAAACCTAACTCTATCTCCCTTAAACCTGAGGTCAATCGTGCGGAGGGCTCCATTGCGGTGTTTGGCAATCGACAGTTTCACGCTCGACAAATCCTCCGTATCCTCGCGGTACAAAAACATCACTACGTCCGCGTCTTGCTCAATTGACCCAGACTCGCGCAGGTCCGACAGTTGCGGCGTGCTCCCCGTTCCCCGATGCTCAATCGAGCGCGATAGTTGGGACAGCGCGAGGACCGGTACCTTTAGCTCCCGTGCCAAGTTTTTGAGACCTTGTGAGATTTCTCCCACCTCCTGTACTCGATTCTCTAAATTTCGCCCTTTTACAAGCTGCAAATAGTCCACAATTATCAATCCCACATTGTGCTCCGCTTTCAGCCGTCTTGCCTTGGTTCTCATCTCTAAGACCGAGATCCCCGGTGTGTCGTCGATGTAAAGCGGTGCCTCAGCCAAAATCCCCATTGCCTCTGACAATTTCTCGAAATCAGTGGGAGTCAATTTCCCAGTCTTTAATCTCCAAGCATCAATATCCGCTTGAGACACGAGCATACGATCAGAAAGTTCTTCCTTGCTCATTTCAAGCGAAAAGAATCCAACCGCCACCTTGTTATTCACGCTCGCCGACTGAGCAATGTTCAGAGCCAAGGCTGTCTTCCCCATACCAGGGCGAGCTGCGAGTATGAGCAGGTTAGAATCTTGCATCCCGGCCAGACAGTTGTCCAAATCAGTAAAACCTGTCGCCACTCCCCGCAAGGTTCCCGATTTCTTTGACAATTCATCTAACCGATCAAAGCTTTCCGCCAAGATATTACGAATGGGCAAAAAGCCTTGCCGCATATTCGCTTGCGACAAAGAAAAAACCTTTTGTTCAGCACTGTCGAGTATGGATGCAATATCGCTCCCTTCGTCAAACGACATCTCAATCATGCTTGATGAATCAGCGATTAATCTTCGCCGAGCGTAATACCCCTGGATTATCTCGCCATAATGGCGGATATTGGCTGAGCTTGGCACTCCCTCAACAAGAGTTGAAAGGTAACTCACTCCTCCTACAGCTTGGAGGAGTTTCATCGATTTCAGTTTTTGCGGCAAAGTCACGAGGTCAATCGGCTCACGTGCCTCGAACAACCCTAGCATTGCCATATATATGTCTCCATGTTTATCTTGGTAAAAATGTTCAGGCTGTAAAAACTCAGACACCTGTACTATCGCGTCACGATCGATCAATATTGATCCGAGGACACTTTTTTCCGCTTCATCGCTATGAGGTGGGACCTTTTGCGCTACCATGCCCTGATTCTACCATTTATCCTGAGTCCAGTCGAAGGACTACTCAAATACAATAACCTCCGTTAAATCTTCGGAGAGAGTTAACTTGCTCAAATTCAAGCTTTTGACAGTCCTAG
This sequence comes from bacterium, assembly GCA_043827085.1. GTDB lineage: Bacteria > Patescibacteriota > Microgenomatia > UBA1400 > UBA12108 > CAJAUT01. Next base: position 14,477 of record JBDRPO010000024.1, on the reverse strand, counting down.
AACCATGCTCATATGCAGTAATAAATTTAGAAGTTGCTTCTCCAAACGGTAGAACATAGTAAGGCTCCAGTTTTGCAACCAAATCTAAAATATCCTTCAAATTCATCGTGTCAGTTGGAACTACCACCACGTCAATATTATCTAGTTCAGTTAGTACCTTCTCTCCCAGCGGTTTTGTCAAACTATCCAAATACAACACCCTAATATCCTCGAACTGTACCACGTATACTCTAGCTCCCTCGGCTTGAAATCCAAATACCGATATTCCCTCTACTTCGTATTCTCCAGGTTCACGAATGATGAATTCGTCTCCCTCTCCCCTATGTGACACTACCAACTTATCAGGACCAGCTACCACCGACCCAGTCTTTGTTTTGATCTTAAAATTACTCTTGCCAAGATAACTGATATCCATAGGTAAATATGTTACCACAGGTGCTCATTTGATTACAGTCTTTACGATTCTCCTCCTTTGAGCTAAACTGTGCGCAAGATGAAAGTAAAAAAAGAAACCACTGTAGCTGTTGTTATAGGTCTCGTTCTTGCTCTGCTCGTCACTGGTGGGGTTCTCCGGGCACGTTACGCCTTGAGATCTATCAAGTTTCCCATCAATGAATCAAAACAAACTAACTCTTTGAACCACCAAAACAACAAAAATAATGAATTATTTCTCGAGATCTCAACCCCAGACAACTCAGTGACCAATGAACCAGTCCTTACCTTGACCGGCAAAACTCTCCCCGGTACTTATATTGCCATATTAGGAGAAAAGGGAGAGTACCTCATAGTCCCAAGCGACATTGGTTCATTCAGTCAAGATGTCACTCTGGTTAAGGGTGCCAACACCATCCATGTCAGTATTTATCAAAACGACGGCAAAAAAATCGAGAGTACGCTGAGTGCGGTGTACACCACCGCCGAAATCTGATATAACCTCCTATTGTTAGTTACTAACTATGCAGAAAACGTCATTATTAATCCTTATCATCGTATCTACCTTCATTTCCCCCGTCCGCGCCGCATCCCCTAGCCCGAGCCCTACTCCCCCTTTAAGCGAAGTTACCGAAAATCTTAAAAAGCGCTTACAGGAAAGTCTAGATACCAAAGAGACCTCCCCCTTGTCCTCCGCTCGTGCCTATATCGGCATCGTAAAAGACATAATCAAAGATACCATTATCATCGAAGACAAGGATGGGAAAAGAGATATTAAGCTTGGAGATGATACCTCAATCATCCGCTCTCCTGGGAATGCCGTGATTAAAGCTGACAACATCCGGATTGATGACTCCATTATTGCCATTGGTTATCCAACCGGAAACGATACTCTAGACGGTCGCCGCCTGGTAGTGAGCACTACCCCTCTAGAATCTCCCCAAAAAACTTCTGGTTTTGGCACCATTAAAAAAATTGATAAAGCCGTCCTTACTCTCCTAGTAAGTGACCAAGATAAAATTCTTACTCTCACCGGAAAGACTATTTACAAATCAACCGCCGGCAGTATCGAGCCCTCTGACCTAGCCGTCGGAGATACCCTCGTCTATACCGCCACTCTTGATAGTGAAAAAACCACCACCGCGACTATCCTCATGCGCGTCCTCTCCGCCTCCATCAGCGAGTAATTCGGCTCTGTTATAATTCCTTCATGACTGATTCGTACCCCACCAGAGACATGCAAAATCTCTTTACCGCTATCCACACCCTCAAAACTCCTACCGAACTAGCGAGCTTTTTCCGCGACCTCATGACGATCAAAGAACTCGAAGACATGGCGACACGTTGGCATATAGTACTCCTCCTCAATCAAAAGCTTCCCTACCTAGAAATCGCGAAAAAATGTCACGTTTCCACCACCACCGTCACTCGCGTTGCCCTCTGGCTAAACCACGGCAAAGGTGGCTATCTCACTGCTCTCTCTAGATTGAAAAAGTAAATTTTGCACTGTTCAAACGATATAATGATTTAAATCATAATATCACTCTCCAACCTACACGCTTGACAATTACCATATCATCATGGTAACATGCTGACATGAAACAAATACGCACCTCTACCACTTCGCACCATACCCACCCCACCATGGCGGGTAGTTTCGCATAACTTTTTTTCTAATCAGTTAATCGATTCCCTATCCCGTCACCAGGCGGGTTTTTGTTGCACTTTGTGCAACAACCCCTAGCAAAGCTCAAAAGAGCAAAGTTGGGTCTTATCAATAAATGAAAGGAAAATATGGCTACAACAATCGACAGACGACCTAACTGGGTCACAGATAGTCGGACACCGCAGGAGCTGATCGATGACGCATATAACGTCTATCTCCCCGTCAACCAATGGTACTTCAAGCCTCCAGAAACAGAGGAGGAACAAGCAACCTATGCTGAGCACCGAGATGCTTGGTGGTTAGTTCAGTCTCAACTAGCTCGAATACTGGAGCTACTATTATGAATCAAGTTGTTAACCTCACCAAACAACTCGTCTCTATCCCCTCCTGGGTGGGGACGGATTGTGACGAAATCAAAGTTGGACAGTTTATCTACGACTGGTTGTGCACCAACTCGACCCTCAAAGTCGTGAAACAGCCAGTCAAAGATGATCGCTTCAACGTGATCGCCACAGATGGTTACCCTGCGAGGACTGTCCTCGCAGGTCACATGGATACGGTCGAAAATCGAGTAGGTTGGACCACCGACCCATGGACACCCACGATTAAAAATAACCGGTTATATGGGTTAGGAGCCACCGACATGAAGGGCTCGCTTGCCGCCATGCTTACAGCCGTGAGTGGAGTAAAAATGACCAAAGGTCTCATGGTGCTCTGCTATGTCGATGAAGAATACGACTTCGCGGGTATGCGTGCTTTTGTTCGAGAGTACGCAGGTAAGATCAAGCCAAAGTTAATCGTCTCTCTTGACGGTTCAACTGACCAAATTGGCATTGGCTGTCGCGGACTAATCGAAGTTAGTTTCCGGCTCCGTGGTAAATCGGGCCACGCTGGCCGTCCCGAAGCCGGGGTCAACGCTATAGCTGTTGGAATCAACTGTATTAACAAACTCAAACGCAAACTCGCTACAGAATATAGCGATCCCCTACTCGGTCCTACTACCCTCAACCTCGCCTATTGTCAGGGTGGACTTGACCAAGGAAACGGTATCTACAGTCGCCAAGGCAACAATATTGCCGATCTAGCCGAATTTGTCCTCGACATTCGCCCCGCCATCGACCAACTCAACGCAAATCTCGTCGAAAAGATCCTTGTGCAGTACGCTAAAGCAGCCAAGCTCACGCTCGAGGATTGGTCCGCACGACATGACCTCGGCTCATGGCTTACTCCTCCAGATCAACTCACCTACCTCAATCTATCAGGTAAACGTGAAGTCTCCCTTGGCTACATCGATCTCCAAATGCTCTGGCAAACATTTGGTCAGATTCCTTGCTGCACAATTGGCGCTGGCAATCTCGCCCTCGCTCACGCTCCCAACGAATATGTTGAAATCAACAACCTAGAAAAAACCAAGGAGCTAATATGTCAAATCTTAAGTTAGAAAGTTTAGCAAACGTCCGTCAATATCTAGACGAAATAGCAAACTTATATGCTAGCAGTTTCGGTGAAGGCAATAATCCCAGCGAGGGTTGGGGCGAGCGGGCAGCCTGTTGGCAAAATACATGTACAGACCCTGGAAAACAAGCAATTGTCCCCTACGTCGAAGTTGGCACCCCATGTCCAAAATGTGCAACACCAATGAACGAGGCCTATCCATTAGATTGGACTGTTAAATATATCCTAAGCGAGCTTGCCTATCCCAACCCAATCGGCTTTCTCGGTTTTATTAGGAGCGAGCTAGTTGCAGTAGTCTGGGGATATGAAACAAGTATCGAGGATATTGTCACAGATAAATACCGCGATGACGAAGAGATGCAAAAACTTGTGGCAAATCGAGTGACCGAGGTGAGACCTGATGCAGCTAGCCAGTCAAGGCACATCTCAGAAGTGTTTGTCTCCCCTTCAGCTCGTCGACAATTTTTTGCTACAGAACTCACTAAAGCGATGATTAAAACACCACTTCCTATTACTGTTCGCACCTTAGCAACTTCTAGCATGGCCAGCATCGCACGGCGTATAAGGTTACAACAGGTTATCTATGAAGGCGAAGACACTGTAAAGCCTAAACGAATATTCTTTGTCTCGCCCGATAACTAAAAGGAGGTTATAATGAACAGAACCTACGTTTTATCTATTTTTCGTAGCGAAAGTTTAGTATTTTGCGCGAAAAGACAATTGTACGACAACGATGTAGTGAATCCTACTTCTAGGAGTAGAATTGGCTTTGCAGCCAAAATAATAAGCTTGCAGTAGAAAAAGTAGATGAAAGGTAGGTTCCATATGCAAAAACAAAACGTCCAACCCCTCAAAGGTTTCCGCGACATCTTGCCCTGTGATGCCCGTAAACGGGCCTGGGTCAAAAACATCATGGTTAAAATGGCGGAGGCCTGGGGCTACGAACCGATCGAGACCCCTACCCTCGAACCCTATGCAATTTTCCAAGACGAAATCGGCGAGGACTCCAAGCTTATTTTCAAATTTACAGACAACGGTGAGCGCGAGGTCGCCCTCCGCTACGACCAAACCGTTCCCACCTGCCGCTACGTCGCCAACAACTTAAACGAGCTGACTATGCCCTTCCGCCGTTATCAAATTCAGTCAGTTTTTAGGGCAGAAAAACCCCAAAAAGGACGCTACCGTGAATTTACTCAGTTTGACCTCGACATTTTTGGGGTTAGTGATGCCTCCGCCGACGCCGAGGTGATGGCTGTCAACCTGGCTACCTATCTCAAAATTGGCTTTAAAAAACCCATTATCATCTTTAATAATCGTGATCTCATGAAAGACATTCCTTACCAAGCCATTGTCGCGATCGACAAGCTGCAAAAAATTGGGAAAGATGGTGTCATAGCCGACATGGTCAAAAAAGGTATCGACCCAACTCAAGCTCAAGCATATTTGACCACTGTCCAAAACATCAAGCCCGACGAAACAATTCAAACAATTATCAGCTATCTCGAAAATGCTGGCTACGACCAAAAGTATTATCGCTTTGAACCCACGCTCGCCCGCTCTTTCTCTTACTCTCAGGGACCTATCTGGGAAATTGTCGTCGAAGACTACAAAGTCGGCTCCGTCGGTGGTGGAGAACGCTACAATGGAATGATGGAGCGGCTGACGGGGATAAAAATCCCGGCAACCGGAATAGCCTATGGTTTTGACCGCACCGTCGAGGCCGCCGATCAACTAGGGTTAATCCCCAAGGCTCAGTCCACGACTGTCCTTGTCACCGTCTTCTCACCAAGCCTACAGGGCCAGGCCCTGAAGGCCGCGCAAAAGCTCCGATTAGATGGAGTGAACGCCGAGCTATACCCCGACAGTAGCGCCAAGCTAGATAAGCAGTTCAAGTATGCTGATAAGAAAGGCATTCCCTATGCCATCGTGATTGGCCAAGACGAAATCGACAAAGGTGTTGTGACTCTGAAAAATCTCGCAACCCGCGAGCAATCAACCCTCCCCCTTGACCAGGTGGTAGACAAACTGCGATAGTATACTCATGCCCATCCAAATTGCTGCCCTAGTCTCGCTTTGCCTGATCCTCATCTACGCAACTAGCCTGATCGTCCGCTCGATAAAGACTCTCGCTCGCCAAAGTGGCCTTGCCGCCTATGGCATTACTGCTTTCATCTTGGCCATCTCTACCTCTCTGCCCGAGCTCGTGGTCAGTCTCGTTGCCTCGATCGAAGGCAACACCAGCCTAATCCTAGGCAACATCATCGGTAGCAACATTGCCGACTTGAGTCTCGTGATCGGCGGCGCAGCCGTCCTTGGCGGCTCCCTCCAAATTACCGGTCTCATCTTGAGCCGAGACATTTACTTGACCGGGGCAGCTGGATTCTTACCCTTGTTTTTGATCGCCGATGGTACCCTCTCTCAAGCTGACGGGGTGGTGCTCCTCGTAGTTTATCTTATTATGATCTCAACCTTTCTCCACTCACACCAAAAAGCTCTCGCCGCACACGCCCTATCTCGCTCCCCTATCAAACGATTCCTGGTAGCCATCACAAGCTCCAACGGCCACAATGGGATTCTCAAATTTGCCTTCGGCGTTGCGTTATTGTTGCTCTCTTCCCACTTTATCGTCCGTCTCGCCTCTGCCCTGGCGATTTCTACCGGACTCTCCACCCTCTTTATCGGCTTGTTTATTGTAGCCTTGGGCACCTCCCTTCCCGAGCTAGCTTTTGAACTCAAAGCCATTAGCTCCGGTCAAGCCAAAATGGCGCTCGGTGACCTACTGGGCTCCGTGGTCGCCAACTCCACTCTCATCCTCGGCCTCGCCGCCATCATTCGCCCCCTGACCTTAACCCATCAGGGACTTGTACCCTACGGTATGGCGATCGGCGCTTTTTCGATGATCTATTTCGCCTTTATCTATTTTGTCAAAACTAAAAAGAAACTCGAGCGGTGGGAAGGTTTTATCCTCTTATCGGGCTACGTTGCCTTTATCTTAATCGAACTCCTCTCCAAGTCATGACCAGCAACCGCAAATTAGCCTATATAGCTTTATTTATCACGGTCCTGATTTGGGGATGTGCCTTCCCGATTGTTAAACCAGTTTTTGACTACCTCACGCCCCTGCAGTATTTATATTTCCGCTTTCTCGTCGCTGGGTTAGTCTCACTTCCCGTCTTTCTCCTCTACTATTTCAAAGTATATCCAAAGATCTCATATATCATCAAAGTGACTCTCCTAGAAATTGCGGGGACTGCCCTTCCCCTCCTCATCCTCTACGAAGGACTCGCAAAAACTAGCGCCCTTGAAGCCTCGCTCATCGGCGCCACTGGTCCCATTTTTGTGGTCCTAGGTGGCATCTGGTTCCTCCACGAACGGGAAAGTCGGCGAGAGTGGCAAGGTCTCGCCCTCTCACTCGCGGGCTCCCTTATCCTTGTCGTTGCCCCAGTTTTTTCCCAAGGTTTAGACACTCCAGTGGGTACCGTCGGTAACCTTTACATCTTGGGTTACAACATCCTCTACGCTATTTATGCCGTCATTGCCAAAAAAGTGTATAAAACTAAACCCCCCATCTATCTTGGTTCCCTTACCTACCTCCTAACCGCCCTCATCTATGGCCTCTTACTCTCCCGTTCTGGCTCTCTCCCCCCCATCTGGAATCTGGTATCTAACTTCTCAATTCTATTCCCCGTCCTCTATATGGCCATCCCCGGCGGCATCCTCGCCTTTGCTCTCCACCTTTATGCTGTCGGCAAAATCGAGGTCTCCGAAGCCAATCTCTTTACCTACCTCAACGGTGTCGTAGCCATCCCCGCGAGCTTCCTGCTCCTGGGTGAAATCCCAACCTGGATCACCCTCCTCGCGATCGCTCTCATCTCCTACGGCGTCTACCGTGCGGAGAAAAAATCAAATTAGCGTTTGTACGGAAAAGAAGGTCCAGGATCAATTGCTAGAAACCAATCATCACCCATTAAGCTCACCTTCAATAAAGTATTTTCTCCATACAACAACTGAATCGAGTCATATCCCAACATGGCCCATATCTCCGTCACCAAATCACCCATCTGGAAAGATTTCCCATGTTCTGCTCCAAGCGCACTAGCAACCTCTGCTCCCCTCATATTTAACCTTAGATGTTGTACAGGACCAAATATGCGAAAACCAGATCCGTAAGCTTCAACTCTGATACCATTTTCACTTATTGTCGGGCACATAGTATGTTTACCTCCCTCAAAAGATCTGGTACAATATACCACATGAAAGCCAACATCCACCCCAAATACAACCAAATTACGGTCACCTGCAGTTGTGGTGCCGCTTTCCAGACTGGCTCCACCCGCTCCGACATGGCCGTCGATATCTGCGCCAAGTGCCACCCATTCTTCACTGGTGAGATGCGCTTTGTAGATCAACTCGGCCGCGTCGAGAAATTCCAAGCTAAGCAAAAAGCTGCTGTCGGTAAGAAAGCCAAAAAGAGCCGCAAGGGTTCTCAATCTGGTCCCCAGACCCTCACCGACATTCGTGCCCAAGCCTAGATACGTTATACTAACTTCATGTCTACTGATCTTGCCGCATTAGTTGCAAAATATGACTCACTCGTCGCACAGTCGAGCGATCCCGCCAACCAGAATCGTCTAGCCAAGATTGGCGAGCAAATCGTGGACTTGACCCCCAAAGCCGAGCTCGCCAAAGAAATCATCTCTCTCGAACAGCAAATAGATGAAGCTACAACTCTTTCCAGTGATCCTCAACTAGCCCAGTACGCCAATGATGAACTGATCCGGCTAAAAAACATACGCTCAACCAAGCTAGCTGAACTCGCCAGTTTAGAAACCTCAGCGGACACCGAGCAAGACAAACGTCCTGCCATAATCGAGTTTCGCGCGGGAGCCGGGGGAGACGAAGCCAAAATCTGGGCCGCTGACCTCGAACGTATGTACAAACGTTTCGCCGATATCCAGGGTCTCAAATACGAACTAATAGATGAAGTAACCTATCTCTTCAGTGGCCATCCTGATGACTCCACCCTCCCCCAGGGTGCCTATGGGCTCTTCAAGTGGGAATCGGGCGTCCACCGAGTCCAGCGGGTCCCCATGACCGAATCCCAGGGCCGTATCCATACTTCTACGGCGAGCGTCGCCGTCCTGCCCAAAGTCGATTCCGCTAAAGTCACCGTCCGCGACGAAGATTTAGAGTGGCAGTTTTTCCGCGCCGGCGGTCACGGCGGCCAAAATGTAAACAAAGTTAGTACGGCAGTTCGCCTCATTCATAAGCCGACCGGCATCACGACCGTCTCCTCACAAGAACGTTATCAACAAAGAAACCGTGAAATCTGTCTCGATTACCTCCGTAGCAAACTCTGGGAATTGCAAGAGGAAGAGAGAATCGCCAAACTAGAATCTACTCGCCGCTCGGCTGTGGGTCGCGGCATGCGCGCCGAGAAAATCCGCACCTACAACTACCCCCAAAACCGCGTCACCGACCACCGTGTCGGTCTATCGTGGCATAATCTCGAAAGCATTCTCGAAGGCAACCTCACCGACCTCCTCTTCTCTCTCAACCAGGAAATTAACAAAAGCGTGTAATCTAATCAGGCAGTTTCGCAAGAAAATCTGCCCATGTTTTAACATTAATATCATGCAGCAATCTATGTACCTGAAATCTCCTCTCATACGCAACCCACCCATATCTTAAAGTCAAATTACTCTCTTTAGAATAATATTCCACCTGGGCCGGCAAAGAAAACCTCTTCGCACCAAACGACTCCTCAACCACCTTCGATTTTTCCTTATTATCTATTTCAACTAAGAAGTTTTTACTTGTCATGATATCTTATATTATTTCACACCTATCCAATTTCTCTCTCTATAGTCCGCCCAATCCGCCCAAATAAGGATTAACTCTAGCTCTGTACTCTAGCGCATGCGCCAGTTGTGATCTTGCCACATTAGCATTCGTCACTTGCGCGATCAATTTTTCTGAACTAGCATCCCACACCCTCTCAGTGCAAACTTTCTCCCCAAGATGAATATTACCCGGATATTGATTCCACGTTAACCATGACAAAGCTACGTGGTAAATTGCTCCTTTAAGTGTTTCTCTATTATTACCCCAATAATCAGTTTCAAAACCATAAGCCAAGATCAATATTGGCTCAAGTAATAATGCCTGCTTTGGTGCCAACTTCAAAAACTCAGAGCCCGCTTGGCCCAGCTTCATAACAGTCGCCTCTCCCTCCACCACTCCAATACTTTTCAATGCCATTTTATTTGTACGACCCCACCCATTGGGATTAGCCCAGGTGATAGTATCTACCTGTTTTTTATCCACTGCTGTTGTTGGATTAACATGATTAGGTCCGGTCAAACTTTCAATCACGTAATCTAAGCCATCCGACGTAGTTTTACGCCCATATCTCCTGCGGATCACTTTCTCGCCACCAGCTCGCACCTCCTCAGCCGCAAGTTCTCGCTCTTTGTCCATACACTCTGCCGCACGGCTTAATATCTGCAATGATATCTCGCTTTGACCTTTATACTCTCCCTCAGGACAAAACAATTTAAGACTCATAACATTGTCACCTTACCCGGTGCATTTACCGCAATAGCTCCACCATATTTTGGCTCATTCGAATAAGCTAAATTTTTTGCCCGCGACAATCCCCTAATAATAGGCACAATAGACCCCCCCATGGGTGACCATTATTGTTCTATCTTTCATAAATGGTTCAAAATCTTTAGATTCCACATTATGGCCAAGTAGTTTACCATCATTCAATGGCCATGCCTCTTGATAATCGACCATTAAAACTTCCTCTATTATCTGCGCAGTCTCAATCGCCCTAGTTGAATTAGAAGTGAGCAGAGCAATACCATCGCCACTAAGATTACTTCCTAAATACTCTAATATTGCACGAGACAGCGTTTCGATTGCTGTTTTCCCTTCGCATGTTAAATGTTCACCTTTTGCATCAAGGGCTCCGTGTCAAGCCACCACCAACTCAGCCATTTTCAGCATGAGAAAATTATAAACCCAATGTCAAACTTTCTACCGCTTTATCCAGCTGCTCATCCACATCTTTAGTCTCGAAATCATCCTCCACCTTCAAGTCTGGCGTGATCCCCTCTTTCCCGATCCACCTCCCCGACGGGAGGATCCACTTGGCGACAGTTACATGGAGTGATGATCCGTCCGACAGATCTTGTACTTCTTGTACCGTCCCCTTACCAAATGATTGCTCTCCCACGATTTTTGCCCGTTTATTGTCCTGAAGTGCTCCCGCCGTGATCTCACTAGCCGAAGCCGAGCCCTTATTCACTAGTACAACGAGTGGAACTGTAGTCAAATTCCCCCTCCGGTCCACACTAAAAGTCTCACTACTCGCTCTCCCCTCTTGCTTCACGACCACTCCCGAGCTCATAAACTCGCTCGACACAAATACCGCCCCATCAAGGTAACCTCCTGGGTTATTGCGCAAATCCAAGACCACCCCAGCAGGACGCGCTGCCACGATCTCAGCTATCTTAGCTAGCCACTCCCTATCTGTCCGTCCGCCAAATTTATGCAGCTCCAGGTTAGCAATTTTCTTACCATTCCTCTCTATCCATTTTAGCTCGACCGATGGCACCACAATCTCCTCACGAGTTATTGTTACCTCAAACGACTTTTCTGTACCTTCTCTAAAGAGCGTCAAAATAACCGCTGTCCCCTTGTCCCCACGGATATGTGTAACTGCTGTGGGGAGCGTCATGCCCTGTGTATCCACATCTACCTGTTTCTTCTCATCTTTGATATGCAAAATCAAATCCCCCGCCTTCACTCCCGCATGATCCGCCGGAGAGCCCGTAATAGGTGCCACGACTGCTAGTGTGCTATCGCGGTACCCTAGCTCAATCCCCACCCCAAAGAAGGCTCCATTTAGGTCTTCCGTTGCCTGCTTGTTCTCCTTAGGCGGCAAATACTGGGTATACGGGTCATCGAGTGACTGCGCGAGTCCTTGCATCGACCCCCACGTCATCTTGGCATAATCAAGCTTACTTGGATCCACATAACTAGTTTCCAGTCGTCTCCATACCTCCCAAAACTTGGAAAAGTCGGCTGCCGTTACGGCGTCGTCCGTCGGCTTGCCAGTAAACTTGCGCACTATCCCCGCCCCATTAGCCCCCAAATTTAGCTTGGCTGTCTCATATCCTCCAGCAAACACCAACACTCCCAAAGATAATAAAAAGAAAAAGTTTCGCACTTGTTTAAGATGTATTTTTACCATACGGTAAAGATTACGCCGCGAATGGAAGTAGTGCAAGTAGACGAGCACGTTTGACCGCAATCCTGAGAGCCCTCTGCCCCCTGGCATCAAGTCCTGTTCGTGCGCGCGGTAGGATCCGCCCTCTCTCGGTCACAAACCGTAGAAGCGTAGGGGCATCTTTATAATCAAAAGTAATCGGGGCGTCGCCCTTGCTCATGATCGGTTTTTCTGGTCTAGGTTTGCGCTGCATTTTTGCTCCTTAATTTAATTAAAATGGGATATCCTCTACATTAACGCTGTCGTCTACCGGTTCAACAACTTTTTCTGCTTTTTTGGTAGATTTTTTGGTTTTCTCCTCTACCACCACCTCTTCTTGTGGCAAATCTTGTGGAGCTGTTGTATCTACTCCCACAAAGTCTTCCTCAGGACCACTAGCAACCGGAGCTCCTCCATCACGGTTTCTGGTATCAAGGATCATCATGTTCTCGGCAACAATCTCTGTAATCTCACGTTGCTGGCCATCTTGGCCGGTAAACTTACGAGTTTGTAGGCGCCCCTCGATAAAGACCTTTCGGCCTTTAAAGAGTAGTTGTCCACAAATTTCCGCCAGTTTACTCCACGCCACTATCCGGTGAAACTGTGTTTCCTCTTGTCGGTCAGACCCATCTCCCGAGCTCCAACTCCGATTAGTTGCGAGTCCAAAGGTGGCAACCGCTGTCCCGCTGGGGGTATAGCGCACTTCCACGTCACGGGTTAAATTCCCAATCAGCATGACCTTGTTTAGCGATCTTGACGACATAAAACCTCCCTGCTCTTACACTCTAATAAACATATATCTCAGTATACTCTCGTTCATCTTGAGCATTTTGTCCAGTTCTGGTTGTCTAGAAGACGGGAGCGACAACACAAAGTGCTCATACTGGGCAATGGCGAGTTTTCGGATGGGATACGCGAGATGCTTGGCACCCCAACTCTCTTGTTTATTGACCTCTCCCTTGGCTTTCTTGGCAAAATCAGTGACCACTTTAATGATCCTAGGAACTTCCTTGCCTTCTTTGTCTTCCGGAATCAAGATTGTAAGTTCGTATGTATTCATTCTGTGGATTATAGCAAGAGGTTGTCAGACGTGCAATGATGCGAATATTAAACCAAGGAGCCGTCAGAAGGTCTGTCCTGCTCAGGAAATCCTGGCCAAATTGGAATTTATCTCCCGATCATAAACTCAATGATATCTCCTTCTTTGACAACATATCCACGTCCTTCCGTCCTGACTTTTCCTTTTTCCGCCGCCCCTTTCCATCCTCCAAACTCAATAAAACCTACATAGCTACAAACTTTAGCCGAGATAAAGTGTTTTATAAAGTCGGTATGAATCACCCCAGCCGCCTCAGGTGCTAATGTCCCCACGGGAACAGTCCAAGCTCTCACCTCGAGCTCTCCTGCTGTGAGAAACGACATGAAGCCGAGTCGCTTGTACGCCGCCGCAATCAGGGTTTCGAGTCCCGTCCGCACGATACCAGCCGACTTTAAGTACTCTAGTCGCTCAGCCTCGTTAAATCCCGCGAGCTCTTCCTCTAGCTTGGCGCAAATCACGACGCAATCTGATTCTTGAATCTCCACGTGTTTAGCGCGGAGTCGCTCTACAAAATCAGTTATCATCGCGCCACTCTTGGCAACTCCCGCTTCGTCAGTATTTAAAACCCACATCTGAGGTTTCGCCGTCAAGAGCCACAAATCGGCAGCTGCTTTCATCTCTTCCTCTGAGAGATCTACTTGCCGCGCCGAGTGTCCAGCCGAAAGGAGCTCGCGTAGTTTTTGTACCGCACTCCACCGGATTGTGTCTAGTTTCTCCACTTTCCCGTGTGGTTCTTTTTGTTTCTCAAGTGTAGAAAGGTCTGCTAGTTGAAGCTCTGTCTCGATCGTCAGATAATCTTCCACCGAGTCCCCACTCCCAGTCTGGATCACATTCGCGTCCGCAAAAGCCCGCACCACGTGGAGGATCACTGATGCCTCGCGGATATGCGAGAGGAATTTATTCCCTAGCCCCTCACCGGTTGAAGCTCCCTTCACAAGCCCCGCAATGTCGAGAAATGTCACCGTCGCCGGTACCAACTTCGTCGTATTTACGATCGGCGCGAGTTTAGCGAGTCGCTCGTCCGATACCGGCACGATCCCTACGTTCGGTTCAATCGTGGCAAAGGGATAGTTCGCTGCAAACGCCTGCTGCTTACTTAGTAAGGCGTTAAACAGCGTGCTCTTCCCCACATTTGGCAACCCAACTATCGCTATAGATAGACTCATATATCATATGCTCCTAAGGTAAAATACAGTTAATGGATATTATAACGCTTAACTAATCACCAAATACTAGATATATATATGCGCCCAAAAGAGTCAAGAATTCTAGCCAATATTCACATAGAAAAAAACACCGAAACCGCAGTTCAAAAATGGCTACTACAAACATACGGTAGAACACGCGTACTTGTCTACAATCCAATGACGGATAGCTTAGTGAACCTCTCTCCGGCCTAAAGGCCGGAGCTTCGGTCTAGGCTTGCGATTGTGGCATACTTCTCTGATCACGGATGTAAGTTTTGATCACATCTTCTTCCAGTCTCCCAACACTCTCGGCAAAATAGCCATCAGCCCAAAAGCTCTCTCCCCACAGGAACTCCTCTA
>JBDRPO010000023.1:0-21705 GCA_043827085.1 bacterium | reverse complement strand
AAAGTCGGACCTAGTGATCCTCGTGTACTTCGTGGGAGGTACCGGGCTTATCGGATAAAAGCTACCCCGGGGATAACAGAGTAGTTGCACCTGAGCGTCCACAGCGACGGTGCAGTTCGCTACCTCAACATATCGGGGTCCCCAAGTTGTAAAACTTGAGTGCTGTTTAGATATGTAATAATCTAAGAAAACTAACTCATAACGGTGAACTCCTCATTCATATGAACCCATTTGACATTCGGATTTACTTCGGTAATACTAGAATCAAATGATTGGATAGGACAATACCGTGGGAAGTTTATCAAAAACACAATCAGATATTGTAATTGGCACAATGTTGGGTGATGGTTATATGCGTTGTAAAACCAATGCACATTTACAGATCACTCATAGTATCAACCAAAAGGAATATGTTGATTGGATGTATGGCGTCCTAAAAAATTGTGTACTGACACAACCAAAGTTATATAAAGGCAATGGCAAACGAATAGGTTATCGGTTTTTTACCCGTAGTCTACCTTGCTTCACCAATATATATCGGAAATTTTATAAAAATAAGAGGAAAATAATTCCTCCAAATTTAAAATTGTCTGAACAAATTTTGGCAGTGTGGTATATGGACGATGGAAGTTTATGTGACAAAAGTTGTTATCTTAACACCCAACAGTTCCCTGAACAAGAACAGTTATTATTGAGTAGACTCCTTTTGAGAGATTTTGGATTGACGGTCAAACGAGATAAAGATAAGCAATATTATCGTCTCCGTTTTAACGTTAAAGAATCCAAGAAATTTGTCGATTTAATTCGACCATATATTATTCCGTCTATGGCTTACAAGGTTTTGATATAACCCCGTATCGACTGGATCCCCGCATTTATGCGTGGGTGAAGATAGGGATATTTATCTCTATAACACGTTAGCATCCTCTAAAAATTAGAGCGGTGAAGGTATAGTCAAAATTAATTGGAAACAATTAAACCATCAATTGAGCGATGTCGGCTCAGCGCATCCTGGGGCTGGAGAAGGTCCCAAGGGTTGGTCTGTTCGCCCATTAAAGCGCTACGTGAGCTGGGTTCAGACCGTCGTGAGACAGGTCGGTCTCTATCCGATGTCAGCGTTGGAATTTTGAGGGGGGTTGTTCGTAGTACGAGAGGACCCGAATGAGCCATCCGCTAGTGTTTCTGTTGTAGCCGTCAGGCGCATAGCAGAGTAGCTACGATGGTTAGTGATAACCGCTGAAAGCATCTAAGCGGGAAGCACGCCCCAAGATGAGAATTCCTTGTCCAATTTATTGGACGATAGATCCCTGGAAGACCACCAGGTTATCGGCAGGAAGTGTACGCACAGCAATGTGTTTAGCTAACCTGTCCGCCAACATCATAATCTATGATGTTTGGCGGGTTCCTATACTATTCATAGTATGGAATACGCATGATCAAACGAGTAGTTTGATACTGTAATCTTACTCTTCACCTTTTAAAGCCCAAAAACTTTAAAAATTAACAACTAAATATTGGCGACAGAATTGTTCCGGTGATTAGAGCGGTGTGGCACCACCTCTTCCCATTCCGAACAGAGTCGTGAAACGCATTAGCGCCGACGATAGTATATGGGCAACTGTATGCGAAAATAGGTCATTGCCGGGGCAATTGTGTCGCCAATACTGTATCCACTTGCACCATAGTGTATACTATAGGAAATTAGTTTCTGCCCAAGAATCTAGGAGACACCGACAATGTTTCGATCACTTAAACTGCGGAAACGAATTATTGCTGTTTGGTCATTATTTTCCCTTTTGTTAAACATCGCTCAGCCCGCTTTCCTAGCTTTCACTCTTGCCGCCCCAGCTCATGCTCAAACCGCCGAAGAATCTCCCGCCCCTTCTCCGAATCCAACCATTGCTCCATCTCCTGCTCCCGATCCTACTCCCGCCCCCACCCCTTCTCCGATTGTCACTCCAGACCCCACTCCCACTCCTACTCCAGAACCAACCGTTAATCCCGCTCCGGAAACTGGCGAATCTTCTGTGTCACCTGTTGAACTCCCTCCCGCTGTTCTCCCCAACCCTCCACCCGTCGACGATATCCAAACATCCGAACCCTCTGCCCAGTTGGCAGTCTCCGAACCCAAAACGATTGAAAAAGTCACACTCGCCGACGGGCAAACCATAATAGATAGTACAAACGAAGACTGGAATATCAACGAAACCAATGGTTCTGCCGAAACTAAAGAAGCCGTCAAACTCGGTGTTAAATACATTTTCCCGCTAGAAAACAAAGTAACTCTCACCTTTCAATCGCTCCCCAAAGATGAAAGCCTGCGCTCCACTATTAAGATAGTCAAAGTCAAAGTCAGTGATCTCAATCTCCCGGGTGACGTCAAACCTTACGGCGAATACGCCTATGACATCACAACTAGTATGGGGGACGGGATCTTTGACTATGACCTCACTCTCCCCAAACCGGATGATCAGTCAGTTGAAGTTGTCTACATGGAAGACAAAAATGCCACTCCCACAACTATCTCCGACAATCAAACCAGCCAGGAAGGTGACAAGGTTAAAGCCAACAACCTCGATCACTTCACAATCTTTATAGTTACGACTTCCGGGAATAGTCCTGTCTTAGCTACGGCTTTAGTAAATAATCAAACACAAGTGACAGTAGCCCCCAATGAAAACGTCACTGCCAGCGGCCAAGTCACAATAGACAAATACACGGATTGGCACGGGCTAGAATGGCAATTTGGGAATGGTTCAAGTGGTAGCTGGACATGTATTGATACATCAGATCAAGACAATAAAGGTACTTTCCCATGGAGTTTTAGTTTTCAGGCACCTTCGACAGTAGGAACATATAGTATCTCGTTCAGAGCCACGAGTAGAAGTGATTGTAGCTATTATGGTGAAAAAAGCTCTGTGGTTTCTTTGCCCAATGCAATCATAGTTCAGCAGCCCACAGTCGCCAATCCCACTCTCTCTGCCTCTTGCGGTCTCAATGTGGTATTGATCCTGGACAGCTCAGACAGTATGAGCGATGGAGATATTACCACCGTCAAAAATGCAGCCACCACTTTAGTCAATTCACTCATGCCGGCAACACCAACCAAAATCGGTGTCATCGATTTTGATACGACCGTCATAGGCACCTCTTTAAGCCCCACCAATGTCAAAGCAAATGTACTAACCAAAATAAATAGTATCGGCCATACCGGCGCGACAGAATACACCAACTGGGATGAAGCACTGCAAACAGCCGACGCTATGGTTGGCTCCGGTGACTTAGTTGTTGTCATTACTGATGGGAATCCCACAAGAAGTAATGGTTCCTTAAGTGATCTTGACGATGCTATCGCAAGGGCTGATGCAATCAAAACTGGAGGTACGAGAATCCTAGCGATTGGGATTAATAGCAGTGGTACTGGAGGAGGATTAACCGCTGCCAATTTGGTAGCAATTTCCGGCCCAGTTCAATCCCCACCCAATCCCGTCACCATCGGAACTGATGTCATCACAGGAAATATTTCTGGACTAGCCACGATGTTAGCGAGTCTAACCACTACGCTTTGTGGTGGTACCCTCACCGTGACCAAACTCATCGACGCTGACGGCGACATGAATACTACGGCCGACCGCACCCCCGCCAGTGGCTGGACTTTCAACATCGGTGGTCAAGCCGGCAAAGTAACGGACGTTAATGGTCAAACTCCAGCCGTTTCTCTCACTCCTGCCTCAGGCTACTCAGTCATCGAAACTCCGCAAACCGGATACGACTTCCTCTCTGCCAGCTGTAGTACTGGCGCCACCAACAATGGTACTTCCCTAAGTACGGGCGCTGTTACCGGTATCCAAATTGGTGGAAGCGATATTGTCACCTGTACCTTCATCAATACCCCCGTTCCGGAAAAAATCGATATCTGTCATGCCACTAATGCCGCCGGGAATCCATATACTTCCAACAACGTGAGCGTCAAATCAATCCTCAATATCCCAAACGGTCACTACTACCATGTTGGCCCGGTTTGGTTCCCTGGTATCACAGTCGACTGGGGTGACATCATCCCTCCCTTCACTTACTTAGGCGTTAATTATCCAGGTAAAAATTGGGATAGCTCCGCCGGCCAAGCCATATATAAAGCAGGTTGTGGTATTCCTCAGAGTTCATTGACTGTAATCAAAACCGTGACCAACGAAAACGGCAGTACCTTAAATCCATCCGACTTCACCATGAACGTGACCGGCACCAACGTCTCCGACTCATCTTTCCCTGGTAATTCCACTGGTACGACTGTTACCTTAGATCCAGGTTCTTACTCCGTCAGCGAATCGGCTCAGTCCACTCATACTGCGTCTTTCTCTGCCGATTGTTCTGGCACAATCGGGATAGGTGAATCAAAAACCTGTACTGTTATTAACGACGACAAGCCAGCCACCCTCATCGTCAAAAAAGTCGTCAGCGGTGGTAGCAAGACTGCCGCCGACTTTAACTTTGCCTATAACAAAGTGGGACCGATCGCCTTCGAAGCGGATGGCCAAAATGATCTCCTGCTTAGCGCAGGTACCTACACTGTTACCGAGTCCGAAGATCCAGATTACGCGGCCAGCTATAACAACTGTTCTAATCTAACGATCGCCAATGGCGGATTTGCCACTTGCACCATTACTAATACCAGGAAAACTGGCCGCCTCTTCATCGACAAACTCCTCTCCGGCGGCGGTCCAGCCACCGAAGCCAGCTGGCTCTTTACAATCATGGATCCAACAGGTGCAGTTCTCGGCTCTTGGCACGACGACGGCGGTCCCAATTGGCTCGATCTCGAAACAGGTAACTATACCGTCACCGAATCAAATGATATTCCCGGCTACTCTCTCATCTCCGTGGGTGGCGCCTGTAATAGTCTCGTCGGCTTCTCTGCAACAGCCTCGCTTACAACCGGAGATAACACTTGCACCTTTAAAAACACTCGCGATACAGGTAGCGTCAAAGTTAACAAGTCACTGGATAGTAATGGTGACGGTACCTACGAAACTCTCAATCCCGCGATCTTCACCTGGAGTCTAGACGGAACTGGCACCAACGCAATGGGTACTACCGTCGGCAGTGTCCCCACTTCTATCCCCGGCATAACTCATATCGTTAACGAAAACTCTCCTGCTGGTTACCGCTTTACCGGTTGGTATACCAAAGACAGCGGCTACAACTGTACTCGCCCAGAGGGCAGTACTCTCCCCGTTACCGTCAATGTCACCAAGGGTGCAACCACTGAAATTACGCTCTGTAATCAAAAATCTGTTGGTTCTATCAAAATAGTCAAAGCCGTCCCAGGTACCGATGAGCAGGACTTCACTTTCACCGGTAGCGGCGTGCTTGGCAACTTCACGCTCGACGACAATGGCAGTGACAGTACCAGCTATGGAGGCAAGAGTAGTTATAAGCAATTCTCCGGGATTGCCACCGGCAGTTATACCGTTACCGAAACCAACATCCCCTCCAGTTGGGAATTGGATAGCCTAGTCTGCACTGGTGATCCTGATTATCAAGTTAACGGCAGTACGGTTACGATTGACTTGGATCATGGCGAAAATGTTGTTTGCACCTTTAACAACCGCCAGCCAAAGGGTACGGTTTCCATTGTCAAAAATGCTATCAACCCAAGCGAGGATAATTTTGACTTCCATACTAATCTCCTCGGAGTAAGCGGCGGCCACTTTGAGCTCGAAGATGATGGTAATGACCATAATGGCGGCACTGAAGAGAGCCTTACGCTTGATGTCCCTGTCGGCACCTACTACGTCTCCGAAGATGGCGAACTAGGGTGGACATTGACTGATCTCAGCTGTGAATCCGAAGGCCAATGGGGAATTAGACCAGACGGTAAATCCGTTAGCTTTGACGTCCTGGATGGCCAGAGCATTACTTGTTCTTTCGAAAATACACAACCCGGGAAAATTTGGGGTAATAAATTCCTCGACAATGACGCCAATGGTAATCAAGATTGGTACGACTATAATTTGCCCAACTGGCGCATCTTCCTTGATAAAAACGATGATCAAACATATAACGCGGGTGAAACATACGCCTTTACTGGTCACAACTGGTGGAATTACGGCTGGTATGAATTCGATAATTTATTACCTGGTTCATACACAGTCTGTGAAGAGTTGCAAAGCAGCTGGTCCAATAGTACTGGCAATCTCTGCAAAACAATTGACCTGACCCCAGGGCACACCGAATTTGTTAAGTTTGGTAACTACCAGAAAGGCAGCATCACAGTCAAGAAAGACGTCGTAACCTACGAGGGTAATCCCGTCGACGATCAGACTGGCACCCAGTTCGAATTTAGTATCCCCGAACTAGATAAATCATTCTCTCTCGCCGACGGTGAAGAAAAGACCATCTATAACGTCAAACCAGGTCACTATAACCTCAATGAGGGTGATCAGGAAGACTACGACTTTGCTGGATGTGAAATAGTTGACTACCACTACGAACCAGAAGATCCAGCACTACGTACTTTCGGGGTTGTTGTGAGCGACTTTAACTTCAATCTAAACAGTGGCAAAGACCTTCTGATTGTTTGTAAGAACAAACAAAAAACTGGTGATCTTGAGGTTACGAAGTACAATGACGTCAACGGCAATGGTGAATGGGACAAGGATGAAGTAACTCTCGGTAACTGGGAAATTAATGTTACTGGTGAGACCAGTCAATTAACCAACGAAGAAAGAGGCACTGCCATCTTTGACAGTCTTATTTCCGGTTGGTATGACCTCTCCGAAACAGGTCAAAAAGGCTGGACTCAAACCGATATTGACTGCTCCACTGATCGTGAAGAAGGGAATAACAATGTTTATATTAACGCCGGTCAGACTACTTACTGTCAAATCGGCAATCAAGCCAATCCAAAGCTCACGATCGAAAAAAGTAATGATGTGGTTGGAGCCCAAGCTCCCGGAAGCGACGTTCTCTATACTCTCAAAGTAGAACTCCATGGCAGTAACGTCAACAATGTGATTGTGACCGATGTTCCCCCAACTGGTTTCACCTATCATGCCGGTACTTGGAGTGCTATCTCCACCCTCCGCGGTGATCTCAAACTGGCGCTAGTTACAACCGAACCTACCTACGCCTCGCCTGGATCATGGATTCTTGGTGATATGGTATCAGGTGAAGTAGTTACCCTCACCTACACTGCTGACGTGAGTTCCGACCAAGATAGTGGGACCTACCCCGACATTGCTTGGGCCGAAGGCGTGAATTCCTTCTCTGTCCAAGTAGTCAAAGCCGCCGGCCAAAATTCCACCTATGTCGATGGTATCTTTGTCGGCACAAACGTCGAGATTACCAAGTCACAGCAAGAAACCGGTAGCGTCGATATCCAAAAAACCGGTGAGGTTCTCGGTGCCTCGACTGAACTCCCCGCAACTGGTGCTAATAACCTTTGGTTCCTGGCCGCAGTCATCGCTCTTATTTCCGGTCTCGCCCTTATCTTTGGAGGCAAACATATGCAGAAATTCCTCGTCGCTCTTGCTGTAATTGGTCTAAGCTTTGTCTTCTCCGTCCCCGCCCAAGCCACCATAAACGGCGACGACAGTCTCTCTGTCCGGATGGAGACCCCACACACACCTACCCGCCAGAGTAATTGGAAATTAGCCTTAACTACGCTTGATATCGATAAACAAGCAATTACAGCGAAGTGTTATGTCCAAAAACCCTCTGGGACGCTTATCCAGTTCGGGGGCGACATAGTTTTCCCCGCAACTGTTGAAAAAAGTAGCGGCGGGAGTAGTTCCTGCCCAGTAGATGGCTCACTCATGAACGAGCAGGGTACTTACGGATTTTACGTCACCGCCACCACAGTTGATGGAACTGACACAACAGACACTGAGAGTGTCCTCTACGACACCGACGGCCCCGGCAAACCCACAAGCTACAGCAAAGAACATCCCACAGAATGTCGCTGGATTATCAAATTCCACACCGCCGACGACGGGGGGTTCACTCAAAAAGTCGAAATCTACAGTTCCGACCAAATGAATTTCCCGACCGACTCTGGTACCCGCGTAGGTTCAGTCGCAATCGGCAGTAACCAGGATGGAGAATATATCCATGATCGCAGCAGTGACTGCGCCCGCGAATGGTACTATGTAATCCGTGCCTTTGATGGGGTCGGCAACCAATCGGCTCACGTTGGTGACGAAGTGGTGAGCATTACGACTGTCGCCCCATCTCCCACAACCGCCGCTCTCCTCGTTGCCTCCGGGACTGGCAGTATCTTAGGTCAGGAAACCGTCGAGGTAACAGACTCGGGTGAAGTTATGGGTGAAGCCACTCCTGCTTCTACTTCAGTTGGTGGCGAGGGCCTGGTCGCCGGCGCCAAAGATGCCGTCAAACAGCTTGCCACCAGAAGTACTTTCTGGAAAGCTATTAGTATTCTCGCAGGATTTAGCCTCGCCTATGTCATCTACAAAAGACTCATTGCCCGTTAAGGTCGGTCTCGTCCTCCTCATTATCTCTGCGCTCATCCTCTCCCGCCTCTTTGGAGATCCAGTTAATCAGGAGGTGAATTACGCCGTCCGCTCTCTCACGAAGTCACCCCTTCCCTTGACTATCTCGAGTACAGATTTCTCTTTGGTGATTCCCAGGCTTGGCGCCTCAGCTCCCGTGGTTAGTAATGTTGACCCCTCCAACAGCCGCCTCTATCAGCAGGCTCTAGCCAAAGGTGTCGCCCACGCCAAAGGCACAAAATTTCCGGGGGAAGGAGGGAATATTTTTATCTTTGCCCACAGTTCCGCCGATCTTTTGCTGGCTGAGCGTTATAACTCAGTTTTTTACCTTCTCCATCATCTGCAGTCCGGCGACGTCATCAAAGTTTGGTATCAGAACCATGAGTATGACTACTCCGTCACGGAAAAACTCTTTGTCCCCTCTACAGATACAAAATATATGACTACCACTCTAAATACCGAAACCCTCACTCTCATGACCTGTTGGCCTCCTGGCACCACGCTCAAGCGCCTGATTGTGATTGCCAAACCCCTCTAAACTGTGTAACCTGTCATTAATGACTGCCATCAAACCCAATCCCAAACTACTCCGCGAATTCTTTTTTTGGTCCGGTATTATTGCCACCATTTGCTAT
Source organism: bacterium (assembly GCA_043827085.1). Classification (GTDB taxonomy): domain Bacteria; phylum Patescibacteriota; class Microgenomatia; order UBA1400; family UBA12108; genus CAJAUT01. Next base: position 12,563 of record JBDRPO010000023.1, on the reverse strand, counting down.
CGTGCCATTGTCGTTCTCAATCATTACTCGAGTAAAATAGCTCTGGCCGCGTGGTACATTGGCACAGTTGGTTTTATTATTTACTTCTGGCACCGCTATGTCATCTCGGAGAAAAGAGCCAAATTAATCAGAACAAATAATCTCATCAAAGCCATCAAAAATTCCAATCTTACGCCGGACCAAATCGAAGCGAATAAATATATTTTAACTACCTTGCTCTCGACCAAAGAAAAATGGAACTACATTGTTATCTTCGTTACCTCGGCGCTCGCTATGGTCACCGGGATCTACCTTGACTTCCTCAAATAAATGTATCACTATAGATCATAGGTAATATATTATTGGAGGTTCCCCATGAAAAAAATAAAAAGTCACAACGCTTATACCATTAAATTGGTTGCGGTCTTTGTCGCTGGTCTCGCCGTCGCGACCCTTATTTGGTGGCAATCAGATCGGCTTGATCTGGCTTTTGGCGCAAGTGCCGATATCAATAAAATCCAAATGGGTGACTATCGCAAAGTAATGCAATCAGAATGTGGACCAGGTTCCAAACCAAAAGTCACCAGGAAAATCAACGGTTGCGAAATCGTCGCTGCTACAACCACCTGCACCCCAATACAATCTTATATCTCAGTTCGCAAAACTAAAAGCGGGATCCAAACTGCGATATCTGACCGTAAAATCGCACGCAGCCAAGAACAAGTTACATACAAAGAAGGTCTCGAAGAAAGACACAACGCTCTCAAAGAAGAAGCTAATCAAGTCCGCAGCCAGATAGCATCCATGCAAAAAGGTCGCCGTTTTGCTGATCTTACAAAAGATTCCGATTACCAAGAAAAAGTAGCTTGGCAAAAAGAACTAGATAACGCCATCCGCCAAAATCCAAAGTGTATCGCAGCCAAATAACTGTTTGAGCACCTTGTAACCGCAAGTTATATCTGCCTATAATGGAGGCATGTCCATTACTGCCAAACTGCGTCATTGGTTTACACCCCATCACACCAACAACTTCCGGGCTCACCTCCTCCACAATTCTGGGATCTTGGCAATCATTGGCATCATCCTCTCGGCTAATGTCTTTATTCGTCTCCTTGATAGCACCAGTCTCCACATCTTAGGATTTACTTCATCAGTCACTATCGATGAGGTGGTGCGTGCCACGAACGAACAAAGAATTAGTGCTGGTCTTAAACCCCTTTCATATAATGAGCGCCTTGCCGACGCCGCAAGGCGGAAAGCAGCCAATATGTTTGAAGAAAACTATTGGGCACACAACTCTCCCTCAGGTAAATCCCCTTGGGTTTGGTTTACAGATGCCGGCTATAACTATGTCTTTGCTGGGGAAAACCTTGCCAAAGATTTTGGTAGCACCGATCGCCTTATGTCAGCTTGGATGGCCTCGACCACTCACCACGACAACATCGTTAATCCTAAATACTCCGAGATCGGCATAGCTGTCGTACCTGGCACGCTTCAAGGTCAAGAGACTGTTCTAGTTGTTCAACTCTTTGGTGCTGCTCAAGGTGGGTTTGTCTCTAAGGAGGCGAGTGCCAAAGCTGCTCCTACTCCAGCGCCGATCCAGGTAGCTGAAGTTAAAGGGCAGGAAGTAGTGGAGCCCGTCGCTCCTCCCTCTTCCCCAGTACCAGCTGAGATCCCCAAATGGAATCAATTTAACCTTGCTCGTACCCTCAACTTGGGTACAACCGCGCTCTTTATCCTCGCCCTCATCCTTGATCTTCTTCTTGCCGAGTCACATCAAATCTCTCGTCGAGTCGGGAACAACTGGGCCCACATCCTCTTTATTAACTTCATTCTCTTGGCGACCACGATCGTCAATGCCGGGAAAATCCTATGATTGAGCACAAAAACAACTTAAGTCTGATTTTGATTTTCGCTATCCTCTATTGCGCAGCTGTTTATCGCTTTCAAACCCAGCCTAGATACGTTCTCTTTTTTACCCTCGTCTTTGCTGGACTATATTTTTTCTGGGGAATCTTTCATCATCTCCAGACGAAATCTTTTCAAGTTCGCGTTATGTTAGAATACCTTCTTGTTGCCCTCTTGGGGGTCATTATCGTTAGTACATTATTGATTTGAGGAGGTAAAGGTATGAAAGCAATCATCGCTGTTGGTGGTAAGGGTACTAGATTACTTCCTCTTACTTATTCAACCAATAAACAGTTAATCCCGATTGCCAATAAACCTCTCCTCATGTATCCCCTCCAAAACATTATCGATGCCGGCATTAAAGAAGTCGGTCTCATTGTGAACGAAACCCGTCCAGCCGTAGAAGCCTTTGTAGGTGATGGTAGCAAATTCGGCCTCAAAGTTAGCTATATTAATCAACCACAACCATTGGGGGTTGGACATGTGGTTAAAATTGCAGAAGATTATATTAAAAGCGACTCATTTGTCTACCTCTTGGGAGATAATATCTTTACCGCAGGTATCAAAAAACCTCTTGAAAAATTTCTCGAAACCAAAGCAGATGCAGTCCTAGCTGTAGTAGAACACGACGAGAACTACCGCCTAGGCGTACCCTTTTTTGATAATAGTGGGAAGCTCATAGAAGTTGTTGAAAAACCTACCAATCCTCCCAATCGCTTTGGCGTCCCTGGGATGTATATCTTCAGTTCCAAAGTATTTGAAGCTTTCAAGGGTAAGGATGCCGTCAAACCTTCCGCGCGAGGCGAAATCGAGATAGTTGATCTTTATAACTACATGCTCAAACACGGCATGAAAGTAGAAGTGGCCGAAATAGAAGGTCACTGGCGCGACCCCGGTAAATTTGGTGATGCTCTTGAGACCAATAAAATGCTTCTAGAACTCAATCCTCGGACAGAAATAAAAGGAGAAGTAGATAAAGATTCCAAGCTCATGGATGGAGTCGTTCTCGGCAAAGGATCCAAAGTTATTAATAGTCAAATAATGGGCCCAGTTATTATTGGCGAAAACGTCGAGATCAGGAATAGTTTTATCGGTTCATATACTGCAATTGGTAACAACTGTGAACTCGTAAACTGTAAAATCGAATACAGTATTCTTCTTGAAGACATTCACATTACGGACGTGAAGGGGAAGATAGAAGGTGCCATGATTGGCAATCACACCGAGATAGCCACGACCAAACAGCTCGCGCCCAGCTACAGCTTCATGGTTGCCGACCACTGTCGCATCGCGCTACCATTCTAGCTAAACGGCTGGTCTTGACTTTACCCATAGAATATCCGAAGATATTGGTATGCAACCCTTAGCGGATCTGCTTCGTCCCACTTCTCTCAAAGATTACATTGGCCAAGCTCATCTCGTGGGGGAGGGGGCTCCACTTCGCCGGGTAATAGAAACTGGCTCTGTCCACTCAATGATTTTTTGGGGTCCCCCAGGATGCGGCAAAACCACCCTCGCCAAAATCATCGCAAGCTCGGTAGGCGCTGATTTTCACTACCTCTCCGCAGTCTCGGCTAAAAAAGAAGACATCCGCACAATCGTCGAAGCCATTACCCAAAAACAACTCTCCGTTCACCCTAAAACTATCCTCTTCCTCGATGAAATACACCGCTTCAACAAAGCCCAGCAAGACTATCTCTTGCCCTACGTTGAAAACGGAGTGCTGACCTTGATTGGGGCGACCACCGAAAATCCTAGTTTTGAAGTCATCGGTCCCCTCCAGTCTCGCTGTCACATCTATGTCCTTAAAGGCTTGAGTGAAGATGATATCAAACAAATCATCAAACTTGGCGCGAAGGCTCTGAAAGTAAAAGTCGATAAGTCTGCCGCTGACTTCCTCGCGGTCTTTAGTAACGGCGACGGAAGGAAAGCTTTAAACATCCTCGAAACTGCGGCCAGTCTCTATCAGAAAATCACGCTCGATAATCTCAAAGACACACTACAGTCGCCTTATCTTCGCTACGACCAGGCGGGGGACGAACACTACGACACTATCTCAGCTTTTATTAAAAGTTTGCGGGCCAGCCAAACCGACGCGGCGCTCTACTACCTTGCCCGCATGATTGTAGCCGGGGAAGATCCCATCTTTATTGCCCGCCGCATGGTTATTTTTGCTTCCGAAGATATTGGTGTTGCGGTCCCAACCGCGCTTGTTGTCGCCAACGCCGTCTTTCGTGCCGTCGAAACAATTGGTTATCCAGAGTGTGGTCTCAATTTGGCCCACGGTGTAGTCTATCTTTGCCAGTGTAAAAAATCGCGCGCGGTGAACGATGGGCTCCAAGCAGCCATGGAAGACGTAAAGCTCCACGGCAATCTCCCGATCCCCCTCAAAATCCGCAATGCCCCAACCAAACTGATGAAAGATCTCGACTACGGCAAAGGCTATAGTCGCTATGACGCTGATAGTTACTTGCCCGACAAACTTAAAAACAAAAAATATTTTAATTAATATTATGCCGCAAAAAATTATCATCGTCCGCCACGGCGAAACTCACTACAATGTCGAGCGGCGTCTCCAAGGATGGGCAGACATCCCCCTAAACGAAAATGGTCACGAACAAGCGCAAAAAGTTGCCGAAAGATTGAGCCAAGAAGCAATCGAAATTATCTACTCCTCCGATCATAAAAGGGCATATGAGACGGCCAGCCATATCGGTGCAAAGAACTCTCTCAAACCTCTCAAACGAAAAGCTCTCCGTGAAAATAGGATGGGGATCTTAGAGGGTTGGCAATGGGAGAGTGAACCAGACCCGATCAAACAGAATTTATGGTCAGAAAGAGATTTGGCTCACAACAGGGGTGATACGCTCTGGAAACCAGAGGGAGGTGAGTCACTTAAAGAGCATACAGCACGAGTCAAAAAATTTCTTAAGCAAATTGAGATTAAGCACAAAACGGGTGTAATCATGATCGTAAGTCATGGTGGTACTATCAACAGAATTATGGAAATTTACGGATGCAAAAAAATTACTGATGATTACGTACGATACAAAAATACCTCGGTCACAATACTCATAAAGAATAAAATTGGTTACCAACTTTATCTACACAACGATATATCACATCTATGAAACCTCGAACTGATTATGCCAAAATTAAAGAACACTTTTCAGTAGCAGATCCCAAGATTTTGACTGTCCTCGAAACTGTCGATCTCGCTGATTGGTTCGAGGACAAAAGTAGCGATGATCATTTTTTCAATCTCGCCCGCGAAATCATCTACCAACAACTAGCGGGGAGTGCCACAAATGCCATCTTTTCGCGGTTCGAAAAACTGGTGGGCGGCAAAGTCAAACCAGAGGAGATTATCAAGTTTGAAGATCAATCATTTCGTGATGTCGGCCTCTCCTTCGCCAAAGCCAAGTACATGAAAGACCTAGCGAGTAAAGTCATCAGTGGGAAAGTAGTCCTGACCAATCTCGATGAGAAATCCGACGAAGAGGTGATTGACGAATTAACCAAAGTCAAAGGTATTGGCCGCTGGACGGCCGAGATGTTTCTCATCTTTACCTTGCATCGCGAAAACATCTTCTCCCACACTGACCTCGGGCTCCGGAAGGGATTCGCCAAGCTTTACGCCGTAGCCAACCCGACTCATGATCAAATTGAGTCTATCGTTAGTCTCTGGTCCCCCTACAAGTCCTATGGCTCGATCTCTCTCTGGCACTATCTTGACTCCACAAAGAAGTGATATACTTCAAATATTAGCTATATTTGTTAGGAGATTATGTATGCCGAAATCCAAGAAAACTGTCAAAAAGACCGCTTCCAAAGTCGTCCCCATCCCCTCAGAGTTTACTGAACTTGCCGCCCCCATCTACGCGGTACCTCCTAAACGAATGAATAATAAAATCATCAGCCTCGCTCTCGCCGCGGTTGTGATAGGACTTCTTGTCTACAAATTTGGCCCATGGCTCGTGCCTGCCGTCATCGACAATCGACCCGTAACTCGCTTTGAACTCTGGTCACGACTCGAGAAAAATTACGGCACCCAAGCACTCGATGATATTGTCAATGAAAAAATCTTGGACAAAGCAATCAGTGATGCTCACGTCAAAGTTGACGAAGCCAAAGTTAGTGACCAAATCAAGAGCCTCGAGAAGCAATTCGAAACCACTGGTGGTCTTGACGAGGCCCTCAAACAAAGAGGTTTAACCCGCCAAGATCTCGAAAAACAAGTTCGTACCCAATTATCTGTCGAAGAACTCTTGGCGGACAAAATCAACCCCTCCGACGAAGAAGTCCAGAAGCAATTTGATGCCGGTGCCACAACCACTTATAAAGATCAAAAATTTGACACTGTCAAAGACAGTATCAAAGAAGAGCTTAAACAAACCAAACTCCGGGATGCCTTCTTAGCCTGGTTTGCTGACGTCAAAAAAGACATCAAAGTGAAATCGTTCGGTCTATAATTGGCTCATGCCAATTATCTATAGCGTAGTCATCTTTATCATTCTTGTGATTGCACTTTCCACGCTGCGTACCCGTCTCGTGTATGAGCTCTCAGGTGCTAGTCTCCTCTTGTTTGGCTCCACGCGCCCTGGGCTTATTCTCTATAGTATCCTCGTCTTACCAGGGACTATCATCCACGAGCTTTCACACTGGCTAACCGCCGAGATCCTCCAAGTTAGAACTGGTCCGATCACCATTTTGCCCGACTTAAATGAAGAGGAAAGTTCACAGCGCCTGGGTTCCGTCGCAACTGCTGCCTCTGATCCACTGCGTGGCTTTTTGATCGGTATTGCACCGTTTTGTACTGGTACTCTGATTCTCATGGTTTTGGGCTCGCTCCTTAGGGACGGTTGGGCTGCAGGTTGGACCTGGTGGATTCTCGTTCTTCTTATTTACGGTCTCATCGTTGTCGGCAACAGCATGCTCATCTCAACGGAAGATCGCCGCTCCTGGCCAATCACCATCATCTTGACCACTTTGGTTATTCTGGCGCTTAAAAGGGCTGGTGTAAGCATCCAAGCAAGCTCAACTTCTTGGCTATCTACCTCGCTCCTATCAGTTAACCTTATCCTGGGGGTGACTACCGGACTAAACCTTGTTATGATAGGGGGGTCGTATATAACAAGACGTATAGTTGAAAAGATGACAAAAAGGAGGCTGAGATGAAACTCATGGTTGCAGGTGGAGCCGGATTTATTGGTAGTAACTTCATCCACTACATGTTAGAGGCTCATCCAGACTATGAGATCGTCAATTACGATAAACTCACCTACGCCGGCAATCTCGACAACTTAGAGGGTATTAAAAGTGATAAATATCATTTTGAGCAAGGCGACATCACCGATCTTGCTAGGCTCAACGAAGTCATTAAAAAATATGGCATCACCCACCTCATCAACTTTGCCGCCGAGACTCACGTGGATAAAAGCATTCACGGTGGAATCAAAGATTTTGTGCTCACCAACAGTCTGGGTGTACAAATGCTTCTTGACGCCGTGCGCGCCAATAATGTCGAGCGTATGGTCAATGTCTCAACCGACGAGGTATATGGGGCTTTAGGCTTGGACGAGGATCGTAAGTTCACCGAGGACACGCCCGTCCGGCCCAACATGCCCTATGCCGCCGCCAAAGCTGGAGGTGACCTGATGTGCCATGCCTATTATGTGACGCACAAAGTTCCCGTGATCGTCACCCACTGCTCCAATAACTACGGTCCCTACCAGTTCCCCGAGAAACTGATTCCGTTTTTTATCTTCAAAGCCATGGCCAACGAGCCCGTCCCGGTCTATGGCGATGGTCTAAATGTCCGCGACTGGATCCACGCTCTCGACCACAGCTCGGCGCTCGACTTACTTCTCCACAAAGGATCTGTCGGGGAGGTCTACAACATCGGGGTGGATAACGAACGTAATAACCTGGAGATTACCAAGCTGGTTTTAGGAATCCTCGGCAAACCAGAGAGTCTCATGACTTACGTAGCCGACCGCCCCGGTCACGATCGCCGCTACGCCATTGATGCAAGTAAAATCATGGCGCTTGGCTGGGTTCCCAAATACACGCGCGAAAAATTTGAAACCGGGCTCCGCGAAACTGTCCAGTGGTACTTAGACAACACTGCCTGGGTCGACAAGATTCGTACCCGTATGTCCGAAATTAACCAACATATTTCCGCCCCAGGCGGATCGGCCTCAGGTCGAAAAGGATGATCATGAATCACAAATACCAAGTCTATACTCTCAAAAATATCCAGACACCAAATTTTTTGATGACGGCACTCGAACTCAAAGATTACTTGGATTTCCCCGTCAAACGCATCTATTTTATTACCTCTCCTGGCGGCGAGATGAAGACCGGCAACCATGCTCATAGGAAAGATGAAGACGAGATATTTGTCATGATCCAGGGTAGCTGCACGATCCAGGTCGACGATGGGCACGGGATAGAAGATATCAAATTAGATGGTCCTAAGTCAGCCATTCTCGTCCCTCACATGGTCTGGCACGGCTTTACCGATCTTTCTAAAGATGCGATTATCCTCGCCGTGACCTCCACCAATTATGACCCCACAAGAGCCGACTACTGCGAGTCTTACGAGGAATTTCAAACACTATGCAAAAAATCCTAACAACTGGCGCGACCGGTCTCGTAGGCTCCCGTTTTGTTGAGTTGTTTCAAGATAAATACGACGTGGCCAACATGGATCTAACGATGGGAGTAGATATCACCGACAAAATTTCCCTCGAAAAATTTATTAAGAGTCATCCTGACGCCCAATCGCTGATTCATCTTGCAGCCTTCACCGACACTAATTGTGCTTTTGCCGAAAGCGGTGACAAAAATGGACTTTGTTACAAGGTAAACGTCATGGGAACGGAAAACATCGTCAAGCTTTGCGCGGAGCGGGGAATCCACTTAATCCACGCTTCAACTGACTTTATTTTCGATGGCAACAAAACTAATCCCTATACTGAAGACGATGTCCCTTCTCCCATCGAATGGTACGGGGAAACCAAAGCCATGGCCGAGGGTGTCGTATCCGCCGGCTCTGGTAGTCGCACCATTGTACGTCTGAGCTATCCATACCGCGCCTCCTTCGATCTCAAGCCAGACATCATCAAAAAAATCCGGGCTGGCCTCGAATCGGGTAAACTCTATCCTCAGTTTTCTGATTCAGTGATCACCCCAACCTTCATCGATGACATCTCCCGCGCCTTCGATAAAATAATTGAGCAGAAACCTCAGGGGATCCTTCATATAGTAGGTAGTGACTCGCTCTCACCGTATGAGTTGGCCAAAAAAGTTGCGAGTGCCTATGGCTTTGATGCCAACTTAGTAAAAGAAGGGAGCTTGACAGAATATCTCAAGACTGCCGCCCGTCCTTTCGCCCGCGCCGTCGCCATGTCAAATCAGAAAGCCAGCCAAACGCTCGGCCTGCATTTCGCCACGATCGACGAAGGCTTGACCGAGATCAAAAAGCAACAGGGAATATGAAAAAACAACTCTACATTGTCCTAGTTCTGATCATCGTCGCTCTCATCTATCTCAAATTCTTCTATTCTTAGCGATATAATGATTTAAATCATTATATCATTTTTCTTTTATCAAATCGGGTCTTCTATTTATAGTTCGTTCTGACGCCTTTTCCCGCCGCCATTTTTCAATTTGACCATGGTTCCCTCCCAGTAGTATCCCTGGCACTTTTTTCCCGTTATATTCCTCTGGTCTAGTGTATTGCGGATACTCCAAGAGTTCGCTTGTGTGCGACTCATCACAACTGGAATCGTCGTCCCCCAGTACTCCAGGCAGTAGTCGCGCCACTGAATCAAGGACGATCATCGCTGGGATCTCTCCCCCGGTGAGTACATAGTCACCCACCGAGATCTCCATATTTACGTTATCTCTAATCCGCTCGTCAAATCCTTCATAGTGTCCACAAATCAAGATCAAATTCTTTTCTCTGGACAATTCTTGTGCCGTCTTTTGCTTATAAACCTGCCCTTGTGGTGTCAATAAAATCACCTTACCACTAAAATCTGAAATCTTACTTCTAACATCTATTAATGCTCGATCTAAAACATCAACTCTGAGTACCATTCCCGGTCCACCGCCATACGGTCGATCATCTACACTCTTGTATTTATCCGTACTATAATCTCGCAGATTGTGGATCACGAGCTCGATTTTCTCACTCCCGATGGCTCTCCCCACAATACTGTGATTTTTAATTCCCTCAAATAATTCCGGGAACAGGGTAATGATATCGACTCTCATAACGGGCTCCTAATTTTGCGTAACGCTGGATTCGTTACTTTAGTATACAACTGAGTGGTAGTAATACTGGCGTGGCCCAAAAGTTGTTGGATATATCTAACATCTACTCCGTTTTCGAGTAGATGCGTCGCAAAACTATGACGCAAACTATGGAAAGTAGCCTTCTTTCTAATCCCCGCGAGTTTCAATGATCTCACAAATACAGTTTGTGCCGTTCTTGTTGTCAGTTTGCCTCCTCGCTCGCTCTCAAATAGATAGTCGTCCGGACTTTTGCCCGCCATCAAATTCTGCAGATCATTCCCCAGTTTCTCTGGAAGAATAGAAATTCGATCTTTATTTCCTTTTCCGCTTCGAACCACCAAACTCAGCTCAGTAATATTTAAGTCTCGTACATGCAAGTTTATGACTTCACTCACTCGCAGACCTGCTCCATAAGCCAGGGCGAGCATTAGTCTGTGTTTATTATTCTTGGTGATCCTAATTATCGCTTTAATCTCAGATCTTGTGAGTACTACCGGCAACTTATTATGTCTCTTAGTATAAGGTAAAGAGAGATTCCAAGTTTGCCGATCCATGCCAGTTTTTAGTAATTTGAGCGCCATGTGATATTGATTTAGCGTATATGGTGATTTCCCCTGAGAATATAAGGTACTCAAAAATCTCTCCAAAACATGTTCATCTATCTCGGCAGGATCTTTGCGCAATATCGTCGACATACGTCGAATACACTCGCAATACGACTTTATAGTCCTCTTTCCATAACCTCGCGCTTGCATAAACTGTTGAAATCTAGTTTCCCACATGATACGATTCTAACACAACATAAAACACCATATACACTGTGTATACGAATTATATTCGCATACACAATAGTTAGACGCAATAATTTAAGTTGTCTCTATGCCAAAAACACCAAAAGTTAAGTACGAAGAGATGTTTCCCACGGAGTTCAAGCAGGCGTTAGAAAATAATTCCACCGCATATCTAGCCATCGGCAGTTTGGAGTGGCATGGTCACCACAATGTACTAGGTCTCGACACTCTCAAAGCTTGGAAAATTTTAGAATTAGTAGCCCAGCGTGCTGGAGGAATAGTTTTTCCGCCGATATATTTAGGACTTGATGGCTATCCTGATCTTGACCTCGTCAAATACCCACACAAGTCCTACGACTGCTACCACCTCGACGCAAATTTACTAAAGAATGTCATCAAGTCCTATGTTAAGAGGATGATTCATATCGGCTTCAAAACAATATATATCCTCGCTGGGCATTATCCTAATTCTAAAATTGCACAATCAGCTATTGCAGAAATCGAGAATAAAAACATAAGGATGATTGTACATATCGAACCCGACCTAGTACCGGGCGAGGAGGGTGACCATGCCGGAAAGTGGGAAACATCTCTCATGCTTTCCCTGTTTCCCAACTTTGTTGATTTATCGCGCATGGATAATCAACCCGACCGACTTTTGGGTGTTTTTGGCACTGACCCCAAAGGCTCTACAGTTCAATATGGTCAGGAAATGGTCGATAAGATTGTCGCTGGTATCGTATCTGAGTTAGAGACAACTTAAATTACTCTGCGCTAGCCACGACTATCGTCTTTGCTAGCTTGGGGGCGTTGCACTCTTGGTCAGAGGATAGGGGAACATTTTATCCTCTGACCTGCGCCCGCGTCTAACTAGCGCGTATCTGGTTCGCTTCGGTGCCCTCGCTCTCCCATATTGCTCGCACGGTGCGAGTATAATCAATTGTACCGTGCGGCAACATCAGATACGCTTCACGTTAGATGAAATACAGGCAACTGCCCACCACCCAAAAAAGGAGTTTAGTATGGCAAAACTACCGCCAGAATTTGATTTAAGCAGTGTTCCTGATTCTCTCAGAGCCTATTTTGAAGCGAAAACGAATGGCACTCTGAGAGAATATTTCTCCGATCAGCTTACCCATCTAAGAGATGATTTTTTAGACGACCTCCCCACAGAAGACGTGCGTACCCTTGCAACCTTAGATGAACACGGTCGTTTCGTGGGTGACAACTACAAGTGCCGGGGGAATTATATCTTTATGCTGGCAGGAACACTGCAATCAGTGGTGACTGATGGTGTCGTGACCAACCCCAAAGTCATCGATAGAATCAAACAGTTCAGAGGTTACGACTGGAGCTTTCAGAGAGGCGAGCGCACGACCCCATCAGAAATTAAAATGATAAATCAAATTCTGGCCTCTGTTATCGGTAGTTTATAGTGGTGGGCAGTTGCCTGTACTCCTCGTTTCACTCGGCCGCGCTGCGCTTTCGCCATAGACGCTAGGAGAAATATTTTAGCGTCTATGACTCAGGTCATCTAACTAGTGTGTATCTGGCTCAGTCGTTGCACTCCTTCGACCCACA
>JBDRPO010000022.1:0-69945 GCA_043827085.1 bacterium | reverse complement strand
GTATACTCTACTCATAACCCGCAAGAGTTAACGGAGAAAATCCGTGTCTTGCAGGACAAGCTACGTCGGGCTTGTTCCGTTACTATTTAGTGTGAGGCAACGATACGACGTTGCGTTACCTTTTTACGTGAGGCAATACGTAATGACTTGGTGAAGAAAAAAACGGCAGGAATGGTTGGCTTGCTAGTGGGGGCATTGACAGGTTTGGGACTGGCTAAAATTGCCCAAATTAGTTATCCGCTCACAGTGGGTTTGTTTTCGATTTTTCATTTGTCGTGGACCAAGGTGGCATATTTAACGTGCGTGGGAGTAGTCCCATTTACCTTATGGAAGGTAAATGGGATTGCAATGAGAATCAAACCCAGGCGAACAACTTACCTATGGATAACAGCTATAGTAGGAGCAGGACTGGTAGGGTTGATCCGGATGATTGACTGGCGGTTTTATTACCTGCAGGTACCCGATCAGTTGATGACTTATCTCTCACCCAAAACTTACGCCTTGGCGATGATTTTGATCTTAGTTTGCTGGGTGGGGAAGAAGTGGAGGCAAGCGGATAGGTTGATATTGGTTTGTATGGTGGGAGTGGCGATGTATATGGCCAACTTCGCGATAATCAATGAGCTACACCGTTATAACGCTAACGCATTAAATTTGAGCGTAGTCATGACTTCAGTCATACAAGTGTTCTTTGGCAAAGCAGTGTTAATAGACCAAAAGAGTCAGTATGGGCTTTACGCCCATTTCTTGGAGCCAATTCTTCACCTCATGGGAGGCGTCAGTGTTTTGAATTTTTCGTTAATTATGGCTGGGATGGTACTGGCAAGCGTCTTGTCGATCGGGATATTTTTGTGGCTAGTGACGAAAAATAAATGGATTGCACTCGTCGGGTTTCTGGCGACACTTTATTTTAACTATTTTGTGGGTCAGTTGTGGCCGGAGGATCTTTACTATCAGTACTATCCGATCCGGACCTTGTTCCCTACCCTACTCTTGCCGTTATATTACTGGTACTCTACTAAACCCGGTCGTCGTAAGTATTGGCTCTTGTGGATTACCTTTGCACTGGGAACTCTCTGGAACTTGGACGTAGGAATATTTACCTTTGCAGCTCTGGGGCTGACTCATTTGTACCGGGAAGGATGGGGGAAACTTGGAAAATTGGCGAGGGATGGGTTGTCTGCATTGGGCGGAGCGTGGGGGATGTTTTTTCTTTTTGAACGCATGCGCTACGGAACATGGCCGCAAGTGAGCGAGATTTTGTCGGCGCAAAAACTATTTTTGAGTGGAGCTGAGCTACATCTAAATGGTTTATGGATATTAATAGTACTTATTTATCTGATGGGGGTAGTGATACTCAAGTTTTGGAAAAGCGAGTACGTAGTACTTGTGACTACACTGGGAATTGGGATATTTACCTACTATCTCAATAATCCACACGACTCGGTCCTCACGAATTGCGGCTACCCGGCAATAATTCTGCTTACCCTCCTCGTAGAGAGAGCATGGAGGCAAAAGAAACTTTGGTGGCCGGGATGGATGGGGGTGGGTTTACTTTGTTTGATGGCGGCCAGCTCAGTGCAAAACCTGCGCTACAGCCGGCTAGTAGGAGACACGGTTACCATTGAAGATGTGGTCCGACCCGAGACAAAAAGTGCCAAGTCACTCTGGGGAATACATAGAGGCTCAGCTACCGGTATCGATTTTGTCTATGAAAGTGATTTGGCGCGCGACCGTGGCTTAAAACCCATTTGGGTAAAGAAAGCGGAATACGCTGACGAATACAAATTGAACATGGGGGAAGTTCGCGATGACGTGCTCATATTATCTAATTGGGATTATTTGCTATATTTGCACGCGAGAGCGAGAGCTCCGTTACCCATGGTGAATTTCCGTCATTTGGCACTACCAAGTGAGTGGGAGGAGTTGTTTACCCATATTGCTGGGAGGCAAAGTAAACTCCTGATCGTTGACGAAGAACAACTCATCACTGTGGGAGGAGAAAAGAGTCATGTGAAGGAAATGGTAGAGCGACTGTGGCGGGAGATTCGCAATAATTATCACGTAATTGAGCGTGAGTTGGTGGGCGAGGAATACTACGGCTGGCAGTGGCAAGTCAATTACATAAGTACGTGGGAGAGAAACGAAAAATAAAAAAATAGTTTATAATAGGAAACCTTAAATAAAATGATGGGAGAAAGATTCATGACCAAGCAGAAGCAAGTTTATAAAGTCAACGACTATATTTTGGATTTTTTGGTGAGCCAAGGAGTGAGGGAAGTGTTTGTGGTTACGGGCGGGGCGATCGCCTTTGTGATGGATGCATTCTATGGCCGGAAAGACATTAAGTATGTGCCTGTCAATCACGAGCAGGGCGCTGCCATGATGGGAGAAGCTTACTCGCGCTTGGGTCCGGGACTGTCGGCTTGTATGGTGACCTCGGGACCGGGTGCGACCAATTTGATCACTGGGATGGGGTGTGCGTGGTTTGACAGTATTCCAACACTATATATATCAGGGCAGGTAAATACCTACGAACAGAAGGGCGGCATGCCGGGAACAGAGAACTCCCGCCAAATTGGTTTCCAGGAAACAGATATTGTGAGTATCGTCAAACCACTAACCAAGTACGTGGTTAAGATAGGTAAGCTGGAGGATGTCCGCTACGAATTAGAAAAAGCTGTGTACATGGCCAAGTCTGGACGACCTGGACCAGTCCTAGTAGATATCCCCATGGACCTTCAGCGTGTTCCTTGCGAACCAAAGAGGATGAAGTCATTTGCTACTCCCACTACCCTTCCCTACCGTGACACCGGCAGTAAACTCAGAGAAAAAGTCAAACAAGCTTGGGAGATACTTGTGAAGGCGGAGAGGCCGGTATTACTGTCTGGAGGAGGAATCAGACTAGCGGATGGGATAAGAGAAGTCCATCAGCTGACAAAGCTCACGAAGTTCCCGGTGGTGACATCGTGGAGCGGACTGGATAGCTTTGGCTGGGAGCATCAGCAACTCATAGGATGTCATGGTGTGTATGGAACCAGAGCGGCCAATTTTACTGTTCAAAACGCCGATGCGATTTTGTCCGTAGGATCACGCCTCGATACCCGCCAAACAGGAGGGAGACCGGAAACCT
This sequence comes from bacterium, assembly GCA_043827085.1. Taxonomy (GTDB): domain Bacteria; phylum Patescibacteriota; class Microgenomatia; order UBA1400; family UBA12108; genus CAJAUT01. The sequence continues at coordinate 66,812 of JBDRPO010000022.1, read as the reverse complement.
TTGCCAGACTCGCGCAGATCATCATGGTGGACATTGACCAAGGCGAGCTGGCGAAGCGGCGTGGGCTGACTCCAAAGCTAGAGATCGAGTGTGACGCCAAGGAATTTTTGCGCGAGATGATCAAACAAGCTCCCAAGTATCTGAAACGTTTGCCCAACACTAAAGCTTGGTTAGCCAGAACCTTGGCGTGGAAGAAAAAGTATCCGACGGTGCAAAAGATCCACTTTAAGCAGAAGAAGTACGTCAACCCTTATGTTTTTGGAGAGATGCTCTCACAAGAGCTGAAGAAAGATGCGGTGATTATCCCCGACGATGGAGGACATTTGACCTGGATCATGCAGTCTTTCAAGCTAAAACAGGGACAGCGCTTATTCTCGGCATTCGGCAATTCCCCGATGGGATACGCTTTCCCGGCGGCAATCGGAGCCTCGGTCGCGCTCGGGAAGAAAGAAGTAATCTGCATCGACGGGGATGGGAGCTTTCAGATGAATGTGCAGGAATTGCAGACCCTCTCGATCCAAAAATTACCGGTCAAAATATTTATCTTGGATAACCGGGGATACGGGATTATCAAACAGTTCCAGGAATTATATCTAGATAATCACTATATTGCGACTGATGCTACCACCGGGGTCTGTAATCCAGACTTTATTAAGCTGGCCAAGGTGTACGGAATACCTGGGAAAATGATCAATAATCACCAAAAACTAAAGCGGGGTATCCGCTGGGCACTGGCGCAAAAGGGACCATGTCTTGTACAAGTGATGCTGAAACCTGACCAGAAAATAGAGCCCAAATTGACGTTTGGTAACCCGATCGAAGACCTATCGCCTCTTTTACCAAGAGATGAGTTTAATGCCAATATGATTATCCCGACAGTGGATAGGGACAAGACATTGACAGAGTCAAACTAGAGATTGGTTTTGGATTTGACTAGGTACGGTGGACGGTCTTTGACTTCTTCGTAGATCCGCGCGAGGTATTCGCTGATGACGCCGAGGACAAAGAACAGGATTCCAAAAAGAATCAGGGTCAAGAGGATGACGGTTGTGATACCTGGAGCTGTCCTACCCTCGGAGATAAAGAGATAGAGATAGATCAAACCCAAGACAAACGAAACCAGTGTCATGAAGATACCGAGGGTCGAGACTAGGCGAAGTGGAACGTAAGAAAAGGAGAAGATACCGTTACTCGCCACTTTGAGGACAGTTTTGAGGTCTGATTTGGGAGTACCGGCAAAGCGCGGGGCGCGGTCAAAGGGGACGCCGATACTGGGGTAGCCAGTCCACATGACGAGGCCGCGCAAGTATTTGTTGTGCTCTTTCATGCGAGCAACGACTTCGTAAACAGGTCGGTCCATGAGGCGGAAGTCGGAGGCATTTTCGGGGAACATATTACCGGTCATTAAGTTGATGATTTTGTAAAACAGGCGAGAGTTAAAGTTGCGGACTATACCAGCGGTGCGTTTTTTGACTAAACCGTAGACAATCCCATATCCCTCTTCCCATTTTTCGGCGAGTTTGGCAATCAGCTCGGGCGGCTCCTGGAGATCAGCCATGAGGATGACACAGGCATCGCCTGCCGCGTGCTGCATACCGGCAACAATGCCTCCGTCAGCTCCGACGTTCCTGGCGAGGCGGAGGATTTTGAAGTAAGCGTGACGCTTGGTAGCTTGATTGAGAAGCGCGAAAGAGCGATCTCGCGAACCGTGCTCGACAAAAATCACTTCGTAACGATAGAGAGAAGAAAAAGAAATAAATTGAGTTAAACGTTTGAGCAGTTCGGGGATGACGGCCTCTTCGTTGTAAACGGGAACCACAATGGAGATTAACTTTTTGTTATTGACCATATTCAGAGATATTTTAACATCTTAATTGCGTTCGTACATGATCATCACGCTGGGATACCAGCGATCATCATACCAACTATCGCCGACAATTTCTCTTTCGATTGGGTGATAGTTGGCGGCTAAAAGTTCTTCGATTTTGGCGATGTACTCATTGGGATGATTTTTGAGTTCACCCTGGAAAAGACCCCATTCGTCTTCGACGAGGACATAGCGATCTTGACGGTTTTTGAGCTGATCAAATAAAGATTGCCATTCGTTAACGAGAAACAGATGACGAAAATTAACGGAAATTAGAGGGCTTTTGGCATGTGCTTTGAGATAAAGCAGGTATTCCCAATTGGAAAGGATCAAGAGATCGTCGCGAATGGCCCCATTTGGGAGAGCGTAGCGGGCAGCAAAGTTGGCTTTGTTGACCCAGCTCGGAGTCAGGCTGGGATCGAGATAGAGATCACCTATCGTAATAAAATCCACAATTTTTTCGGTTTCACCTTTAGCATCCCAGGCAGTTTCCATATTACCGGGGCGAGGATGAATTAAATCTTCGATAGTGATCGCGTCTCGCACGAGGGTACTCCCGCGCAGATTGACAAAGAAAGCAGTCCCTAAAAATGAGATAATGAGTAGTGAGAGAACAATAAATTTGTATTGGAAAAGCGAGCGGTAGCGAAGCCTGGCTTCCTCTCCCCATTCCTGGAGAGTTTCATGAACAAGAAGGACTAGCACGATAAGCGCAGGGTAACCACAATTGGTTAGTACGGAGTCATGGGGATTGTTGATACTATAAGTGAAAATGCCCAGACCAAGTATAGTAGTGAAAAAGATCATCGTGTGGTTGACGGACGGACGATTCAAGACGAGATTTTTGACGGAATTTATCAAACCGGCAAGATAAATCAGCACAATGATGGTCCATAAACGAAAGAGGACGGGGAACTGACCGCTCAGGAAGAGTTTTTGAGCCGAAACAAACATTTCAAGAGAAGGCACAGCATGGTAACGAAGGCGTAAATATAGCAAAAAAGCGCCAAAAACAAGAGTAAAGATTAGACCTGAGAGAAACCAAGTACTAAATAGCCGGCGAAGTTTATAAAAAACATTTTCCGAGAGAAAAAGGTATTGGTAAGAGACAGCGATGACAAAAGCGCCAAAGGCAAAGAGACCGACATCAAGATTCCAGATAATGCCGAGGGAGAGGAAAACCAGCATGGCTAAAAATTTCTTTTGGGTGGGAGTGCGGAAGTAGAGTGTACTAAAGAGCAATGTCAAGGTGGGGACAATAGTACGAATGGGATAGTACTGATAGTAAAGCTCGTGAGGCCAGAGGGTACCGGCAAAATAATGGAAGTAGATGGTGGCACAAAACCCGACTAAAGCAAAGACTGGGTGAACAGATAGGAGCAGGAAAAAGCCGATCGCAAGGAGTGATAAACAAATAAGTATGGCCATAATAAGGCTAAACTTGAAGACACTGATACCTCCCATTAAATGAAAAATTGGCTCTAGGAGTTGGGCGTAGAGACCATATTGAGTTTTTTGGTTAATCAGTACGGCTTTGCCATAGTAAACTTGGACAGCTGGGTGCATGACAACACTAAAATTTAATCCGTTGGCATTGTAGCGATGATTATCATTGAGGAGAGCAAAATTGGCTAGGTACAGTGAAATGACGACCATAATGACAAGAATTATTTTGGTCAATGAATGAGAGAGAAAAGAGTAAATAGACGAACGTTTCCGGTAGAAGCCAAGGATGAGGGCGGCAAAACCTAGAGTAACGGCATGAGTCTTCCAGTCTGAGTAGATCGCGACTTTTTCGGAGGACCAATGATAAAACAAAGTCAAGTCAAGTTTGGCAATGTAAGCAAGGAGCCCAACAAAAGCAAGTCCGCTAAGCACGTAATAAATCAATGTGATGGTTTTAGATGGACGAGTGTACCGGTGTAATACACGCCAAATGAACCAGGCATAAAGCGGGACGAGCACGAGACAGAGAAGATAAGCCATTCTGGTCCACCACATGTAGATAACAGTAAAGAAGGGCTGGTTCCCAAAGGGATAATAGAATTTTACAAAGGCAATGATGAATCCTGTCAAGATGATTGAGACAAGGAGCGTCACGAGGGAAACAAAAGACAAATGTATACGCTTGGGAGTACGGATAACCATAGGAGAATTATACAGCTTATTTGCTCGTGTATAATAAATTGATATGAGTAAGCTAAAATTTGTCCCTGGTGAAACTTATGTGCCGGTATCGGGAAAAGTATTTGGGCAGGAAGAAATTGATAACGCTATCGAGGCGGCTCGTGATGGGTGGTGGACGGAGGGCAGATGGGCAAAAAAGTTTGAGAGTGAGTTTAAGAAATTCTTGGGAGTCGAGTACGTAACACTCGTCAATTCCGGGTCGAGCGCGAACTTGAATGCACTCGCGGCACTCACTTCACCAGTTTTTGGAGATCGTCAGCTTAAGCCTGGGGATGAATACATTACCTGTGCGGTTGGGTTTCCCACGACAGTTAATCCTGGGATTCAACATGGACTCACGCCTGTATTTGTGGACGCAGATTTAACTACATTAAATATCGACGTGGAGAAAATCGAAGCGGCGATCAGTCCTAAGACCAAGCTCATCATGGTAGCCCACACGCTCGGTATCCCCTATAACATAAACAAAATCAAAGAATTGGCGAAAAAATATCAACTGTGGATTATCGAAGATTGCTGCGACGCACTGGGCTCGACCCACAACGGGCAACTGGTCGGGACCTTTGGCGATATCGCAACTTACAGTTTTTACCCGGCACACCAAATCACCATGGGAGAGGGTGGTGCGGTCGTGACCAATAATCCCCTGATCCACCGCTGCCTTCGCCAGTTTCGTGACTGGGGGCGCGACTGCTACTGCGATACGGGGAAGGATAATACCTGCGGGCGCAGATTTAAGTGGAAGCTCGGGGAGCTCCCATACGGCTATGATCACAAGTATATTTACTCGATGATTGGATATAACCTCAAGCTCACTGATTTTGGACCAGCGATTGGAATCGCACAACTCAGGCGTTTACCCGATTTCATCAAGCGTAGACGAGCTAATTACGCGACTTTAAGAAAATTCTTTGTGCAATATCCCATCTTATTTAAAATTATTGAAGAGCCGGCGGGTACTAAACCCTGTTGGTTTGGCTTCCCGATTATTGTCCAGAAAGAAGCTCCTTTCTCACGTAATGATGTCACAGAATACCTGGAAGCACATAAAGTGGGAACTAGAAATATTTTCTCTGGGAATCTTCTCCGCCACCCAGCCTATCTGCGGGTCGAGAATAAGCGAGTGATGGGTGAGATGACTAATGCCGACATTGTGATGAATCAGGCTTTCTGGCTGGGAGTGTTTCCCGGCATTGGGGCGCCGCAGATGAAGTATGTACTCAAGACACTAAGTGAGTTTGTGCGGCAATACTAAAGCGATGAATGACGCAGCTCAACGGTCGTGGACTGGTAGGGAGCAGAGTAGATAACTTCCGTGTGGGACTCTATCCAGGACCAAACTTCACCCCCGCGATGAGCGGCTTTGACGGGGAAGACCAGAATGTAGAGGTTGGGGGTTGATTCTAGATCGAGGATAATCTCGGTTTCGGTTCCCGCTGTGCGCTCACCAGTGAGATAGAGATAGCGGGTGGGACGAGGCAATTTAAAGTATTCATAATAAATAGTATTTTCGGGGAAGATAAAGAGCGAGGGAGAGTTGCCGGTAATATGTAATTTAATTTCCAAGAGTGAAGTGAGAGTTGAGAAAGGGAAATCGAGTCCGCCAATCGATCCGCCAGAGGCGGATTGAGTCCAAGGGTGGGCGAGAGTACCAACATAACGGGGAAGCTGGAAACGGAGAGTGAAGTACTGAAAGCTGTGGAAAATGAGGAGAGCGGTAATAATGCCTGCGAGTGTGATCTCACGGGAAAACGACTTTAGGCGGTCAGCCAAGAGCAGCATGATCGCCGCAATGGACAGAAATAAGGCAGGAGATTTTACAACGATAATGAGATAACAGGCTGCAAATAAACCTAAGCCAATAAAGATTGTGGGTAGGAGGCGAATACGGTCCAGCTGGGTAAGGGAATAACTTATAAGTAAGGGGAGCCAAAGGAGAGCGTACCATAAGTGTCCCTCGTCTGAGCGACCTAGGGCGGAGACATAACTAAATAAGGCGATACCCGCTACGGTGCGTAATGATTTGTTGGAGTGGGCCGCGAGGGAGAGGGTGAAACCGAACAGCGCAAGGAGCGAGGAGAGAAAAACATACCAGAGTGCATTGGGGGGAATTGGCTGGCCCATGACGCGAGGCTGCATGATGAGACCGAGAACAATGGTGTCATAAAAAAAGTTGGCGAGAGTGCCATGAAAGAGTAGGTTAGCGAGGACTGGGAGCCAAACAACCCCAAAACCAAGGATATTCTGTTTAGAGGGCGGTGAGCGGTATGCTAGGATGAGCGAGAGAGCGACGATAATTCCGGCTTCGAAACGGAAGAGAAAAATGAGTCCCAAGAGTAAACCTAAGAAAAATTGATGGAATTTTAGCCGCGATAACAAAACTAGACAAAATCCAGCGATGAGTGCGTGCACTTCTTGCGCAGAGTGAACTATGGTTAGGTCCAGTAGAAGCGCGAGCCAGCCTAGGAGATAGGCAGGGAAGAAACTGAGTTTGAGGACACGAAGAACACGGTAAGTCAAAAAGAAGAGCAGTGTGGGGAATAAGAGCGGAGCAAAGAGGTTCATGTAAATCCTGGCTGAAATGATGGTGGGCTGAGTCAAGTGGAAATATAGTGCCTGAGCAAGGAAGCGGCCGGGGGGATAGGAAATACTAAAATTTTTGTATAGTCCCTCGCCACGGTAAACTGACAGAGCAGTTAGATAATTGGTTTCCTCGTCGGAGGGGGAGTAGGTGCCGACATACGGCCCCACGGCGGAGAGTGAAGAGTTCACGATGAATAAGTAAACGAACAAAGGTACGAGCAGGAATGATAAGATTTGGAGTATGTGGATAATCACAGGACTTTTCGCTTTCATACTCCTTTATTATAGTGGGTTTACCCATTATTTTGTGGGGGGAGATGATATTTGGCTGTATATGAGCGCCCCGGGTGGCTGGGGACGAGTCAGAGAGTTATTTGCAGATATCGGAGGGACATACCGACCGATCCCCTTCTCACTATTTTCTATCTACCACCTTTTAGGAAACAATATTAGTGCAATGCATTGGGTACCAATAGTGCTCCACGGCTTAAACGTCATACTTGTGTATCTACTCGCGAAAGGTCTAAGCAAAGCGAAATGGGGAGCAGTCGCCGCGGCGGTAACCTACGGTGTGTCGCACATCGTCTTTTTTGATGTGTTCACTCTCACTGGGCTGGTGGATCAAGTATTTTTACTTTTCTCACTTGGATCTATTTTGTTGTTACTTCGATACTTCGAAGTATCGAAGTATCAGAAAGAATGGTTTATTGCTAGCTGGGGATTATTTATTTTGGCGATGTTTAGTAAAGAAAGTTTTGTGAGTGTACTTTTGGTGCTGAGTTACATTCTTTGGCAGAAGAGGGTTCGTTGGAAGTATTATTTGGTTTATTGGGTACCAACGATAATATATTTTTTTTTGAAATTGGGACAGTACCGCCAACAAGGAGCAGCCTACAGCTATGTTATTAACTTAGAGACTCTGCGGAAGAATTTATTTGATTATGGGTTGTGGCTCATCAACTGGCGCCATGGCTGGCAGATGGGGATGCCCTACCCTCCTCATTCGTATTACGACTTGGTCAGTGTGTCGTTTGCTATTCTTGTGGGGTTAGCTGTGTGGAACGTGTGGCGAAAGAACAGACAATTGTTTCGGTTCGCTTGTTGGTGGGGAGCGGTCGGGCTACTCCCCTTTTATTTCCTAGGTAGAGCGTTGCCTTTTTACCTGGAGTTTAGTTTGATAGGGGTATGTTTGATGATCGCGGGGGGGAAGAGGGAGAGATGGTTACTCCTAGGACTGGCAATCTATATGTCAGTTACAACCAGGTCTCAGTGGGTGATAAATTCGTTTTCGGCACGGGGAGTGCAGGCCGCGGAGCAGTACCAGAAAGAAGTGGTCGAGAAATATGATTGGAGTAAATACGATACCTTATGCCTCACTGGGATGGGAGAGTACGAACTTTGGGCGACGGGAGTTGGGCAACTCGTTAACATGATGAGTTATCCAGTAGGAGTGCGAATAAATGAACAATGTGAAAAGCCAAAAAACCTGGAGATACTATATGCAGGGAAGCATTATCTCAGTAATTATTGATTAGTTTGGAAAAACGATAATGACGGCGGGGATGGAGGACGTGGGTTGTGAGAGCAGATAGCCAATGAAATTTGGCTTGGATTGTCCAGGACGTGTCGTCAATTGGATGATCAGCTAGGTCGGTAGTTTCAAAGCTTTCGGTAAAAGGCTTGAGAGTTTTTTCGGGAGAAATCAGAAGTTTGTACGCAAGGGCATCGGGTTCAAGTGGAGAATGAGCATGGGCGCCGAGTAATGATTTCTTGGAAGTCGAATCGGAAAATCGATAGAAGATAGACTGGAATAAGCGATCAATCACGACGCTGGCAGGTTCGGTTGAATGGGAAGAGGCGAGGTATTCCGGCTCACCATGAAGAATATATTTGTGAGAATCGGTGATAAATGCCCGGCTACCCAAGACGTGTGAGGTAATTTGCGCGAGAGTACCTTGATCAGTTAATCCATGAGCCAGTTTGTCGCCGACAATATTGTAGTGTGATTCGGCGTAAAGATGATGCGGAGGAATAACGGCGCGGCTGAGTGAATATTCAATTGGTTTGGGGTATGGGACTCCTAGTAAAGACAATGCTAGATTAGAGAGATCGGCGATGGACATGAGCTTGCGATTAATACCTGACTCAGAAATAGTCAGAAATATTCTGAGAACGTCTTCGGTAATGTCACCCCCGTGATTAAATTTAATAATATTATTGGTATCGAAAGTGGTTTGTCCTTCGCCATGATCACTCAGGAAAATGAAGAGAGTATTGTCACTAGTGTAGCCCAGATGGTCAAATTGATTCAAAAAATATGGCAGTCGGTATTTATCAAAGTAATTTACTCCCGCAAGATACAGGGGGTAAAGATAAGGATACTCTTTGAGATGCTCCGCGCGAAAATGTTGACGAATTTCTTGCCAGAAATCGTGGGGATTTTTCTTGGGATTCAATTTGGATTTATATCCCAGTTTCTTCTGCAGGGTTGTCACTGAGTCGTAGTAATCGTCATTGGCATTGGGTTTGTGGTTTTGATCTTCGATATATAAGTATGGTTCGTGAACATCAAAAAGGTGGAGGAAGATAAAATTCCGGTCTTTCTTGGCTTCTTCTAGTGAGTTAAAGAACCAGTTAGTATTATTTTTAGTTTTGACTCTAAAACCGCGCCAAATGTCGTTTGAGGAAAATAATTCTGGGACATCGGAATAAAAAAATGTCTGAAAACCTTGATTGTGCAGAATCTCAGCAAGGGTAGGTGTTGTGGGATTTAAAGTGCTGTGGAAATCAAGGAAGGCCCGGACTTGATGTTGGTAAGGGTAACGGCCGGTAAAGAGGGAAGCGTGAGCAGCGGTGGTATAGGTATTGGTGGAATAAGCTTTTTCTATGTATGAGCCTTGACCTGCGAGCTTGTCTAGGTTGGGAGTTTTAAGTCGTGGTTCTGCACGACCATGAATTGCCTGGTGAGAAAAGTTGGTGGCATCGGCACGGAGAGAATCGATGGAGATAATGACAAGATTTTTGTACATAACTCAGTATTACCAATAACCGAGATCACGCAGACGTTTCATGGTTTTTTCTTTGGTGGCCTCCCTTCCCGCTCGTTCGGGAGCATTGGGATCTGAGACAGGACTCGTAAAAGGTGCTTCTCCAAGCGATTTATAGCCTTGGTCGTAGAGCTTGACATAGGGAACTTCAAATTCTTTGATGTAGTCCCAAATATCAGTAAGGGTAAAATTGAGAATTGGGTGGACACGCATGTGGGAAGTGCGTGGTGAAAAGTGAGTTTCTTCGCTGCGCGATTCGTGTTCGTCGGCGCGGATACCTGACATGAACGCTTGAAGCTTGTATTCGGTGATCGCATAATTGATCGCGTTAATTTTGGCGATCCGCATGATTTCCATTTTGTCTTCCGGGGAGACAGCGTCTTGATAAGCTTGGAGATCTTCGGGCAAATGAGGAATCGTAATGAGTTTTAGATTCCAATCCTTAGTAGTTTTTTTGATAAACTCGTATACTTCGGGAAATTCGATAGTCGAGTCGTTGAAAATGACTCTAAAGGGGATTTTGCCGTTAAAAGTTTCACGGATTAGACTCAGGATGACGGTAGAGTCTTTGCCGCCAGTCCAAGCTACCGCTATCTTGTCATCATCCCATTTAGAGCGAGCTTGACGAATAATTTTTTGAGCTTCTTTAACTTTTTGTTTACTTATCATACTTACTTTTTATTTGTGGTAATGAAATTACTATAACACAAGCCTGATGGATAGTATAATCATAGTTATGCTGCAAATTAGTTTATTGACACTTGGTATTTTGGGGTTATTAATGTTTCTGGGATGGGGGGTAAATAGACTTACACCGCTACGCAAGGAGAAATGGAGCGTGCCTTGGTGGGGAGTTTGCTTAGTTGTCTTGCTATCTGGTGCTTTGAGTTTGGCAAATATCCCAATGAAGTACGGGAGCTACGCCGTACTATTTTGCGCAAGCCTGATTAATATTTTTGCGCTAATTAAGTATGGGTGGAGCTCTAAATGGTCAATGAGCGACTGGCGCTTGCTGCTCTTTGTCACCGGCGTGATAGTTTTCTATCTTTACCCAATGTGGGGTAAGGTTGGCTACCCCACCACCTTGTCCCTGGGTAATCTAGATCCTGTGACTTACGCAAGTGGTGGAGAGTTTTTGCGGGAGTATAGCCTGATCCAAGGTAGTGCAATAGATATGCAGCACCCATATACTTGGTCTATCGCAGACATACTCCACTACGGTTTTCGGTACGGAGTGCCACTCACTTTAAGTTTTTTTGCAGTGATTTTGCATCAGCAGGTATACCAGGTTTATACGATATTGCTGGCAGTTTTGACAGCGCTGACCCTGCCGCTAATTTACTTACTCAGCAAAAAGCTACTGGGACGCGATGATATACGCTTGCTAGTAGGTACTACGCTACTTTTTGGACTTAACTCTACTCTCATGTACTGGCAGTTCCACGCTTTTATGCCACAGTTTGTCTACGGGGGACTGATAGTTTTGACAATTCTTTTGGCTCTTGGTGACTCTCCTGGCAAAGCGTGGTGGATGGGAGTAACTATTGCTACCACCTCCTCGGTATATCCAGATGGCATGATGCTGTTGCTGTTGCCCCTATTGCTTACTCAATATAAAAATATCTGGATAAGTATCTCTTACGCTTTAGCACTAACTCCGATCACAATGGTAAATAGTGTAAACCAAATAATTCGCTTAATCAAAGTGACCACGAACACAACTTTTATCGGCTGGGAGAGGATCCGCTTTGGGTCACTATGGGAACTGCTCGGGATATATAACCTGAATTATTCTCGGGATTTGCCACTAATTGTTGACCTGATTGTGAGCTTGCCTCTATTACTCATCGCTGTATGGGGATTTGCAAAAATCAAGCAGAAAAAATTGATCGGTGCATACATTTTAGTTTTTGGTGTTTTTTTGGTTTTTTATCGTTTAATAATTAGTAATTATTTTGTCTATAACCGTGTGTTAGGCTATGGGATGTTTCTACTTGTGGTACTTGTATCTATTGGACTTGCGCAGATCAAGAGTTACAAGATTAGCATCGTGGTAATGGTGATACTGGGAGTTTTGACCTTACGGTCGTCTTACCGCACTATGATCCAATACTTTAACCACCACCGATTGGTAGGACGTGAGATAGCAGAATTGCAGAATCTGCCCATACAGGAAAGTCCCATTTACAATACAGATGTGATGACAGAAGGATATGATTTGTGGCAGCGGGTGTGGGAAGAGCATTTTTTGCGCGAGGTTCCTTTTTATACACGAGCCAATTTACCGCTCACTGGGCGGGGAGATGGACCGTTTGTGACTTTGCATAATACGCCTGAGAACGGGTATGAGTTAATCAACGTGGATAAATTGATGCTTGCAAAGGACTTGCAATGAAAGAAATATTTTTGTATCCAGCAGGTATTACAATTTTAATGTACTTCCTCGGTTATGGTATCGCTAGCTATTTAACGCCTAAGAAAATTGCCTTTTTTGCCTTTTGGCTGGCCCCTTGGTACACAATCGTGGGGGTGAGTGTAGGTCTCACCATTTTAAGCTTGATGGGGATACCTATTGCCTACAGCACTATCCCCCTGACCTTGGTACTTGCGACCCTAAGCCTCAAAACCTGGTTCTACGACAAAATCAGAGTGACGATCGGATGGAGAGAGGTGATCCTGGCGAGTGTGGTTGGAGTCTCGATTTTGGTAAATTTGGCTCCACTGTGGAGAAATGACAAAATCCTCACCACTGTGTCGCTGGGGAATAATGACGCCATAATCTATGCTACGGTACCTGAATACTTGCAAAAGGGCACAATATTTTCTCGTCTTTTGGTGGATGGTCATGAAGGAAAGTATGACTACAACGGAATCAGTAATCTAATTCGAATTGGGTATAGGTGGGGCACACCGATCACGATGGGATACCTATTGGAGGTAACGGGACTCAGGGGGTATCAATTCACCTACCTATTCCAAGTCTTACTATTCGCCTGGATGATCCCGCTGGTTTATGTACTCCTAGTCGTTATGACTGGGAAAGAGAGTAAGCTCGGACTGATCCTCACTGCCGGATTGACGGCAGCAAATGCGAATTTGTTGTATATGCTCTACCATAATTTCGCAGGACAAGTATTTTTCTGGGGACTGCAGCTGTTATTTTGGATCCATGTTTTTAGCAAAAAATCAGAGAGAAATGACTTTCTGATTGGAATCATTGTGGCAAGTGTATTTTACTCGTACCATGAAGGTTCTATCTTTTTGCTGGCTCCGTTTGGGATCTACTTACTCATCAGCCGTAACTGGCAAACGATGTGGCGGGTCGCTACTACTACTCTACTTTTGGGTGGTGTGGCAGCCATCCACTCGATCATGTTTGATATCCAGCAAGCACAACTAGTGAATGGTCCAATAGGCTGGGATATTTTCCGTAAAATTAATCCCTTTGCTAACCCCGTAGAGTTACTGGGGCTATGGGATATTCATACTTCCCCTGCCCTGCCATGGATAGTGGCCTGGAGTTTATCGGGATTGATTTTGGTCATCTTGGCCAGAGGAATGTGGAAGGCAAGCGGGCGAGGGATGATTATGGTAATGGTAGGATTGTATTTGCCGATGATAGTTTGGACAACCTGGGGGAATAACAACTTTTTTGCCTATAACAGAGTGGTGACGTACGTACTCCCTGTGGTACTCCCGTGGTTCGTGGCTGGCTGGATAGACATTGCTGACAAAAAACGCTACCTTGGGTTGGGAGTGGGGGTGATACTCATTGTGGCATCTTTGTGGTCGGGGGGGAGACTGATAAGACGTTTTACATATAACCACATTACAGTGGACAGGTCGCTAATGTCTCTGTCTGAACTGGCAAATAATCCAAGTATTACAGAGCCAATTTATTTGAGTGAAGTGGTGGAGGGGATGGGGTATTACTGGCGACAAATATGGACTGAATATTTTCTTTACCCGCAAAAAGAGCTAGTATCTAGTGCAAATTTGCAGGAATTTAAAAATGGCATAGTGCCAGAAGATGCTTTAATTTTGGTATCTAAAGAGCTGTGGTATCGACCACCAAAATTGTTGTTTGAGCAGGTTGTGTGGGAAAATGGATTTTATAAGTTGGGGAGACGCTGTTTGAGTGATGATTGTTTACTAAAGAACTCCAAGCAGTTGCAAACGATAGAGTTTGGGAAAACTCAGTATGACGATACGATTTTGATTGATGGCTGGAGTACCCCTGAGAACGATCACCGCTGGGCCAATGAAAAGACAGCAAGTATATGGTGGGTAACTGAGAAAAATATGACGAAAACTCAACTCAAGATAACAGCTACATCCTTTATCGACGGACAGACAGTGCGGGTATTTGTAAACGATGAGTTATGCAGAAAGTTAGCTTTGAGTAGAGAATGGAGTGAATATACAATCGAGCTACCAAAGGTACAGCTAGGTAAGCATCTAGTAAGCTTTGAGTTTGACAAAGTTGAAAATCCAGACGCAGCCTCAGGCGACAAGCGCGAGTTAGCAGTCGACTTTCGGAGGATTAGCTTTGAATAAATTTCTGGTGGCACTAAGCTTGGCGGGACTGAGTTTTTGGTATTTGGCGGTAAACTACCCTTACCCTATAGTTGACCAAGTAACGCTCGACACATTTTTGCCGTGGGTAGCTAGTCGGACAGTTACACTTACTCCGTATAAATACTTTTGGCCTGTAGCGCTACTCTATATCCCCACAGTAACTTATGGATTGTGGAGGGGTTTTCATTTAATCTTGCGCGAGAAATTGGAGCCTATACGTAAACTATGGCCAAAAACTCCTGGCAAAATCAACTGGCCAGGAGCGAAAGAGATAGGTTTCTTTACTTTGATAATTATTGGTTTAGTGGTGAATTTTAGTTATAACGCTTTTTACCAATTTTTTTACAACTATCATCATCTCAATTTTATTACTGGACCACTCAATGATGTTTTAAATGGAAAAATTCTTCTTGTAGATACCAAAGCCCAGTACGGATTTTTGAATATCTTCCTGACTTCATGGATCTTTAAAGCTGGACTGTACTTCTCGCATCCAAACGTGCATTTGATCTCTATGATTATGGGGGTCTGCGAGTACATGGCCGTGTATTTGATTATGCGAGTTTTGACCAAGTCGAAAACCCTGGCGTTACTCGGGATTGTCGTGACGACTAGTGTGCATTTTTATGGAGTCTTCCCGACTCTGTTTCCCTCGGAGTTCTTTTTGTGGCCAGGGGGGAGTGTGTGGAGATTTTTGCCTGCAATGCCTGCGATTTTGCTTTTTTTGTGGTGGAGTAGGACACAAAAAAAGTGGGCTTGGAGACTACTCCAACTAAGCCTGGCAGTAGGGGTACTGTGGAACCTTGAATCGGGAATCCCACTGATTTTGAGCTACTGGGCAGCACTCTTTACCATAGCCTACTTGAGAGGGAAGCTGGGGGTGCGACAAGGCATACAGGTTGTTGGCTACACCGGTACTATCATGGCGATCTATAGCTTGTACACATATATTGTAGCCTCTAAATGGCCTGACTGGAGTCAATACTATTACTACGCTCAACTATTTAACGCTGGGTTTTTGCAGCGTCAAGGCCTGGCACTAACAACCTGGTATGCGTATTGGCCGATAGCGATATACGGCATAGTGATCTTGAGTGTCATGGTGCGAAAATACGTCAAGGGAGGACTACCACTAAGAGATTTGCCGGTATTGACTATGTTATCTATTTACGGTTATGGTATATTCCGCTACTATCTGGGCAAGCAAAACTTAAGTGACTTGGCGGCGGTCAGCATCCCAGCGATCATAATTTTGATTTATTTATATCAGTATTTGGTGCGCGCGGTGTGGACGCGGTCTTATGGCAAACAGCTCGTAGTTTTGATCTCGATCGCAATTTTTGCACTTCCCCTTACTAAATTTGTGCAGTGGGGAGTAAAGCTAGAAAAACACCGACTAAGTGACTTTCGACTAATGAAGTATGACCCCAACTTTAATTACCCGCCAAAGAATAGGTTGATAGCGGTCGAAAACACAGCGGTACCTACTATACCTATCACAGAGCTCATGGAGAGCGCGGACGCGATCAAAAAATATACCCCCAACAAGGAGCGGGTGGCTATCATCGGCTACTTTGACCATGTGCTTTTAATGCAGGCCGAGCGAGTAAATCTAGCTGACTACTACTATCTACATGCTACGCTCTACACCAAACAGGAACTAAAAGATGTGATCGAGCTATACCGCAGGGAGCCTAAATACTTGTTTGTGGACAAAAGGGTGCTGCGCCAAGCTGAGGAGTATAGAAACACACCAAATATCGGCGAACATACACTCATCACTATTTATGATCAAGTGAGAGATAAATTTGAATTTGTGGAGGAGTCTCCGATGATGTTTGTGTACAAGAGAATTAGTGGGGAATAGGTGACTCCTGAGCAAACATGCTGGTCGGGACTATTCTTACACGGTCCCAATGGGTATTAACACGGTAGATAAGACTGAAAGCGACAAGCATTACCAGAGTAAAGATCAGCCAAGATTTCAACATATCAAAGTAAATTGTAGCATGAGTCTTAAGCTATAATAGAGTCATGAAAAGAGTTTGGTGGATGGTTTTGGTGTTGCTTGGTATCAATATCTTCTTTAACTGGAGATTTGTTAAAGAGCTAGTGAGTAATGCGCCTGGTAATAATCTATCTACGACTGATGGACGGATCACTGAGTGGATCGTAGAGACTGGTTACCAAAAGATCATCCATGGTCAGAATCCATTTGCGCCAACGACAAAATTGTTTTACCCGTTTGAAACTAAGATCGCATTAAATGATCCTGGGATGTTGCTGGTAGTTCCCTACGCCGTGTTTCGTCCGTGGCTAGGGATACACCAAGCTATGATGGGAGCGGTGCTACTTTCACTTTTTCTCTCTAGTCTAGCGATGTATTTACTGCTTAGTACACTGGTCAAGAAAAGTGAACTCGCCATACTTTTAGCGCTCGTGTATACATACATGCCTTATGTAAGTGGGGAAGTACGGGGGCACTATACTTACCTCTGTCTTTATCTTTTTCCGTGGATTTATTTATTGATTTATAAAAATAACTGGGTGGGAGCTGGGATAGTGGCGGCCCTATTTTGGTACGGGAATTTTTATTATGGCGTAAGCATAATGATGGCGGGAGTAATTTATGGCGCATTCTTTGGTTATGCGTATATAAAAGTAAACTATCGCCAGATGTTGGCTGGCTTGACAGCAATGGTGGTAGTACTGAGCCCATGGCTTGTGAGTGTAAGAGATGAGTTGATGAGGCGAGAGACGACTAGAGTGTTTGGGTATGGGGGAGCAGTCCAGCTAGCGAAAGATTTGGTAGAGCTTGCCTCGCCCAAAACTTGGGGGGTAGTATTACTACTCCTCTTGGGCTATGTGCTTATAAAGTACAAGAAAATCGGCGTGGCAATGATCAGTAGTATGTGGTTTGCGATTTTGACCATGGGGCCTTTTTTGAAAGTATTGGGGAGATGGCATATTAACCTGGACGGAGTGGAGGTGTTTTTTCCTCTACCCTTTTTATTACTTAGGAGCCTACCAGGACTAGAGAGTTTGCGCGCACCAGATAGATTTATCCCTGCAATGATATTTTTTGCATGTATAGCTGTCGCGACACTTTTAACGAAAACAAAGAAGTGGATCGTGGTTGGCTTGGGTGTGATATTTTTGCTTACGCAACACTATAGTATCCCCTACAGAGCAGCGGATGAGATGCCGATGGAGATATATGAAACTCTTGGGCGTACTGAGGGTGGAGTCGTGATGGAGATCCCGTTTGCCCTGCGTGATGGTTTTGAGTATCGTGGTTTCATATACGGACTAAACCCGATGTACGGACAGCTCATACATCACCGCAGCATCATGGGAGGGTATTTGGCGCGGGTGGATACACAAGTATTTGATTACTACGATAAACTAAGCTGGATATCTCACATCCTAAAAATTACCGATCACGGCAACTACAATCGGTTTACTGAGCTACCCAAAGAGCCGGTCGTGACAGAGTATGCAGGGACGACTCAAACAGTAAAGAGTGAACTCGATTTGTTAAATATTACTGATGTGATAGTGAAGCGAAACGAACCATATACCCAGCAAATAGAGAATATGTTAAATGAGGTGGGAGCAGAAGAAGTGAGACAAGTACAAGGATATTCCTGGTGGAGGCGTGAATAATGAAAAAATCAACCTGGATAGTGTTACTCATATATTTGATAGTGAACTTGTGGTACTACAAATCATTTTGGCATGAACTTAAATTTGATACTTCGACTGTGGAAGCCAGGTACGGGGAAGTACTTGCCACTGAGTGGGGGATCGAGCAGGCATACCAAAATATTGTGGCTGGGAAAAATCCTTTCGCGTGGAGGAGCAGCGCTTTTTATCCGTTTGGGACAGAGTTTGCGTCGACTGATTCCGGCAACGCTTTGTATTTTATTGCCTTACGTCCATGGCTATCAACGCACCAAGCCATGTCGATCACCGTAGCTTTGTCCATCTACGCGGCTAGTGTGGGGATGTACTTACTCCTGAGAAAGTTGAAAATTGGCGTGGGTATTGCGGGTATTTTGGGACTGGCGTTTGCGTATACGACATTTCTATTGCCCCGGATGGGGCATTTGACCTATATGTCGATCTATGTTTTCCCGTGGTTTTACCTCTCAGCACTCACGATGACGGGAAGGGGAAAATTGGGAAAGCGAGTGTTGGGAGCACTCGGGACAGCCTTTTTCCTGGCTATGGCGCTGTACCATAATTTGTACTATTTTGTGACTTTGCTGCTGTCGGCTGGACTCTTGGGTGGATTCTATGGGTGTTGCCGGCGCGATGAAGTGGTTGAGGTAGTTAAGAATAGTTGGCGGATGATTGTGGTGGGAGGAGTAGCAATTGTCGCCATGATTGCCCAATGGCTCGTGACTTTGAGACAAGTGACTTTGTTTAGCGGCTTACCCAAAACTGAGGGCTGGGCGGGAGCGCTGCAATTTTCGACGGATCTGTTTGGGATGTTTATCCCTAGCTATTACAGTCGATATTTACGGGGGATAGCAGTTTGGACAGATCAGCACTGGGCATTTGCTAAGGGTATTTTTGAAAACTATACCTATCCTGGAATCATGATCCTGGTCACTCTGGGAATCTTTGGATATCTCATAATCAGAAAGAAGAACTTCGGAAAGGCAAAGCAGCAGGTAGCGCCATGGTTGTTTGCTGGGTTTTGGCTGTGGAGTCTCACCCTAGGGCCGTTCCTCCACGTGGCTGGCAGATGGACGAAGGAACTCCAAGAGGGAATAAAGCTGGTGGTTCCCCTCCCCTTTGCGTTATTTCACTACTTACCCTTTATGGGCAATATTCGTAGTCCAGGGAGACTGGCGATTGGGTACATATTTGTTTCGTATATTGTGATTGGTTATCTTTGGCAGTCATGGGGAAAGCGACTGACAAAAGAAGGTAAGGCGCTCGTCTTTGTGGGATTACTAGCAGTCTTGATACTAGATCATTCAATCAAGTACTCTTTGGCCACCCCTACTCCTTTACCTTATCAAATATACGAGTTTATCAAAAAAGATCCTGGTGGTGGGGTGGTACAGGAGATCCCGAGCGCAATGCGAGATGGTTTTATTTATTTTGGTAATACTGAAGGGCTAAATTTCATTGCTGGGCAGCTAATTCATGGTAAGCCGATGTTGGCTGGCTATAGTGGGAGGGTACCCAGTTATAAATTTGCTTACTATCAACAGAATGCGTGGCTCGGCTACGTAGGGAGGATGATCGATCCGCAAGTAGTAAATAATGGAGGACTGGACCGGACTGATTTAAGTAAATGGCAGGAATTAAATGAAAATGAGGCTAGGCGAGCGGTAGATTTTTTGGATATCAAATATATTATCTTATACCCCACCACGCCAGGGTACACGCAGATTGTGACAGAACTACCTAAACTGGGATACAAAAAAATAAAGGAGGAGTCTGTGGCGGAGCTGTGGTCAAGAGAACCAACTGATCAGGAGTATCTGTCGGTAAAAATAGGAGAGCCGGGGGACGAACTACAGATCGCGGGAAATTGGTATGGACGTGACCAGGGATTCCGCTGGATGAATTCAACGGCACAGATTCTACTAAAAGTAGCTGATAAAAAAGAGATGACTCTCCATTTGGAGGGAGCAAGTTACCATAAAACTCAGCTAATTAAGATATATCTGAACCGCGAATTTCTTGGGAGCGTGAATTTGGAGACAACTAGGAAAGATAATCAGTTGTTGGTGCCACGAACAATGCTTAAGACAGGGATAAATACCATACATATCATAGCAGCAGATTCTTGGCAGCCTAAGGTGGTGGATCCGACTAGCACAGATAGCAACTTGTTGTCGGCACAATTTAGTGAAATATACTTGAAGTAGGTTTGGGTTTGAGAAGTTCACAATAATACTGATAAGTCTGGAAAGCTGTATATTGCCAATTAAACTTGGCAGCTTGACGTTTGCTGGCTAGTGCAAGTTGCTTGTGAAGCTTGGGTGAAGAAGCTAGAGTAAGTAAGGCACCTTCGAGCGAGTCTGGGCTGGTGGGGTCGATGTAGAGACACGCGTCCTCTCCTACTTCAGGGATCGAAGAGTTGTTAGAGGTAATCACGGGGATACCGTATTGCATGCTTTCTAAGACCGGTAGACCGAAACCCTCGTAAAATGAAGGGTACACGACAGCATAACTATTGGTGATTAACGTGTGTAAATATTCATCGCTCAAGAAGTCAAGTAAAATAATGGGACTAGCAATAGATTTGGGATAGTTTTCTTGGAGATAATCTTTGGTGTTGTCATAAACTTTACCCCAACCTTTGCCGCCGACTAAAACTAGATCGAACTGAGCCAGTTTGCCAGCTTTTTTGAGCTTGTCAAAAACTGAGATGAGCATTGTAGTGTTTTTCCTTGGTTCGATGGTCCCGAAGAAAAGAAAATACTTTTTGGGGAGAATAATTCTACGACCACTGGCACGGAGCGAATTGTTGATGTCACTAATATTATTTTTGTCACCAGGTGGAAATTGTTCCGGTCCTAGATATATAACGCGGTGAGGAGGACAGGGGAGCTTATATTGCTTGGCGTATTCCACAAAATCTTTGACGGTGTGTTTGCTGATGCAAATAACGGCGTTACACTTTTTGGTGGCAAATTTGATTTTGCGGCGGTGAATATCAATCGTAACTGGTCGCTGCCAAAAAGGAAACATAAAGGGAACCATGTCATGGATGTGAATAATGTTTAAAACGTTTTTGATATAAGCAAATCCACTTTCGGAATGATGGACTACCTTGACTTGCTTGGCTTTAAACTCCTGAGAGATTAGATAAAGATAACGGGCGAACACTACGTTTTCGATAATCGGTCGCCAGATTACTTGATCAATCCACTTGATGATAAAACGAATACCGGCGTGGTCAAAAATCTGATACTCTTGCAGATACTTGCCGTGAGGATAAGGAATTTTGAGAAAGTGAATGTTGCTTTTACCCAGTAAGGCATTGAGGTCGAGACCGATATTGTAGTTGAGCGCAGGATTTAACGTATATACATAGATTTGGTGAGGTAATTTCTCGGCTACAAAGTATTCGCTGAGATATTTGATCAGGTTGTAGTTGATCCGATAAACACCTGAGCGATCACCGAAGGAGCCGGAGGCAGCCAGAATCGGAGAGATCTCGAAAGCAATATTCCAAACCTTCTTCATTTATTGGCTCCTAAATGATGGAGCAAACTAACATAGAATTGATAGGTTTCTTTGGCGCAATTTTCCCAAGTAAATTTGGCGGCTTGTTTAAGACCCTTGCGTGAAAGGGAAGAACGCAGAGCATCTTCTTGATAGAGTCTGATCATTGCTGATTCGAGTGCTTCTGGATTTAGGGGATCAACGGTTAGGCAGGCACCGTCAGCCACTTCGGGAAGAGATGATACATTGGAGGTAATGACGGGTGTTCCGAGTCTCATACTTTCGGCCACAGGTAACCCAAACCCCTCATAAAGCGACGGGTAGACAACCGCGCGGGCGTTTTTGATTAAACAAGCGAGATAGTCGTCACTAAGAAAATCTAAAAAGATAATGGGGCTTTCTGAGGGGATTGGATAATTTTCAACGATAAAACGTTGTAGATCATCATAAGTTTTACCCCAACCACGTCCACCGACTAATATAAGTTTAAAGTCAGTAAAAGTCTTACTAGTCAATAAGTGATTAAACACCGTTACTAGTAGCGAAATGTTTTTGCGGGGCTCGACCGTGCCGAAATAAAGGAAATATCTATCTTTTTTGAGCGCAGAATATCCCTTTTTCTCGATAATATGGTTGAGCGAGGACAATTTTATGTTGATAGTGTCTTGGTGATTATCGGCGCCGGGGAAGATGACTTTAACGAGGCGATCTGATTGAGCCAAGCGGGGAAGATATCCTAGTAGATCTTGTTTGGTACTTTCGCTGATGCAAATTACCCCCTGTGCCGAGCTTTCGGTAAAACTAAGTTTGCGTTTGTGGATATCGACAGTGAGTTTGCGCTGCCAAAAAGGAAACTTGATGGGGACAAGATCGTTGATGTGGATCACGTTAGCAAAACCTTGTAAATCAACGAAACCACTTTCGGAGTGATGAACGACTTCCACATGATTTGTGCGCAAGATTTCAGCGAGCGAATTAAGGTAGCGCTGAAAGAGAGTTTTTTCGAGGATTTTCTTGTAGATTAGTTTATTCACAAGCTTAGCGATAAAACGAATGCCTATGTGGTTGAAAATTGGATATTCGTGAAGATAACGACTGGTGAGGTTGGGAAGCTTGAGCAGGTGAATATTGTCTCTTTTTAAGAGCTCGTAAAGATCGATGTTCATGTTAAAAAGTAGGGGAGGGTTAATGGTATAAAGGTAAATTTGGTGAGGGAGATTTTGATCTTGAAAATAATTACTTAAATACTTGATTAAATTGTAATTAATACGATAGACCCCAGATTTGTCACCAAACGAACCGGAAGCTGCCAGTATGGGCGAAATCTCAAAGGCAATATTCCAGTTTTCTGTTTTAGTTTTCATAGTGATGTAGCTATTTTATCAAACTCCAGGGTAAAATGCTGCCACGAAAATTTGGTGACATATTGGGTGAAGGGAAGTTTCCGCCCGGACTGGATAAGTTGGATTAGAGTCATAAGCTCATTTCCCTCCTTGGCGTATGGGTAAGAAGAAGGGAACAGCTCTTTGAGTGATGAATTATTGTAGAGTAGGGTGGGAGTGCCGGACCCCGCAGCCTCAAGTGGGGGTAAGCCAAAACCTTCGTAGGCTGAGAGATACATACAAGCTTTGGCGCCTGAATAGAGCGCGGGAATATCCCCTTCTTCCACGAATCCCGGGAAGAGAACGCGAGAAGTTAGTTTGAGATCATATACAAGCTTGTGGATGTGCTCATTTTTCCAACCAGCGCGACCGGCAATAATGAAGTTATAGTTTCCGTATGGTTTGAGTTTGATGAGATCGGCAAATACACGGATCGAAAGATCAAGATTTTTCCGCGGTTCGATCGCACCGATGTAGATGAGGTAGGGATCCTGAGGGAGGGAATATTTGGTAAGGACTTTTTTTATAGTTGCAGGGGATTGCGGAGCAAAACGATCATCTACTCCGGGATAGACGACGTGAACACGAGATGAAGGAATCTGGGGATAAATTGTAGTTAAGTCGATAGCTGAACTCTGGGAGTCTACAAGGATAGTGTCGCCAAAGCGAATGAGTTTGGCCATTTTGCGTGCATGAGAAGCGATAATGTCACCAGTATGAAACTGAGGGAACTTGTGCCAAATCATGTCATGGACGGTTGTAATGCCCTTGGTTCCAGGAAAGAGCGGTGGGCGCAGGTAATCGGAGGAGAAGAAAACATCAACTTTGCCGATAAACCATTCAACGGGCAAGATGTGTAGGCGATTCCAGATAAGCCGCAAGAGGCGACTCGGGATCGGAACTTCGACTATTTTTGCTCCCAATTTTTTCAGGTCAGCAAGGTAGGTAAAGTGGGCTGGGCGGCGGAGTGAGGCGTAGAAAAAGACGTAATCATTTTTATGATCATATTTGAGAAGTGTCTTGGCGGCGTTAAAGGTATAGGTTGCGACCCCACTGCCCTGATAGACTAACATCGAGAGGTCGATCCCAATCCTCATAGCTCTTTTTCCATGTCCTGACTATAATGTTTAACCACCTTTATGATATTTCCCTCTTCTTTAACTTTGCCGTGATCAAGATATAATCCTCGATCACAAAAATCTAAGACACTGTGGATATTGTGACTGACATAGACAATGGTTTTCCCCTCTTTTTTGAGTGAGTTTAGCTTAGCCAAACATTTTTGCTGAAAAACCTCATCGCCAACTGCTAAGATCTCGTCGATAAGCAGGATATCTGCGTGGACGTGGATGGCGACGGCAAAAGCCAGGCGTAGATACATGCCTGACGAATAATATTTGACTGGAGTGTCGAGAAATCCCGCAAGCTCGGCAAAGTCGATAATGGCAGGAGTGGCCGCTTGGATTTCGGCTTTGGTCATGCCGAGCATGGCGGCGTTTAAGGTGATATTCTCTCTCCCTGTCAAGTCTGGGTGAAAACCGGCCCCGAGTTCGATTATGGGAGCGATTCGACCCTGAACCAGAGTCTTTCCTGTTGTGGGTGTACTAACACTAGCAATCAACTTTAGAAGTGTTGATTTCCCGGAACCGTTTTTTCCTATCACTCCGTAGGTTGTACCTGGAGCGATACTTAGTGTGATGTTGCGGAGCGCCCAAAGGAACTCTCCTGGTTTCTCTCTTCGAATAAAGAGGGCATGGAGCATCTCCTTGAAGGTACGAGTACCCTGCTTGAAGTAGCGTTTTGACACTTGATCAAAAGTGATAGCTGTTTGACTTTGATTGATCATACTGGTATATTGGCCTTAATCTGCTCGGCATGCTTCGGTATGCCGAGCCTTTTTTTGACTTGTGAGTGATTTTTTAGTATTATTTTGTTTAACATACCCGGTGTCCTTGTACACCGGGTTTTTTAGGCGACATCGGCAAAGTATCCTTCTAATTTGATAAATATTTTCCTGCCGAGATAATAGGTAGCGAGGCTGACTATGAGGGCAATCCCTAAACTAGATAGTTTGGGCATGTTGCCACCCAAGATGCACTCGCGGTACGCGTTGACTATCACGGCCATGGGATTGAGCTTAAAGACAAATCTGTAGGCCTCTGGCACCATCTCAATCGGATAAATGATGGGGGTCACGTACATCCAGAGAACCAGAATCAGTGAGAGTAAATGCTGGACGTCCCGGTAAAAAAGGTTGGCGGCAGCGAGGATTAATGAAAGACCATAGGTAAAGATTTCTTGGATAATAAAAATCGGGATGACCCAGAGAACGTTGAGAGTTAATGGCAGGTGGTAGTAGAGGAAAAAGGCCACTAAGACGAGTGAGGCTAAAAGAAAATCAACGATTTTGGCGATTAAGGTAGCTTGGATAAAGATTTGACGGGGGAAGTAGATCTTTTTGATGAGGGCGGCGTTACCAACCAGACTATTGGTCGCGTGGGTCAGGGAGTTGGCAAAGAGATTCCAGGGCAAAAGCGCCACGTAAAGAAAAATGGCATAGGGAACACCCAGGGAAGAGACGCGGATAATCAAGGAAAAAACAAAAGTCATGACGAGCATTTGCAGGAGTGGATTGAGGATAACCCAGGCGTAACCCAGGAATGATTGTTTGTAGCGCGACTTGATTTCGCGGCCAATGAGTTGACGGGAAAGTTCGGACCAGCGTGAAAGTAGATAAGGCATAAGTTAAATTATACTCTAGATGGTGCGATTAAAGGTCATAAAATTGACGGCGTAGGCCATGATAGCCGGAGACATGAAGTAGGCAGCGAGCACAAATTCGCGCCTGGAAAGTAAGTCTTCGAAGGCGATAAAGGCCAGAGGCATAAGGGGGAGTGCGTAGCGAGAAATGTCAGAGTGTCGCAGGAATGGCAGCGGGAGAAAGAAGATGAGGCCAAGGATACCAAGGCGAAAGAGCCGACGACGGAACAAAACAAAGATGGAGGCTAGATAGACGACGTAGTTAACGGCGTTAATTTCTTGCCAATAAGTCTCTACGTTGGGAGCGGGATAGGTAAAAACCGTAAAAGGTAAAATTTGAGTATGCTTAAAAATGCTTATGGCACTAAAGAAAGCAAAAAAGTCTCCGGTACGGAAGTAAAAATAGACAAATACTCCTAGGAGTGAGGCGGGAATCAGGAAATATGGGAGGTAAGTTTTGAGTTGGGTATATATATTCATCTTTTTGACGATCATTTCGTAGAGTGCAAAAAGACCGACGGCGGCAAAGAGCAAAATCCCCTGGGGGCGGGCAAGCTGAGCAACGGCGCCAAAAATGGCGGCAGTTAGATGCTTTTTTTGGTGCCAGAACAGGAGCATTAGGAGCATAAAGAAAAGAAAAATTGGTTCGCTTGCCCCTATGTGAGAGACAATAAACCAGCGAGGCGGTAGGAGCATCATGAGAAGCGTGAGGGGGAGCGGAGAGTTGGTGAGTTTAATTCTTCGGACAAATTCGTAAAAAGCAATGAATGTAGCGAGCGAGAAAATCTGAGAAATAAGGAGCATGGCGGGGAAGTAGCCAATGGCAGAGGATGCCCTAATCAGCCAAGGATAGAGGGGAAAGTGAGCGGGGAGCCAAGTCCAGGTGGGTTTAATATCGGTTGACTGAATAAAGTTGTTATCGTAGGCAATTTGGGGATTGTAAAGTGAAATAGCAGTGATAACGTAGCTGGGGCCATCCCAGTTTTTGTAAACGGTATCAAGTTTGGTTTCTTTGAAAAAGAAATAATAGCTGTAGAAAATGACGGTGAGGCCAAGGTAAACAGCAATAATAATTTTCCAGGCTTTAGGCATAAGGCAATTATGCTACAAAAAGACCACGAGTAAAGAGGATAAGATTGAAGATGAGAAGAGAAGATTGGGCTAGGACGATAAAAGTCAGGTAAATGGGTTTGATCTCTTTGGCTACGGCAAGAAAAAGTGGGATAGCAACAAGGGCATAGCGTGGAAAAGAGGAAAGCGTGCCAGAGAGAGTTGGGAGTAATACCACCCAAGCAGTATATATCCGTTCAGCTGGTGTAAGTTTGACCCAATATTTGATCAGGAGGTAAAGTGAAGCTAAAAAGGTCAGCAGTTCCCAGAGGACCCGCCAATATAGGAGACTCATCGTATCGACGGTCAAAAGCATTTTAAGATAGCGATATAGAACCTGAGGCAAAAAAATGATTTCTCCTCCAGACCTACCCATCCCAAAGAGCGGTTGAGCGTGAATAAATGAGAGTGGATCTCCCCTGGTGGTAAAGAGAAAATACATATAAGCGAGAAGGCCTAGCTCGGAGAGGATAAACATGGTCAATAGTTTATGGTTAATGGTAATAGGATGATAGCGAAAGTATTCAATAATGAGGATGACACCAAAGATAGCTCCGACGAGACGAGTACCGGAAGCCAGGCCGGCGATGAGGGCCGCCAACCACCAACGTTGCTGTTTAAGACAGAGCATAAAAGTGAGGAAGAATAAAATAAATAAAGTTTCAGTGTAGGCAGATACCAGATAAAAACTGACCGGAAAAGAAAGAAATAGCAAGAGGAATTTGGCAGATAATTTGGGATAAAGTTGATGGATCAATAAACCAATTATTGTAACGCAGAATAAGTTAAAAATAAGGGCAGCATAGAGTGGCTCAATGCCGAGATTGACGAGCGTGCTAATTAAAATGGGATAAAGAGGGAAAAAGGCGACTTCACCTCCCTTGATAGGGTAACCGTGAGTGGAAATCCAGAGGTAATTGGCACCGTCGAAATTGCCCAAAATAGAGAGTTGGCGGGGCAAATGGGCAATAGTCTGATGATACGGGAATGATGGAGTGTATATGGGATACTTTGAAACTGTCCAGAAGATAGCTCCAACTAAGATGGCAATCCAAATACTAATGATTAGCCAAGACTTTTTCATATATTGCATGTGTTAACTCCGCAGTTTGATCCCAGGAGAAACGTTTGAGTTGGAGACGGCCTAACTCAACTAGCTGCGAGCGAACATCGGGAGAGCGAGTGAGGGTAGCTAGCTTTTCGGTGAGATCACCGGGCTTCCCTGGATTAAAATATATAACAGCATCCCCTCCTACTTCGGGTAGGCTCCCGCGACTGGAGGAGATGACCGGGCAGTCGGCGGCCATGGCTTCGAGAAGGGTTAGGCCGAAGCCCTCATCCCAGGAAGGCTGAACATAGATGGTGGCAAGACTATAGATACCGGGGAGGTGATGGCTCGGGACGTAACCAATGAGGTGGATTTTGTCCCTCGCGCCGCTGGCGGCAACCGCAGCCTGCACTTGAAGAAGTTCAAAGGAAGGGGGCTTGGCTGTAAAAGCCTGGCCGACGAGAACTAAGTGTAGGGTACTATTTTCTAACTTGGAAAACTCGCGAATCAACCCGGGAATATTTTTGTTCCAGTTGAGGTCGCCCACATAGAGAGCAAAGCGTGCGGGAAGTTGGTAGTCTGCCACCACTTTGGCTTTGGTTTTGGTGGTAGTCCTCGCGGCGCCGGAAGCAAGCGGGATAACAGAGATTTTCTGAGCGGGGTAATGCAAAATTCTGGCAATATCTTCGGCAGACGCCTTTGAGTCGGTAATAATATGGTTAGCCCGACGGACCGCCAGCTTTTGCAGTTGCCATTTGAGGGTTCCCCGCAAACCTTTGGGGAAGTGCTCGGGGTATTTAAGCGGAATCAGATCGTGAACGGTGACCACGACGGGAACTGAGTGGGTTAAAGGCATAGTGAGGAAGAAGGGTTCAAAATACGGGTAGTGGATGAGGTCGATGCCGCTCTGGAGAGTACTGGAGACAGTATATTGATCGCCCGGATATTTTTTGACAAGAGCAGCTTCAAGCTGGCGGGTGTAGATACCCACCCCGCGGACGCGACTGGCTTGACGAATGGGACAAGTGGAAATTTGAACACGCATAGGTTGATTTTAGCGGAAACCCAATTTTAACAAATAGATAAGAGCTAAGAGAGAAATAAGGTTGGCCAAAATTTCTATTTTCGTGCTACCGACGTAGACGGTATAAGTGTGACCCCCTGTACTGCCGGTAAAGTTGATCTCACCATCAACTGTCGGCTCAAGGTCGTAGGAAGCGCCTGATTCGTCTTTGACTGACCAAGAGGGAAAATAATTGCGGCGGATTCGATAGATTGCGTCTGGATCTTCTGTCTCAGCGGTAAAGACAATTTTGGTAGGAGTTGAAGTAACTGAAGTCACGGATGAGGAACCTCGCTCCACACGAAGATTCTCCTCACCCTTCCATTTCTCTTTAAGCGGTGCCCAGCGAGGCAACATCTCAATACGCGAGGAGGTAGTCGTTTGGTCACGATGAATATAAAATTGTTGAGCTAGCTGGTCGTTATTTTGAAAATATGGAGGAGTTGAGTAACGAGTCGCAAAATAGAGACTAATGACAACCAAAATCCCGATGATTATATATATGGCACGGGATTTTTTTTGACTTAAGAGAAGATAAAAACTGACGAGGGGAACGGTAATCGGGGTGAATGACAATAATCTCCAAGGGAACTGAATCATTTGGAGCGGTTTAACGAGTTGCCAAATTGGGAGCGAGAAAGGTAGCGTAAAAAATAGAACCAGACCAGTAATGATAAGCCAGCGAGTTAAGTCTGGATTATGGCGCCTGATCGCGGTGATGGTCCCCCAGATGAGCGCTATAAGAGCAGTTAAGCCTAGGGCGAAGGAGATCCTATCATTTAAGCCAGCGTAGGAGTGACCATTCCCCCATTTCCCATAGATCAACTGAATAGGATACACAAAATGGTCGAGGTAGTTGTAGGTAAAATTCTGGTTAGTAACCGAGAACAGTAAATTGCGCTCCAGTAGCATGGGGAGCACGAAAAAAGCAGCTAAACCTAGCGACAAAACAAGGCTGGCAATACTAGTCTTCCATATTTTTCTATATTGCATGACGACTAGGAAGTAAATGGGTAAGAAGAGAAAACTCAAGAAATTATGGGCGATAAACATAAAAAAATACGGGAGCGGGTGGTACCAACGTAAGCCTTTCCTGACTGACAAATCCTGCAGAGAAAGCAAAATCCAGGGCATGAAAGAAATGGCCATAAATTCCCCCAGAGCCCCACGAACAAAGATATTCAGGAGGAAATAGGGAGTGGTGAGATAAAAGATGGCGGCAACCGTGGCAAATAACTTATTCTTACGGAATAGTAAAAAATACATCCCAAAGCCACCGACTAGATATAGTCCAATTTCGACCGCTTTGATGACCCACTTGGAACTAAGGCCTAGGAGAGAGAGCGGGGAACCCAGATAATAGGGACCAGGGTAGATATAATTGAATAAGGGCAGGCCAAAACCATTGTCTAGAGAGCTGGCCCAGCGAACCGGAAATTGTCCTGTTCTTAATACATCAGTAAAAACCTCCTGGCGAATGAGGTGAAAGATTCCGTCGTGAGTCTCGATCCAGGCACGAGTTCCCCAGAGATTGCGGGTAAGAAACATGACTATAAAAGTAATAGCAAGAAGATACGGGGCGTGGGATTTGATGAATGCACGCATAGGATTATTTTTTCTTTTCCCAGTATTTCACGTAGGAGCTGGCGATATGAATACCAGAGTACCAAGCAAAGACAAAGCTGGGAAAGCCGTCCAGGAAACCCTTGTGGCGGAAATAAATAGAGAGAAAACGAGCGAGGGGCTTTAATAACACATAGAGAATGATACTCCAGGAATCGGTGCCGATTTTACCTTCCTTGAGCCAATCATCTGCCTGAAAAGAAGTGTATCTATTGCTTCTGAGGAGGTAGCGAGAGAAGTTGGGGTCGGCAATGTGCAAGAGATCGTTGCTGAGCCACCCGGTGCCTCCCGTGACCTCCATGAGCTCGTGGACGCTGGCTTGAGGGAGGCGCGCCTTCCCCTGCTGGAAGAGGCGGATTACTGGGTCAGGATACATGCCACCCTTGTTCATCCAGCGGCCGAGGAAATAGTTCCTTCGCTTGAGGTAATAGGCGGCGGGGAGACCAGCGGGAGACTGAGTCACAATCTGCTTGATTTCAGCCGCGAGCATGGAGCTCACCCTTTCGTCGGCGTCGAGCTGGAGAATCCAGGGCCCCACACAGGCGTCAATCGCGTGCTGTTTATTGATGTGAAAGTTGGTTCGATTCTCTTCAGAGATGACTTTGGCACCGTAACTTCCCGCAATTTCGACCGTTTTATCGGTAGAGTGCCCGTCGACGATCACTATCTCGTCGGCAAGACCTTCGATTGACTTCAGACAATCCCCAAGGGTTTCTTCTTCGTTATAGACAGCCAGAGCGATCGAGAGATTAATCTTTTTTGAATCCATAGGAATTAGTATAAACCATTATGGTTCGACGAGGACAAAGGCAGGAGTACCGTCGGGGAAGTTAATCGTCTTGACGATCTTCGAGTCGATGTAGAAGTCGTCCCCTTTCCCGATGTAGAGAGTTTTCTCTGACTTGTCTTCAGCTTGCCAGTTCAGGTATTTGAAAGTGTACTTGCCGAGACTATATTCAGGGAGCTGATCGAGCCAGATTTTGCCTTCTGATTCGTAGCGCAGATTGGGGATGTTGTCTTGTTGGTAGCGGAGTGGATCCCATTTATTATAAAAAGCCAAGAAAAGTTGGGCTTCACCGTACCACTTGGTCATGACGATTTTGTCATATTCATTCTCGTGGAGACGCAGATACCCCGCCACTTCTTTGTGGCCATATTGCCAGTCACGGGCAAAGGTTTGCGGGTACCAGATGAAATAGGCAAGCATAAAAATAAATGCTTGTACGATAAGGAGGCAAAGCAAGCATTTTTTGAACTTAGAGGGCTGGAGCGAGGCGATGCCTAGTCCCGCGAGGAGTTGCCAACCGGGAAGGGTCAAGAGACTACGCAGGACATGACCTTGGTCGCGGGTCAAAGCAGCCGGGATAATGCCCAAGCCAATAATTACTAATGGCAAGAAGTTGATGAGGCGGGATTTCTTGCTAAAAAGCGTCAAAAGCCCAGATAGCACAAAGATAAATTCGGCAACGTAGAGCACACCAAAATTGCGGACATGATGTTGGTTGTGGTCACCGGCTTCGACAAGGAGAAAAGCGGGATTAAAGTAGGAGAGGCCGTTATAAGATGCGCGGCTGAGGGAATAAGTGTAGCGATTGAAAAGCAGCTTGCCAACAATGGGTGGGAGATGAGGATTTTTGCGATAGTTAATAAATTCGTTGAGTCCCTTGATATCAGTGCTGACGCCAACTTGCGAATAACGAAACTGCGAGCGACCCGAAAAGAGGTCAATAAAGAGGGGGGCGGCAAAGAGCGTCAGGACGCCCAGAAAAATGACGAGTTGTTTGAGATTCTTGTGCAACTTGGTCGACCAAATTAAGTAGAGGGCAAGAATGGGGACCACAACCTTCGCACTATTATAAGTATGGGGAGCTAAGCCTAGCGCAATAGCGCTAGATATTAGAAGATAGACTTTAGATTCTAGGTTAAATCTCAGAAACAAGTAAAGTCCAGCCAGGATTAGAGTGAGGCTGACGTTGGCTTCAAAGGCGGGACGAGAGAGTAAGAGATGCCAAGGCGAGATGGCAAGGAAGAAAGCTGACCATAAACCGACTTTTTCACTGTAGATTTTTTTGCCGATCAAGTAGGTCAAATAGACGGCGAGAATGCCGGCAATGGCTGAGGGAAGCCGGACTGACCAAGCGTTCATGCCGAAAAACTTGACCATGGGGACAAGGAGGTAAATGTAAACC
The DNA here is from genome assembly GCA_043827085.1 of bacterium. Classification (GTDB taxonomy): domain Bacteria; phylum Patescibacteriota; class Microgenomatia; order UBA1400; family UBA12108; genus CAJAUT01. The sequence goes on along the minus strand of JBDRPO010000022.1, from coordinate 34,181 downwards.
GCGGATTTCCATTCTCCGTAGGAGCGGAATAATAAAGGTAACCGCTGACCCCACTCATCCATGCCAGTTTGAGACAAGGAGTAGGCAGTGTAACCCATCGAGACTTCGTCCCAATTGAGGCTGGGGGGGACACTCGTCAGCATAAATAAACGTAAAAAGGCCGCCAGAGCAAGGATTAATACCAGTGGGTTTTTGAGGAACTTAAGCATACCAATAGCCTCGCGTAAAGAGAATGATACCGATTATGGAAGTAAGAATATAGAAGGAATAAGTGATAATTCTGAAACGGCGGGGAAGTGCGGGGATCATCAGGAAGAGGGGGAAGAGGGCGAGTGAGAAGCGAGGCATGGAGCCCAGGGATCCGGTTGCCAGGGGGAGAGCGAGATTCCCGAGTGCGTAATATTTGTATGAGACGTCTAGCTTGGATCTGCGCCAAAAACGGAGAAGAAGATATAACAGTAAGGCTGTAACTAAGACTTCAATCGCGACCACAAGATGAGTGAGGTCGGGGCGGAAATCAATGGTGACGGCACGGAGATAATTTAAGCCAGTAACCCAGGGGACGGTAGGATTAGATTTTTGCCAGCCAGCTTGAGCATGAAAAAATGCTAGAGAATCACCAGCTTTTTGCCAGAGATAATACATGTAGGCAAACAATCCAGTCAACCCAATTAACGCACGATACGAGCGTGATTTTATTAATAAAAATAGGACCAAGAATATCCCGTTCACGCGGGTGGCGGTCGCAAGCGCTGCCATAAGAGCAGCCCTCCCCCACTCCTTTTTGTCACTAAAGTAAAAAGTCGTGACTGTGAGCAAGAGGAAAAGAGGTTCGGTGTAGATCGCAGAGAGAAAGATCGCGCCAGGAGAAAGCAAAACTAACCACAAGAGAGATAAGGGGTTACTGGTGTATTTAGAGGCCCATTTGAGAAGTATAATAATAAAACCAACGGCTGAGGCAAAAATGACCAGATGAGCCGAGAGGTAGAGATCTAGCCCTGTGCGGCTAACTAAATTAATGAGGAGCGGGAAAAGAGGGAAAAAGGCGTATTCAGATTGGCCACGCAAAGTTTGATAACCATTTTGTGCAATGTTGAGATAATGTTCGCCATCAAAATTGGCCCATGACCAAAGCAAGAAGTTGGAGTGATAAATATTAGAGATGAGGCCTGTCGGAGAGTATCGCTCGGGGAGTAGAAGATAACCCAGAGAGGCAACAGTGAGGATAAAGAGAGTATATGTCAGAATTATTCCTGTAATTTTTTTAGTGGAAACAGGGGGAATAAAGAAATCCCGAAGACGAATGATAGCGTCAATGATGAGTTTTTTGATAATACCATGATAAGTTCGGGCTGATTGGGTAAATAGTTTCATTACAATTGGGTTGGTACGGGATGAGACTCCGTGAGCGTGTTTAACTATAGCCTGAGGATCATAAATGACAGGAATGCCCGCAATGCTTGCGCGATCACACATATCCAAGTCTTCAAAATAGAGGAAAAAGCGATCGCTTAGCCCTCCAAGTTCATCCCAAACTGAACGTGGTACTAGCCAGGCGGCGGCGACCGTGGCGTGGACTACTTGCGGGGAGTTACCGGGTGGGAGATATTTGCTGTATGAACCCTTCATGCCAAACCAGTATTCTTTAACTGCATTCCAGACAGTTTGAGGGCGGTAACAAGAAGATTGCGGAGACTTATCAGGATTTTCTAGTCGCGGGGCGATGATCGCTCGATCATCATATTTCTTGGCCGTTTCCACCATGCGGGCTAGGGCAGTTTTGGAGAGCGAGGCATCGGGATTCAAGAGATAAACATATTCGCCATGACTCTTCTTTACCGCCTGATTCACGGCTTTGCCGAAGCCAATGTTGGCGCCGTTGTCGATCAAAATTAAATTGGGGGCATGAAGCGTATTTTGGAGCTCAATGAAGGAACCATCTTTACTGGCATTGTCAGCAACCACTACTTCAACGCCAGGGAAATTGATGACGGACTTAACTGATTTCTCCAGTAGTTTGCCGGCATTGTAGTTGACGATAATTACCGAAACCGTTGGTTTCATAGCTAACTCCATTTTTGTAGGATTTCTTTATCAGTGCAAACTGAGGCGAGTTTTTCGACGGAACGACCACGCAGAGCTTGAGGGAGATAATAAAGAGTGCGGAAGAATGGGGCCGGATAGTTTTTGATGAAGGAAGGGATGTGGAGGAAATGAGAGCGGAGCATTGTTGAGTCATGAATATTTTTCCAGACGAAGAGAAATTGATTGCGCTGAGCGATCCCCCTCACAAATTCGGGAGTAAAGTTGCTGGCGATGACGCTCTTTTGATGATCGTGAACACACTGGCACTTTGGATCCCAGATGATTTGCCATCCCCTCTTCCAGGCACGGTAGCCTAAATCTACGTCTTCCCAGTAGAAGGGTTTGTACATCAGATCCATGCCACCGAGTTCAAGCCATTTGGCGCGTGAGAAGGCGGCTTGGCCACCTGAGGCCCAGAGGCTAGGATTGGATTTGTTGGCGTTGGCTCCTGTCGGCTCGACCTTGGCGTGTTGCAGTAAGCCGTTTTCCCAGCGTCCCCCTGCCCAAGCTTCGTCGCTATTGAAGGTGACGGCAAAAACTGAGGGGTCAGAGAAATTTTTGAGACAGTTCTTGAAACAGTCGGGGGATGGGCGGACGTCGGTATTGAGGAGCATAATGACCTCACCTTTGGCCAGCTTGACGCCAGTGTTGACGTTGTTGGAAAAACTGCCGTCTATTTTGTTTTCGTAAAAACGGATTTTGGAACCTAGTGACTTGAGGTATCCGACAGTGTTATCTAGTTGGCTATTGCCGTCAACTATTACTACTTCGGCACCTACAACTTTGGCGGCCGCAAAGACATAAGGAAGATTTTGTTTGAGTTGGCTTTCACTGTTCCAGCTAGGGATCACAACACTGACTTTCGGTTTAGACATAAGGGTATTTTATACTATAATGGGTAAATGTCATTTGGTAAGTTGGGCAAGGTAATGCTCCTGAGCGTGATTGCGTATTGTTTAGTATTGGCAGGTTGGTACGCTCTTCATGGCGACATTGTTTTCCATAGTGACATCGCCAGAGATTTTGCCTTAATGGATCAAATGGTTATGGAGCGAAAAATAACTCTGATTGGGGAGGGGATCAGAGGCCTGCCTGGCTTATACCATGGGCCAGCTTGGCTTTACCTTAATTTACCGGCGTTTGTCGTAGGTCAAGGCAACCCCATCGCGGTTGGTTGGTGGTGGGTGGTGCTCGAAATGTTGTCTTTATACTCAATCTATTGGGTGGGGAGGAAAATATTTTCCCCCATGATTGGTTTGATGGGTGCAGCCATTGTGGCTTCGAGGATACCACTTTTTAGTCATCAGCTATTTAACCCTAATGGGGCATTTTTACTGTTCCCCACCTTCTTTTATTTTATGTGGCAATACCACAATAAAGGGAGAATTAGAGATTTGGCCGTAGGCAGCGTGTTGGCTGGCCTTTTAATTCAATTTGAGATCATGTTCGGATTACCAATGTTCTTGAGTTTGATAATGCTCGTGATATACAAAATTTTTAGACGGCAGGAGAAACTGTCACACGCGCTGATTTTACTGGTGATCCTTTTACCACTCTCTACCTACATACTTTTTGATTTGCGCCATAACTTTCTTCAACTCAGAGCGATCGCGACGTATTTGCGGGCCGATAATCCTGTTTATATGACAATAAAAGAAGTCTTCCTCAATAGATGGAGTGAACTGACCATGTCGATAGGTTTGCTATCCCGAGGTGATATATGGATACGGAGAATGGCGTCCTTATTATTTTGGATTTGCGTGGGGAGAGGATTAGTTAAGAATAATAGAATGGGATTTTTCAGTCTCTATTTATGGGTGAATTTAGTTTTTTGGGCTTTCTCGTTCCTTTTCCCAGAACCAATTAAGGGTTACTATTTTGATTTCACAGCGATAAATGCCATTATTTTCGCTTCACAGCTGGAGTCAGTGGGTAGGTATGTGGCAGTGGTGATTTTAGTTCCCCTATTGTTTGTGAATGTGAGTCAGGCAGAAGTAGCGGCGTTTTCTACTCGCGATTTTTCTAGACAAGCGGAAAGTTCCTGGCTGTTTAACAAGACGTTAGGAGAAATAATCGTGGACGATGCACCCGAAAGTTTTAGTGTTTTTACGCTCGACACGGACATCTGGGGATATTCGGCAAACTATGGCGTCCGCTACGCTGCGCAGATCTCGAGGAAGAAGGTGAATTTTGTGACAAAATCAGCCACTACTTATTTGGTGGTTGCAAAAAATACCATCGATCATCCTCAATTTGACGTCCGGTGGTGGAGAGAAGACCAAGTGCGAATTAAAAAAGAGCCGGTAAGAACTTGGGACTATAAAGGATTATTTTTAATCGAGAAATACCTTCTTACGAGTGAGGAGGCGGCAATACCTGAGGACCCCCATCTGATGTCGACGAATATGACACTGAGGTAGAAAAGACTTAATTGCTAAAGACAATCAGCTTGAAGGCTTGGATGGGTTTATCGAGAATGATACTTCTGGCCTCGGGTGGAGAAATGATCTCCATATTCTTGGCTTCGTAGATGTAGGCTTTACGCGAAGAGCCAGAGTCGGAATTTATCCCCATATCTTTCATCAAATAAGTAAAGCCAGTATTTCTTTCCCGCGGAAGATTGGTTCTAATCTCAACTGGATAAGTGAGTGACTTTACTTCGGTTAACACCTGACGTTTAACGGTCAAGGAATAGGGAGAGATGGAAGAGGCGCGAGCCGCAAATCCTAACTGGAAATAATACACAATGAATACGACGGGGATAAAGAGGCGAATGATCTTGGGAATGGAAGCACAAAAATATGCCAAAAGAATCAGAATTGACACAAAAGTGGGGAGAAAATAATACTCGGCAAAATCAAGGTTACGGTAGACCATGAGGGAGAATAGTAAGGCAATAATGGTGATGAGATTATATTTGACGACCGTACTTTGGCGATACTTAATAAACCCTACGAGCATAACAACAGCCACCACAATGATTCCAAGCGCAGTATATGGTTCACCGGTAAAGAGGCGACCGATGGTGTAGCCAAATTTCTCGAAAATGAGCGGGAGAATTTGACCAAGCGAAGTGGGGTTCCCGCCAACGCCAAAGAGAAAACTCTTCAGGAGAATCGTATTTTCAAAACGATGAGTGAGATCGTGGAAGATAAGAGTAGAGATGGGCAGGATGTTGGCAGAGATAAGATATAAGTACGCACGTGGGCGGAGAGCTAGAAAATGCCTCCAGTTAATTAAAAGGACGAGAGCGGCAATGGGGATCAGGGAGACGTGGATACTGGTCGTCACGGAACTCAGAAAGACTAAAAGAACTAGGTGACGTAATCTCCCGCTAAGGTGCAAGCGCTCAATAGTCCAAAGATAGAACAAACTCCAGAGCGGAATTAGCGAGACGTTCCAGGGTGTATAGGCGTTGTGGATGATGAGCGGAGAGCCTGCCCAGATTAGGGAGACGACGAAGGCCGCAAAGGGTGAGGTGCGGGAGCGCAAGAAGAAATAGAGCAAGGGAATAAGGAGTAAGTCGGCACCAATTGAGACAACGGCGAGCGAGAGCGGATTCCCCCCTGATGACAAGTAGAGGGGGGTGATGAGATAGTAGTACAGGGGACCAAGGTAGAAGCCACCGGCATTACCCCGCACAATCGGACCAAGAAGCGCTGGAGTCCCGGTAGTAACCATACTCTCGACAGCTTGTATGTCTCTTTCTTGATCCCATTCGAATGTCAGTCTGCCTTCAAGTCGATTGATCCGGAAGAAAAGGGCAAACATCACCAGGATACCCACCAAGAACCACTCAGCTAGTTTAGTTAGTTTTTTTGACGGCATAAACGACCTTTTTAAGAATAATTAAGAGACTAAGAAGAGTAAGTAAATCCGCGAGCCACATAATCCAGGTTTTTTGATAAATAAGCCTTATACTATGAACTCCCGCGGGGGCCTCTGTGCGGAAAATTCCATGCTTATAAAAAGTGTGGTCGATGTTGGCTTCACGTCCATCAAGCATAACCTTCCAGCCAGGAAAGTAATATTTATTGGCGTAGAGCATGACAGAGGAATCATTCTGGAGGGTAGTTTGATAGGAATAGTTGTTAGTTTTTTGGATTGTAAAATCTAATTCTGGTTTCGTGTACATGATTTTTTCGTATGGCGCAGAGATACATTCTTTAACCCAGATCGGGATATATTCATCTCCCCAAGAAGTGGCACAAGGACCGGTATCTTCGGCGTTGTAATTGTAAAAGTAGGAATATTCACGAGGAGAAAAAGCCGGCAGATACATTATATAGAGTGGAATTAATACAACAAAAAAGAGTAGTTTAAGAAATTTCGACTTTGTATTGTTGATAAAATAACCAATGGCCAAGGGAATGGTAAAACAGCCAATAATATAGATGCGCCAAGGGAATTGAGTCAGGCGAGAGAGAGGCAAGGTGAGTGACCATAGCCATTTCATTTCCATGCTGGGCAAGAAAAAGATGATTAGTGAGGCAATTAGCCAAATAAGATTCTTCTTTTTACTATTGTAGGTCAAGAAGAAACCGAGGATCAATAAATATAAGAGATAGGGACTCGATTTTTCATCAAGACGATAACTGTGGGGAGTAATGAGTTCGCGAAGAGGAGAGAGATGATTCAATACCTCCCCAGTGTTTTGGGCAGAATAATTGACCTTGACGATATTCATATAATATAGCGAGGGCAACCAGAAGAAAGCTGAGATTCCTAAACCCAACAAGAGTGAGACCCAAAATGATTTATTCTTGGGCATGGAATATAAACCATAGGCAAGCAATAATCCGAGGATTAACAAACCACTAATGTTGTGGGAAATGATCGCAAGAGCGAGAAATATAGCGGTTATAGGTATGCCCCAGCGGTTCTTTTTTTCTATAAGGAAAAGACCACCCATAGCAGCGGGTAGGAATGCCATGGACCATCCCTCGCCTACTCCACCACGCAAGTAGGCATCAAAGCCACGAAAAGGGAAAAATGCGTAAAGGAGTGTGGCAGTAAGGGCTCCCCACCTCCCCAGTTTTTGACGAGAAGCCCAGTACATGAGAATGGGGCCAATAATGAGCGGGAAAGCGTAGACGGCTTTGGCTGCGACAATGTCACTCAAATGAGCAAGGAGCATGAGTAAACCACCAATGTAGTAGACCAAGGGACCGTAGAATAGATAAAGAGGATAACCATAACCGTGAGACAAATCTGCGGAAAAGCGAACGGGGAAATTCTCTAACCAAGAGATTGACGCGAGCTCTTTGGCCATATAGCTGAGGCGCACCGGAGTGACGTCGTCGATCGTGCGGAAGAATCCCTCGTGGAATAAGGCGCGAGTAGTGAGAAAGATCGAGAGACCAATGGTAATAAGAATGAAAAGTTTTTTAAACATAAAGGCGATTATTTTTTCTTAATGATTAAGAACAATAATACAAGCAAGGTAGCTAAATATGGGAGGAGGAAAGCTATGTCGAGCGTGAGGCGAGCTATAAACTGAGCGAATGATTCCCTGATGACAGAGCCTAGTTCCTGACGATAAAAGGTTTTGAAGTGGAGACCTGCACCACTTGTCTCAACGCTAAGCTTGGCGGGGTTCAGACTCCCCTTCACGGGAGGACCCGCACTCACAGATGCCACATAGGTGTGGCCACCAGAATCGGCTACCGCTTCAAATGAAAGCCTTGTACAGTCAGTATTGTCGATGTTGGCACTACTAAAATCTAGTGACCTGATAACACTGCTATTCTCGGACAAGGAAAAGTGGAGGGGGATTTGAGCGCGCTCGAAGTTGCGAAGACAGATACTAACAATGCCTAGGTTGTCGTGGGTCGAGAGAAAAGTTTGTGAAACAGACTCTCCGCCCGAGAGCGGGATAACGGAGGTAGTAAGGGGCTGATGGGCATCTAGGCGACTACAACCGGAGAGGAAAAAAGCGCTGACAAGGACAAGAGCTATTTTTTTCATGATTTGACCTGAGATTTTGTGACTAAGTAAACGGAAACGAAGAAGGATAAGGCAACAAAGAGACTGTTAACTAACCCTCGGAACTTGCCGATATCGTATAAAATATCAATGAGATAGCGGGATTTGGGGATGTCATCAAAGGCGGGGGCGAGCCAAATAAATAGTTCGCTCGTGACGTTGGCTTGTAGCTCAATAAGACGGAGAAAGAAAAGTCCAATGACCCCTAAGCCAATGAGGCACAATTTCTTATCTTGCACGGCGAGGATCACGAGGTATGGCAAGACCCACATGAACCACTGTTGGTGGAAGTTGGTGGTGGCGTAGTACCAAGTGAGAGTCATGACCATCGGGAGATACAAGAGTTCATACTTCCCCCGCAGATGGTAGAGCGTCCAAAGGAGGATGAGGGCGTAGCCAATCACAAAAGGATAGATGACATCAGTACCGCCGAGACCTAGCTGGAAATCAAGCATTTTTTGTGATTGCCAGGAGAATAAAACTGAGCGACGGAAAAATTCGTGTCCCCAAAAAGGTATGGTGGTCAGAACAAAGGGGGCAAGGCCAGCAAGGAAAAGTTTGAGCATTTGCCAAAGATTTTTGCCTAGAATAATGGCTAAGAATGGCAAGAGAATGAGAGGATAATTTTTGAAGGAGGCGGCGAGACCAAAAAGAATGGCGGCGTGGTAAGGTTTGTTTTTGACGCCATACAAGACTCCTGCGAGCATGACAGCTGATGGGATGATGTCGAATTGTCCCCAAAGGTAAGGCAGGAAGATCACGATGGGGTTGAGCCACCAATATTTGAGCGCGCATTCACGATCCTTGGGTTTGCCGAAGAACTTGAGTAAGACAAAGAGCAAGAGGATGTCAAAAAATAAATATGGTAGTTTCATGAGAAATAGATAGCGCCAAACCTGAGGGTGAGTTAGAACCTTACTAATATCGCTCCCGTACCCTTCTATCCAGTTCACGAACTCTGGACCATAGAAAGGCTTGAATACCGTCATAAATGAGCCGAGGGTAAAATATGTTAGGGGTGGGTAGATAAAGTAGTCGCGGCCGAAGTTTACGTCGACGAGATAATCAAGGGGACCTTTCTCTGCGACTGTGTAGACATTGCTGATCCCTTTAAAGGGAAGGTTATAGAGCGCGAAATTAATCCCGCGGAGATCATAGTGGCCGGTAAAAGGCATGACGAGGAGACGAATAAGAAGCCCCAGCATAAATATTTTGGAAGTGAAAATTTGTTTTAATTTCATAGTAATTTTTTTAGTTCGGTGGCAAAATTGGCGGGAGAGTAAAGAGAAATGTCGAGGCTCGGTACTTGAGGATTCTGGGATAGCCAAAGGGTTTTGGTATTTAGTTCTTCGATAGTTGTCCAATGAAGGTTGGTGTCTACTACAATTTCTCGCTGGCCGCCATAGGGAACGACGAGAGGGAGACAACCCGCAGAAATAGCCTCAACGGTGCTAATGCCAAAGTGTTCGGTGAGTTCTGGATTTTTTTGCTCATCGACTCCAAACCCTGCAGCATGCCAGTAAATTTTTGCTCTGCTATAGAGAGTAGATAGGTCAGCATGAGCAATATTAGGAGCGAATTCAATGGGTAAGTCGACTGCCATGTTTTTGAGCTTGGTTAACCACTCGTCACTGGACGAGCCACCGGCGAGAACTAGTTTCCAGCCGGGCAAGTTAGGTGAAAGGAGCTTAAACGCCTCAATTAAGATATCCTGATGTTTGGTGTTTAAGGATGGCTCGAATCGACCGACCGAAAGAATGAGGTTATCTTTTTGCGGAGTCCCTACAATTCCATCTACGGGTGGATAGAGGACGGTTGAGCTCAAACCAAATTCCTGGTCAATAATCCGTTTGGTGAAAAGAGAATTAACGACAACGTGATGAACAAACATTTTCTTGAATTGATTTTTCCATGACCTGCCGCTCACGTGGTGGAAAGGTACTTGCATGTGAATGATGTTTTTCCGACTACCCAAGAGTGGAAGAGAACCATCCGAGAGATAGATGACGACGTCATAATTTTTGGTTGAGAGGTACATAGAAAGAGGATTACTTCCGAAATAGAATTTTTTGATAACAGGGTCGAGTTGAGGATTATTGAGTTTAATGCCGAGCATGGTAGCAAGAGAAGCTATTTCTGCCAGATTATCCCAAGAAAAGAAAACCGAATAATCTAGCGACTCAAGCGCGCTGGCTGCAGAGAGCATATAACGCTCCCCACCCCCGAGGTGATCGAGATAGGGGCTGACGATCAGAGCTTTTCTTGTATTAGTCATAAATACACCTTACATACATTGCAATACTCTAATTATTCGAATAATTAGAGTATTAAAATGATTGTTCTGCTTGACGACGTTCTTCCTCTATATTACGCCTCCATACTGACCAATTGCCACCTTTGGGAGGTAGAAGTTTAGCGACTCGGTAACCAATGGCATTGAGAAACTCGCCAAACGCTTGCTCTTGCGAAATTAATTGTAATTCTTTGACGAACCTTGTATCGGCATTTTTAGTAACTTCAGCAATTTTTCCGATCGTGCCATAACTAATACATAGTTTTGAACTTATTTCTGAGTAAGTATAGCCCTTGACTAACATAAAGGCTGTGGCAATACGCTTGGCTATGATAGTTCTTTCTGTTGTTGAAAATAGAGCGTTGACGACAACTTGCGCATGACCCTGACTACTAAGTCTACCTAGAAATTGTGGAAACAAGGAGAATATTTTATCGTAAACTTTTTGATTTAGTTTGTGTCGTGATACTTGTGACATACAATACTCTAATTATTCGAATAATCGTAGTATTACCTTTTACTGGATTTATAGTTAGTTTGGAGCTCGGCGAGCTTGGCGTAGGTGATAAAGACGGAATAACCTTGGTAGAGAGCTTGGATCAAACCGATACAACCATCAAGAAAACCTTTCTTGAGGATGTAGCGCCGGATAAATTCCATTACAGGTTTCCTGACGAGGGTAAATGAGTCAACTGGGGGCAGGCCGCCCTGAAAAAATAAATCGGCTTCGATGTCACTATAACGATTGGTTTTCTCAACCATTTGGGAGAGACTGGCGTCCTTGTGATGCTCCATGCTATGGAGCGTTTTGACCATACTACCTTTGAAACGGGGAGTGCTATGGATGTTTTTGGGCCAATCGATAAAGTCAGCTTTGCGTAGTAGCCGTATGACATAGTCGCGTTCCCACCCTCCGTGGGTCATGGGATAATCAAGGGAATAATTGTCGCGGGGGATCGTGTAAGCAGAACAAGAGGCTTTGTTTTCGATGATTGATTCGATCTCGCCGCGGAGTTCTCCTGGAATTACTTCATCAAAATCTAGAATGAGTACCCAGTCACCTCCCGCTTCGCGAACCTGGCGGGCGCGTATTTCTTCGACGATTTTAGGAGTTTTGACATTAATGACGCGAGCTGAGAATTGCTGAAAAAGTTCCAGGGCTCGCATATCGTTCCGCTCCATATTGAAGACAAAGATTTCGTCGGCGAAGGAAACACTTTTGAGCATCCTGGCAAAATCTACAAGCGAATCGTCACGCGCTATTTGGGTACTAACGGAGAGCATAAACCCCCTTTTGAATGCCAAGGTAGGTAGGTGAGGCGACAACAGTGCGGAAAGAGGCAGGAATGAGCTTACTATCTTCGGCAAAGATCATGGCGGTAGGATTCTGGGCTTCTTGCCAAAATGCCGCGAACTTATCTACGTCGTAATAAAATTGAACCGGGCCAGCATAATAAAAGACAACCGAGGGCATACCACCATAGCGGAAACTAGAACTTAGCCGGGCAATTGTCGGAAGAAGCGCTTCGGCTAAGCGCTCCGAGGGGGGAACTAGAACCGCTAAGGTGCCAGGATTTAATTTAGCGAGTTCAGTGGCCACGTAAAGCCGATCAGGCAGGGGAGAAGTAACTTTCTTAAACTCGACTGAGCGAGAAGCCATGAGAATGGCTTGGGAACAGATCCCGATGGCAATGATTCCAACGACGCTTTTGGCATGCTTCCCGTTTTGCCAGCGAGCGATAGCCTCGCTCACAAGGAGGGCAAGCGCTGGATAAATCGGGAGAATGTACCAGAACAGCCGAGTTTTGGCGAGGGTGAAGATAGCAAGAGGCACGAGAACCCACCATAATAAGTAGAGATTTTCCCGCTTTTTGAGAATACTTGCTGCTCCTACGCCAGCAACTATCAGCACTCCAAGACCCAAGTTATCGTAAAGATATTTGAAGTAGTACCAGCGATTTTCAAAATGAAATTCTATTTGGGCGGTAGCCCGCCTGACCACCTGTTCGAAAAAATAAGGAGTAGTAAAATTACTACCGTATCTGATGAGGGCGTAAAGATGCCAAGGAAGGATAAGTAATAAGACGTAAGACGTAAGATGTAAGATGTAAGTTTTTGATTTATTCAAAATAAGGGGTAAGGTAATGATGACTGAGAGCAAGCCCGCCAAGCCCTTAAACCAAACCCCACCAAAGACGGCAAGAGCTACCCACCAGGCAGGCCTATTTTCGAGAAGGAAAAGGATGGTGGTCACGATACTGGCCAGAAGGGGCATGTCGGTGTTGACCGCGCGTGTTCTACCTAAGAACAAATTGAAGGTTGCAAGTACGCCGACGGCAATCAAGCCATGTCGGGAACTCCCAAGGTGGGTACCTATCCGATAAACGATGTAGAGCGTGTAGATAGCAATGAGAGGCATGAGAAGACGTGCACCCCCCGCAGTAGGACCAGCAAGGGCAATCCCAATTCCAGCAACCCAGGCGATGCCGGGAGGTTTTTCTAGCCAGGGTGCACCATTCCAAAAAGCAACGAGAATATTCTTCGTAACTAACACCTGAGCCCCAAGCTCACCGTAGATACCTTCATCCCAATCGAACAGGGCGTCACGACCCAAATTGAAATATAGGAGATAGGAGATAGATGCCAGGAAAATTATTACCAATAAATTGGGGAGATTATTTTTGTGTTTGAACCACGATAGCAGAGATTTTTTCATTCCTATTCCCCATTCTACCAGTTAAATAGTCAAAGAAGGCTTGGCGGCGGATGGGGGAGTTCCAGTTGTAAAAAATGGCTTCGCGCAGGAGGGCGAGGCGAAGGCGCAGTGTGCCATAGCGCTTCCCAATAAAAAAACGATTGCGAGTAATGTAGTAGTCAACTAAGGGAGATCCTGCTACGGTGGCGCTTGAGTTGCAGTGATAAACAATTAAATTGGGGTTGTACATGACTTCGATACTCATTTTTTTGGCATGGAGACAGAAATCGGTATCTTCGAGGTAGAGGAAGAAAGGTTCATCGAGTAGTCCTATTTTTTTGAAAACTTGGCGGGGGACGGCAATAAAGCAACCAGTGATAAAGCCGACAGGGAGAGTTTTGTCGTGTTGACCCTTGTCTATTTCGTCGACACCATAGTGAACAGCAATCACGCTCGTCCAGTCGAAGTAGCCGCCGGCGTACCACAGGATATCTCCCCTACCCTTTTGTTCAGAGTGGTATTCGTAACCCTTGGCGTAGTAAATCTTGCCGCCTGTGATTCTGTTTTTGCCGGCGACATAGCGGAATGCGCGGAAGAAGAGATTGGGGTCAACCAAAGTGTCGTTGTTGAGGATATAAACTACTTGGGCGCCGAGCTTAAGGGCTTTTTGGATGCCGAGATTATTCCCGGCAGAGAAGCCGATATTGGCGCCGGCGATGATGATATCAAGTCCCGGGCAAGCTTCGCGGAGCTCTTGGATGACTCCCTCTGTCGAACCATTATCCACGACGATGATGTGTGGCTGATCTTTACACTTTTCGATCGATTTGACACAAGTAATCGTATCTCTTGCAACTTTGTAATTAATCAAAACTACTGCGTGCTTGATCTTTTTGGATTTTTTCATAGGTTTTGGGTTAGTTTGATTATTTTCCTTTTGGCGCGGTGGACCAGTTTGGTAGCGCCAGAGGCGCTTTCTATGGCTAAAGTGGTGAGCCAATAGGTGAGTTCACTCCCCTTCCCACGGAGCGTAGCAAAGACTGCTAGGGTTTCATTGGTCGTTAAATCTTTGCGCTTACCTTGGATTTCCCAAAGGTAAGTGTAGGCAACGAGAGTTTGGACACCCATGAGAGCCGAGAGAACCAGACCGTAGAGTCCGTCTTTATAGCCTTCGGTTAAGAAAAAGCGACGCATAAACTCGGCTATGGGTTTGCCTAGGATGTCGAGCGCCGTAAAGCGAACTTTGTCCGCGTCCAAGATTTTGGCATACTGAAGTGGATAATCCACGAGATTTTTGAGCACAAATTCCCGGACAGTGTCGTAGTTGTGGTGGACGAGATTATTGGTGGCAGTTGCCACAGTGCCGTTACCTTTTACAAAGCCTACGCGCTCGTGTATCTCGCCGGTGTAGCTGACCATCTTGGGACGGAAGAAGACTAGGCGATGATCAGGATACCAGTCACAGTGTTCAATCCATTTACCAAAGATGTAGTTTTTGCGAGGGATTTGGACACCATCGAGATAAATATCTTTGGCAAAAAATTGGAGTTCCTTGGCAAGCGCCATCTCGACCACCTCATCGGCATCGACCATAATCACCCAGTTGTACGGCGCGACTTTGGTGAGGGCAAAGTTTCTTTGGGAGGCAAAGTTGTCGAAGTCGCGGGAGAAGACTTTGGCTTTTAATTTCTTGGCAATGTCTAGAGTTTGATCAGACGAACCAGAATCTACTACGATGATATCAGTTACCCAAGAGAGCGACTTGAGGCATTTGGCGAGGTCTCCCGCTTCGTTTTTGGTCAAAACTACGGCAGCAATCGTGGGCTTCAAGGTTTTCTTTTTCCAGGAACTGGCTTGGAAGTGGTAGGAATAAGAGTCTTCGGCGGTGCCAAACTGATAACCTTTCTTGAGCGCCGCTTGGACGTAGAGATAGTCGTTGCTAACGGCGGTTGAGGTCCCAAACTTGCCGGCGGTCGGGTAGTGACCAAGAGCGTCGTAATCTTCGCGTTTTTGAAGCATGGGGATAAAAAAACCATCAGGCGTATATCCCTTGGCGCGGCGATCCTTGCACCACTGAATAAATTCTTTTTCTTTAAATTCGGAGGGTAAGACGCCAAAATCTTGTTTAATATTGGTTTTGTAGACGGGGATAATGCCCGGCTCGATGAGACGTCCAGCAATCAATCTTTTGGGTTCCCAGTATTTAAGCAAGTTCGAGTCCCAGTGGGGGGCAAAATATTGGTCATCGGTCGTAAAGACCAACCAGTCAGTTGTTGCAACCTCGGCTCCCCTATTCCAGTTGCCGTATGGGCCAAGATTTTCTTTATTGACCCAGGCTTTAACATGGTGTTTTTGGCAGACTTTAAGAATGTCCTCATTAACTTTACCCGTATTCATGTCGGGATCAATGACGATGACGAATTCGACAGTACAATCAGAGTTTTTTTTGATACTTTGGATGGCTAGATCTAGTTCTTCGTGAGCGTTGACGGTCGGAATGATGACGGAGATTTTTTCTTTCATTTATCTCTACTCCCAATTAAGCTAAACCAATTATTAAACTCGGATTTGAGACGTGGGCCGTCTAAAACGAGAATTGCCAAGATATATGTTACCACCCCCGAGAGGCAAGTGAAAATCAGGGTGAGTAAAGAGTGGGTGAAAACCTGATTAATAAAATAGGTAACAACTCCCATAATTAAACTGGCTAGGAGCGGCTTTTTGAGGGAATCCCAGGTAGATATGGGGACGACTTTATTCATTTGCCGAACCACGATCGGCAAGGTGGCATAGGTAATAATAAAGCCGGCGAGCGCGATCCCGACAAAGCCGTATTTGTAAATGAGAGGCGCGCCCAAGGTCCAAGTGAGCACGGTATAGAGAGTCATAAGTGCCAAGACAACTTTGGGTTTACCTAGTGCATAGAGGGCGTTGGTGTAGGTAGTGGTCACAATGATGGGGTAGGCACCGGCGAGGAAGAGAAGAAGAGTGGGCAAGGAAGGCAGCCATTTGGCAGATTTATCGGCGTAGAGGTACTCGAGGATCGGTTTGGCGGTAATGAGGAGACCGGTAATTGCTGGCATATAAAGGTAGGCCATGAAAGAGACCGATTTCTCGATCCAGCGCTTGAGACGGACAGAGTCCTCCTGGATGCGAGCGTAGGCGGGAAACATGACGCGGCTAACAATATTGATGAGTTCCATGGGGCGGGTGGCGATGTTTTGTGCCAAGTTAACGAAGCCGACCGCCGCTGGGCCATACCAGTAGGCAATGAGGGTCGGAGTGACGTTGTCTTTAATGAGGGCAAGGACACTATTTAATTGATATGGGACTCCAAAGCCTAGGAGCCCCTTGGCAGATTGGCGAGAGAACCCCCAACCGATGCGCCAGGGTGAAAGAACATTCAAAAGAATGGCTCCGGCGATGGTACGAGCTAAAATGGCAACTACCAAACTCCAGATGCCATAACCATGAAGCGCCATGTAGACAGCAAAACCGTTGTAAATTAAGGTTTCGACGATTTCGGGAATCACGAGTTTTTCAAACTTGAGCTCACGCTCGAGGAGTATGGAGGGAATGGTTTTGAAGGAAGTCAGGAAGAGGGAAAGAGAGAGCACGCGGATGAGCCAGATCCCCTGGTTGCCTAGATGATAGAAGCCAGATATGAGGGGAGAGGTCGCCCAAGCAATAATTAAGAGCAAAGTCACGAGGGATTGTTGGATAGTAAAGGTGGTACGGGTATCCTCGTCAGTGAGATCTTCTTTCTTCTGGATTAAAGCAGCGCCAAAACCGATATCGGAAAAAAATGAGAGGAAAGTAAATACCACAAAACTAATGATGCCAAAGACGCCAAAGACGTCTTGGGTGAGTGCACGAGCCAGAACAATGACGCCAACGGTATCGATCACTTTGAGAATGAGGCGGCGGAAAGTGAGAGTGAAGACTCCTTTGAAGGCTTTGAGTTTGATGTTGTCTAAGTTAAGGCTGGACATATGATTTAAAGACTGGACTAATGTCGATTGGGAAGGCAACTGTCCCCTCGGATGGCACTACTTCCTGGTAGTATACGCCGAGCTTGGGGTTTTGGCATATTACGCGCGGGCCGTTGGCAAGTGAGAGAGTATATGAGAGCTCGAGGGGGAAAGGCTTGGGACCTGTGAAGATAATTGCTGAGTGGGGGCAGGTGGAAGACCAGTCAATCGCGGAGAGAGCGGATGAGGCCATTTTCGCACGGCCAGTAGTCCAGTGAATTCTCTCGGAGAGATAAATATTGCAAACTGAGCCGACGATCAGGATGGCCGTCAGAAGATATTGCCACTTGCCGCGAAATGAGTGGTAGAGCAGGAGGATGAGAGGCACGAGAGCAAGATCGAGATAGTGTGGATAGCGGTGGTCAAGCAGAAAGAGAACAGGAGCAAGTGCCAAGACAAACCAAGAAAGATAAAGTGCACACTTGCGTAGGGAGGAGCGAATGAGTGAAACGAGGAAGAGTAATAAGGAAGATAAGGTAAGCGTCGTGATCGAGAAACCAAGCAGACCGAAGTCACGAATAAATTGAAGTAGATTAATACCAAGGTGGGGAGTGGCGTAACGCAACCACTCTTCGGGAGCATTAAAGGCAAACAATATGTACCAGCGAAGTGTGCTTAGCACGTTTAACCCGAAAGTAAAATGATACTCGGCTTGGACGGCGTGGGGGGCTAGGAGACGGAGAGTTGTATAAAGTATAAGGTATAAAGTATAAGGCATAAAGCGGGTGACCATGGATTTGAGATTGAGTTTGGTGGTAGTTAAGAGAGAGAGAGTAATGGCAATAAATGGGATTATGATGGCGGTTTCTTTGGAGATTAGGGCCAATAAAAAGAAAATAGCAGACAGCCAATGACGACGAACGAGGAAATAATTAAGTGAGAGTAAACCAAAAAAAGCGGCGAGGAGCTGTTGAGTGGCAGCGATGTAGAACAAGCTCAGAAATTGAGCTGAGCTCGTGGCATAAACTAGACCGATGAGAAAAGCGGAAGAGGGAGAAAATTTGAGTTTTGCTGCCAGGCGATATACTAAGTAACCACAACTCCCCTGCAGGATAAGCATAAAAATGTGCATAAAGAGAGGGGCGCGAGATAAGCCAAAAGCAGAGGTAAAGAGAAAATAATAGAGTTGAGTGCCAAGCGGGCGGAAGAAAGCGAAGCCAGACTGAGCAAAAGGATTGAAGAAATTGACAACTCCTTGAAAGTTATTGGCTTGGGAAATAAGGAGAAAATACCAATCGTCCTGAGAGAATCCATACTTGAGTGAGGCTCCGTACGCTAGACAAGTTGAGAAAAATATCAACAGAAATATTTTAAGCTTTGACATAAAGTTTGATCATGATGGCTAAAGTGATGAGAGAAATAATCGCGGCAAATTTTTCTAGCTGCGTGTGGGATTGGCGTAAATCGATGGAGTGGATCCCTTGGGGAATAGTGAACGAGGCAAGGCCATTACCGTTCGGGGATACTGCCACTTTTTTGCCATCAACTCGCCCTTCCCAGGTGGGGTAGTAGGCGGAACCAAAAATTATTATCGAAGGATCAGTGGCGACTAAATCGAAATGATACCCTCCGGCTGCTGGTCCTTGTTGGGAGGTTTCGTTTTCGGCTGAGGAAATACTGGGGGGAGCGTAGAAGTCATATCTTTGGGCAGGCGGGATTTTCCACCAAGTCGGGACATATTCTGGCACGACCGAGGCGATGTCGGAAACTTCATCTTTGGCGATATTTGTGGATTCAGGAACAAAATACTTATAACCTGTCAGAAATAACATAACCATGATTAAGGAGGCACCGACAAAGCGGAAAACTCTATGATTGATTCTGCTTACGGTAAAACCTGAAAGAAGGGAAAGGAAAACAGTGATAATCCCGAGGTTGCGCCAGGGAAACTGGACGATTTGGAGAGTGGGGAGGCGATCCCAAACAAACTTGGAGGCGGATGTAGTGAGAAAAACCGAGATTAATATAAAGAGAGAGATAAGTTTTAGGGATTTTTTCTTTTCCCTGAAAGCAATCAACGCGCCGAGCATACCGAGAATAAGCTGAATCTTGCCTAACTTGAATGACATCCCATCTTCGACTCCTTGAGCAGAGCCACCAAATCCCCAGGTACTATTCCAGAGTTGCCACGGCTCGACAAAGTGTTTGGCATAGTTGGTAGTTTTGGCAATAGTATCTGCTTGGGTGAACCCCCTCTCCATCACAAGAGGAAGGACAAACCAGGCCGAGAGGAGAGCGGAGAGAATGATCGCCCCGACCACTAACTTGAGATTTAGCTTATTTTGGGTGATCATCCAGACCAAGACCATGGGGAGGGCAATAATGGGAATAAGATTGTGACTCAAGACAAAGAGAGAAAGGAAAACCCCGGCAACCACCATTTTGCGAGTTGAAGTGATTTTTTCGGTGACGATCAAAACCCAAGGCAAAAGTGCCAAACTCAAGTATTCGGCAAAGGCTCCGCGGACATAAATATTGACAGCGGCGTAGGGAGCAAGGGCAAAGGCAACTCCGGTAACGAGCGCGGCGAGTCTCCCCCAACGTTTTGCAAAATATACTGAGCCCAAGATACCGGTAAAAATACTGAGGAAAATGGTTAGTTTAATGGCCGAGGTGACGGGAGTGATAAAAAAGGAGAACAGTGTAGAGATGGTATGGAAGAGTGGTGCGTAAAAATGAAAGAGTGGGTAACCAAAACCACCATTAATATTTTCTGCCCAAATGGGAGGGATCTGACCATTCATGATGGCGGTTTTCATGAGCAAAACTCTCGTGACGCTTGTCGAGTCATGCATGGGGTACCAAATGCCAGTTTGACGGATAGGCCAGATGACTACGAGCGCGAGGACTAGAGAGGTGATGATTAGAGAGAGATTTTTCCGCATAATCACTTGGGCATAATGCGATAAAGACGCATTGTGTATTTTGGATCACGCTTGGCATATTCACTCACGAGTTCGAGACCATTTTGAGGACCGTAGGTTTGAGTGTTGTTGAGAATTAGATAGGTTTCGAGATTATCTTTGACAGATTCTAGTGCTTCTCGCGGTGGAATCGAGTTAATGGGATATAACCCCCTGATGGTCAAACCAGTTACTCGTCCGTCAGCATAGAGCTCAAGGCCGTGAGGCAAAATACCAAAGGTGCCTTCGGTAAAAATAGTGATGGGTTTCCCAATGGTATGAATCCGGGCCACCGCCCAGTCGGCAATTTGTTTAGTCCCCTCCCCGGCTGACCAACCGTTAACATACCCTTCGTCTACCGAGACATATGGGAAAGTAATGGGATTACTAATTAGTTTCCCAATCAGGATAATGGGGAGAAGAATTACGAGCATGCTTGTCCAAAAGCGGAGTGAGTAAGATTTGATAGAAGCGAGCGCATAAGCAGCAAATAAGAGGATAAAGGGAGTGACAAAGATAATATAGCGAGGGGCAAAGAGTTTAGCTAGGAGTACGGTACCAAGCATGGGGCCAAAGAGCCAAGCGGAAAGGAATATGCCTAGTCGCCAATTTCGGCGAATAACGAGATAAAAGCCGAATAGGGCCAATAAGAGGATGGGGAGTGTT
This sequence comes from bacterium, assembly GCA_043827085.1. Taxonomy (GTDB): domain Bacteria; phylum Patescibacteriota; class Microgenomatia; order UBA1400; family UBA12108; genus CAJAUT01. The sequence goes on along the minus strand of JBDRPO010000022.1, from coordinate 13,523 downwards.
GTGTAGGCAATTTGCCAGCGCCAGACATCGTGAAAATTATTGAAGATGCGACCGAGTTCATTAAAGATTTCGTTGTACGGGACGATAAAGAAAGCGTTTTTTTCTGCAATCATGTGCATCCAGGGAGAAAGACGCTGCACGTTATAGATCACGGTGGCAAGTAGCCATGAGACTAGCACTAAGATACTGTAGTTAAAAGTTATAGAGGAAAAGAATTGCTTGAAGTCAACTACGAGGAGGTAGGCAAAAGGTATGAGGAGCAAAAAGAAAGTACCAGATGACTTAGTCAACATGGTCGCGCCCGCAATCATGCCGAGAATCATGGCGACGTCAAGGCGGCGCGAGCGGGCAAGGAGTATTGAAAAGCTGCATACCCAAATAGAGCCAGATACTAGCATGGATTCCATGACGCCGAAGCGATAATAAAAGAAGAGATAGGGTGAAAACATGGCAAGAATCATGGCGATAAGTGCGGTTTTTTTGTCTTTGATCAGCCAACCTAGGTATCCCATACCCAGAAAGGTGGAGAGACCACAAACGACGGAAGCGGTGCGCCCGGCGGAGAGTGGATCGGAGATCATCTTCATAAAAGGAATGACGAACCAGACGTAAAGGGGCTGCTTGCCGTCGGTTAAGCTAATAAAACGCCAAGACGCGTCGTGCCAGGCGATCTGAGCCCAACGTAAGTAGAGTGCTTCATCGACGAAAATGGGGAGTTTGGTCAAATTAGTTAGAGTGAAGGCGAAATAGACAATAACCAGAGAAAGAATAACTAACCACTCGAGTTTCTTTATTTTTGGGAACCACTGCATGACTTCATTATAACTGGTTTTTGGTTTCTGGGGAGTGATATTGGCGGAAAAAACGGAGAAGAAGGAAGTAGAGAGCAGAGAGAACCATGGGGGTGAAGGTAAGGAGAGCAAAATAGCGACCACTCCCCTGCCAGAGCCCCAACTGGATGAAGGGGATGTAGCGGAGAATGGCACCGAAACTGTAGGCAGCGGTCATCCCCATCAGAGGAATTGAACCAGAGAGAGCAGCAAAAGGCACAAGCCAGGTAACGTACCACGGTTGATACTGGATTTGATAATGATAAAGTATGGGCGCGAGCGCCAATACAGATATTAGATAATAGATAATAGATGTTAGGTTAATTGTATATTTCTTTGAAATTAAGATAATTGGAAGGAAGATGATAGTCACGTATTTAATGCCAATGGAAAATAAGAGAGAAATGAGTGCGGGTAATCTCCGAGTGAGGGTAAGCAGGTAGAGGGAAAACAACAAAAGCGAGATCATGGGGGCATCGTTGTGGGAATTAACGAGCCACTCGATAAGAATCAGGGGATTGAGCGCAAAAAAGAGTTGGGCCATAACCGCCCGCTTACCTGCTAATTTACCAATTACCCAAATAGACAAACCGTACCAAAAAATTTGATCGAGTTTAAATAAGTAAAGTGAGGGAACAAACTTGCCAAAACCCAAGAGATAATAGGGAATCGCGAGCCCGGTCATGACTGGACCGTAGGGGCTCGGGGTGTGAATCCAGCGCATAAAACGAAGCCAGGTATCTCCGGCAAAAACTTGGGGAGCAACGACGTGAGGATTAGCATGATAGACCAAAAGTTCTTTGGCACTGAAGAGATATTTGAAAACATCGGAGGATAGAAAGGGATAGGAAAGAGCAAAAAAAAGAGCAACAAGAGCGATGATTTTCCAGGGGAAAGCGGTAAAGTGGCGCCATTTTGATATCGTGATAAAGTAACACAAATACAGCATTCCCATTAAGCCGAGATAAACGTAGAGGGAGGTCGAGCGGTGAAACATAGCTAGGCCTTGAGACCAAGAGACAAAACTAGTCACCAAATAGTGAGAAGAGAGGGTGAGATTAAAGTCAACAAAGCCGTAACTGTAAACAAAAAGAGCTATGGATAATATAAGCCAGAGGATATTTAACATTATATTGAGGTCCGACCTTCCCTCGCTTTGCTCGGGTTGGGCTCATCCTTCAAGGTCGGACCTTGTAGGGATCCGAGCACTAGTTGTATTTACCCAACATATCATTGACACTGACACGGAGAATTTCGACAAACATTTCGATACTTTCTTTGATAAAATTTCGCTTTTTATCGGAACTTGTGTCTTCGTCACGCCAAACTACTCTTACCTCTTGGATTTCTTCTCCGAGCTTTTCGGCGAGAAAGAGCAACTCAACATCATAGGCGGTGACTTTCCAACCGACGGTCTTGTGAGCTCTACCAAAAAGCCGCATGCGGGTGAAAATCTTTTTGGCTAGAGCAGTCTCAAGAAGTTTAAAACCACACTGGGTATCTTTGATGCTTCGCAGAAGGAATATTTTGCGTGCCAAGAGGAAAATGACTGAGGCGAGCTGACGGATCAGACTAGAATCACGTCGGCGGATGCCGCGAGAGCCGATCACAACGCGAAACCCATCCTTGGTATAGGGCAATAGTTTATCAAGCTGGTCGATCGGAGTGGACTGATCCATGTCGGTGAAAAGAACATAATCCCCTTGCGCAATTTTGATCGCACTTTTGAGTGCGTATGGCTTGCCGGCGTGAGTGTTCTTTAATAGTCTAAAATTGGGATGTTCAGCAACAAAATTGTCGATATAAGCAGTACTATCGTCGGTTGAGCCATCGTCAGAGATAATAACTTCCCAGCCATATGATTGAGTGTCTAAATAATTGGCAATATCGTTAAGAACTCCCCGCTTGAGGTTTTCGAGTTCGTTATAATTGGGCAAGATGACAGAAACGAGTGGTTTCATGGTACTAGTTTAACATTTATTTCAGCGACCCAAACCCCGTGAGAGACGTGCTCCATTTTAATGAGCGTTCTTGGTTGATCATAGTAGTTGTAGAGCGGATGACCAAGATAGTTGACTAGAGTAGGATGGGCGGGACCCGTGATATAGAGAAGTGGAGAGTTAATATCCTCGTCAGAACAGGGATTGTCTTGACAGATTAAAAAGAGAAGGGGGGCGTGAGTATTTACCGGAGGTAAGGGTGAGATGGCAGAAAAGTAGAGGTACGGAGTGGTATGAGTTTTCCCGGAACTCACCATGTTATAAGGACGTCCTGCGGATTCCTTGACAATGTACTGTGAAACTTCGCTCGCCCGGATAACTTGGTTAGTGGGACCAGAGCTAATGTAGCTCAGAGTGGAAGGGATGGAGTAGATCAAAGTATAAATGACGAATAGGATAGCTAAACGGCTAAGTAATTTGCCCCGATCTATCAGTGAGGCAATAAGTAAATATGTAAGCGGAAAAAAGAAACCGATGTAGTGAAGATGAATTGATTCTTGATAGATGCCTAGCGTTAAAAGCGGCAAGATAAAAAGAAAGGCGATCATACGATAGATGGGTGTAGACCAAAGACCAAAGATAATAAGAGTGAGGGCGATCACGGTAATGGCGGGACTAAGGACATCGGGACTCAAGGCTCCACGGCCTAATTGACTGCCCAATAATTTAGTGCCGGTTGCGGCAACTTTGCCCTCCCAGAGCCAGAACGGTAATGAGTAGCGGATATTTTTCTCACGATCGGCTTTGATAAAACTGGTAATGGCTTTGGTATTAACAAAATTATTCCTGATCTCGAAAACAATAAAGGGAGAAAGAACGGCAGCGAAAGCCACTAGGGAGACAAGAACACCCAGGGTGAAACTTTTCAGTTGCTTGCGCCATAAAAAGAGATTGAGTAATCCGAGGGCAGCGACGAAGATCAGCGCCATGTAGTGAAGCTGGACCAAGATCCCGACTAAGGCACCAAGACCCGCAAAGTAGGTTAGGCGGCGCACGCGGGGATGAGAACTTAAGTGAAGGGTAGTCCAAACTAGGAGGAGCGAAATAAGCGGGACTAGATTGGGATTCCAGGAGTTGCGACTAAACTGGACAGGGAGAGGCATGAGGGCATAAAGCAAAGCCGCTAGATAACCAACTCGCGGACTAAACCAGCGCAAACCAAAGCGGTAAAGCAAATAAACTGTCAATATCCCTGTCAAAGCAATGAAGATGACGGGACCAATCGGGCTGCCCTGAAAAGCGAAGAGCCAAGGGGTAATCAGATAATAATAGAGGGGGCCTAAATACATGTTGCCCGTGGAAGTTTGCGGACCAAGGAGGACAGGTCTGTGGGTGTCGATCATCCGGTGCGCGATGAGTAAATCGCGTCCTTCGTCTTCGAGAAAAGTAATGGTCGCGGGAAGGCGGTAGAGACGAGTAAATGTAGCCAGGATAAGGATGAGAATAATGAGCCAATTGCGTTTTAGGTAGTTCATGGATGCAGTTCTTTGCAGAGTCGGAAGCTTTCCCTGGCTGCTCTGGCGATCACGCGCCAATTGCCGCCGGTCTGCTCTCCAAAGCGACGAGCGTAGTGAGACACCGGCATTTGTTTGATCCTAAAGCCGAGAGCATAGGATTTAATAATGAATTCGGAGACGGTGATGGCGCTCTCGGTTTTTAGTTTGATAGCGTCCCTCACCTCCCGCCTAAATAATTTATAGGCACAATCGACGTCGCGAACGGTCAAACCAAACAAGGCAAAATTCCAGACTTTTAGGAGGACTTGAGCGACAAAGACGCGGTGAAAAGGATCCATGCGTTTTTTGCGATAGCCCATGACGAGATCGAATGACCCGCTGACTTCAACAAATTTAATGAGCTCGTCGTAGTGAAATTGACCGTCAGAGTCGGTAAAAAAGATCCAGTCTTTGCGGCAGGCAGACATGCCAGTTTTGACGGCTCCACCGTACCCCCTGTTACTTGTGTGGTTGATCAGGCGTAGATGAGGATCAAGCTTGGCTAGTTCTTGGACGATTTCGGCAGTTTTGTCACGACTACCGTCATTAACCACGATAATTTCATAGTCGTTTGTGATCCTTTTGGCGGCTTTACCAGCGTCAATCAAAGTCGCGGTGATATTCCCCTCTTCGTTGAAAGCTGGCATGAAGATCGATAAGCTAGTGAGTTTTACGCTCATTGCATGTAGTATATAGGTATGAGAAAAAACTTGCTACTTGTGGGAATCGCGAGTTTGATGTCACTGGTTGTGTTTTGGACTCCATTTATACTGAAGACGGGTAGTTTTGGGGGGATTGATTTCAGGGGACGTGGGATGGAAACGATTGTTCAGAATTTTGACGGCCTTAATTTTCTGGTAGTGGCAAAAAGTTGGTATAATCCACAGGTAATTGAGCAGATTAATGCCCAGTTTCTGACTGGCAATGATCCGATATATTTTGCGGCTCACTTCCCACTCTTTGCGGGCATCGTCAAGTTTTTTAGTTTGGCCTTGCCGCCACCCCACGCACTACTTGCTGCAGTTATTGTGACAAATGTCCTACTGGCTATCGGGCTATATTGGTTTTTTGAGACTACGCTCAAAAATAGGCGATTGGCGTTAATTATGAGCGTGATTGCCTTATTTTTTCCTGCGCGAATGCTGTCGGTGCGCGGAGTTGGAAGTAATGAACCTTTGTTTATGACTTTTGTCCTAGTTTCGTTAACTTGGGCAATCAAAGAAAAGTATTGGCCAAGTGCAATTGCCGGAGCGTTAGCAGTACTAACCAGGAGTCCAGGCATAATATTATTTGCGGGCTATATTTTGGCAATGTGGCATAAACCTAAGCATTTTATCCCTTACTTAATTATGCCCTTAACACTGGTGGGGTTGTTTGTGTTTTACGGCTTCAGATACCAAGATCTTTTAGCATACTTTCATTCGGGAGATAACTTGCATCTGTTTTTCCCGCCTTTTCAGATATTTTCTAATATGCAGAGTTGGATTAGTGATATGTGGAGGGAAGACATCATTTATCTCTACGTGTTTTATGGATTAGGCCTAGCCATGGTGAAGGACAAAACAGTCAAGGCGTATGGATGGATATACGGCGCGATATTACTTTTCGTGGCTCACCGGGATTTGGGGAGGTACGCCTTGCCGATTGCACCCATGGCGCTTTTGGGTTATGCGCCACGCCTACCGAAAGTACCAAAAAAGGCATGGTGGGTAATGGCCGTGCTGATTATCCCGATTTATTTACTTGGGTGGCAATTTATTCTCAAGAATATTCAACCTATTAGTGACTGGGGAGTGTTTAAGTAGATTTGCGCCATACGAGGCGGGAGTAGGCAAAGAAGTTCCAAAACATTCCGATCGCGATGCCGATGACCGCAAACATCACGCCAGTATCAACACCGAGATGTACAACAGGGACGGTAAAGAGAGGGTAGAGTCCAATAAATCTCTCGCCGAGGAAAGCCACGACTTGCTGAATGATGATGGAGCCGGCAGAAGCTAAGTTAAACTGGATAAATTTACCCGGAATTTGGCTAGTTTTGAGTTTACGGTCAGCAAAGGTCCAGAGGTTACTCCAGGTAAAGTTGGAGATTACAGCGGTTTCGATCGAGAGAAAGATGGCGAGTTGGTAGGCGGGAATAAACATCCTATAGAGATAAAGGAAAGTGAATTGAATTACCGAGCCGAAACCACCAACTAGAATAAATTTAATAATACGAGAGTGGAATATTTCGGTTAGACGAACTTTCATAATATACCTCATGGTATTAATAATAAATTCTGGACCTAGTTTCGAGCGGCCCAAGGTACGATCTTTGAAATAAAACGGCACTTCGGCTACTTTATACCCTTTCTGGATAGTTTGCACGAGAAAACCTATTTGCCAGGTGTAACCATGAAAAGCGGAGTTATGCATAGAAGGAATAATCGCTTGCACAAGTGTGGCGCGGATGGCGCGGTAACCGGTCGTCCAGTCGTGGAGAGAAAAGTTAAACATGACTACGCGGATAAAGAGATTGCCAACGACAGAGAGGAATTTGCGGTAGAGTGGCCAGTTTTCGGGAATTCCCCCTCCACGCTGGTAGCGAGAGCCCAAAACCATATCAGCTCCACCAGCAATTTTCTCGAGCATGGCGGGAATTTTCCCTGGATCATGAGAGAGATCGGCGTCGAATTCAAAGACAATGTCGGCTTTTAGTTTATCAAGCGCATAGATCATGCCTTTCTTGTAGGCGTGACCGAGTCCACCTTTGCGTTTGTTGTTGAGGATGTGAACAAAAGGGTACTTCTTGATGAGTTTATCAATTTCGCGACTCGTGCCGTCGGGAGAGTTATCGTCAACAAATAAGATGTGCATGGCGTAGCCCACACATTGTTTAAAAACCTTGGACAGTGCCAACGTGACTGGGGCCACGTTGCCTCGTTCATTATAGGTAGGAATAATGATAACGACTTTATTCATGGCGATAAGATTCCAAAGTCTTTTTTATCCCAGTTCTAAAGTCTATTTTGGGTTCCCAACCGAGTAGCTGTTTGACCTTAGTAATATCCGGGCAGCGACGGTGAGGATCGTCGGGCTGAGAATCCTCTCTTTGCTTGGATAACTCGCTCCCAATAACACTCTCAAATACTTTGATGGCATCAATAAGCGCAATTTCGCTCGGGTTACCTAGATTGATTACTTCTCCCAAGGCTTGATCGCTCCCCGCAACTAGCATGATACCTTCGACTAAATCATCAATATAACAAAATGAGCGAGTACTACTCCCATCCCCAAACATTTTGAAGGATTTGTGATTAAGATAGGAATCAATTAAATTGATGGTGAAGCGTCCATCGTCAAGGCGCATGTGGGGTCCGTAAGTATTAAAGATGCGAATAACTTTAATTTTGGCAGCAAACTTGCGGGCGTAGGTGAAAGCGATGGACTCCATAAAGCGTTTACCTTCGTCGTAGCAGCTACGAGGACCATTGGGGGAAACATTACCACGATAGGTTTCTGGCTGAGGATGAACCTCGGGATCACCGTAGACTTCGGAGGTCGAGGCAAAGATAATTTGACAGTTATTTTTGACAGCTAGGTCCAGCATATTTTTGGTGCCAAGACTATTCACCATCAAGGTTTCGACGGGATGGGACATATAGGAGACGGGGCTGTCGGGATTGGGGGAGGCGGGAGAAGCAAAGTGAAAAATGGCGGATAAATTGGAGATTTTGGGAGGTAGAGGAGTACAAATATCTTGCTCGATGAGAGTAAATTTAGGATTAGCTAAAAGATGAGTAATGTTATCTTTGGAACCGGAGGAGAAGTTGTCAGCACAGATCACTTCGTGGCCATCTTGAAGTAAGCGGTCACAAAGATGAGAACCTATGAAACCGGCGCCACCGGCAATTAATACTTTCATATTTGTTTTATGTATTATGTATTTTGTATCTAGTATTATGCTTTTTCGAGTGCGAGATCGGCCTCGACCATAATACGGACGAGCTCATCGAAACTGGTTTTGGGTTCCCAACCAAGAATTTTTTTGGCTTTGGCGGGGTTACCAATCAAGTGGTCGACTTCGGCAGGCCGAGTGTAGCGCGGGTCGTTCCAAACCACTTTACTTTCCCAGTCTTTGATGCCAGCAGCTTTAAAGGCTTTTTCGGTGAATTCACGGACGCTGTGGGTCTGGCCTGTGGCGATCACATAATCGTCTGGTTCTGGTTGCTGGAGCATGAGCCACATCATCTCGACATAGTCTTTGGCGTATCCCCAATCTCGTTTGGAGTCGGGATTGCCGAGATAAAGTTTATCTGTTTTCCCGGACTTTATTTTGGCGACAGTATTAGTTATTTTTCTGGTCACAAATTCGAGCCCCCGGCGAGGTGATTCGTGGTTGAAAAGAATCCCAGAAACCGCAAAAAGATGGTAGGACTCGCGATAGTTGACGGTGATCCAGTGGCCATAGACTTTGGCGACGCCGTAGGGGGAGCGGGGGTAAAAAGGTGTAGTCTCAACTTGGGGGACTTCCTGCACTTTGCCAAACATTTCGCTACTGCTTGCTTGATAAAATTTAGCTTGCGATTGACACATCCGCATGGCGTCGAGCATGCGGGTTACGCCGAGGGCGGTGGACTCTCCGGTATAACTGGGCTGGTCCCAACTAGCTTTGACAAAACTTTGGGCGGCTAGGTTGTAAATTTCGTCGGGATCTGACTCGGAAATAGCTTGAAATAGTGAATATTGGTCCAATAGATCACCTGAGAGAAGATGAATTTTATTGACAATACTTGCGATGCGGGCATAGTTGGTCGTGGAAGTCCGGCGGGTCAAACCATAGACTTCGTAGCCTTTACCTAAGAGAAACTCAGCGAGATAACTCCCATCTTGACCAGTAACGCCAGTAATAAGGGCTTTTTTTGCCATATTATATTTGCTCCTTCCAGTAATTATAAACATCCAACAAGGTTTCTTCGAGCTTGTATTTGGGCTGCCAGGCCGTAGCGGCGATGAATTTGGCGGCATTGCAGACTAAAATCGGAACATCGGCCACGCGCACAAATTGATTTTGGATTTTGACCGTAACTTTGATTCCGGAGATTGACTCCAAGCGCGTGATTAGATCAGCGACTTTTACGCCGTGACCAGAGCCAATGTTGTAAATTTCTCCTGACTTCCCGCGTGCTCCGGCTAATACATAGGCTTGGACTATGTCGCGGACATCACTAAAGTCTCGGGCGGTTTCGAGGTTTCCTACTTCGATAACAGGTTCTTTTTTACCCGCGGCAACCTGTGCAAATTGTTTGGCTAAAGCCGGGACGACAAAGTCGGTGGTTTGCCCGGCTCCCGTGTGATTGAATGGACGCAGAATCACAATATCCATATTATGGGCCAGACAGTACTCCATGGCTAGCATTTCTTGAGAAATCTTGGAAACAGCGTAAGGATTGAGGGGTCTTAGGGGGGTCAACTCATCAATTGGACTGGCGAAATTTTCGACTTTGCCGTAAATGTTGCCGGAAGAGATCGCGATAATGCGGGCAGAGGGCGCGTGGAGACGACAGGACTCAAGTAGGTTGTATTGCAAAGTAGTGTTGGCGGTCATTACCTGCACGGCAAGCTGCGCGCTGTTGTGGACAATGGAAATGGCCGCCAGGTGATAAATCATGTCAGGTTGGACTTGTTTGATCAAAGACTGAGTAAATTCAAAGTTCGTGAGGTCACCGGTAATAATGTGGTCAAGTGCAACCAAACTAGTAATATCGCTAGTTGATTTATAAACCGTGGTGTAGATATCATTATCTGGATTATTTGTGATGGCATTGATTAGATAGCTACCCACAAAGCCACCGGCACCTGTAATTAGTATTTTGCTCATAGTTAGCGGCCGATACTTTTATATTGTAGTCCTGCGGCAAGCGCGGAAGTGGGATCATATTGATTGCGAGTGTCAAGAAAATATTTAGGTGAGTGCATGAGAGAAGCTAGTTTGGCTAAGTCGAGATTTTGGAACTGATCCCATTCGACTAAGAGCATGAGGATGTGAGCACCCATTGCGGCTTGGTAGGGATCGGCAGTGTCGGCTGGGACTTGGGGATCGGCGGTAATAACCTTGGCACCGTGGTCGATAAGCCAGGGGATGACACGGAGGGCAGGGGCTACCCGAGTATCGTTGGTGTTCTTTTTGAAAGAGAGACCCAGGACGGCAACTGTTTTCCCAGAGAATCCTCCGACCAATTGGTCGTATTTTTCCAGGAGACGGGGAATCCGACTATCATTCCGCTCATCGACAGCGATGAAGATACTTTCGGTTTCGCCGATACTTTTGGCGTAGGCCGCGATTTCTTTGACATCTTTGGGGAAGCAAGAACCACCGTAGCCGAGTCCCGGATACCAATAATGATCACCAATGCGGGAGTCAGTCCCGATCCCTTTTATTACTTCTTGTACATCAGCCCCGTTTTTCTCACACAGATCGGCCATCTGATTGGCGAAGGTGATGCGCATGGCAAGATAAACGTTTCCGGCATATTTGGCCATCTGAGCACTTTCCGGGCGCATGACGATAATTTTTGAGGTGAGAGGAGCGTGGAGGTCAGTTAAAATCTTGATAGTATGCGGATTCTCGGAGCCGATGATGACACGGTCGGGGTGGAGCGTATCTTCGACGGCAGTCCCCTCTTTGAGGAATTCGGGGACCGAGGCGATGTCAAAGTTAACTTTAGTTTTCCCTGCGATCAAGTCGTGGATTTGTTTGTTGGTACCTGGAGGAACAGTACTTTTGATAATCACGATGGCGCCATTTTTTAAGTATGGAGCGCTGGATTCGGCGACTGAGCGCACATATTTGAGGTCGGCCTGACCATCGGGGGCAGATGGAGTACCAACCATGATCATAACGATGTCGGCACCACTCACTCCTTCGGCGTAATTGGTCGTGAATGTTAGATGGCCAGATTTCTGAGTTTCGATGAGGAGATTTTCAAGGCTCGGCTCGAAGAATGGGACTTTCCCAGATTTGAGAGATTCAATCTTTTTTGGATCAATGTCGAGACCGACGACGTCGTGGCCGAGTTTGGCAAAGACAGCAGAAGTTACTATCCCAACAAAGCCAGTCCCTATACAGGCTATCTTCATGATTATTATGATATCACATGAGTTTGGCAATAATGGCGGCGAAGTCAGGATTTTGGGTGATCTTTGCGACACCTTCAGCAATCGGAAACCAACCAGCATTGTGATACTCGGACTGCAAATAGTCAAAGTTTTGCACGGGGGTGTGAACCAAGTACCAAACGTCGTAGTGGGTGAGACAACCGGACTTAGGGCGGCTGATGGGTTTGACCGAGAGATTAAAGGGCTCGAGCATAACTAGTGTAATATCTACCCTCAACTCCTCTTTCATTTCGCGGATCGCCGTCATCGTGGGTGTTTCACCTGGCTCGACGTGGCCGCCAGGCGGGATCCAGTCGCCGGCTTTAATGTGATGGCCTAGGTAGATTTGACCTTTTTCTTTGTCGTAGGGGAGGAAAAAGGTGCAGTAGTGGTGGGGATTGCCTTCTTTTTTGGTATGGAAAGATCGAGAGGATTTTAGGGCTTTGAATTTAGCGATGGTTGATGGATCAATTTGAGGGAGGAAATAAAATTTTTCGATTTCGTCCCAAGCGGGTTGGAGCATGAGATAACTTTAGCATGAACGCTGATATCTGTACTCAATATCGGTCGAGATAGTAGGTGAGACGTATATTCGTTCTTTATTGAGGGGTTAGGGAGCCGCATACCGCAAGTTAGGCGAGGGTGAGCGAGGAAAGTAAAATTGGCTCCGCACTTTCCGAGCGAAAGCGCAACGTCCCCAAGCGAAGCGCAGAGTTGTGTTAATTACCTACTCTAGAGGCGAGTAAAGCTGTTGTAAAATAATTCAAAATTAGGGTCTATTATTGCACCGTTATTTACGCTAAATATCTTGCCTGCAGATTCGAATATGACTGCCTCGTATGACCAATCACGATATTGGGCAGTGGTGACGGTTACCTTGATAGCCTTTATGTTTGTACCACCAGCATAAATCACAATATCTTCTCGTTTTTCATTTCGATCTGAAAATTGTTTCCCCATGTCACTGATAATTGTGTCGATTGTGGTGGCAGAGCTGTCGTAAACATTTAGTGCCCATTTTACATCCTCGCCTACGTCAGCTGGGCCAACTCCAATACTTCCTTTGCCAAAATCAACTTTCCTCCAACCTTTCGGATATTTGATTGAGTATGCATTGGTAGAATCCATGTGAATCTGCCAGCCTGCCGTCTTATCAACAGACGTGGTAGATGAGGGAGCGGATGAAGCTGGGGGCTTCGCTACTGGGGCGGGTGATTGAGATTGTGAAAGTTGATTTTGGAGTCCATCAATTTGAGATTGGAGTTGGCTGATAGTTGATCGGGTAACACTGCTCTGCCACAAATAAACTGCACTTCCCGACACAATAACAGCGACTAAGATCGAAATGAATGTAAATAATTGTGATTTATACTCGGTCGGAACTGTGGGCAAAGTTTGAGTGATTGGTTGATTTTGAATTGTTTCTTCCATATAACTAACTTAACAGGAACCAAGTTCCGTTGCAAGAGGTAATTAACACAATTTCATCTAACGTGAAGCGTATGCGACGTTTGGCGAGTGAGATAATTTTAGCACGAAGCTGAATTCTAACCCCAATCCGAACACTTCTCCTTTCCTCTGGTTGATTGTAACTCTCTTTTGAAGGCTTCGAAAGAGGTCTCATAACCCAGACATTTCCTGGGTCTCTGGTTGATCTCTTGGAGGATGATATTTAAGTCAGTCTGAGTAAAGGTGGTGAAGTCGGTCTTCTTGGGGATATATCTCCTGAGGATCCCATTGTGATTTTCGTTAGAGCCTTTTTGCCAGGAACAATAGGGATCACAGAACCGCATACACGCTAGTTAGACAAAATGCAAGAGTCCCCTACGGGTTCGCCTGAAATTTTCTTAGCTCGTGAGCTTCGCATACGCGTAGGGGATTTATGGGATAACTCTTTCAGAGTTATGCTATTTTGTCGTCTAACGTGAAGCGTATGCGACGTTTGGTGAGTGAGATAATTTTAGCACGAAGTGCGTATCTCACCGCCAAATGTGGGCGTGGGTCTGCAAGACCCTAAGCCGCATACGCGCTAGTTAGGCGAGGGTGAGCGAGGATAGTAC
>JBDRPO010000021.1:0-46199 GCA_043827085.1 bacterium | reverse complement strand
ACTACGAAAAATTGCCTGTGCAGATCGACACCGATATATGTCTGCATATTCTCTCCTTTCTTGGTACTTGTGTACCAATATATCTGGCAGGGGGTATAGTTTACCCCTTCGACCAGGAGAGAAATGCTTTCATGGGATCACCACTCAATAATTATCTAACTGTTGAATGATAATGATTTAAATCATTGTATCATTAAAAATCCCTCGACAATTATTTTTTTTGCCTGTATTTCACCCAGTCCCTTGCTTCTCAAATATAATATCTGTTCCGAGTCCACGGGCCCCACGCTAGCCGCGTGACTAGCTATGACATTATCAGCCTCAATCTCCAATTCCGGCTCGATCCTCACCCTTGCGCTCTTGTCAAGGGTTAGCACTCTAAATTCGAGAAATGTATCCGTCTCCTGTGCTCCCTTTTCAATCTCTATTTTCCCTTTTATCCTAACTTTCGATTCCTTCCCTACTACCACTCGTACTGTTATCCTCCCCTTTGTGCCTTTAACCATGTGATCAGTCACTACCAACAATTCATACTCACCTTCTCTCCTGGCATCAATTATCCCCACCCATTCCTTCTCCTCCCCCACTTTATCAAATGGAATCTTAACTTCCCACTTCTCTGGACGATCATATTTTCTAACTATTTTTTGCATACTAAATCCTCAGAAATAAAGGGTGCAGACGTGTTTTACAACTGAAAAAGTTTACGGACCCCGCCATGGCGGGGGAGTTCGAGGCGACTGGCCAGCAGGCCAGAACGCCGTCTTTTTCAAGTGAAATACGTCGAACCCAAGCGAGTACTCTACTCATCCCACACTCCCCACCATCTCTAACTTAACAAGACGATTTAGCTCGACAGCATACTCCATTGGTAGTTCCTGGATAATTGGTTCCAAAAACCCACGAATAATCATCGACTCCGCTTCTTTCTGCGAAAGTCCCCGAGACATAAGGTAAGTTATCTGTTCCTCCGACACGCGTGAAACATATGCCTCGTGTTCAATCTGAGCCTCCCCCGTCATCATCTGGTTGTCAGGGTAGGTATCAGAGCGCGACATAGGGTCTAGAATTAGCGCGTCGCACACCACTCTACTCCTTGCCCCTCTGGCCCGTGGACCTATTTTCACCTGTCCGCGGTACGAGCTCCTCCCTCCATTTTGGCTAATCGACTTGGCCGCAATCTTACTCGTCGTGTTCGGTGCTAGGTGTATCATTTTGGCTCCCGTATCTTGGTGTTGTCCGTGAGACGCGACCGCAATCGATAGCATCGAGCCAAAGGCCCGCTCTCCCTTTAAAATACAACTCGGGTACTTCATCGTCACTTTTGACCCCAAATTACAGTCCACCCACTCCATTCGAGCATCTTTTTCTACAATCGCCCTCTTGGTCACCAAGTTATATACAGTTTTATACCAATTCTGTACCGTGGTATATCTAACGTTTGCTCGCTCCGCAACCACGACCTCAACAACCGCCGCATGTAAACTCGCAGAAGAAAAAGCTGGGGCTGAGCAACCCTCCACGTACGATACGCTCGAGCCCTCCTCCGCGATGATAAGCGTCCGCTCAAACTGTCCTGCGTTTTCAGAATTAATCCGGAAATAAGCTTGTAGTGGCAAATCTACCTTCACTCCCTTAGGGACGTACACAAATGACCCCCCACTCCACACAGCTGTGTTCAAAGCCGCCAGTTTATTGTCCCCATATGGCACAATCTTGCCAAAGTATTTCTTGACGAGTTTTGGATATTGTTTTAGTCCTTCATCCATCGACAGAAACACCACCCCTCTCTTTGCGAGTATTTTCTTTAATGAATGGTAAATCACTTCACTGTCATACTGCCCGCCCACTCCAGCAAGCATCGCTTTCTCGGCTTGTGGAACCCCGATCACCTCAAATACTTGCTTTACCTCCTCCGGCACTTCTCCCCAAGTTTTATACGGTTTATCGACAGGTTTTAGATAATAAATAATATCCTCGAAATTCAACTCACTCAAATCAGCCCCCCACTTTGGGATTGACATCCTCTCGTATTGAGCTAGGGCTTCTAACCTCACCTTCAACATCCATTTGGGCTCGTTTTTCTGCCTTGAGATCTCTCGTACTAACTTCTCTGTCAAACCTCTTACTGATTTATAACTGTAATCATCAGTAGGAGAATTAAAACCTAATTCGTAATCTTCCATACTCTATCGACTTTTAACTCGTCTATTAACTTCTGGTTGTGGGTAATCAGAATACAGCTCGACCCATTCTTCTTCATCTCTATAATCACTTCTTTCACTATTTTCACACCTTGTGCATCCATGCCCGAATCCACTTCGTCCAGTATTGCTAGCTTCGGCTCTAAAAGTAGTAGTTGTAAGAGCTCCAGTCGTTTCCGCTCCCCCCCACTAAACCCCACGTTTACCTCTCTCGTTACGTACTCCTTCGTCAAACCTACCTTTATTGCCAGCTCTTCCAGCTTTTCCTTAAACTCAGTTAATTTAGCGATTTTGTATCCCCGTGCCTCATATGCCGCCTTACACAAACTAAATACCGTCACTCCTGGTATAGTCACGGGACTTTGCCAACTCACATAAAGTCCTGCTCTAGCGCGCTCATCCACCGTCATCCTGAATAAATCTTTCCCTTCATATTTCACCCCACTAGAATCTGCCATCTGGTATCTAACGTCTCCCATTAATGTCATAGCTAGACTAGACTTTCCGCTCCCATTCACTCCCGTTATCGCAACTATCTCTCCCCCGTTTACAACCAAATTAACACTTTTCAAAACCAGCTTATCACCCACCTTCACTCGTAAATTCTCAACTCTAAGTAGGGCTCGTTTCATCTTGCCCCAAAATCACTGAGTTTATACTTTGAAAGCAGTTCCCCCATCTCCTCTGTCAGCCTCCCCATCATCTGGCGGTGTGGACAAGTATTTTCCATTGGGCACTTCTTTGCGTCATGGAGAAGACACGCCGTTGTCGCCACCTGTCCCTCGATTGCCTCCACCACTTCCTTCAAAGTTACTTTACTCGGATCCTTAGCTAGGCTATATCCTCCACCACGCCCCTCTTTCGCTACCACGAGCTTCGCCTTAATTAAATCCCGCGCGATCTTAACTAAAAACGATCTGGGTAATCCATATTCTTGCATTGATCTAACCGACACTAGTCCGCCCTTACCCTCCTTGGCTAGTAGAGACACCATCATCATTCCGTACTCAGTCCTTTTTCGAAATCTAAACGAACTCATATTTACCCTCCGCAATTAATAACTATCCCCATTCTAATCCAAGTTAACCAAAAATCAACTCTAAAACAGCGTCACCTGCACCCCACTCTCTTTTCTATCTTGATATCTAAAATCCACCCCTACAGAGACCAGCTCATTCCACTTATTTTTAAACTTTAACTCACCATTCTTAAGTCCATGCAAATACAAGTCGCGCGTGATTGTCACGTCCTGTAAACAATACTTCATCAGCTTATCCCACTCTCCATTATGAAAATAGGTAATCGCGTCCAGTCCGCTCCCACCTTTTTGTACCCCAAGAGTTTCCTTGGCCAGTGCATCAAGCTTTACTCGGTATCCTATTTTCCTCTCCACATGCTGCAAGATATCTAGGTTGGGTAACTTTAAGAGATCTCCCACGTAATATGGCTTTAGGGTCAGCATGTCAAAATCGATACTATTAAACCCCACTATCCTGTCAGCCTGCTCAAATATCTTAAACATTTCGGGGAACTCCTCCTCTCGAAATGCCCTCAATACTCCCCTTGCCCCTGCGGAGCCTTCAGGCGAAGTGGGGTCTCCATGCCACACTCCCGACACCGATACCCCGAGCTTTTCTGGATGATATCCCCCCACCTCGTCAAACACCTTCTTCGTCTCCACATCAAACACCACCAACTTCATATCAATATACCCGCTTCATTGCTTGGTAAACTTCTTTCCTGTGCAAAATCATCTCCACATAATAAGTATTCTCAACGTGTCTATATATCACTCGGTACTGACCTATCCGCAATCGATACAAACCTTTATATCCTTCTAATTTTTTTATATCACCTACTCCGCGATCCAGCTTCAGGGTTTTTTGATAAATCAATAGAGCGTCTAACTTATGTAACTTCTTAGCTTCTTTTTCAGCTCTAGGTGAAAAAATAACGGTCATATCCCCAATTCTGACATTAATTCCTCAACTGGTCTACCCTTTGGGTACTCTGATTTTAAATCCTTCACCGCTTTCAAATCTTCTTGATCTTCCAAATAATCCACAATATTCTCAAACAATTTCTTGCCTACTAAATAAGCCTGCGATTTACCCCTACTTATCACTTCGAGTGGATAATCCGATGCTTGGGCGATCGCCGCCGCCGGGTTCATCTTGAGTTGAGTTATCGAAATTGTATTGTTATCCATGTGTGGCTATTCAACCACTTAACAAGTCATCTGTCAAGACCAGCTAAAAAACCTGTTAATAGGTCTTTACCAGTACTACTTTGATAATCATTTGTGTAAAAGCGCTTCAATTCCAGGTAACGTACCTGACTCAAGCAGCTTCAGCATTGCTCCCCCCCCGGTCGAGACATGGTCAATCCTGGTTAGATGCGCCTCCTGGCTGATCGCCACAAGCGTATCCCCACCCCCGACAAGCGTATATGCCGCCACATTTGCATTCATCACTTCATATATTGCTTGCGTGCCAGCCCGATACTGCAACTCCTCGACTTTCCCCATCGGTCCGTTCCATACAATCGTTTTTGCCTTTGCGATTATTTCTGCATAAACCCGCCTCGTTGCGCTCCCGATGTCCAAAAGATCACTTCCCTCAACTGGCACCACAATTCTCGCTCCTCCTCTCACCTCTCTCCTCTCATCTATATACTGGTTTGCCAACTTACCCCCCAGTAGTATCGTGTCAGCTCGCTCAGATAATACTTCAATCAACTTAATTTTATCCTCTACTTTCGCTCCCCCCATCACAACCACAAAAGGGCGCTCCGGTTTCTCCCTCACTTTCAATATCGTTTCAATTTCGTCATGTAACCACATTCCTGCGTAAGCAGGTAAATACTGGGGTATCCCCACAATCGAAGCCACCTCACGGTGTGATTCTCCAAACGCTTCATTAACATATATCTCTCCCAAACTCGCCAGCTGCCGTGCAAATTCGGGATCATTCCTTTCCTCCCCTTCCCATAACCTCAAATTCTCGAGCATTACTACGTTATTTGTTAGTTTATTAATTTGTTGGATCGTTTCGCCTAACTCAATATGCTCTCCCAACAATTCCTCCGTATACTCCACTACTGGCTTTATCGACCTCCCCTCTTCTGACTTTCCAAGATGAGACATTAATATCACTTGTCTTGCCCCGTGTTCCAAAATCCAGCGTATCGTTGGTAGTGTCCGCACGATCCGTGTATCATCTACTATTTGGAGGGCTTTCCCGAAGGTCACGTTCCAATCCACGCGCACTACTACACGTTTCCCTTTTACCTCTACCTGATCAACCGTTATCAACTGCTTTGCCATATCGCTTCACTATTTCTACTAATTCGTCCATCCTAGGTCCAGCCACCTCGCAGAAAAATTTTGCACGTGCTTCTCCCTCATACTGTCCAAGTTCTTGCCACGCCGCTCTCCCCACCGCCATACCCGCCGCCCCACTCTCGCACGCTACCCTGAGTTGCTCTTTATACTGGTCATACGCCACTCCCGCGGAGAGTAAAACCCACGGCACTTCCAATTTTTTTGTTATTCGCTCACACTCATTTTTGCTTCCTGGATACTCAAGCTTAAACACGTCTACCGGCAGGTCAATGAGGTCATCTACTATTCTCTCTACCAGGTATGGTTCCTTGCTTTTTTTGTACGACAAAGGCTCAAGCAAGAATATCATTCTCTCCCGCCTACATTCTTCCGCAACCTTTTGTGCCACTTGTTTTTGTTTCTCTGCCAACTCCAAGTTCTCCGGATCATAGTACAACAAAAGCTTCACACCACTCGCCCCCAACTCTTTCGCTTGTCGGACGCTCCAGTTAGGCAACAACTCCGTCACTCTCTGCTCCTTTCTCCCCCGGTATCCCGTCTTCTCCATCGACACCATCCACCCACACGCAAGGGTTGTATCGATCAATTCCTTCCCGTAAATCGGATCAATTAGTATCCCTGATACTTTACCGCTATACAGCTCGATCATCCTCCTCTTCCACTCTTGGATTTCCTCATCTGTCGTAACTTCCGGATTCTCTGGATGTAAATTATTCTTTAATGATCCTCTGTGGTCAAGGGCTGCAATAGTCATCTTCCTCTCTTTCGTCAGTAAACTCTGAAAATTATCAAGCTTTCCCACTTTGCCTCCCACCAAGTATCTTGGGTATCACCCACATAAAAAGTCCCGTCACCGTCATTCCTCCCAATACCACCACAAATGGGATGCTTACCAACCTATGTGTTACTCTAACCTCATATATGCCACCCTTCTCCATAATGAGTCCAGTCATAGCTAGGGGTACTCCCAACGCCACCGTAACCCATATCAGCCATCTATGGATTTTCCTCGCAAAAACAAATAACTGTTGTAACATCATCACAATCAGTATATCTCATCTCGCTAATGCTACAGTATATGCATGGACAAGTCTCCTGCCGGTCTCACCAGTGAAAACGCCCGAAAACTCCTTCTCACTCATGGTCCCAACTCAATCCCTCTTGAACACGTGACGTTTCTCCATATTCTTGTTCGCCAATTCAACTCTCCCTTCAATTATCTTCTCCTTGTCGCTGCTGCTCTTGCCTATATTCTCCAAGAGAAAACCGATGCTGTCATGATCATTGGATTTACTCTCCTCAATACTCTCCTCGGCTTTTACCAAGAATTTCGTTCCGAACAAACCACCCAGCTCCTGATGAATTACCTCAAACACAAAGCTACTATTATTCGCGATAATCAGAAATTCCAAATTAACGCACAAGACATTGTTAGGGGAGATATCCTCGTTCTCAAAGCCGGAGACATTGTCCCCGCCGATTGCCGTCTCGCTAGTTCCGATTTAGAGATCGAACTCGATGAGTCATCAATGACCGGCGAATCACGTAGTATTGTCAAACAAAGTGGCCACCCCATTTACGCCGGTACCACCGTCATGAAAGGTGGGGGGTATGCCATCGTTACTCAAACCGGCCCAAATAGCCAACTTGGTAAACTTGCCCACTCTACTACAAACACTCAAAGGAGGAGAAGTAATTTTGAACTTAATATCGGCAAAGTCAGCTCTTTTACCCTCAAGCTCATCACTCTTATCCTTCTTGCTACCTACGTAACCAACCTCGCCCTCAAAGGCATGGATTCGTTCCTTGAAACCACTCTCTTCTCTATTGCCCTGGCAGTCTCCGTCATCCCCGAAGCCCTCCCCGTTGTCATCACCTTTTCTCTCTCCCGCGGCGCCCGCAACCTCGCACGCCGTGGAGTGGTCGTCAAACGCCTCTCTGCTATCGAAGACTTAGGTGGGATCGAAATCTTAGCCACCGACAAAACCGGTACCATTACCGAAAATAAACTTTCAGTCACGGGTTCCATGTCCCGTCTCACTCAAACTAAATTTGAGCACTATCTCGGCCTCGTCAGCACCGGAAACGACACTATGAGTTTAGCCTTGTCAAAGTATCGTCCACATAACACTTCAGAACCTGTTTTGTCTCTCCCCTTTGACCCCATCACCCGCTACAGCCAAGTCGTGGTTGTAACTAATCACGGCTACCTTGTTCTTCAGAAAGGTATCGTCGAACAAATTGTCGCTTGCTCCCACTCCCCACTTACAAAAGAAGAAACAGCCTGGATCCAAGCTGAAGAGTCACTGGGTCACCGTGTCATTGCTCTTGCCACCTCGGAACTCAAAACCAAACCAAATGTTCAAACGCTCATAAAACTTTCTCCCACCCTGGCCGGCTTTATTTCCTTTGCCGATGAACTCAAACCCAGCGCCCGTCTCGCCATCCAAAAAGCTCATGCCCTTGGCGTCGACGTCCGCCTCATTTCTGGCGACAGTCCAAGAATTTGCGAAACCATTGGAAAAAGTATTGGACTCATCAAAGAATCTAGTGAAATCGTAACCGAAGCCGAACTAACCTCTTTAGGTCAAAAAGATTTTCACTCTCGCGTCAAATCCGCCAAAATTTTCGCTCGTATCACCCCTCTTATGAAAAGTCGCCTCATCGATATTCTTCAAGAGGATAAAACTGTTGGTTTCATTGGCGACGGAGTAAATGATGGACCCGCCCTCAAATCTGCCGACGTTGGGATTGCCGTTAGTAGTGCTTCTGATGTCGCCAAATCCGCCGCCGACATCATCCTCACCAAAAAATCACTCCTCACGGTCCTAGACGGCATCGAAGAAGGTAGGTTGGTCTTCGCCAACACCAGCAAATACATTAAAATGACTTTGGCTGCCAACATAGGTAATTTCTTTTCGGTCGCTATCGCTTCCCTCCTTATCCCCTATCTCCCCATGCTTCCCCTCCAAATCCTGATGGTCAATCTCCTTTCCGACTTCCCTATGATCGCCGTCGCCGGCGACACCACTGACCCTTCCGAACTTACCAAACCACTCAGTTATAACATTCACGAGATAGCCTCAACTGCAATCGTATTCGGCCTTATCAGTTCTGTTTTCGACTTAATCTTCTTTTCTGTTTTTGTCCGCCTTGGAGCTGGGAACCTCCAAACCGGTTGGTTCATCGAGAGTATTGTCACCGAGCTCCTCTTCTTCTACTCCATCCGCTCGCGTCTTCCTATTTGGAGATCCAATCCTCCCCCGTGGGGAATCACCATTCTCACCCTCTGTGTGGTCGGTTTTACCCTTTCCCTGCCATATCTCGCTCTCGGTCAAACTTGGCTTAGCCTCATCCCCCTCCCTCTCACTTCTCTCATGACCATCCTCACTATCATTGGTGGTTATCTCATTGCCACCGAAATACTGAAAATCTTTTACTTCCGCCGCCCCCTCTCTTTAATTCTCTCCAAATAACTTTTAACTTCTCGCGAGGCCTTACTGTATGCCTCGTCAATCGCCGATAAAAGCGTCTCACTCTTCCCCTCCACCACAACTTCCTTTCCAGGGACTCGAAACATTGCTTTAACTCTATATCCCCATCTCTCTCCTCGCGAAAGCGTCACAAACCCATTTTCAAGTTTTGACTTCATCTTGCCCAAATATGTCTCAATGCCGGAAAATTTCTTAACTACCTTCTCCTTTATATCACCGCTAGTTGATACTCTATCAAACATCATCTGCCACTTCATAACTCTACTTTAGCATCTATTTCTGTCGTCTTGCTGACACAATCGAGAGCGTAGTTACCTTCTCTGGATCACGTACCACCCTTCCCTCCACTCTCACCTCAATTTTGTACCCCGCCCGCCGACCCAGTAATCTTAGTATCTCCTTTGGAAACCTTCCTCCTACTGGATGTACCTCGGCAATAATATTCTTAATTCTCGGGAACTCCCCGACGAGCGACTTTAGTACTGATACCTCCATCCCCTCTATATCCATTTTTAATAAGTCTATCGGTCCTACAACTACTTCGGACAAACTCACTCCTCGAACCTTCAGTTCCTGCGTCTTTTGTCGCTTATCCCACCCACTCTTTATGTGACTCACCGTCGTAAACCAATCATGCCCCGAGATATCAGCGTGTAAGATCACCTCTCCCGACTTTGGCGCGAGTGCTGACTGTACTAGCTCCACTCCCGTCAGTTGGTTCTCCTCCACATTCTTCTTTAGTATCTCAAAACTATGTGGAAATGGCTCAAGTGCAATTATCCTGGCATTCGGATACAGCTGTTTAAAGTACAAGGTCGTATCACCAATATATGCTCCTGCATCCACAATCACTGGGTTGTCACTCTCTAACTCCACATAATAATCATTTCTGCCAAATATCTCCCGCTTGAGGATCCTAAACTCCTCCGCGTTCTCATACCAAATCGTGTACTTTCCCACCCTCGAACTTCGCATAAATCCATTATCTCACGCCCATTATCAAGTATTGACTTGGGTTATATTTGGGTAATACTTAATCTGTATTAGTGTTTTTCGAAAGGGCTTAGTATGTCATATCAGATAAAATATCTCACTAGTGTCGACAAATATCTTGATTCAGTCTCGACTCAAGAACAAAGAAAAATTCTCCGACAACTCAAATACCTCCAAGAGTACGGACTTCGCCCAGAAGTGCTCAATCTCAGAAAATTACGTGGATATGAGTTTTGGGAAATCCGCATTCTTGGAAAACATAACACTCGCATTTTATGCTATCAAATTCATAGCCGTATCCACATCCTTCATATATTTCGCAAGAATACTCAGAAAACTCAATTAAAGGATTTGCTTTCTGGCCAACGCATACTCGATAAACTCTTGCAAGATTATATCTAATTAGATATAATCACACCATGATTAAATACACACCTCAAGACGATCTCGATAAAACTCTAGCCAGGTTAATGAAAAAGCCCACCTTTCGTCGTGAGTGGGAAAAAAGCGAAACTCAATATCAACTAGGCAAACAAATTATCGAAGCTCGTATGAGTCGCAAATATTCTCAAAGTGAACTTGCCAAAAGAGCCGGGACCACCCAAGCGGTCATCTCCCGGATCGAATCTGCCTACGTCAGTCCCTCTTTCCAACTCATTAATCGCATTGCCCAAGCACTCGGCAAAACCCTTAAAATCCGCTTCGCCTAATACCACAACTCACATGTTAAAATAATCACCAGAGGAAGGGTCGCATAGCGGTCGAGTGCTCCGGTTTACTAAACCGGCGTGGGCTTAAACCTACCGAGGGTTCGAATCCCTCCCCTTCCGCACTTCGAGTTCGCCTTGGCGGACCCGAGAAGTGCATCCAGACGCGTAAGCAGTCTGAGATGCCGCACTCAATGTTATAATTCCTCTTGCCTGGAGACGTCGCATAGTGGCCATTGCGAGAGGTTGCTAACCTCTTGAGCCGCAAGGCTCGCGCGAGTTCGAATCTCGCCGTCTCCGCCAATCTGGACAGAAGTTATAACTCAGAACCTAAGCACATTTTGACACCAGGCGTAAAATGTTCACATGACAATACTAGAGCTCTGGCACGGAAGTCACACAAAAAGATTAGATAGTATCGTACCTAACAAAAGTAGTCTTCCAACAGTATTCGCAAGTAGTAGCGTAGTTGTTGCCGCCTTCTTCACATCCTACCCTAGAAAGTTTAGTTTCATGGTCGATCAGATGAACTACCGTGTATACCTTCCAAGTGCTGAAGATTTGGTCACAAATGACAATGGAGGCTCTGTTTATCGTGTAGTTGGAGATTTTACTCCAGCCTCTGATAGACTAATTTATGAATTTGAAGCTCCTAGGGCAACCATTATAGAAGAAACAGAAATAGATAGTGCTGTCGCATTTGTGACCAGTCTTGGTTTTCAAGTATATGCAGATTCTGCAATACACAACTGGGCGTATTTTTATCAACAAGAACATATGGGTCAATTCCCAAGTCAACTTCCAGAACAGGCATATCCATTCTCAAAATAGGTTATAACACTGTAAATAGTACCCCGCAGTTTATAAATAAATTATAAAATCCACCAGGCGTGATTATAATGACTTTATAAAATAAGCTAAATCCCGTACCTCCTCAACAAGCCACTAAGCCTATATCGCATTGACTGCTCTCCATATAACTCTTCCGCTAATCTAGCGTTCTCTTCCAACTTATCCATCAAATTGCCAGAACCATTTGCAATACGAATAACTGAATCTACAGTAGAATCACTCACCCTGTTGTCTGCTTGGTTATCAACTACAAACGAAAAACCTGGGTAATTATATTCAAATGCGGGATAGCCATTCTCATCCTTAAATGGTGCAGTAATGCAAGGTAAACCAGCTACACTACATTCAAGTGGTGGAAGTCCAAAGGCATCAATTTCGCTCATAAATGTCACAATGTCAGCAACTCCTGGTTGCATATAGTCAGATATACGTCGAAACTTTCTATCTCCAGTTAACCCATTAAGGTAAATTACACCCTTGTAATCCAAACTATCCGCATACTTCTCTAATCTAACTCGTTCCTTTTTGTGTTCAACAACAGGTTCTGCCCCCCCGCAACCAACAAAATTACCCTCCTACTCGGCATAGCTTTTTGCAATTCAGATGCCAAACGCACCGCCTTTCCAACTCGCTTTCTTGGATCTACTCTTGAGGGTTGAAATATTACAAAGTCCCTCGGAGCGATGCCCATCCGTTCTCGTACTTCTTTCGGTGGAGCATCACTCGATTGTCGTCTAAAGTTATCTTTGCTAATAAAGTAAGGTAGCGTTTCCGTCATAGCATTTGAGCTCAATTTCTTCATATATTTTTCCATTGCCTTAGTTGTTGGTAAACTTAACAAACCCCCATCTCTCGTTATATGCTCATACATCTCTTCATCTCTAATAAAATCATGTGATCTAAGCCACTGAGTGTTATCAGTCCCCTTAGCTAGTAGTTCCGACAACGCCTCATTAAAGAGCGAGGCATCTCCTAGATAAGACTGAGAAATTATTGTTAACTTTGAGGAATCAAAAATTTGTTTCAAGCCTCTAGTTGCCTCAGATACAGATTTGCTATCAAATTTATGGTCTCTATCAAAAAGTGGATTTATAGATACCTGAAAGCCTTGATCAACTAGTGACATTTGCATACGCTCATCGACAAAACCAACATTTATGTCAATCTTCTTGCCCATCTTAGTAAATAACTTAAACAATTCTATGTCAGCCATCGACGCCCCACCAACAGCCAAACCTGGTTTAATATATGAAATCTCTGTCTTTTTCAAACCCATGCATTAATTCTACGACAAATTAGCCAATATTTAAGGATATACTTTCGTTCTTGAGGTAGGTTATAACACTGTAAACAATACCCCGCCATTTGCTACAATCATCCTATACCATAATTAAGAGGTTAATATGAACCACAAACTATCTTCTTTCGCGATCATTCTTACATCCGCAGCTCTCCTCGCCGGCTGTACTAAACCTGGCGCCCCCACCTCCCAAACCCCCGCCAAAACCGTGAGTGAAGCCGCCGAATTCGCGCGTGCCATCGAGTCCGGCAAACCCACCATTTGTACCATGACCAAGGACAAAGATGTCATGGAGTACCACATCAAAGGCAAGCTCATGCGCATAAATACCACCACCAACATGACTGATGACGAGGGGGTTACCACTACCACCGTCGGCCACATGATCAACGACACCAAATATCTCTACGTTTGGGACGATAAAACTAAACAGGGTAGCAAAATGAGCCTTGATCTCCCCTCTCCTTCCCACCTCACCTCTACTCCCTCAGAAGCTGCTGCCCCAAAATTCGAAAGCGAAGCCAACTACCAGAAGATCAAGGACGAAGGCTACACCATCAATTGTGAGGGTGGTTCGGTTGACGACTCTCTCTTCACTCCCCCTACAGACGTAAAATTCATTGACCCAACAGAAATGATGAAAGCTATCCCTTCCCCCAACGCTAAAGGTCAAATCGACATGAGTAAACTAGAAGAACTCCAAAAACAATACGGCGTACCTACGGGAGAGGACCAATAAGCTCCAGATACTGTTTAAGTGCTCGATTCATCCCAAACTCGTTTACTATGAGTTCGCGTGCATTCTTCATCATCTTGACCCACTCTGGGCTCACCCCCTCTTCATTTTGTGTGTAATAAAGGGGCAAGATCTTTTTTTCCAAGATCTCTATCATCTGCTCGGTGAGCTCTGTGTTGGGTAGCGCCCAACCCACTCCAAGCATCTCCATCTCGTCCACCCAACCATCCCGCGTAGAAAACGGCAAGACTCCGTTTAGTGCTGCCTTCATCCCGCTTGTTCCACAGGCCTCAAACCCAACGACCGGCGTATTAATCCACACGTCACACCCCGCCGTCATCACTTTTGATAGCCCCAAATTATAATGCGGCAAATAAACAGCTACTCCCTTGAGGTCAGACTGAAGTCGATACTGCAACTCCTCCAATATTTCCTGCCCATCCTCGTCTGCCGGATGCGATATCCCTGCAAATACCAAGTGTACTGGTCGGTTAGGGTCCCGTGCCATCTCTCCAAATTGTTTTAACCGCTCAACCAGTGCTAGCGGCCGCTTATACTTCACTATTCGCCTCGCCCATCCGAGAATGATTGCCTTCTCTTCCCATGCCGTCCCCGTCCGCTCTTCAATTAGCTTAATGAGTGCTCGCTTATTCTCTTTATGCTTAGTCCAAATCTCTCCTGTTCCCACTCTATCCCACGTCGGCAGGTGGATCCCATTGGTTATTGGCACCATTGGGTGGTCAGTCCAAATCTCCTTAGCCTTCTCCGCGTGCAATTTAGACACTGCGTTGATCTTACCTGCCGCCCGCATGGCCAAAATCGTCATCGAAAAAGACGACGATTGTTGCACGAGCCCCAAGTCAACCAACTGCTTCACCGGGATCTCAATTTCTTCGCTGTATTTGGCTAGTTGCAAAGCCACGAGGTCATTGCTAAACAAGTCATTCCCCGCTGCTACCAGAGTATGGTTAGTAAAAAGCACCCGCTCCGCCACGAGTGCCCGTGCGCCTTCAAAGTCTAAATTATGCGCCCTCATCTCATGATGTATCAATTCATATATCAACAGCGCCGAATGCCCCTCATTCAAGTGATAATGGCTCGGGTGATGACCAACGGCAAACAACATCCGCAGTCCCCCGATCCCCAATACCATTTCTTGTTTAATTCGTGTCTCTTTATCAATCGTATATAAAGTATCAGTAATGTGCGCATCCGCCTCACTATTCCCTTCCACTTTCGTATCCAGTAGATATACTGTTACACTCTTATAATTCCACTGCCATGCCCTCACTCCCACTCGTTGCTCACCAATTGGTATCTTAATCAATCTGGGCTCTCCTTTTTCATCCAATACTGCCGAAAGCCCCGCCTCCTCTGGTGTCTTTGTTTCATGCAAATCTACCACTCTCCCCTCCGGTGACAATTCTTTATGTGTAAAACCTTCTGCATAATAAAGACCAACCGCCACTAGTGGTAAACCCTGGTCGCCCGCCTCCCGTACGTAGTCCCCTGCCAGTACTCCAAGTCCCCCAGCATAAATCTGCAACTCATCCGAGAGGGCATACTCCGCGCAAAAATATGCTATTGGGCGTTTCATTCTTCCATCCTAACCCGCAAGTACCATTTTTTATATTCTCTGGCTACAAAATCCCACGAAAAATCTGCCTCTAAACAATTTTTTACCAGTTTGTACCATAAATCTTTGTTTCTAAACGTCGTCATTGCACTTACCACCGCCCCATATAGTGACCATGCGTTCCTCCCCAGAAACGAAAATCCATTTCCTCTTCCCATTGGTTGGAAATCTTCTACTATATCGTTTAGCCCTCCCGTCCGCCGCACAATTGGTACCGCTCCATAGCGCAGCGACTCAAGAGCCACAATCCCTCCCGGTTCAAATAAGCTGGGTATCAGCAAGCCGTCCGCTCCCGCAAAAATCTTCCTGGGCATTCGGAAATTTGGTATTAAATGGAGACCCACTTGATTGGGATATCGTTCATACAATAAAGTTAGCTGATTACGGTATATGTCATCCCCTCCCCCCAGCACCACTATTTGTATGTTTGGATACTCCGCCAATAGGTGCGGCAAAGTCCCAAGCATCATTGTCAAACCTTTCTGCTGTGTCAGTCTTCCAACGTAAGCCAACAAAAACACATCTTCTTTGACTGGTAAATTAAACAGTCCTTGTAAATAAACCTTATTTTCTCCTCGCGCCTTAATAAAATTCTTCTCATTAAATCTGGCTTTCAATAATTTGTCTTTGGCTGGATTAAAAGTAACTATATCCAACCCGTTTAGTATTCCTACCAATTTCTCTTTCTTTTTAGCTAGAATTTTGCTTAAACCTTCACCATATTCCTCGGTCACAACTTCTCTTGCATGAGTTGGAGATACAGTACTAATTGCGTCAGCCCACATTATCCCACGTAGGAGCGCGTTCTGTTTATACAAACGTTCATCGAGTATCCCAAGCAAAGGAGCTTTACCATCATCCCTGTCCTCCACTCCACAGTACTTAAAATCAAAATTTCCTTGATATATAAAGTTGTGTACTGTCAAAACGATTTTTAAATCAGAAAATATTTTTTTATATCTGGGCACAGTGCGAGCCAACTCAATCAAATATGCCGCATGCCAATCGTTACAATGGATCACGTCTGGCCACCACCCACCATTTATTTTTTGTAAAAGTAGCCATTCCAGACACCCCTTACACATAAGCATAAATCTCACGTGGTCATCTTTATATCCAAACACGTTAGCCCGCAGTTCGTAATACTCTTGGTTTTCCAAAAAACATGTCTTTACCCCTCCTTTTGACTGGAAAGACTTCACGTTGCATATCAAGTCATCATCTCCCGGTTTATTCAAGAGAGGCACTCTCAAACCCTCCACCTCCATCTCCAGTTTCCAAACTTTTCGTTTTTTGTTTTCTATTTCTTTATCATCAGAATTAGGAGGGTCCATTGCACCAAATTTCGGAGTAAAAATTTGGACGTCTTCTCCTTCTTTTTGCAGCGACATCGGCAAAAAATACGATACCTGTGACAACCCACCTACTGCCACATAAGGCCCCACCTCTGCCGTTAAAAATAATATTTTCATAATTTCATTGTACCTTACCTAGCTAAAATTGCCCCCCACACTTCCATCGCTCCACTTTCTTTAAGCACCCGCGTGCACTCTTGCATCGTACTCCCCGTCGTCCACACATCATCCACTAAAATAATCCGTGACACTATGCTATTGTCGCATTGATTCTGTACTCTAAAAGCTCCCCCCACATTCTCTCTCCGTTGAGTTTTCTTCAATCCATACATTGGCATGGTCTCCCTCACTCTCTCCAAGATATCTATATAATCCCATCCATATTCCTCTGCCAACAACTCCCCAATAATTTTTGCCTGATTAAATCCTCGCTCCCCCTCCTTTTCTCTCCACATCGGCACAGATGTGACCACATCACCCTGGAATCTCACGCCTAACATCTGATCCTTAATTTTCTTTTCCCATAATTTGAAAAGAAAATTAATACGGTCCCACTGTGATTGGTACTTCACCTTCTTCAGGCACTGCTGTACCACTCCTCGATAGGGCAGCCCCACCAACAGTCTTTCCATGCCCAGTTTTGATTTGCACCTTGGGTGTACCCATCCATCCAAACTCAGCTTACAACACATCGGACAAATCGGCTCTGGTTTTATCAGCTTTCTTTGGCACTCAGGACACACATATTCCCCCCCCTCCCGGCACCCCACACACTTTTTTGGGTAAATCCAATCTATTATCTTCACATAGAAATTGTATCAAGATAACAGTGTGCAGGGGAAACAAAATTTTGTCGACATTACAGGCTAAACGCCTGTACCGGAGATCAAAATTTACGTTACCCCGAACACGCCCATAAACTTGCATTTAGCCTGATTTTATAGTTATTTCAACCCTACTTGACAATTCAACTTGTATTGTACTATCATGTACATCAATGCCAAGTATTAGCATGTCCAAACCGATGGGGTTCGAGTGGGACTCCCACAATCAGGAAAAGAATTGGTTCAAACATAAGGTCAGTTACCTAGAATGTGAGCAGGCTTTCAGAAATACTCCGCAACGTATTTACAAAGACAAGCTTCATTCTCTGTCTGAGCCACGATACACATTACTTAGCATCACAGACAAAAAGAGATATCTATTCATTACTTTTACAATCAGAGCCAAAAAAGTCAGAGTAATATCAGCTAGAGATCAAGACAAAAAAGAAAGGAGTTTATATGAAAAAGATAAAAAATAACCTTCCCAGCTTCAAAAACGAAGATGAGGAGAGAAATTTTTGGGCTACTCACAGTTTTGCCGATTATGCCGATCAATTTAAACAAGTCAAGATGGATCTTTCTGCACTCAAACCCAGTACCAGGCCTATCACCATCCGCCTCCCCGTCTCGCTCATCTATGATCTCAAGGTGATGTCCAATAAGCGCGATGTTCCCTACCAATCTTTCGTCAAGACCATTCTCGCCGATCGAGTCCGGGAAGAATACGCCAGGTAAATCTTGCATTTAGCCTGATTCTATGGTACATTCCGCTGTATTGGGGACGTCTTGCTTTGACGTGTACCAGCTCATTAACATCTGCATACCAACTTTGACGAGAGAAGTTGTAAAACAGCGTCAAAAAAAATCTGTCAAAAATTTTGTACAGACAACATATGCTAAAGTTGTTGCTTATCTCTCCGGAGATGGCATCGGCACATATGTTCCTGGTTTCGCTTTAGCGTAACTCGGCATTCACGTCCTACTCGCTTATGGGGAAGATGTGGGTGGAAACACACATAAGCCTTAATCCCGCCCCGGTCAGGCGGGACCAAATCAAACGACCACCCTCGTGTTATTCATGGTCTGATAATTACCTAAGTAACTAGAGGTTAAAATCTAAATTTATCTATGTATGTAGATGGTGTTTTTGGCGGCACGCGGACGAGGGCTCATTGCCCTCCGTCTCCACCATATTAAATCTTATTTCTCATGGCCTTGGCCATCTCCCGATTCGTGTCCCTTTTCTTGATATCCTCTCGCTTTTCCCATTCTCGCTTCCCCTTCCCCACTCCTATCTCGCACTTCGCCCATCTCCCTTTAAAAAATAGTTTTAACGGTATAAGGGTTAGAGGTTTCCCCTCGATTTGCTTCTGGATTTTTAAAAGCTCGCTCGACTTCATGAGGAGTTTCCGCGATCTCTTGGCGTCATATTCTCTTCCTGAATAGTGGCTATACTGCGGGATATCTGCTCCCACCAAAAATAATTCTCCCTTAATTATCTTGGCGTACCCATCCCGCAAGCTCCCCCTCTCTTCGCGTAGCGACTTTACCTCAGCCCCCGTGAGAGCTACTCCCGCCACGTACGTGTCAGTGATCTGATACTCCCTATGCGCCAATTTATTAATTATCATACCCATATTCTACCAGGAGAAAAACAGAATACGAAGGTTAGTCAATTTTACGAACATTACGACGGACTCATCAAGTAAAAAATGCGTGACGCGGAGCGGGCAAACATTTTTACCTGAAGGAGTAAGTACCATGAGATGAAATTGCGCTAACCGAAGTAATCTACAACAAAAATTCTTTCACCGTATTCTCAATCAAAACATACACTTTATCGTCCACCACCACCAAATCCGAGGCGCGGCTAAACTCCGGATTAGTGTATTGTGCCTGGTATTTTCCATCCGCTCCAAACACCACAATCCGTCCCGCCCCATTCTCAAGTACATAAACCAAGCTATCCGTCACCCACAAGGCGGTAGGTTCACTCAGCTTCTTCCCTTCACTTTTTGTAGGGAAACCCTCCATGGGGAAAGTGACTGGCACCCCTCGGCTATACCGCTCAAGCTTCCCCGTCGAGGTTAAGAGCCACACATCCCCGACCACCTTCATATCCACCACATTTGATAAATCGGGTGTTATCCCCGCCGCAAACCATCTTCTCCTACTTCCAAATATATCGCCTAGTGTTGGATATTTCCAAATCTCACTTTGTTCTCTGTCAAAAATATACACATTTCCCGCAAATGTCTCGATGAACTTTGGCTCTTTCCAAAATTCATCAGCCTCTATCACTTTTTTTACCTCTTCTTTCCTCCATATAAGTTCCACTACTCCTTGTGCATATAATCCATAAGTCCGCGCCTCACTCACCGCAACATCTGGCGGCATCATATCCTCATTTATCGTAATTATCTGCCTCGACCTGTCGACTAAATTCATCGCAACCACCCTAGGAGTCATGGAGTCAAGAAACACCAAATTCCCCTTCCCATCAGTGTTCATTTTCTCTGCTCTCAAGTTGTCCGCTAGTATCGCTAGCTCAACCATTGTAGTTAGTTTTACTTCGTTTTTCTTAAATGCTTTTTCCTCCGCCGAGGTTATCTGTCCGAGCAATTTATTTCCCCTGTCCTTATATTCGTCCTTGATATCAGTATTTAAATAAGCCTCGACCTCTCCCCTAGCTTTAACTAATAAATCCTTTGCTCTTTCTGGATTCAAATCGCCAATTGAGGTAACTTCATCAAGTTTTGTATTCACGCTTGTATTTAGAGCGCCATACTCTCGCTCAGATAATACCCGTACTCTCCTGACCATCCCCACCCCAATCATAAGTATCAAGAGCACCATTATGACGCCCCCAATCCACAAGTTTATTTTCCTTGGCTCGTCATTCTCAAGCCTCAACTTAATTTGTGGCCACCTAACTTGTTTCTTTTCCTCTCTCATCACTCCCACAATCGCTGCTATCCCACTCGTCTCACTCTGGGTATGCACTAGAGGCGCAAGTGGTTCCGCCGGCTCCTCATCGCTAGTCAATATTTCTTTTAGCTTCGTTGTGCCCACTACCTCAATGAACCTATTTGTTGAAAGAATCAGCGTGTCCTTCCCCATTATCATTCCATGGATTCTCTCTCCCTCTCCCCAGTCATCCCTTAATTTAGCCAACTTACCATTTCGTGCCATATAGGCGCTCACCTGCCCCTTGCCATACAAACTCAAATCATTCTCTCTCCAAGAAGCAACTAATACTGCAACTTTCAATCCTTGTGTTGCTTCCCCCACCACCTGTTCTGCTCTACTCTCCCCCTTTTTCTCTATTTCCGATAAAATCTCACCCCCAATGGTCGCCAAATCAACTAGCGACTCCCCCTCCTCACAACTCAACTGAATCACTATCAACAACTGGCTACCGTCATCATGAAGTATTGACTGGGCTTGCGACCACATTACGGAAGATGCTGTTCCTACAATGTTTGTTGTTGTGAGCCTACTCATACTTACAGTATAGCGATGGCCAGGATAAACACAAAGATTGCAAATCCAAAGTTGAGTACCCCTAGAAGTCTAATCACAAAATCATCCCGCATGGCAACGGCTCGCGTCATCGCTGCAATCTGCCTCATCATAAGTAGTGCAAACACGGAATAAACTAAAAGTAGTGTAACTACTAAAAGCTTCACTACCGAGAGAAATGTAATTGATTGCATGGTTGCTATGATATCCATACTACTTTACCCTTCCCTCTAGTTTTTCTTGTTCTTCCGCGTCAATTAATTGATTTAATATCTTTCCCACTTTATCTGGATTGGGCACATATAAAAAATCAAATTGTGACACCTCCGCAGCCGTCTGGATAAACACTGATCCATATCCAAAAAACGTTTCAAAAGCTCCAGAAGATTGAACATTAACGTCTTGGATTTCTTCCGTCTTGGCCGTAGAGATCTTGCGAAAAAATATGTTTTCAAAATCCACATCCACTACTCTCTCATCAGTCAGAATATAAATATTAAAGAACCAACCCATGAATTTTGCGAGAGTATACCCAAACACAAACAGGTACCACCCCACGGTCATCACAAACTGATAATTCGCCGGCAAGTTCGCATACGGTGGAAAAAAGCTAAACACCGACGGAAGCGTAAGCATCAATATGGTCATGAGTATCCACTTCACGTTCACGATCGGGTGCTGGCGCATGAACAATATTACCTCTTCATTATCATCTTGAGTTTCAAAATTTACTTTGTTTGGGAATGAAGCAAAACTAGTGAACAAGTTGTCGTTCCCCATCTTTCCCACTACTTTTCTAATTGCGTCTGTAGATAAATTTTTCTTTACCCCCGCAACCACACCATTCACTTTCTCCTGCGCCTTATAGATCTCCGCCATGAGTATATGTTATCACATGTAGCTAGAGGACTTTCCTTAAAAGGAATTCACGAGTGCAGCTCGAGAAGGGTTTGCCGGCAGGTGAAAGGAGAGTCCTCGTGGGAATTTATAGAATTTACTTTCGTTCTACATTAAACAGCGGACCCACAATTTGAATATTTGCTGGAGCCCGTAAGTTAAAATAATCCACAAATTCACTCGCTGAGAAAGTTTGCCCGTTTACAGAAACATTCGTCGTCTTCCCAACCCCAAAATCAGCACTAATTGATATATCTGAAACATTATCATATGGACTGCCCCCGCGTGATTTAAGCTCTGACTTCACCCTCTCTAAACTCCAAGTTTCCACCCCATCAGGATTTGGTTTGTCTACTTGAGATAAATGTGACTGAGTAGAACTATCCCTTTTTGCCAGCATCAAAACATTTACTATATCAGCTAATTCAGAGGATTTTAGCCATGCCGACTTTGCGTATTCCGCCCTCCAACCTTGTGCCGCATACATACAAGGAGAGTCTTTGTCATATGCTTTAGCCTGCAAATCACCCCAATTATCCACATCGCCACTTGTATCTCTCAATCGTTTGGTCCAAGATTTCTGTGACCCACCCCAAATATCATTATTTGTAAAAGTGTATCCACCAGCAGTCGATGCGTACCACGCGGTGATTATCTCTCCTCCTGCTACCATCACCTTGCCCGAAGTATTACTTACCGCGCTATCCCACTCCCCTCCTTTAGGATCTGTTTTAAATACTTGGCAATACTGGTTAGCACAAATAGAATCTGTTCCCTTGTTAGTCACCGCCAATGCATAAGATCGTGCCGCAATTGCCTGAGCCTCCAGTGCAGCCATGGGCCAACTAGTAGGTATTTCATATATTCTTTTTACATAATCCTCTAAACTCCCACTCCAGATCACACTTCCTTGATTGATCCCATTCCCGTTATTGACTCTAATTGTTGTTCCTCCCTCATCTTGATATTCGTTAAAATTAAAGTATGCCCGCAAAATCTGATCATAAGTTTGATTTTCATTCTTTGCTCTCCCATACGCCCCATATTGGCTCATTCCCACTCGGTGAGGAATTCCGTATGTAAAAAATGCGAAAGCATTTGAAAATCCAGGGTTCAAGTTCCTATCATCCGTACATGATAGATTTCCTCCACCCAAGCTAGTGGGCAAATTTAAACTTCCCAATTTCTGAGCAATAAATTGTTGTTGTTTTGCCGATAGTGCGGCAATTTTCCCTAATAACTCCGCTTGCCACTTCTTTGCACCCGCAATCTCTTTCTCAAAAAAAGCCTTTTGTGTATCAAGCTTCTTCTGCAGTGCCGCAAGCTGTGCTCGATCAGTTTCTATCTTCTGTTTATCCGCCTCCAATTTTAGGATATCCGTAGTTATATTCACTATCAAATTCTTATCCTCATCTGCCCCCACTGCCTTGTAAGCAAGTCCTCTGGTCAAATCTCCGGCAGTCGAAGAAGATGCAAAAATCAAAAGTGGTGAATAAAATCTCATTTTTTTATATAAATCTCGTACTTTTACGGTCAGTATCACGTACTGTGACTTAATTTTTTTATCTCTCTCTCCTATACTCGCTGACAAAGCCTCAACTTTTACACCCGCTTCTTTTAATTGATTCTCTATTCCACTTACTTGCTTACTCAACCTGGTTACTTCCGATTCAAGTGGCGCCGACGCTTTTTTCGCCGCCTCTAGTTGCGTGGTAAGATCGCCGATACTTCGTCCCAAACAGGCATAATAGGCATCACTACCAGAATCATATTGACCATCACAGCTTTCTGCTCTCACACGTATCTGGTGTGATACAATTAATCCTGTTACGACTACAACCACGATTATTGTATGAAAAAACTTTTTCCAGAGAGAAACCATACTTCCATCCTAACATATATCCCAAGAGCCATTACCATCTCTATTTTCTACTATCTACTTTCTACAACCACTGTATACGCCGCCTGTTCTCCTAGCTCTGGCTCCTGTACAGGAAGTTATTGTTCAGTAAATTCCACTACATATTGCTGCACCGGTACCAACACGGCCGCTCAATGCACCAAATTAAAAACTAGTATGGGAGCCAGCCTAGTTACTAACGGCCAAGGCGGCGTGACTGCGTCCCGACCACAAGAATGTAACGGAGGCAAAGGTATCGATACCGCTCTCGGCTGCCTCAGTGTTGAAACAGAAGGCTTCACTGCCTCCCTCCTTGGATTTCTCGCCGGCATCTCTGGAGCAATTGCACTCATCATCATGCTTATCGCAACAGTTCAGATCATGACTGGTGGTGACAATGCTGAACAAGTCAAAAAGGGCAAAGAGCTCTTTACCGGAGCCGTGACCGGTCTCCTCTTTATTATCTTCTCTGTGACTCTCATCAAAATCATCGCCGGTGATATCATTAAGTTACCAGGATTTCAATGACACTAATTATGAAATATAAATACAATAGCCAGCAGTACCCCGACGCCACAGGCGAGTGGGCAAATTAGTATGAAGAATAGATTCCAGATTCCAGATTCAAGATTCCAGTCTTTACTAGCATCTAGTATCTGGTATCTAACATCTGCGCCAAAAGCGCTCGCGGCTGATTTTAAATTCGAATACCAAAAATACAACGATGCCATCGGACTCAAAGGGAATGCCAATATCGGCAGCATCGTGAGCACTCTCCTCCCCATCATCCTCCAAGTCGCCGGCCTGATCCTCTTCGGCATGCTTGTCATGGGTGGCTTTACCATGCTCGCCGGCGCCGCCGACAAAGAATCTCAGGAAAAAGGCAAGGGTATGGTCACGAGCGCCCTAGTCGGCTTCCTCATCATCTTCCTCGCCTACTGGATCGCCCAACTCCTCCAAATCATCTTCAAAGTCAACATCTTATCCTAAAGGTCTGACCTGCTTAGGAGATCCTGGCCAACGGCCAAGATGTTTAGTCGACTTCAAAAAATAATCGGGAGACCAGGTCAGACCT
This sequence comes from bacterium, assembly GCA_043827085.1. GTDB lineage: Bacteria > Patescibacteriota > Microgenomatia > UBA1400 > UBA12108 > CAJAUT01. The sequence continues at coordinate 21,361 of JBDRPO010000021.1, read as the reverse complement.
TAAAGGACTATTTTCCATATCGTCGTTGACGCTTCTGGTACTCCTCAACCGCTCGCTCCAAATCTCTCGGCGTAAACTCCGGAAACAACTTCTCCGTGAAATAGTACTCGCTATATGCCCCGCTCCACATCAGAAATCCACTCATTCTCATCTCTCCCCCCGTCCGAATAATCAAATCCGGATCCGGCATCCCCGCCGTATCTAAATATTTTTCCAGTTCCTCCTGTGTTAGAGGACAGTCATTGTAGGTTATCCTGCGAGGACTGTCCTCGCAGGCACTCAAATATCTATTTACTGCCCGCTTAATCTCATCTCTCCCCCCATAGTTGAGCGCAAACGTCACCGATATTTTGTCATTCTTCTCTGATTTTGCTTCAGCCTCCCGCATCCCAGCTTGGATGTCTGGTGCAAACCGACTGATATCTCCAATCATCTTGAGCCTCGCCCCCTTTTGGATAAACTTCTCTACTTTCGTCATCAAAGCTTTACGAAACAAATTCATTAGCCCGCTCACCTCTTCGCTATCTCTTCCCCAATTTTCCGTACTAAACGCCCAAAGAGTCAGATATTTCACCCCCATCTCCCCCGCTTTCTCGATTATTTTCTCGACTACCCTATCCACCGCATACGCGTGTCCTGCAACTGCAGCCAAGCCTTGTTTCTTCGCCCACCGCCGGTTGCCATCCATTATTATCGCCACATGTTTAGGTATTCTTGTTTTATCTAACATATCTTTGCCCCCTCGCCTATTTCGCATTCGATAATTGTTTTAATTCCCGACAACTCTTCCAGGTTTTGCTTCACTAGTTTCACATCCTTACCCCGACACACCACGTGTACATGGGGACCAGCATCAACAGTAAAAAATGCTTCCACTCCGATCTCTCTAAGTTTCAAGAGTTTCTGGAATACTTCTACCGTCACTCCTCGCCAGTACAAAATATTCGGCGTCGTCGTCATACACAGTACGTGTAGTCGGAAACACTCATCTTCGATCACCTTTCCAAACGCCCGCCAGTTCTCCTTCTCCATCGCCCCCCTTAACCTCTCAATATTTTTCTCTGCCTCAGAAACCGAAATTTTAAAATATGGACTCGTCACGGCGAGAGCCATGCCTTCCGTGCTCCCCACTTTCTTGGCAGATGTATCCTCTGTCATCACGAGTAGTACATGTAGATCCCACTCTTTAGGATAATTAATTCGCTCTGCATACGACGTCTCACTGCTCGTCCCTGCATGCCAAACAGAAACTCCCCCAGGAATCGACCTACTTGCCGACCCCGATCCCTGCCTCGCCAAAATCGATAACTCCTTCTCACTCATTTTTAATCCCGCCGCCCCTGCCGCGGCTACCGTCAGTGCCGCAAATCCAGAGGCTGACGAGGCCATACCTGCCGCTTTCGGGAAACTATTCTCAGATATCACCCTTGCTTTCAAATTTATCTTTGCCAACTCCCTCACTCTATCTAGATGTTTCGATACCTTCTCCACCTCTCCCACTTCAAACCCTTCTCCCACAAGCTCAACTTGGTCCTCTTTTAGATCTTCTCTAAACTCGACCGTTGTTGTGGTTGTTAAATTATCGAGTGCAATTGCCGCCGAGGAATTCACTGGTAGCCTGAGCTTCTCGTCTCCCTTCCCCCAATACTTCACCAGCGCAATATTGCTATGTGCGGTCGCTGTTGCTTTTTTCATTGTATCTTCTCCTCATCTTGTATTATTCCCAATAATACCAAACAAATTAATGCTGCAGGAGTTAGTTGATCTCGAATTTCTCCGATTGTTTCTTTAGTAAACAATCTGATCTCGCTTACCTCTTCTAAATCAGCTTTTGGTTCTCCTTCATATTCTGCCTCAATAATCCCAGATATCGCTTCATTTTCATCAGTTACGACTATCTTTTTCGCCACTAATTTCTGATTAATCACCTTAACTCCCAACTCTTCTGGGCATTCTCTTAAACCAGCGTTCAAATAACCCTGTGGATCATCTACTGTGATATCACCACTATTTACGTGGCAAGTCACAGACATCGTCCACTTCCCAGGATACTGCTTTTATTATCTGCTCTTTTTTGCATCCAAAACTTGGTATGTTCAGGATCTGCAAATAACAACTCCATCGTTTCTCTATGCAACAATAGCCCCTGTTTATCGTGTACTACATCCCTAGGCAATCTTGCTAGCTCATTGTCGTCTTGATCTACCCAAACCACCAATTCTTGACTCATATTTCCAATCTTACCCCCTCTGCTCCTGTTTTGACTTTCATCCAAATTCCCTTCCCTTCATTGATTTTTTCTCCCACACACTCCCTATTCTTTTCATCAATCAGTGCAATCATACAATCCCCTCCCCCCGCACCCGATAATTTAGCTCCATACGCTCCCGCCTCCCTTGCTGCCTTAATCAAATTATCTAACTCTCTTGAACTCACGTTTAAAGTCGATAGCAACTTCTGATTCTTGTTCATTAACTTTCCCAGTTGTATAAAATTTTGTTTCGTAAACTCACTTTTTGCTTTATTCACCAAGTCCGCGATATCTCCCAAAACCGAGTCCACCCACTTCTCATTCCGCTTCAGTTCCGCCACTTGTCGCACTAAAGTTGGAGTGTCAGCTTTGACTCCCGTATACCCCACCACGATTGGCAAATTCCCTTCATAAATATTCTCGATCACCTTGCCCGGCGTTACATAATATAGCGTGCCTCCATAAACCGAAGCCGCGACATCAAATCCGCTTCCCACTCCCTGCACGTCTAACACCGCCTGGTAAGCCATTTCAAAAATCTCTTTCTTTTCCATATTTTTGCCGAAATACTTGGCAAGCGCCAAAGTGAGCGCTGCTACAACAGCCGCACTCGATCCGAATCCAAACTGTGTTGAAAAATCTGATTCCGTCGATATCCTCACCCCATCTTTTATCTTGTATTGCTCATAAAACCGTTTGACGAGCATCTCTACAAACTGCATCGATTTTGGCACATCATCCCGCCCAAGTGTACTCAATTTCTTGTGATATTCATCCAGTCCCACATTTGGCGAACACACGTGTATCTCCCCCTCCCCATTCGGCTCGACCATTACTCTAACCCTCTGATCAACTGCCGTCACAATACATGGGCTCCCATACACAACCGCATGCTCCCCAAATAGCATTAGCTTCCCCGGTGCTGATGTAGTTACTTTTCTATTCGCCACCCCGGACCTCCTAAATGATCTTGAAAATATATATATCCTCCCTTCTTCACCCAACTTTCAAACTTCTCGTCATCAGGATGATAGACCAACATCACCCCACTCCCCTTATCGATCCCCCCAGCTCCACAGATTTTCGCATAACCACCCATTTTTTCTATCTTTGATATTATTCCTTTTGCTTTGTCTCCCACAACCCCTATTTTCTCCAACAATCTTTCATTTTCCATAATCCATTCTGGCGAAAATCGATCATTTTCGATTTCAACTTGTAATTGATTGCTGATTTCTCCAATTTTTCTAAAATAATTTTCTAGCTTAGAATCGCTTAAATACCTTTCTTTTATCAAACTCACCATCTCCCCCGTTGTTTCCTCCGGCTTACCACTATCAATTAGCCACATTTTTTGCAGTATTTTACGCACTTCTAAATTCTCTAGTTTGTTCTGCTCACCATTCATCCCTCTTTCAAACCTTAGCAGTCCACCATACACCACGGCCGTATTGTCCACACCGCTTGGGTTTCCGTGGGTAATTTTCTCAACTAAATAGGTCACTTCATTAATTTTTTGTTTATTCCATCCCAATTTTAAATATTCTGCCACACCACCAATAACCCCCGCAGAAAGCGATGCAGAAGATCCAAGTCCTGATCCAATTGGAAGTGTGGTTTCAGCTTTAATCTTCAATTTGTTAGGAATAGATTTACCAATCAATTTCTCTACCGTTCTTACCGCCAACTTAACCAACTCTGACCCACTCATCTCACCCTCACTAATTGTTACCTTGGTTCTTAGCTGTACTGCCGCCACAATCGCAGGTTGTCCATATATCACTGCGTGCTCCCCTGTTAAAATAACCTTCCCTGGCACGGTAGATATTAACATCGATCAAACTCCCCACTCAAAGCTCTTTCTATTAATTCTTCAAATATTTTCTCTTCCGACTTTCCATCATATAACTCATCACACAAAGCTATGTTTTTCCAAACTTCAAACCTAATATCTATAGGGTCATCACATGAAGCATTTACCATTCCCCTACACGCTTCCTCAATTTTTTCCACACTCCACCTTGGTCGCCTTAATACCTCCTCTATTAATCGTTTATCCATATATTTCTTTTTGCAACTCAGTATTCCTAATAATTTGACGAAACCAAGGGGTATACTTGCGCGGCGACGTATTAATATCTCTCTGCAACTCCCCCCACGGCGTCCACCGGTAATCCGCCGCCTCTTCTGGATTCACTTTTACCTCACCACCGCGCCCATCCGGAGTTTTATACGAAGGGGGGTCCCACTCGCCCACGATGACCGTATCCACCTCATTCTCACACCACCCCTCAGTTACGAGGTCAGGCGATTCATAACTAAATCTATAAAGTATATGTAAATCTTTCTCTTCTATCTCTATCCCCATCTCCTCCTGGAGTCGAGAAACAGCTCTCGGCAAATATGTGTCTCTTGGTCTTAAATTCGTGCAACAAGTATTACTCCATAAAAGTTTAAATACCGGTTTTGCCTCTGCTCTTTTTTGTAAGAGTATCTCAGTCACTCCATCTTTTTTCCTGTATAAAATCACCGACAAAGCCCTATGTTTTAGTCCCTTCCCTTGGTGTGCTTCATAAATTTCCGCAAGCCCTAGCTCATTATCCTGCTCGTCCACCAATACTACCTGCCTATTCATAAATAAATATGTCGTCTAATCCCACAAAATCATTCGCTACTCAAAAATCCCCTGCATCGCCAATCGAATAGTCCGCCGAATTTCTTCTATCTGCTCCTCTGTCGCTGGCTCAACAATTGGCCTAAAAGCATAGCCATATTGTATTATTCCCCTTTCGTCACCATTATCTTTTTGCTTACGAGTTACCATTTCGACTTTATCCCCAATCTTGGGTTCCTTGTCTCCATAATCAGTCAATCTCGCCGTTAGTTTTAGTCCCACTTCCAACTCCACTATCGCCATGTAATATGGCGCCAGTCCCACAAACCCACTAGGTGCCCCATCTCTACTCATCTCAGTAAACGTATAAACAGTTCCCTTTGGGAGTGTCTCACTTATATCACTGGCGCTCTTACTGGTTTTATCTCAAGCTGCCGATCATGTATTTCATCCAACTCTTGGTCAGATAACCCCGAGGCCAACAAAGCTAGGGATAGGTGATGATTATTTCTTTGATACTGACGCATAATTTCCTCCCACGTTCCAGGTTTACCCAGCCTCACCGCATTAGTCCTCACATACGCCGCTCCCACCTCGTTTTGTTCGTATCCCATGCCCCATTAGTCGTCCCAACCCCCAAAATCATTTACTCCTTTTTAGCTCGGTAAACTGTCCCCTCACTGCAATTTGCTAGTCTCGCCACTTGGATAACAGTCGCTTTAGGGTGTCTCTCCCATACGAGTCTAGCCCGCTTCCTCGCAAACCCACCACCGCTATGGTGCTTTTGTTCTGACCTAATCACCCCAATTGATATTGCATGATCTACTACTCTCTGCGCCCCCGCCGCCGACACGCCCTCAAGCTCTATCGCCAACTTATCGAGTGTTGTATCAGCTAGATATCTGTTTAAGATCTCTCCCACTAAATCTGCCGGATAAGACTTATACACAAACCCCTCAACCATAACTACTTGGTCGAATGAACAGGGAAAATCATCTACTCAATGATAAAATGACCTGCCTCGCGGTAAGGCGGGTTTAAATCATTGAATCATCGCGCCCGCCAAAACCTCACCACCAACAAAAGTAATAATCCCTGCCAAAGTAATAGTCCAATCAGTGTACTCCCCAAAACTAAAGCCACCAGTTCGCGTCCAAGTGATCCAAGCGTAAACACAAAACTCCCCACTCTCCCCAAAACAAAAAGCCCCACCAGACCAATAACTGGCGAGAGCGCCACTGGTAGTAATATCGGCTTATCTAGTACCATCCGCCGCATCGATTGGTATGGGTGGATCGCGAGTCCCGCCAGAGTCACGCTCCACACATAACTAATCCACAATGCCATCGCTTTCATTTAAATCCTCCAAACAATCCCAATATCAACTCCCTCATGTTTGCGCCGTACGCCGCACGCAACATGCTGTACGCTATTGCGCTCAGCGGCACAAGCACTCTCCATGGGTTAATTACCAGCCAATCCCCAAGCCCCTTTGCCCAACTTGGCATCATCTCTGTCTCCACCAATTTACGTTGTTCTTTAGCTTTCGACTCCAGCTCAGCGATAAACTTATTCTCTCGCTTCATATTCTTCTCTAAACGCCAAGCGCGCTCTAAATAGTAGTGACTCTGTCGCCTTAAAGCTTAGTTCCATTCGGCTTGCGATCTCCTTTACACTCATCGATAGTTCATATCGGTACGACAAAACATCCTGATACTGCTTGGACAGTCTTCGGTAAGTCGAAAAAAAACGCTTCTCTATTTTCTTCTTCTCTAGAATAAATTCAGGCGAAAGAACCTCCGACACCATATTTTCAAAGAGGGGTGCCGTCTTCTCGACGGCTTGCCTTACATATTTCTTCCGGTAAAAATCAGCTACCTCGTGCCGGGCAATCGAAATAAGCCAGGTAGCCACACTCGACTCCCCCCGGTAAAGCGGCAAACTATCAAACGCCGATAAAAAAGTATCCTGCAAAATCTCCTCTACCTCCCCCTCGGGCAACTTGACCGTCAAATACCTTCGCAACTTGGGTGCATGTGTATGATAAAACCGTGTCGCCGCCCCCTTCTGTCCCGCCAGTACTTCCTTAACTATCTGCTCCATAGACATGTATCATATCAAAAAGGTTTGCTGTCCGTTCCAAAAGAAAAGATTGCGCAGGCGGGTAGCCGAGCAACAGGCTAATTTTTCACCAGAAAAATATATTGCCGTTTTTCGACTTGGAATGACAGCAAGCCTTACTACAACCTGCTATAATTCTCTCATGGCAGTCTCAACCCTCGACCTCGGTCAAGCCCTCAAATTCCAAGGCAGCGACGCTCGCTCGACTTACTCCGGAGCCGGCTCGCTCATCAACAACATCCTCCCCAACGTCTACATCGCCGGCGGTCTCGTCATCTTCTTCATGATCATCTTTGGTGGATTCATAATCATCAGCAACGCCGGCAACAAAGACAAGGTCGCCGATGGTGGAAAAATCATCACCTCTGCTATAATGGGGGCGGGTATTCTCTTCGCCTCCTACTGGATCATCCAACTAATCCAGGTGGTGACAGGATTATCTATACTAAACTAAATCTATGGCCAATACTCTACTAGGTGAAAATATCAATAATCCCCTCAGTAATTACGGCAATATTGACGTGGGACTTCCCAAGTTTATTACCAATGTCGTCACCATCATCTTTGTCGGAGCCGGTCTTTTTGCCTTTTTCAACCTCATCATTGCCGGTATTAGCTATATCGGCGCCGCTGGCGACACGAAAAAAATCGAGGCCGCCACCTATTCCATCAACATGTCGCTCATGGGCCTCGTCGTCATGGTTGCCGCAGCTGCCGTGACTGGCATCGTTTCCTATCTATTATTTGGCAATGCCAGCGCTATTCTTTCGCCCAATATTACTGGACCAGGGAGCTTCTAAATCATGTCTCAACAATTAGCTCAAAATCATCCCTTTGGTACCATTACGACTCCTGGAGGCTATCAGCCAGGCACGGGTACAGACGCAACTGGCGCAACTAGTGCCATCGAAAAACTCATTAGTAATGTACTCGTGGTCTTGACCATTGTTGGGGGTATCTCTTTTGCCCTCTACTTTCTCCTCGGCGGTCTCAACTGGATCACCGCTGGCGGCGATAAAGGCAAAATCGACAAAGCTAAGGGAATGATGACTAATGGTGCCATCGGTATGATTGTTATCGCAGTCTCCTATACCATTACTTGGATCGTCGGCGCCGCAATCGGCATTGACCTCTTAAATCCAGGCACTATCATTAACGGCCTCAAGGTAAAATAATATGAGTACGAATCTTTTAGCTGCCATCACCAACGTCGCCGTTCCTGGTGGCAATACTCCTGACGACTCTCCTCACCAATTCGCAATCACCATCGCTACCCTCTGGCAAACTATCATTTTAGTGGGCGGTCTTGCCTTTGTTCTCTACTTTCTCATGGGAGGGATCAACTGGATTACGGCCGGCGGCGACAAAGGAAAAATCGAGGAAGCTAGAAACAAAATCACCCAAGGCCTTATCGGTCTCGCTGTTCTCGCCGCCTCCTACGTCATCATCAAATTTATCGAAACTGCGATCGGCATGAATCTATTAAACATTAGTTGGCCCACGGCAGGCGGAATATGAAAATTAGACGTCAGATTCTAGATTCCAGATTCCAGTCCTTACTAGTATCTAGCATCTGGTATCTAACTTCTGCTTCCACAATATATGCCGCCAGTGGAAGCTTTAGCGTCAACCTTGGTGACGAAGTTAAGTCGCGCGTCGCAATCAACACCGACCTAGGCACCTTCGTCAGCAAAGGCTTCTCCGCCATCATTATGGCCGCCGGACTTGCCACTTTTGGCTACCTCATTCTTGGGGGAGTTACCTGGATTACCGCTGGCGGCGATAAAGGCAAGCTAGAAGAAGCCCGCAACAAAATTACCAATGGCATCATTGGCCTTGCTATCGTGGCCTCAGCTTGGGCCATTTATTTACTCCTCGACTACTTCTTCGGCATAGGTATTGCTAAATGATAAAATAATCACTAAACTAATAAACAAAGGAGAAAACATATGTTCGATCTAGTCAAATCCGCTTACGCAGCTGCTCCCGGTGCCCCCGACCTCTCGATCGGCAAACCCGAAAATGTCGCCATCACCAATATCGGTACCCTTATCCAAGGCATGCTCCAAGGCGCTATCATCATCTCTGCCGTCCTTGTTTTCGCCTACCTCATTTGGGGTGGTGTCCAATGGATCACTAGTGGTGGTGACAAGGGTAAAACCCAAGAAGCTCGCGACAGGATCACCGCCGCGCTCGTCGGCTTGGCAGTAGTTGCTTCCGCCTGGGCTATCATGTTAATCATCTCCTATTTCTTCGGCATCAATATCCTCGACGGGAATATCACCCCACCCAAGGCCTACTAAATTCTCCTAAGTGCACTCAAGGTCTGACCTGCTAAGGAAATCCTGGCTAATAGCCAAGATGTTTAGTCGACCGCAAAATACAATCGGGAGACCAGGTCAGACCTTATTGGTATATAATCAACCCATATGGCATCCACCGACGCAGCCCAACTATCGCAAATCCCAGAATACTTCGGCAACATCCTTGAAGCCATGATTCCCCTAATTGGTCTGGTTTCTTTTATTATGATCTTGGGAGGTGGTTTTAAAATCCTCACTTCCGCCGGCGACGCCAAGGGAATGGCTAGCGGGAAACAAACCATCACCCTCGCAATCACCGGCATCGCCCTCGCCATCATTTCGTGGTTAATTCTCCTCCTCGTCAATAATGTAACTGGCGTCGATGTCACTCAGCTCAAATTTGGCTTCAATTAGTCATGAAAAATATACTGTGTTCCACTGTAGTATTACTAACATCTATCTTCTGTCTCCTAACTTCTACACACGCTCCGCGTGTGCTTGCCGCTGAACCAGAAAATCCCTGGTTCTATTACGAAGCTTTCCCCCTCTATGCTTTTATCAATCCACCAAAATATGTCGTCCACGAAAACTTCGATCGTCTCCGTCGCTACGAAGATCTCGAGGTGTGTGGTATGGATTGGGATGATCTCGTATATCACATCTGGGCCTGGGGACACGGCGCCAAAAAAGACAACGAGTGTTTCGAGGATGTTGACTGCGACAAAAAACAAGTTGACCTCTGCCACAAAGGTACTAGCGACATTGCTCGCACCGAAAACGCCAACGGTAGCTGTGGCCGGAACACTTATCAAGAAGAACACGGGTTACCCGGCCGCTGCAGTTATCGCGGCATCCCCAAAGTGGCCGGCAAACTAACTGCCACCGATTTCTCCAGTAGTCTGGAACTAAATCTTATTTTCCCTAAATATCAAAGCGGGGCATACGCCTATGATTATATTGGTTCCGACAACACCATCACCTGGGGAGCTCACAATCTCGGTCTAACTTTTTGCGATCAAGTCGAACGCCAAATGAGTGTCCTCGTCAAAGCAGATCAAACCAAAAAAACCTTCGAAACAACTAGTACTTGGCCCATCGGCTGGGTTGACTACGACTTTGCTACCACTAACGGCAAAACCCTTGCCCAAATCTATAATGAAATTCCCAGCGCGGTCATCGCCGACTCCACCACTCTCGTTCAAGCCCGTGATCAGTATCTCATCTCGCTCGGTAAAATCGTCGAGAATACCAGCTCCACCTACCGCAATCTTTGTCAAACTTTTCAAGACAATCTCAAATCGGACTGGGTTCAAGACGTCCTCCAATCCCCACTCTACCCCCCTTCAGTCCGACGCGGCTACGGCCGTGGTTCAATCTGCGTCTGGAACCTCTGTTATCCAAATCCTGAGATCGAAGCCTCCCTCCCCAACCGCGGTACATCTTGGGTTTATTACATGAATGCGAGCATCCATCAAACCTTCGCCGCTGCCCTTGACAGTCTCTTTCTCACCTACCCACTTGACCAAGCCCTTGAAGTTTACAAACAAATCACTACCGATAACCCCGCCCTTCGCTATGCTCTCGTCGCAACCAAAGATGGTGTCCCAGAAACAATCTACAAAACCCTTCTTGCAAAAGGTTATAAAACCTACGGTCCCGGTGATTTTCTACTCCCCAATATCGGTCACATTTATGACTATCAATCACTCATGAATGCCCACGGCTACAAAATTCAGCCCATTCTCACCAAAGAAACCGCCGGCGCCATTGTTCCTTTCAGTGTCAATATTATTGATCTTTTTTATTACAAAATTATTGACAGCTCCGACGATATCAAGCGTCACTTAATCACGATTCCCGATCTCATGGGCCAAAGTATCTACGACCTCCAAGAGGCGGTCTACGAAACCCGCGACACCGCAATCGAGCTCGAAGACCCCCATCGGACTACCGTCAGCAACATCGTCGACAACACCAACGCCGATCATTTTTACGGAGGCGAAGGTTTGATCGTGGCCGACGCCCAACGTCGCCTGGCCTACTACCCCTGTGACGACCCTATGTACTCGAATCCCAAACTAACCAATATCGAAAAATATGCTTTCGGTGAACACATTGGCTGTTTTGACACGACCGAAGTCCCGGAGGGCAAGTGTGACGGTCAGCTCTTTGCCAAACTGCTCGAAGGAAGCAATTACCAAGAAACCAGCGTCAAGGGTACAGATTATTTTAATGCCAACATCAAAGGTATGCTCACCCCCGAGCTCATGAATACTTATGCCGCCGCCGAAAAAGAGACGGGGATTCCCTGCGAAATCTTGGCTGGCATCCACTTTGTCGAAGCTGACAACAATCCAGAAGGTTCCCTCGTTTCCGGTCGCCCCATTGGTGGCCCCGAGCCAGACGCCGGAGGCAAAGTCTTCCGCTCCCTCATGGAAACCGCTGTTTACGCCGGTAACGAACTTAAAGGAAAAGTTGGTGGCAACTTCACCGATGTTAAATCTGCCATCACCGCGCTCTCCCGCTACAACGGCGGCGGCAACAGTAACTGCCAGGCCGGCTACCCCTACCCCATTCCCTACGGAGGCTGTCCCCGCGCTTTCGAAGGCGAAGACGATCCCTACCCGACGAGTTTTCTCGATGGTAAACATGACACCATGTACCTCCTCTACTGCGCTGATTACACCGCCTGTGCTCCTCAGGTCTTTGAGCGCCCTGGCTCATTCACCGTCGCCCTGAACGTCTACAACTCCATGACCAAAAACGGCTACGAAAACTCCGACCTTCCCAAAACTCAACCCAGGCCCCCCACTACTCCCCCTACCACCAAGACCACATCTTCATCGAGTGGTGGTTTCTTCCCCAAAAGCTGTGGTGAGGGCTCCCTCTCCACCGCCCTCGGCTGTCTCCCCTTCACCCGCGACGCCTTCGTGACCACCCTGCTTAGCTTTATCATCGGCATTTCTGGTGGGATCGCGCTAATCGTCATGCTTATTGGTACCATTCAAATTATGACCGCAGCCGGCGACCCCAAAAAACTCCAATCCGGTCGTGACCTCTTTACCGCCGCCGTAGCCGGTCTCCTCTTCCTCATCTTCTCCGTCTCGCTCCTTCGCCTCATCGCGGGTAATATCATTAAGCTACCTGGTTTCGGAGGGTAATATGAACAAAAAATTCTTAGTCATCGCCGTTAGCACCACCATCATCGTCCTAATCCTCGTCATCCTCCTTTCTCCAAAACAGTCCAGTTCTCCTACCCCTCTCCCCAGCTCCACCTCCCAAACCGAAACCAGTCGCACCGAACTGATCAATTTTTCCGAAGCCAAACGCCAAGAAGCTGCCGTCTATGTCGACTCTATTGCCTCTAAACTCCCCATCTATCTTGAAAACTTTAAAACTTCTGTCGGCATCGAAACCACTATCAACTTATACCGCCTAGTAGATGATCCCCCCGAAGTTGTCCGCCTCGAAATCTACGGCCTCTCCTACCTCAATTCCGACCCAGACGAAAAAAAGAACCCCAACGTCACGGCCTACAAAGAAGGTTACGCCAAAGCTATCGAACTCCTCGAAAGTAAAAATATTGACCCAAAAAAACCTATCTTTATCTACGGCGACAAAGAGTATGTGCGCAAAACCACCCAAATCTGGATCGACGCCCTTAAGTTACGTCCTTAATGGACTTGACAAATTTTCTGTTTTGTTCCATCATTACTAGTATATGATTAGTATCGCTGGAATAAAACATCAAGATAAGCTCGAGTCACTCCCCTATTTCACCAAAATCGAAGCCAGTATGCTTATTGGTAAATCTGGGCGCAACCTCGATAGTAAACTAACTCAACTCAAAAAAATAGGCTATCTCCACTCACTCAAACAAAATCTCTACGTTACAGACACATATTTAACCAGAGTGTTGCGCGGAGAATATCTGGAATTCATGGCCAATATCATCCGACAACCCTCCTATCTCTCTCTCGAATATGTTCTCGCCAAACACAATTTTATTCCAGAAGGGATTTCTACTATCACCTCTATTACCATCAAATCTTCGCGAGTTTATTCCAACTTCCTTGGTACATTTTCTTATCAAAATCTAAAACCTTCACTTTTTACTGGTTACGTCGAAAAAGTTGTAGACACTCAGACTATCAATGAGGCCAGTTTCGCTAAGGCGGTCTTCGATTACCTCTATCTCAAAAAATTAAACAACCCTATCAAAGAATTGTCTGCAGATCTTCGCCTCAACTGGGATATTTTTACTCCAATCGATTTAAAAGAATTTACACAATATATAGAATTATCAAATTCTCCCAAAATGTCCAGGTTATTGACTATAATTAAAAAAATATGCTCATAAATGATTTAAAAACTATCGTCTCCAAAAATCCTACTACCCCGCCAGCATATTTGCGTGCACTCCTCAAGGAAAGACTCCAATATTATGTCCTTCAGTTTGTGAGCACTTCCGCTTATTCAAAAAGTCTTCTCTTCAAAGGTGGTACTTGTCTTCGCTTCTTTTATGACTTACCCCGCCTTTCTGAGGATTTAGACTTTGACGTGATTGGATTAGAATTTAACATGTCCGATTTTGATCAAAGCATCACCAAACATTTCAAGGAAACACTCCAGTTCAAGGACTTTACAACCAAACTCGCTGGTAATAACCGTACTCTCTACCTAAAATTTCCCATACTTTATCAAATATTGCCAGAGTTTAATAATTCTGATAGCCCCATTCTCTTTCTTCGTTTTGATGTTGCAAATGTTATAGGCACAAAATATCAAACAGATATCTCTACTAAATCTACGGGTAATTTCGCCTTTATTATTCGCCATTATGCCCTACCCGATCTTTTTGCCGGCAAGATTGCTGCCATTTTACAAAGAGAAATCATCGATGGACTAGAAAAGGTGACTCGTACCAAAGGTCGCGATTATTACGACCTTATTTGGTATCTGGAAAAGAAAACTACGCCAAACTGGAATTATTTAGAGGAGTTGACAGCCCAAAGCAAAGCTCAAATACTACAATCCCTTCAGGTTAAGATTGACAATCTAGATCTCGTCATCATCGAACAAGACCTCCTCCCATTCTTTCCCGATCCCAATTTCGTTAAATCGTTTTGTCAAAATCTCAGAGGGCTCTATTCCTCATATTCCAAAATACTTCTAAGCTCCAATACCGTGCCCCTAGTGTAGCCATTTGACATTTACATAATTCGAGTTATACTAATTTAAGTTATGCAGAACAATAAGCTTTTTATTGGGCGTAAAAAAGAGCTGGCTTGGCTAGCGAAAACCTACAAGCAAGCTGGTCAAACAGGCCAACTAGCAATACTTTATGGCAAGCGCAGAGTTGGTAAAACCGAGCTAGTTACTCATTTCCTCAAAAACAAACCAAGTATTTACTACTTAGCCAGCCAAACTACGCCCTCGCAACAACTAGAATCTCTCACCCAAATCACCATGAAGAGCTTGGGTGATACACACATTATTGGATCTAGTTTCCCAAATTGGCGAGGTTATTTTGATTACCTCATTGCCAAACTCAAAACAAGAAAAACAGCCAAGCCAATTATTTTAGTTTTTGACGAATTCCCATACCTAATAGAGAAAGACTCTGGGATTTCTTCCCTTTTCCAATATGGGTGGGACATGGGTTTAAAAGATCTAAGGGTTATGATAATTCTTTTAGGATCCTCCATGTCTATGATGTACAAACATACATTAGATAAAAGGGCTCCCCTATATGGTCGCCGCACAACGCAGTGGTTGCTCGAATCATTTACCTATCAAGAAAGTAAGAATTTTTACCAAAAAATATCTTTCAAAAATAGTTTCTCCCTCTACGCCCTCACTGGTGGCATTCCTGCCTATCTAAAAGCCTTAGATGGTAAATTGTCTTTTGAACAAAATATTCGCGAATTTATCCTTACAGAAGGCAACTTTCTCTCTATCGAGCCAGAACTATTGATTGCCGAGGAGTTCGATGATTCTGGTACCTATCTAACTATTCTCAAGGCTATAGGACTGGGAAGAACCAAATTTTCTCAAATTCTTCAAGATAGCCATATTCCCTCTTCCTCTCTCCCGATCTATTTAAATAATTTGATCTCGCTACGTCTCATCAAAAAAGAAGTTCCCCTTACAGAGCCAATTGTCGAAAAAAGCAAAAAGGGGGTTTACTCTCTATCGGACCCATTCTTGCGCTTCTATTTTAGTTTTATTTTTCCTCATGGGAGTCTTATAAAAAGCGGTGCTCACAATACGCTCTTCAAAGAACACTCTGGTATTCTTACTCGTCTTCTTGCCAAATCCTACGAAGACACCACACTCGAATTTATCAAAGTTGCCATATCCAATAATCAACTACCAAACTTTGAAGTAATGGGTAGATGGTGGGATAAAAACACCGAAATAGACCTCGTTGGTCTAGACTCAAATACCAACTCCATTCTTTTTGTCGAAACCAAATGGAGTCAAAAACCCATTGATGTAGGTATTCTTTTAGATCTAAAGAGAAAATCTCAAGAGGTCATCTGGGGCAGACCTGATCGTCATGAATACTTTGGCCTCGTCTCGGCCGCCGGCTTCACTCCTAAACTCAAGAGGTTAGCCAAGCAAGAAAACATCATTCTCATTCAAGAGGATCGCGTTGTGTCATAATACCGCGCCCCTAGCGTAGCCAACGGCGTAGTGGGGTGCTAAAATCCTCTTATCTATGAAAAATTTCTTTAAAATATTTACCCGGCTGGTTCCGCTCTGCGGAATAATAGCCGGGCTCCTCCTCTCGTCTAATATCCCCTCCGCCCACGCCGTCTCTCTCCCTACTGCCGAAGAATCCGGTAGTGTCCTCTCCATCGTTGGAGCTCTCAATAAAGCTATTGTCCCAATTAGCGGCGACTGCACCATGGCAGAAGATTTCTTCATCCGCAATGCTTGTGCAGAAATGCAGAATCTAGATAAATATGTCGGTGGTGGTTTCACCAAAGATGAGTCTGGAAATGTCTATAGTCCTGGCATTCTTGGCGTCCAACAAAAATTTGTCTCCCTGCTCTACGACAATCAAATATCTAGTCAAGAATATATCGCTGATATCATGAACAATATTGGTATCCCCACCGTCAGCCGCGCCTATGCCCAAGGCACTGGCTACAACGCCATGAAGCCATTTCTCGAGTTCTGGAAGGTCTTCCGTAACCTTGCCTACTCCCTCTACATCGTCATGTTTGTCGTGGTTGGGATCATGATCATGCTCCGCACCAAAGTGAACGCCCAAACGATTATTACCATCCAAACCGCCCTCCCCAATCTCCTCATTACCCTCATCCTCATCACCTTCAGCTACGCCATCGTCGGCTTTATGATCGACCTTATGTACTTTCTCATCTATTTTGTGGTTTATCTTATTTCCTCCGTCGGCATCATCGACGCCCCCAAAATGATCACGCGTCTCATGTCCTACTCTGCTTGGTCTGTCATTTTTGAAGGCAGAAATAGTATCATTTCTGCGATTAGCAGCTCCATTGGTGGTGTACTTTGGGGCCTTGGCACCGGTGCCCTCGGCTTCGCCGGCGCCGTCGTCAGTATGGTTTCGCCCATGTACCTCATTGTGGCAGTAGCCTTTGTCATTGCCATGCTCAAACTCATGCTCGCGCTCGTCAAATCCTATGTCATGATCATTGTCCAAACGATTACTGCCCCCATCCAAATTCTCATGAACGCCATGCCCGGGAGCAAAGCCTTCTCCGAATGGCTCAAGAAAACCGCCAGCTATTTGATCCCCTTCCCTGTCGCTGCCTGTATGTTTATCTTTGCTGCCATTCTTGTGGGCAATCCCACCGATAAAACTCTTTTGGGAGGAAGCGGCGCCAATCCCTTTGGCGTAAATGAAGGTGCCGACATCTACCAAAACCGCGAGAACATGTGGCTCCCTCCCTTCACCCTCACCGAATCCAAGCTCGCCAGTTCTCAAGGTGCCGCCGACATCCTCACCCTCATCGGCTTCTTTGTCTTTCTTATGACTCCTGCCGCCGTCAAGATGGCCCAAGAATGGTTGCAAGTTAAAGAGTCACCATACGCCTCCGAAGCCGTTGGTGGGTTTATGGGCATCGCTTCGACTCCCATCAAGGGTCTCTGGTCAGTCGGCTCACACAAATTCCAAGAACACCAACAAAGAAAACTCTACGCCGAAATTGGCAAAAATATGCAAGCCCCAGACTCCCGAGAGGGCAGTGGACGCTAGGGTTATCTAACTTAAATATTTGAGAACTGTTTACTTAGCTCTTTCCCTAGTGGCGAGAAAAAGGCAACCGCATCTTCAGGCTCCAGCCCCAAATCCACCGCTATTCCTCTCAAGATCGTATATGGCAATCGAGCAATCTTCCATGGCTTCTTCGCCAACATCCTTAGTGCAATTACCAATCCCGGTTTCTCATTAACTGGTATTTTAACATCTAAATACATCGCGTAATTAAATCTCTTTTTCTCTTTCCAATATTGCTCTGGAGTCAACATTCGTGATTTTAAATATCCTTTCAAGATCTCTTTTGCCGTCTTCCAATTTGTAATTGGAAGACCATGTCTTGCTGCTGCCGAACCCTGAGACCACGGCTTATTTGGGTCCAAAAACCCTTCCCAATAACCAATTTTCCCAGGTCTGTATTGATAAATATTATTTTCATCTACAACATATCCTTCTCTATCAATTCTCCACCCCCTCTTTGCCACCTCCGCAGTATCGCCAGTGGGAGAGTCTGCTGTTATCTTCCACAACTCAGTAATTTCTACTCCATCTTTGTTCATATATGTTGCCTGTCCTTCCAGGTCAGACATTGCTCCGTTGAGTACCTGTCTCTGAAAAAGCCTATTCGATTTCCATTCTCCTCCCTTCTTTCCGTAGTAACTCTTGACTGCCTCGACCAACTCTTTTTGTACTTTCATGTCCCAAATCGCATCTCCCGCTTTAACGGATGCTTTCCAGTACCCCTCTGCATATCCTGTATACTTAATGTGATCTGCAACTAAATTGTGTGGGATACCATCATAAGTAATTAGTTTATGTAAACTAAAATTCTCCAGAAACACTTTCATTCCCGCTTGACCAACTACATTGGCCCCCTGTGTGTCCACTCCCATTAAACCAAGAATTGAACTCCAATCATAGTTATTCCCCGAATCAAATTCTACATATTTTGCCCGTACTTTATTCAACTCGTCTCCCAACAAACCCCTTACCTCTGCTATGCTTCGCAACTCTCCGCACACCGTCCCATTCTCCCAATACTCTGGTAAGTATAGTGCCTGCTTTAAGAAATTAAAAAAATTACCCTTTTTACCATGAGCACCAGTTTCCTCCAGTTTTTGCTCTACATTTTGCCAAAACACTGTCTTGTCGGCTCCCCTATGGGTTTCAAACAATTTCCAACTAAGCCATGATCTCCATCCAGAATCCATCTCATCAACCGCCGACTCCATCCCCATCTGTTTACGTTTATGGTAGTCCTTCTGTGACAACCCATGCAACTTCCTAAGCCCATTCATCTGTTGTGGCCACCAATCGCCCTTCGTCCCCCCTCTCTCCAATCCTACCCACCGTAAATCCAAGTGTCCCAAATCCACCGGCATATCCATGTACCACCCATATTGTCCCTGTAAATCAACCTCACCTCGCAAATCCTCTGCTAACCGCATCCCATTTTCATCCAAACCTACCAGAGCTAATAAATTAGTTTCCTTACCATTAAACTTTAACTTATCATTACCAATCTGGCGGAACATTTCTTGCCCACCCACCATTTCATATTTAAATCGTATTCCCATTTGTTTACCTAAGTACGCCGCCATAATCTGCTTCTTCGCCAAACTTACTTCGTCCATATTTTTGGCACCAAGCAACCGCGCTATCCAAATATCCCTCAAGTCGTTACTTGACCCATCCTGTTCTTCATACATACTAAATATCTCTGCAAAGTTTAATCTTAGCTCTTTTTCATCACCGTTCTGATCAAGTATTTTTCCTATCGACATTTCATCCTTATGCAAATAGGACCTAAACTCTATAGGTAAAAAAGAATTGACTTTAGCCCATTCTTCATAATTCTCCACCCCACTCATAAACATTTTTACGTCGTAAATAGCCAGTCTCGACATCCAAGTTGTTTTAAAATCAATATCCCCCGGCAACATCCCCATATACATATACAGTCTGTAGGACGCCATCTGATTACCCGGTGCGCGTGACGCATCTCCCGTATCATAAATCTGCATTACCTGTCTTTCTATCTCTTCTTTTAAATACTCTTGCCTCTCCTCTGGAGCACCTAGTCCTTGCAGCTTTTGCATCATTTCTCTACGGGCACGCTCCATCTCCTCCTGCATATCCTGGGGAAGAGTGTCCTTCATTCTATCCATCTCTTCGCCAAAGTCTTTGAGTGTATTTTCTTTCATTCTCCAGGTTGGGCTTCCATCCTTGTCTTCACCAGCTCTTTCAAACATCACGGATATTTTTTCCAGCTGCTGCATCCTCCTTTTACCCTCTTCGCTATAAACCGGTTTTCCGTCCGCATCATACCTTTCAATCAACTGGTGCCATTTCATTTGTTTATTCTCGCCTCTCATATCTCTAATATCATTCTCAAAACTCTCATCTTTCTTTGTTTTTATGTCCTCGGCTCTAAAAGACTCGCTCCGTAATTGGTCCACCCCCTTAGAAAAATTACCGTATTCCTCACCCCATTCTTGAACATTATTCCAAATAGATTCAGCTTGTGTTTGTGTAATTCCAGTAGCCAATAATAGCCTTCTTTGTTCCTCAATATCTTCTGTATCAATCACGTCAAAGTCAATCAATCTAAAAGCATCGCGCAGTCTCTTTTTTAAACTTCCAATTGAAGTCTCTACCTCTACGCCAGCCATTACAAATCTTGTTCTTCCGAATGCCCCCATATTCAAGCCGGGAACTCCATCAATCACCCCATCCCACATTTTATTGCGCAATGACAACTGTAAATCAATCAGTTGTCCACTAAATTCATGTAGTATTCTTTTCTCTCTCGGATCCAGTCCCCTACCACCATCCAGCTTCGCTCTAATCATCTTGAAAATTGGATTGTCTTTAAAGTCTGCAGATCCCAACATCTCAACCAATTCTCCATCTTTTACATTCATCCCACCCTTAAGCGCATCTCTTTGTGTTGTTTCCATCTTTAACAACTTCTCTGTCTTTTCTCTCCTCACGCTTGATAAACGGTTTTCTTCAGATATGCTCTCCGCCAGTTGACTAGCTGTCATATTTTCAAAATTGTCAGTTATACCCACCACAATATCCTTTAATTCGTTTAGTTTATCTCCCCTTTTCTCACTTTCTATTACTTCCTTCCCACTAGTCTGTTGATAAACCCATCCCGCTGCCTCTTTTTTATCTACAATCATCCCGCCGCTATTTTTTACCTTTCGCGCCACCACCAAACCATCTTTAGCTATCTCGATTAATTTATTTCTTCTTGCCACAGTCAGGGTACTACTACCACCAACCTCATCAATCAATTGGGCTGCATTTGATTTTATCTGAGCATCAGTCAAAATAGTTGTTCCATCAACTACTCTCTTAAATAAGTTTTCAACCTTATCTTCTATGTCCGACTTTCTGCTCTCAAAAACCTTAAGCAATCTTGGAAGGGCCTTTTTATCATTATCCGAAAGTGTTCCTGTTTGCTCTCTAGTCTTCAACTCAATAATTTTTTTCTCTAATACTCCAACGTCCAAACCCAAAAAAATCTTTTTTAATATTCCCTCTACCGCTCCTACCACTTCATCTCCATCTTTTTTAACCAGTTTTTCGACTTTTTTAACACTCTCTTTTAACACAATCTCTGTTCTAGCTACCATACCCCCAAATTATACCATTCTGCTGAATTCTAATCCCAATTACGAGTTCTAGAACGGATCATACCCCCAGGTAAAATACTGGGATATGAAAACACATAAGAAAATCAATTCGGGTGAACGAGAACTTTTAGCAAATTATTTAGCTGCAGGTAAAAACAAACCTGAGTGTAGTCGATTGTT
>JBDRPO010000020.1:0-8671 GCA_043827085.1 bacterium | reverse complement strand
GTATACTCTACTCATAACCCGCAAGAGTTAACGGAGAAAATCCGTGTCTTGCAGGACAAGCTACGTCGGGCTTGTTCCGTTACTATTTAGTGTGAGGCAACGATACGACGTTGCGTTACCTTTTTACGTGAGGCAATACGTCCTGAGCTTGCCGAAGGACCCCCCACAAATATGGTCTTCATCCCCACTGTCTGAGCCCCTTCAACATCCACATCTTCCCGGTCCCCCACATACACAATTTCCTCTGGTTTCATGTTTAGCGATTCAATGGCCGCAAGAAATGGCTGGGGATCTGGTTTCACCCATCCTTGATCATAGCAATAAATCCGGGGATCAAAATCATGATAGTTCAAACCCAGCACCCCAAGCTTCCTCTCTACCTGTCTTCCCGTCCCATTGGAAATCAAAAACAGGCGATACCTCTTTTTTAACTTGGTGATCAAACTCACAAGCTTGCTGTCTTTCCTGACGAATTTCTCGATTGGAAATTGGTCCCAAACATCTTGGAAAATCTTCTCTCCATCAAGCCCAAAACTATTCAGAGTTAAGGTATTCCCCCGATATTTTTCGCGTCGCTCCAGGTACTCCTCGACAATCTCGTCTGGATCTTTTGCAAGTTCCCGCGCCGCCTGCTCGATTACTTGCTTGCCCACCTCTTGCCCCATCTCGACAGTCGAGTGATACATCGTCCCATCGACATCAAATCCCACCGCCCGAATCTGGTTTATCCATTTGACATCACTCATAAAATCAACTATACCATACTTAGAGGAGAAACCTCTAAGTAGATCAAACTATGCCATCACCCAATATTATCAAAACCTATGTCGACAATAGCTACTACCATATTTACAACCGGGGTGTCGAAAAGCGCCTCATATTTCAAGACGAAAAAGATTATAAAGTATTTCTTTCCTATCTTCAGTTTTACCTGACAGATCCACTTAGAGGAGAAACCTCTAAGTCCTTCCCTTCTCAACAACTCCACAATCACATGCAACAAATCAAGCTACTGGCATACTGTCTCATGCCGAATCACTTTCATCTCTTTATCAAACAAAATGATCGTCAGGCAATCAACCACTTTATGCGTTCACTTGCCACAAGATATGGAATGTATTTCAACAAAAGATATAACCGCATCGGATCGCTTTTTCAAGGTCCGTACAAGGCCGTGCTCATCGATGAAGAGATGCAATATCTATATCTTTCAAAATACCTTCACCGCAACCCCCTAGATTTATCTGACTATACAATCAGTAATTTGCTCGAATACCCATACTCCAGCTATCGCAATTACTTAGGTATCATTAATCAAAATTGGATTCATTCTCAAGAAATTAAGGAATATTTTTCCAAAGAAAATCACCACACATCGTACAAGGAATTTATCGAAGACAACCAAATTAGTGAAGAAATATCTACTCTCAAAAACATGACATTAGATCACAACACTTAGAGGAGAAACCTCTAAGTTAGGCTGGATCTTGACTGTACAACTCTCCCCTCGCAATCGCCTCCTCGGCTCGCTGTAACTCTGTCCCCACATACATCGCGTGCGCCGGGATCTTCACGTACTCCCAGTCAGTAATCTGCCACGCCACCTCTTGCGCTGTTCTCCCCTCAAACAACTTTAGAGGTGCCCCACCGTCTGGATCTGCTAATGTCACACGGATCAACTGTTTGGGTTTAGCCGGCATTCGCTTAAGTTCGCGCTGAACTGCTATCCCCAATGCCTGGGTTTTATACCGCACGCTCCAGCTCTCCCACACTTGGGAGTCCTTGACATCAATCACCTCGACCACAAAATTCGCACGCTGGTCAAACTCAAAGTGGACCGCTGGGTTATAACCAAGTTCCTTCTCGTAGTTATCCATCAGTAAATTCTCAACTAGCGCAAAATCATCCCCATACATATGCGCGCTATGGGTGATCATAGTCAAAGGTCCCATTGGGTATCCTCCATAATCGGCGATATCTTTCTGGAGTTTCCGCAGGGCAAAAGTATTTCTTGGCCAACCGTGCACCATGTCTTGTGAGCGAAAATGCGCCGTCAGGAAAAATTTAGAATCCTGTACACTACCCAGGATCATGACTAGGCACGGCGTGTCTCCATTGTTCGCCCGGCTCCAATCTAGTTTGGGATCCGCCGTCACCGCAAGCATTTTTTTGCTATCTGGTCTAGTCTTTAAAAGGTCCTTCATTTGTTGGATCTGGTCCACTCCAAAATGGAGCCGCATCCGCCGGCCATAGTTGTACGCAACTCCAGGGACCTCTCGACTAGTCATAATCTCGGCATAATATGCCTCAAGTTCCCCTCGTTCGAAAGGTAAATATTCTGGGAAGTATACTTTCGTCGGATCCTCCGACTCGACAACCGCCGTCAAATTAAGGATTTCCTTGAGCTCATTGTTCTTGCTGTACCTAGTGTGCTTAGGTCGCCCATATTTGTAAATCTCGTTCAATAGCTTCAGCCAAGTCTGAGCCACCGTCTTACCATGAACATAAAATCCCGTTTGCCCCGAGGGAAGTACCTCTACTTTTGGTTCAGTTTTCGGGAACTCGCGCACTTTTTTACTAAATGGCTCTTTTTTGACCTTTGAGAGCTCCTCCATCTTGGCAATCAGCTGGTCCTTGGTCCGCCCGCGCAAATCTACTACTTCGATTTTTTCTCTAAACTCTACAATGACTTCGTCAGGAATTTCTGGTTCTATCTCTCCTCGTCCTTTGATAATTTTCCGCTTTTCGTCAATGCCATTTTTCATAAATGACAAAAGAGAGTGGCCAGACAGCGACATCTCACTACCCCAGATGACTATCGTCCGGATGTTGGGATTCGCCATCACGTTACGAATCATGGCATTAATCCCCTGGGCACTATACAAATTCCCGATCACGTTGTATGGCAAATCAGAGACAATTTTCTCCACTACCTCCCGCTCGGTCCACAGCGTGCAAATCCCCACGTGACTTGTTGGATCCTTCACTCTCAAAATATCGTGATACAGCTTTGGCCACCCCTCGATTGGTTTAACAGATTTCATTAATAGATGATATCAAATCAACCCTTATCTGCCCACTAGATCAAACTAGGCAGTTTGTCTGTATAATCAACACCCATGAACTGTCGACACCGTGAAACCTGTAGACTCATCGAGCTATATTTATCATAACCTAGGCAAGGAATCTTTCCGGCCCTGGAAGGCAGCATCAACTCTATTAGAATTGATTCCGAATCCCATCAAGCTGCAATAGATTGTCTTAAACTCAATGGCACAAGCTGTCACCTACACCCACGTTCTGAGTACGGATACTCACCTGAACTAGCCGCACTCCTCCAACCTCAACCGCACACCGCAAATCCACAACCATAGCACTTTTTACACCCCTCCTCTATCGCCAGCTTTCCTCCACAATTAGGGCATGAATTCGCAATAGCATTTGCGGATTCATCCTGCTTGTGCCGAGAAAGCGCTTTCACGGCCACAGCAGAAACCCCAGCCTGAACCCCTGATTTTCCGACATTCAGTACCTGCACTTCCCTGCTCCCATCCCGATAAACCGTGATCCCTTTACAATTTAGCTCACTCGCCAGATAAAAGACCTGCAAAACATCGTCGACCGTAGCAGTACCAGGCAGGTTAATAGTTTTAGACACAGCATTGTCCGTATATTTCTGGAAAGCCGAAAGCATCCTCACATGAGTTTCTGCGTCTAAATCCATCGCGGTCACAAACACGCTGCGGATCGCCTTGGGAATCTGTTCCAAATGTTGGATGCTCCCTTTCCGGGCAATCTCGTCCATCAGCTCCGTCGAATAAAGTCCATTCACGTGTTTAATCCCACGCACCAAGTCTGCATTAACCTCCGGCAAATTGTACTGCCCCATGCTCTTGCGGTAGTAGGCGAGCGCAAACAGCGGTTCGATCCCGCTCGAGGCTCCGGCCATCATCGAGATCGTCCCCGTTGGTGCAATTGTAGTCACGGTCGCGTTCCGGAAATGTTTGTAGCCTCGCTTCTGCCAAATACTACCTTTAAAGTTGGGGAAACTCCCCTTTTCCTTCCCGATGGCCGAGGACGTCTCCCACCCATGTTTCTGCACAAATCCCATCACTTTATCGGCTAGTTCCAATGCTAGCTTTGAGTTATATGCAATGTGAAGTTTGGTCAGCATGTCTGCAAAACCCATTACCCCGAGCCCAATCTTCCGATTTCCCGCGACGGTCTCGGCCACTTTCTTGATCGGATACTCACACACTGACACCACGTCGTCCAACATTCTTACGGCGATTTTGACTGTTTCCTCGAGTTTTTTGTAGTCTACCTTGGCGTCGCCATTTATACCCGTCACATGCACTGCCAAATTGATCGAGCCCAAGTTGCACGCTTCGTATGGTAAAAGTGGCTGTTCTCCACATAAATTCACGGTCTCCAGTGCTCCGACGCGTGGGGTCGGATTGTATTTATTTATTTCGTCGATAAAGATGAGCCCGGGATCTCCATTCCGCCACGCCATCCGCGCCGCCTCCTCGAGTATCCCCCGAGCCGAGATCCGCGTGGTAACCTCCCCATTTCGCGGGTTGATCAAATCCCACTCTTCGCCTTTCTTTGCCGCCTCCATAAATTTGTGCGTTACCGCTATCGAATAATTGATATGTGGCAAGTTGTACCCCGACTCCTTACAATGGATAAAATCTATGATGTCCGGGTGGCTCACGGGGAGCGTGACCATATTTCCACTCCGCCTCTTCCCAGCTTGGAGATAAATATCCGATGCATCATTGATTAGCTGCATCAAGGCTATCGGTCCCGCCGCCGAGCCCGTTGTAGTAGAGACCCGGTCACCCTTCGGCCGGATATGACCAAAAGTAAACCCAACTCCTCCCCCATACTTCTTGAGGATCGAACTTTCTTTTAGACTCTCAAATATCCCTTCTATATCATCCGGCATGGGCATGACAAAACAATTGGCCAGTTGGTTATTTTTACTCCCCGCGTTGGCAAGCGTCCGCCCCCCCGGCATAAACCGCTGCTCTTTCATGACTTTTACAAATTGTTCCTGCCACACTTTTCTATCCTTCGCTTTCTCTGACGAAGATAGTAGTTTTGCTGTCCGCGTGAAACACCCCGCCACCGTTTCAATCGCCTCTCCCTCACTATCCTTGAGTAAATACTTTTCTTTCGCGACCGTGAGAGCGTTTAGTGATAACCCAACGTCGTCGTATACTCCCAATGCCCGCTTACTCGCTTCAATCTGCCACTTTTTCTCTCGGTTCAGGATATAGGCTTTTGCGGTCTTGTAGTGAGCATGCTCGAGCAGCACCCGCTCCACCATGTCTCCGATCTCTGCCGAGGGGACTTTCTTGATCCGGCCGTAGTGTTTTTCTATTCGTGTAACAACTTCCTTGGCGAGCTTCTTCGCCAGTTTATCGTCCGTCCCCCCCACATCCTGCGCCGCCAGAAATATAGAATCAGCAATTTTTAACGTATCTAGCTCTTGGATTCGTTCACTTCTCTTAATTACTTTCATGCGTAGTCCATCCTACCCGAAAAAACACCTCCTACGCAATACGACAAAATGATACAAATTCAACTATGAAGATGCAGTGTATCTACCACTAAACAATACTTAGAATACAGAATATAAAATTTGGCGAAGGGGTGCGGATGTGTTTCACAATGAAAAAGTTTACGCAGCGCTCGGCGCGAGTTAGAGGCGGCTGGCCAACAGGCCAGAACGCCATCTTTTTCCAGTGAAATACATCGAACCTCAATTAGAAATTTTATCTTCTGTCTTTCCTGGCAGCTTCCATGCCGCCCACTTGCACGTTGGATAATTCTCGCACCCAAAAAACTTGTGGCCCTTCCTAGACTTCATCGCCTTCACTTTTCCTCCGTCCAAGGGACACACAACATCTTTGACATACTCGACATACGGCCGGGTATACTTACACTCCGGATACGTCGAACAAGAAAGAAACTTCCCAAACTTCCCCGTCCGGACAACTATCTCCCCGTCAGGACAATCCGGACACTTTTCCTCCGTCGATTCTACCTGTACCTTTATCCGCTCTCCACTGTCCTCCACTTTTTTCACTTGCTCGGACAATGGTTCCCAAAACTCCCGCACAGTCGGCACCCACTTCTTCTTTCCCTCTGCAATCAGGTCAAGATCGGTCTCCATCTTGGCTGTAAACTCATACGCGAAAATATTCCCAAAGTTTGTCACCAAAAAGTCCACGACCGCTTCCCCAATCGCGGTTGGATGGAAGCTCTTTTCTTCCTTCACTACATATCCACGGTCCTGGATCGTCGAAATGATTGCCGCGTACGTACTCGGTCGCCCGATCCCACGCTTCTCCAGTTCCTTGATGAGTCCAGCCTCACTATACCTTGCAGGTGGATTTGTAAACTTCTGCATCGGATCCACTTTAATCAAAGAAAGTATCTCATCAGCTTTCACATCCGGTAAAAAGACATCTTCTGCTGACTTCCCAAGTTTCAGGTAGCCGTCAAAAATCATTCTCTTACCATCAGCTTTAAGTTGATACTCCTTATCCGCGTCCACAATGATACTTGTCTTATCAAACCGTGCATCCGCCATTTGGCACTGGAGGAAACGCGAGCGGATCAAGTCGTAAAGTTTCTGATGTCGGCTTGTGATCCCTGCCGCCATTAGGTCAGTTCCCGTTCGCACCACATCAGTTGGTCGGATTGCTTCGTGGGCTTCCTGCACGCTCGCCGCCTTAGTTTTATACACCCGCACCTCGGGAGGTAAATACTCTTTTCCGTACGTTGTTTCTATATATCCGCGTGCCATCCCGACCGCTTCCACCGCTAAATTAAACGAGTCCGTACGATGGTATGTGATATACCCATGCTCATACAAAGATTGGGCGATTTGCATCGTCATCTTGGCGCTCCACGAAAACACGTTTGAACCAGCCCGCTGCAGGAGCGAGGTAGTAAACGGAGGGAAAGGCGAACTCTGCTGTTCCTCTTGCGTCACGTCAGACACCGTGTACTTTGCCTTTTCCAAATCGGCAATCACCTGTTTAGCCATTTCTCCATTCCCTATCTTTACCGGCTTCCCTTCAATCTTTGAGAGCTCTACTCTAAATTCTAGAGTCTGGCGTCTAACGTCTACAAAAATTTGCCAATATTCCTCAGGAACAAATTTTTGGATCTCCCTTTCCTTGTCCACGATCAAGCGTACTGCAACCGACTGTACGCGCCCCGCAGAGAGCCCTCGCCGCACCTTCTTCCACAACACTGGAGAAAGTGTATAACCAACCAACCGGTCAAGTACTCTCCTTGCCTGCTGCGCATTCACGAGCTCCATATTCACCATTCCTGGGCTCTTGAGAGCCGCCTCAATTGCGCTCTTAGTGATCTCATGAAACGTCACGCGCCGAAAGTCATGTTTCCCCAGTAGATACTGCACGTGGTACGCGATCGCCTCCCCCTCCCGGTCGGGGTCAGACGCCAAATATATCACTTTCGCGTCTTTCGCAAGTCTTTTTAAATTGGCCACATTAGCTTTCTTGCTAGCCAAGACTTCATACTGAGGCTCAAAATCATGCTCTAGATCAATCGCGAGTCCTCCACCCTTCTCCGGCAGATCCCGTACGTGTCCCATTGAAGCCTCTATTTTATACGTGCTCCCCAAAAACTTGGCAAGTGTCTTGGCCTTGGTTGGCGACTCGACAATGACTAAATCCATATTTACAAGGATACCACAGCTCGCAGTTCGTCAACTATTTGCTCGATCACTTTCCCGATAATTATTTTTTCCTCATCCATAAAATCTTGCAAACTATATACCTCTCCCGCTACCCCCCTGTTCCCCCTCACTTCTCTGTTTTCTACCCCTACCCGTACTCGCCAAAAATTCTCATTTCCCAATTCTTTCTCGATTGAATTTACCCCGTAATGCACCCGGGGTCCTTTCGCGTGTTGTATTTTATATTCCCCCAGCGTTATGTCCAAGTCATCGTGTATTACATACAAGTCTGTAGACTTTATTTTATAAAAGTGGCTGATCTTCGTCACCGCTCTCCCACTGTCGTTCATAAAGGTTTGCGGTTTCACTAATATATATTCTTTTGTCTGCACTATCTCGGCACTAAACTTCTTATTCATCGACCATCTACCATCTACAATCGACGATCCAAATTTGTCCACCACCATAAACCCGACATTATGTCGGTTATACTGATATTTTTCTCCTGGATTCCCCAGTCCCACAATGCATTTCATGCAAACATTGTATCAGGAAAAATCTCGAACCCACACTATCCAACTACTCACTCACCATTTTTTCTTCTTTTATTTTTTCTTCTTTTATTTTTTCTTCTGCTATCCTAGTTCCAAACTGCCTCCACCTAAATAAGTCTTTTTCTTTCAGATGTAAACCAATAGACAAAAACCAGTGCACCGGTGAAACGCCCGATGGTCTGTCTATACCCTCCAGATCATTTCTTGAAGTACGCTCCCCTAATTTTACCACCGTACACAAATTCTACTACTCATACGAGTTCTAGAACGGATCATACCCCCAGGTAAAATACTGGGATATGAAAACACATAAGAAAATCAATTCGGGTGAACGAGAACTTTTAGCAAATTATTTAGCTGCAGGTAAAAACAAACCTGAGTGTAGTCGATTGTT
>JBDRPO010000019.1:0-27440 GCA_043827085.1 bacterium | reverse complement strand
ATTCAACTGGGGAGTGGACATACTCTTGCAACAACTCTAGCTCATTCTGACTTAGGGCAGTCTTGATCACTAACTCAAGTATACCTCAAGAACACCAGGAGTACCAGAGAAAAAGTGACATTCTGTTTTTAAGTGGCTATAAATTACTTAGACCCAAGAATAAACCCGCTTGCGAGAGTCGGGTACAATAAGCTAAGCAGAAATGCTTTCATAGATGCTAAAATTCACCCATGGGAGAAATATCTCCTGCCCACAGTACCACACCGAAAGAAACTCAGCGCCGAACTAACCGCATTGGTCTCCTCTCACCACTCCCAAGCCGGCGGAAGAATAACCTACATCTCCTCTGGCGCCACGATCCCCAGTAGTCCCAACCCATTTTTGAGTACGTTTGCCGTCGCCTGAGTTAAGAGATATCTCAGACTATTCACTTTCCCTTCTTCCTCCACTCGACATGCTTGATAAAAAGTATTAAAGCGAGCCGCCAATTCGAAAATATAAGTAGCAATGAGTTGTGGTGCGTAAGATTTGGCTGCCTCCGCCACCACTTCTGGATAACGGTACAACCACCTTAACAAAGCCAATTCTTGGATTTTCAAATTAGAAATTAGAATTTCGAAATTCGAATTTGTTTCGCTTTTATTGTTTAGATTTTCGAATTTGCGCAAGATACTCTTTGCTCTTGCGTAGGTATACTGAATAAATGGCCCTGTCGATCCCTCCAGATTCGTCATCTTTTCCGGTTCATAGACGATATCCCCTCCGATTGCCTGTTTTAGCACGGTATACTTCAAAGCCCCGACAGCCACAATGTCCGCCACTAGGCCTTTTTCTTTTATCTCCCGCTCTCCCATCTTAGTTATTACCGCCTCTTTCAAATCATTAAGTAAACCCTCCCCCGTCACAACCACCCCTGTTCTAGAACTCATCTTCCCTGTCTTGAGTTTCATCATCCCATGGGGCATGTGCGTTGTTTTCGCGCAGAGCTCAGGGTAAAGCTGTTCCATCACCCGCAAAACTACTTTAAAATACTCCGTAATCTCATTTGCCGTCACTATGTATGAAAGGTCATATTTATATCTACCATACTTAGTTTTGGCTAACCCCAAATCCTTTGCCTCATAAGTCGGCAGTCCCAGTTTATTGCGAAATACTCGGGTATGCATCCCGTCCTTCTCCCCCCTATAAATCACCGCCCCCTGTTCACCTAGTTCAAGCACCCCCTTCCTTAACCCTTCTTCAACTACTTCAAGTCCCACGGACCCCGCCTCACTCTCAAAAAAATACTCGTCAAATTTTGTCCCCAGTCGTTGATAAATTGTTTCAAAATACTCGAGACTCCACTTCCGCCCAAGATCATATATTTCATTTATTTCTGCATTCGTACGTTTGTAAATTACTGCATTTAATTCGTTTATTTCTGATTTCGCAGTTTCGTCAGTTTCGCATTTTGTCGCGCCATACGCATACGCCTCCCCCATAAACTTCTGTCGCTCCTGCAAGGACTGTCCTTGCAGGTCAACTAACGTCTGGCGTCTGGCGTCTAACATCTTACCCATCCCCCACACCGACTTGGCCACATGCAGCCCCACATCCCCCTGGTAGCAAGCTCGCTTTACCGTAGCACCGTTAGCCTCGAGAATCCGCGCGAGTGACTCCCCAATCGTATTGCTCATGAGGTGTCCAATATGAAATTCCTTAAAAGGATTAGGGTCGGTAAACTCCACCATGGTTTTCTTTCCCCCAAGACTCTCATTCCTACCATATCCCGCTTCACTTGCCTTCTTTGCTTCCCCCAAGAAAAATTCTTGTTTCAGATAAAAATTAATAAATCCCGCTCCCGCCACCTCTATTTTTTCTATCGATTTTTGCATTTCTGCATTCATGCATTCTTGCATTTTCTCAACTATCTTCTCCGCCACTTCTCGCGGACTCTTCCCCATTTGCTTGGCCAGTAGGAGCGCCAAATTAGTCGAATAATCTCCATTCTTCTCTTCCTTGGGATGATCCACACTAAACTTCACGCTTGGCAAACTCAATTGTTTTATAGCCCGCTCTAGTATTTCTTTAATTATTTTCATATATCTCCATTAAATAACAAAAAGGCCCCTTCAGCCACCATCACTAGTAGCTAAAGGGGTCTTTCAACTAGTTCAAGACGGTACCACCCTTTATTTCACTTCATTTAACTCGTATCGTGAGTCAAACGGGTTATTTAGACCGAAACAGACTGGTCGCGACACCAACCATAGTAATACTATTGTATCACATCCTCAAACGAGGCACCTCACTCGACAAATATGATCGTCCTATATTTATTAGTCAAATATGCTATATAACCCCGCTAGAATATATCCATTTTTGGTGTTTTTGGACAATTTTAGTAATCAAATATTTAAGACAAAATATAGCAATAATACTCGTTACAATATATCATTTACTTATTATTTCTATTTATAAACCATTAATCATAGCCAAAGAACCTATAACATAGGTTTTGATTACGCTAATCCCAATCTCTATCAATGCAATTCATTGCTCTCCATCATTCCGTTCCTACTTTCAATTTTCAACTACCAATCCCATCCTTTCCCCCCACCTCAGCACTCTCACTCCCTAATTTGCTAGCACTCTTACCATCCAACGATCTTGTAGTCGAATACTACAACTCCAACATTATCGTCCCATTTTGGTCGGTTCGCTTCACCTCCGCCCCAATCATTTTCAATCGATCCAGTGTTTCCTGTGTCGGGTGACCGTAACTATTCTTTGCGCCCGCCGAAATCACCGCCAGTTCGGGTTTTATGACCTGCAAAAATTCCAGGGTGCTTGCGTATCGCGATCCATGATGACCTACTTTGAGTATGTCCACGTCGGGCAAGATCCCCTGTTTAAGCATCTCCTTTTCTGCCTGGTCTCCCGCATCTCCCATGAGGAGAACTTTCTTCTTGTCCTCTAGTAATAATAGGACTACACTCCGCTCATTAAGGTTACCGCGCTTAGCACTCGCACCTAAAATCTGCTCGCGTTTGACAAAATCCGTTTGGTTACTAAACACCGCACTGTATTCTTTCTTCGTCTCTGGTGGCCATAGCACTCTAAACTCAATCGAATCCCGTCCCAGTATCCGCAAGCTGTCACCCTGCTCCACCATCTCTACCCGTACCCTCGCCCTAGTTAATTCACGCGCTAACTTTACAAGTCCAGTCCCCTCATGGACTCCATCTCCTGTCACAAACTGCATCACTTGGTATCGCTCCACCACAGCTGATAAACCATTAATATGGTCATCATCCGTATTAGTTAAAACTATAAGCTCAATCCGCCGATCCCAAAACGGCAAATACTTCCCCAGGCAGGAAAGCAACTTTTCGCTACTTGGACCTCCATCAATTAGCGTCTGGTTACTACCTTTAATAATCAAGATTGCATCCCCTTGCCCCACGTCACACACCACCATTTTCGCCTGCGAGCTCGGCATCTGTGCCACCACAAGTATGGAAAGCCCCATCACCAATCCAACCAGATAGTAAATCTTACTCATTAAACTAATTATTCCATAACAAGTAATCTGTACGGATCAAGTTGCAAAAACGACGCAGGCCGTGTAGGCCGAGTCATAGGTCGCTGCGTCAGTAGACGCAGATAGACCGATTTTGCGTTTGAGACGTACAGATTACTCGTAAGGATTATCCTCCAAATATCCTTATCACCCCCACCATATACACAAGTGGAACGTAAGCAAACCATGCAACCGTCTGTCCCCCCACGAGAACCGCCGCCGTCAAACCCATGATGAGTGGCACGACAGGCAAAATCACCATATTCACTAAAGGAGAAATCAAACTGATTCGCCCAAAGTGCCAGAGAATCACGGGCATCGTCGCCACGCTCGCCGCCAGTGTGGGATACAAATACTCTGTTAATATCTCTTGTATCCATAGTCTGGGTTCCGAACTATTAAAAAGTTCGATGGCTTTGTGTTTCATCCAATCCCCTATATACAATAGTCCCGCCGTGGCCGCGACCGACAACTGAAACCCCACGTCAGTGAGCATCCGAGGATCTACCAAAAGCATCACCCCCGCCGTCACCCACAATAATCTCCTGGCCTCGGTAGGCCTACCCCAATAATAACTAATCAAAGTTAGGCTCCCCATAATCCCCGCTCGCACAACCGATGCCGACCCCCCTGACAAAAGCACATACAGCCATATACCCAAGACTCCCATCCCGATTGCTACTCCCCGCCGCCACACCCGCTTGGATATTCCCATCAACACCTCTGCCACAATCATCACGTTAAAACCCGATGCCGCGATCACGTGAAGCGTCCCAGTGTTTATTAATGCTTGGTAAAAATCCTTTGGCATCTGAGCTTTGATTCCCAAGAGTATTCCTGCCGCCAAACTCGCCATCGGCTCAGGCAACGTCTCTCGAATCCGTCCCACCGCCCACTTCCGTACGTAGCTCAAACGAATCAAAAACCTATCTACCACCGACGGTTTACCATCTGTTATCTCATCTATTTCTCCTCTCACCTTTCTGCACTTCAAGCGCATAAGCGCCTGAGAAATGCCTCCAGACGCGAAACAGTCTGGGAGACCCTCCATCACACCCTCTACTATCACCACTTCTCCAGGCGTAATTTCGGTATAACCTGGTGTTCTCGCCTCCCACTTTCCCCTCTTGATAATAGTCTGACTATCCGTATACTCCGGAAAATCAATGGTTGGGATCGTCAATCGGACCACCACTCCCTCAGTAATATCATTTTGTCTGACACTAGCGGAGCGCAACACAAAAAATAATAGAAATGTGACGATGCCAGCTAAAGAAAACATTACGGAACAGTTGCGGGCTGGTTTCCCGATGCAATAGGGAACCGCAACGCGAGTTAGAAGCGCGATTCGCGCTGGCGAATCGACGCTGTTTTTCTGTGCGGGTACGTCACGTTTATTACCAAACATTAGTAAACCGATATCTGATCTTTAAGTTTTTCATACACGCTCTGCGGTATCTTGGCTTTGCTCACAAGTTCTTCGACACTGCCATATGGTCTATTGGCGATGATGGCTTGTGCTCTAACCGTCCCGATCCCTGATAGTTTATCTAGTTCCTCCTCGCTTGCCGTATTTATGTTTACTTTCTCACTTAAGTTTTCTGCCGCGCCATTCCGAAACTCACTAGAGCGAAGGGTGGGAATATACACTTTCTCTTGATCCTTGATTTCCTTCGCCAAATTAAGCGTCTTTGCCACCCACTCGCGGTCTGCCTGAGCCGACAAACCCCCCGCTGCCACGAGTGCGTCCCCTATCCTTGATCCACTCGGGAGTTTGTACACTCCTGGACTCTCCACCGCCCCCGCCACATCCACCACGACCTGCCCGCCTAACTGCGAAGCTGTTGGCGTGGCTTCTCCACTCTTCACGATCTCGACCTTCACTTCTCCCGGCTTCACCTGTTCCCAAAACCCATATAGGAGTATTCCTACCCCCACCAATCCCACAAGCAGTAAGATTCCATACTGTTTCACCCACTCCATAGTTTCATAATACCCTATCTGTTTACCGCAACTACCAGCACAAATAATAGTAGTCCTAAAACCAATAACCACTTCTGTCGAGAATTCAAAGCTTGTCGCTCGCCAAATCCCCACAATCCCATGATCACAGTGATTAATACAATGATCACTCGCCGGATCACGCTCGCAATCGACAGGGGGTGGCTGGCAAGTAAACTCACATACCACAAGGCACCTGCTCCAAACATAAGTCCCTGCAGGATTCCCCACCCCCAGTCTACCCGACTTACCTTCAAATTTAACCCTCGCCCATACACAAAGATCACTCCCCCCAGTACTATTCCCAAGTACTCAAAAAACATAAACGTCACAGCCGAGTAGTTCATGGTCGAAACCGCCCACTTGGCGACCAAATTCGACGCCACAATCACTAAGCTCGAGAGTATTAACTTGGTACTCCACACTATGTGTTGGCGCTTCTGCCCCTCCCTTTGCTGGAACTGAGTCATCAATAACACAAGCCCCACGATCGCCGTCGTATTCGCTAGTCCAGAGAGTGTTCGAACATCAAAATACTGCCACTCGTGGAAAAACAAGCCAGCCGACAAAACTATCAACAGCTGAGAAAAGGGGTAAGAAAAAACTGCCGTCGCGGCCATCTGCTCACGCTGTGCCGAGTAATAAGCCGCCATCGCGACTGCTTCAACAAGACCTAACCCCAAGAACACGAGCGCTGGCCAGGCGAGCTCTACCGATCCATTCAATAAATACAGCATTATGATCAATCCCCACGTCGCCATATCGCGGATTAATCCACTCTGAAACGCACTCATCCTGGCGACTTGCCTCTTCCCGATCGCTTGGGCTAATGCCGAAATCACCCCCGTTACTATTACTGCCGCCTGCCACATCACTTTATTCTAGCACTCGCTTATTCCACCCTTCCCTCCACCCCCAAACCCTCCAACAAAGCCATCATTCCACAATATTCCATGTTAGTGCCCACATCTACGGTAATAACAAAATCATTTCCACCTACCAAGCGAATATTATCAGGACTACACCAAAGACATGTGGCACACTGCCCCCGCATAACCTCCATCAAATCGGTCACTAGTAACTTAGCCTTCCGCTCCCTCTCCACGACTATCAGCATAATCACTTAATTCTATCGTCCCAGTCAAACTACACCACCAAGTTCACCAGCTTCCCTGGTACGAAAATCGTCTTCTTCACCTCTCCCGTGACCCACTTCTTCACCCGCTCGTCAGCACTTACAATCTTTACGACTTCACTCTCCGTCTGAGCCTTCTCGCTACTCATGTCTATCGTCGCCCTCAGCTTCCCGTTTACTTGCACCGCAATCGTCACCATTACCTCCCCCACTCCTTCGATCCCACTCACGTCTGGCCACACCACGTCACCAATCTTTGATATTTCCTTAGCCGTCTTCGGCGCAAATAGGGACAACAAGCCAGCAAACATTTGTAAGTGCTCTTGGGATAGCTTCATCGCTTCCTCGCGCCACGAGTTTACAAACTCCATCAGCCCCGCAATTGCTGTATTAAACTTTTGCTCTAGAACCCCCCGCTCCACCCGCTCAACTAGCGCCTTTAACTTCGCCGCTAAAACTGGGGTAGTCACCTCCCCTACTTTTCCTTTCATCTTTACCGTTTCCCTAATTCTCCCCAAAAACCTCACTTGTCCCGAGATCGCGCCAGAGTCCCACGCGATCGACTGCTCCCACGGCCCCATAAACATCTCATACATCCGCACGGCGTCAGACCCATATTTGGCAACCATATCGTCCGGATTCACCACATTCCCGAGTGATTTACTCATTTTCTTCCCGTCTTCGGCCAGAACCATCCCCACACTTCGCAATCGCAAAAACGGCTCGGGAAAATCAATGATTTTCAAATCCTGTAAAACCTTCACCCAAAAGCGTGCATAGAGTAAATGTAGGACCGCGTGTTCCGCTCCCCCCAGGTACCAATCAACCGGACACCACTCTTTGATATACTTCTTCGCGTCGTTTAGGTTACTGATTTTCTCGCCCGACCTCTTCGCCGCCCAAAATGGGTAGGCCAAAAAGTACCAACAGCTCCCTGCCCAGTTGGGCATGGTATCAGTCTCGCGGCGGGCCGGTCCACCACACTTCGGACACTTTATATTTACCCACTCGTGTACCCGTGACAGTGGCGACTCCCCCGTGTCGGTCGGTTCATACGATTCCAGGGTTGGTAACTCCAAGGGTAAATCTTTGTCAGTAAGTGGCACAACGCCGTTCTCGTCCCCACATTTATCGCAGTACACGAGTGGGATCGGCTCACCCCAGTACCGTTGCCTAGAAAACACCCAGTCACGCAGGTGATATGTCGTTTCTCGCTTGCCAATCTTCTTCTTCTCTATCCAGTCCTTCACTTCTTCAATGTTTTCTGGCATGATTTTTTTGCCTGTGAAAGGTCCCGAATCCTTCAAAACACCTTCATTAGTGTGAGCGTTTACCGGCACCGCTGGATCTGTCCGCTCAACCACTTCTTTCAAAGGAATCTGATATTTCTTGGCAAATTCATAATCTCGCGGATCATGCGCCGAGCAGCGAATAATTCCTGTTCCAAACCCCATCATGGCAAAGTTAGCAACCCACACCGGCAGTTTCTCTCTCGGGTTAAATGGATCATCTGTATACCTCCCAGTAAACACTCCCTTTTTCTCAAACTTATCTTCGAGCTTTTGCTGTTCCGAGATCTCACTCCACTCCTTAATAAACTGTTTAACTGGTACCTCAAACTTTGTCCCCGCCACCAGCTTCGCGACCATCGGGTGCTCCGGCGCAATTACCATAAACGTATCGGCAAAACACCAAATGGGATAGGCCGAGAAAGCGTCGAGCTGTAAATCTATTCCCTCGACTTTATGATGGAGACGTATCCCCTCCTTCTTCCCTATCCAGTTCCGCTGCATCTCGAGAATTCCCGTCGGCCAATCGAGTCCCTTTCGCTCCGGGTGGATCTTTTTCCCTTCTATGTGTAAGTCTAGATCCAAGTCTGATAACAGTCGCTCAGCATACGAAGTGATCTTCATTACCCACTGTGGCAACAATTTCTTCCCCGTTGCCGTTCCACACCGCTCGTGCGTCCCGTCTGCTAGCACTTCTTCATTGGCCAGCCCAGTCTTGCACTTTGGACACCAGTTAATTGGCACCTCTTCCCGGTAGACTAAACCCTTTTTATATAGCTGCAAAAAAATCCACTGCGTGATCGCATAATACTGAGGGTCGGCAGTCGCAAACTCGCGCTCCCAGTCAAAATCGAGCGACAAATCCTGCATCTGTCGGCGAAAATTGGCATAATTATGCGGCACCATCTCTTGCGGCATCCGCCCGGCCTTAATCGCCGCGTTCTCCGCTGGCAACCCAAATGCGTCCCAGCCCATAGGAGACATCACATTATTATGTGATGTCGGAAATCCTAGGGCAGCGGAGCAGCCCAAAGGATAGGCGGATTCGGAATTTTGTGCTTCAGTATTATTTTTCATCCTAAAGTATCGCGCCATCACGTCACACGCCGTAAATATCCGCACGTGCCCCACGTGCAGCCCTTCCCCCGACGGATACGGGAACATGCCAAGAATGTAAGTTTTGTTTTTCATACTCTGCTATTCTAGCTTATTTTGTTGTACACTTAAACCAATGCCCGCTCGCTTTATTACCCACACCATTCTACTTATTCTAGCTACCGCCGGCGTCTACCTTTGGTTAGGCTCCCCCTTCCTTTCTCCCTACACGCTCCAACTAGTTGCGATCCTCGTCCTCTTGTATCTAGGCACCCACGCTCTGCGCGCCCGTCGCCCCAAGTGGTTCCACCGCAGTACCATTACTATTGACATCACCATCCTGACCAGCATGATCCTCCTCCTGGTCACCGAAACAGGTGGCCTCCTCTCCCCTCTCTTTTTCCTCTGTTACTTCCTCCTGTTTGCGGTTGCGATGCTCTACGAAATCGAAGCTACCCTAGTTCTGACCGGTGTTTTTATCTTATTCTTTCTTTTCCTTCCAGGGACAAACCTGAGTGATCTATCTCACCTCTCCGAACTCCTAGCGCTCGTCATGATCACCCCCCTTGCCATCCTAACCGGCCATCAGTACGAAAGCGTCCTCGAAACCAAAAAAATCAACGAACAGCTAAATAAGCACTTAGGTAGCGAAGAATCCGACACCCTGCTTTTTCTCTCATTAAATCTCAAACGCACTCTCCTCTCTGCCCTTGACTCGCTCTCGCTCACCATCCCCCAAGCCAAAGCTAATGATGTGCGGACGAACCTCCAAACCCTCTATGAAGACCTGAAAAATCTCTACCGCTCAGCAGATGAGCTACAACAAGCCATTGATAAAGAGACCGACCAAACCTAATTATTTACAGTGTTTCGTAGCTCAAAGTCACGTTTACGCTGATCTCGCTACTGCCAACCTCAACTGGCGTCGGTGTTTTCTCCATCGCATCCTGGGGAACTGCTGCCACATCTCTCATCATATATGGTTGTGGATTGTTTCTCCCCTCGGCCACATTGACAATTCTCCCCAGTTTCATCCCCGCTAACCCCGAGAGCTCTTCCGCTTTCGCTTTAGCTTCCTCAATCGCGAGCTCTCTTGCTTCCTTTACCGTCTTACTGGACAGTTCATCCGAAAGTCCAAACGATGGCCCTGACACACTATCTAGTCCCAGTGTCCCCACCAAGTCCAGTGCGGGCGACACCTTATCCAACTCTCGTACCGTCACGGATACGCTCGCGCGTGCTCGGTACTTCCCCTTCTCCTGGTAATCTGGATAGTAACTATAGCTAGTAGTTTTAATATCTTTCTCGTTGATCCCTATAGACTTTAGCTCTTTGGCCACTTTGGTCATCTTACTGTTTATTTGTTCTTGTACTGTCTTCAGGTTATATCCCTCTTCAACTACTCCCAAATTGATCGTCGCCTCGTCTGGAATAACCACCACTTTCCCCTCTCCCATGACGTCAAAAGTGTTCATCTTTTGTGTCTGTGTGACTGACACGGGCAAGGCTCCCATCCACTTAAAATACGCCCCCGCAGCCCCGACTACTACGATAGCTACCATCATTATCTCAAGCATTCGTTTCAACATATATACCTCCTATTACTTCCAATATAACATACCTGAAAGTTGGCAATCTGCGCGGATCGAGTTGCAAAAACTACGCAGGC
Source organism: bacterium (assembly GCA_043827085.1). Lineage (GTDB taxonomy): Bacteria > Patescibacteriota > Microgenomatia > UBA1400 > UBA12108 > CAJAUT01. Next base: position 16,689 of record JBDRPO010000019.1, on the reverse strand, counting down.
CGGGTAGGCCGAGTTCTAGGTTGCTGCGATACCAGTCGCAGACAGACCGCTTTTGCGTTTGAGACGTACAGGTTGCCAATAATCACCCGACCATTGACAACGATCCGTTCCTTGTGTCATATTTAAGTTATGCCTAGCAAATTACTCCTTCGCAACTTTGGGTCCACCCACTACTACCACCTACGCCACTCGACAAAAAAAGACACTTCTCTCTTTCAAACCGAAGCCGACTACAAAACTTTTATTCTCCTCCTTGGCTACTACCTCCGCTTCCCCGACGCCACCCCCTTGTCCTGGGTCAAACGCTTGACACCCCAAACCGTCATTAATAAACGTAATGCTTCAGAGCTTGGGAGCTCCCCTACCACCCTTCACTCTTTTCTCCTCCTTCCTGACCACTTCCACCTCGTCCTCCGCGAAAACCAAGGAGGAAACAAACCGGGTATTAGCAATTTGATGCGCCGCTTGAGCGTCGGCTACGCCATGTACTACAACAAGATTTACGGGACCAAGGGTACCATCTACCAGGGAAAATACAAAATGATTGATATTCCTCAGGACTCACTCCCCGGGCTCATCGACTCGCTCCATCATCACAACGACATTAACGATACCTTCCTCAGTTCCCCTCTCCACTCAAGCCGCCCCGACTACTCCGGATCGCCCCGTCCATGGATTTCTCCCATTCCTCTAAATCTCGACACTCTCCCAATGTTGAATCCTCGGCTCCTCCTCGATTAACCACAGCCTACAAGGACTCTCCTCGTAGGTGTATACTCATCTCAATGCCCAGCAAAAACGCAATCAAGGAATACGAATCCGGTGGCTATTACCACATCTACAACCGTGGCGTCGACAAACAACCAATATTCCGCAACGAGCAAGATTACAAGACCTTTCTCTCCTTTCTCCAAATCTATCTTTCTCCAAATACCCCAGAAAAATCCCCAAAGACAGCCCCATCACGCCAATTAAAAAACTATGCCCAAGAAATTGAACTCATCAGTTATTGTTTGATGCCGAATCATTTTCACCTATTCGTCAAGCAAAATTCAGATCATAGTATTGATCATTTCATGCGTTCATTCTCAACCAAATATGTCAGATATTTCAATTCACATTACAAACGTATCGGCCCCCTCTTTCAGGGTCCATACAAAGCCGTGCGAGTAGTTAATGAATACCAGTTTACTTACCTAACCAAGTATATTCATCGCAATGCGCTCGATCTCTCTCCCTACAAGGACTCTCCTCGTAGGCTACGAGAGTATAAATATTCGTCTTACGGAAATTATCTGCGCTTATTTCATCAATCATGGATATCAACAGCCGATGTTCACTCATATTTCTCTGAAAATAATCCCCACCTTTCCTATCAAAATTTTGTTGAAGAATCGGAGCCAGACGACGTTACCGTCATTGCCAAACTCACACTAGATCTAGAATAACCTACAAGAACTCTCCTCGTAGGCTAAATCTCGACACTCTCCCAGTGCTCGAGTCGAGGACTCTCCTGGAGTAGCCACACCCCCACCACGTCTACTCGTACCCTTCCCTCCCACCCAAACTCCCGGCACCACACCTCCCCCATCCGCTTCACTTGCTCGATCTTCCACGCGTCTACCATCTCCCACGGCTCCCCGTATTTATCCGTCGTCTTCGTCTTCACTTCCACAAATACCACAATGTCGCGCACCTTCGCGACGATATCCACCTCCCCCCACTTACTTCTATAATTGCGCGCCAGGATCTTGTATCCCCTCTGTGCCAAGTACTCGCCAGCGAGCTGCTCCCCCCTATTCCCAACCACCTTGTTCGTATTCTTACCCATACTCTCCACTATACAATCTCCAATAAAGAAAAATTGGCGGATCAAATTTTGCCGACATTACAGGCGCGTAAGCAGCATGTACCGGAGGTCAAAATTTCGGTCCGACAGTTTTTCAAAAAATCTACCATACATTCTCCCTATACTGCACTCCTTCCGCAATATGCGCGGGCAAAATATCGCTCTCTTCAGAGAGATCCGCGATCGTCCGAGCAACTTTAATGACTTTAAAATAGGCTCTTGCTGACAGGTCAAACTTGCGCGCCGCCACGCTCAGGAACTGCTTCACGTCAGGCGAGAGCGAGCAAAACAACTTCACCTGTTTGTTCCCCATTTGCGCATTGGTATACATCCCTCTAACTTTCCTAAATCTCTTCTCCTGGATCTCTCTCGCCGTAATCACCCGATCTCGAATTTCATTCGAACTTTCCGACTTTAAGGGATCAACCTTCAAAGTGTCCCCCGTCAATTTATCCACCGCAACCGGATCTACCCACACATGCAAATCAATCCTGTCCAGGATTGGCCCCGATACCCGCCGTCTATACTTCGCGATATTGCGCTCCCCACACTGGCACTCTTTGGTTGGATGGTTTAGGTACCCACACGGGCACGGATTAGCTGAAGCCATGAGCATAAAGCTCGCAGGGTACTCCACCCTCCCCGAGGCACGTGTGATCGCCACGTGCCCGTCTTCCATCGGCTGGCGAAGAACTTCAAGCGCCGAGCGCGGGAACTCCGGCATCTCGTCCAGAAACAATACTCCTAAATGAGCCAAGGACACCTCCCCCGGCATCGGATTCGTCCCCCCACCGACAAGCCCTATCATTGACGTCGTATGATGAGGTGCACGAAATGGCCGGCGGCGGACGAGTGCTCCACCTGCCTCCATCAGCCCCGAGACCGAGTAAATTCGCGTAACTTCGAGCGATTCATCCGGCAGTAGTGGTGGCAAGATTGAAGGCAGAGCCTTTGCGAGCATCGTTTTCCCTGCTCCCGGAGGCCCCACAAGGAGCAAGTTGTGACCCCCGGCCGCCGCGATCTCCGTCGCCCTCTTTGCCATCTCTTGACCTGCAATCTCGGCAAAGTCCACCAGTGGCAGAGCATCATCCAAAATCGGCACGATCTCCATCGGTTTTAAGGGCTCAATCCGTTTATCCCCCCGCAGGTGCCGAAGTAACTCCGCTAGTTCCCGCACCGGATAAACACTTACCTCCGCAACCACCGCCGCCTCGTTCGCCGACAACACCGATACATACAGTTCCTTAACTCCCTGCTCCCTCGCAAGCATCGCCGCCAAAAGGACTCCCTTACTATGTTTCAGGCTCCCGTCCAGTCCCAGCTCACCATAAAAGTAGCTCTGTGACACTTTGTCACTGTGGCACTCAATCTCCTCGCTTGCGAGGATGATCCCCACTGCAATCGGCAAGTCATAATTAGACCCTTCTTTGGGTAGATCAGCCGGCGCCAAATTAACCGTTATTTTTTTATCCGGGTATGTTACCCCGCTATTTTGGATCGCTTTCTTCACTCGCTCCTTCGCTTCCCCGATCGCTTTGTCCGGCAGTCCCACGATTGTTAGTCCCGGAAATCCCTTCTCTGCCACGTCCACCTCGACCACTACTTCTCGCGCTTCAAGCCCTATGGTCGCCACCGACTTTACTTTTGCGAGCATGATTATCTCCTATTGATAGATTTTATGTGTCCCCACAAGAGTAAACAAAACTCTGTCATCACCTAACATCTCAAAAATAATTCTATAACTATGATTAATTGAAAAAGCCCACTCTCCCTCCAACGTACCAGACAGCTTATGCGTCTTTAGACTCTTATCATAGAGATCGTTTCGAAAGATCCTCTCCTTCTTCTCAGCCAACACTCTTACCTTCTCCGGCAATCTTCTATACAATTTCACAAATCTAGGCGTGTAAATTATCTCCACAACATAACTATCTCAAATCTCGTAGAGAACGCAATACCTTTCCCTTCCCCTGGCGAAACTCTCTCTGACTTGCATGCAAATCAGCCAAAACACGCATCTTCTGCCACTCCCTCACTAGTTCGCGGAAAAACTCACTCACGCTCCCATACTTCCCCGTATTCACCTCTTCTCTCACGAGAGTTGCCATCTGCTGGGGTAGCGATATGTTCATTATAGTTCTCATGTAACCATTTGTAACACAAAATAATACAACTGTCAACACGACTCTGCACATCAAGCACGCAGTGCCTGAGAAATGCCTCCAGATACGCAGTTATCTGGGAGACCACACTCCTCGCTCTTCCTTGACTTGCCCTCGGATAAGTAAACTCGTCAAGCTCGCCGCCACCTCTCCAACCGGTTTCCCCGCTTTTCTCGCCAGTTCATTGACCGACAGTGGACCATCCAATTTTAATAGTGTAACTAATGTACTCTCATCTATCGATAGAACTAGATTATGTTGATTATTCCGTACTTTTTCAGATGAAATTAATTGTTCATCTTTTCCTAGTGCTTGGTATAGCCGCGCTAAAGTCAATGAAGTTGCCTTCCCTTCTGAAATCAAAATATTCGATCCCTCGGAAGTCGAAGAAAAGATCGATCCCGGCACGGCAAACACTGGTTTACCCTGCCGCCGTGCCCAACTAGCCGAATTTAAACTTCCCGATTTCAAGCCCGCCTCCACAACCACGACCATATCGGAGAGTCCCACCACAATTCTGTTCCGCTGCGGGAAAGTCCACACTCTAGCTCCCGTCTCCCCCGGGTACTCCGAAAGAAACAGACTCTTACTATTTACTTCTATATCATCTCGTTCAATCCCGTAACCCAAAACCGCCACCGTTTTTCCGCCATTCTCTATAGTCAATCTATAAACTTCTGTATCAATACCATACATAAATCCCGAGATCGTTGTATATCCCGCCGCTACAAACCTCGGCACGATTTCTGCAAGTACTTGTTTACCGTACCGACTCATCCTCCTGGATCCTACAATCGCCACCGTCTTGGTGAACCAATCTTGTTCAAGCACTCCCCTGAACCACAACTCCTTTACCTGCGGCTTTATCTTCTCGCTCAGTAGTTTCGTCGGGAACAGCGCGTCTCCTCGCGCAATATACTTACCTACCATACAAATACTCTATACTAGAACATATGAATAAAAGATTCCAGATTCCAGATTCCAGATTCCAGTCCAAACACACTAGTATCTGGCGTCTAGCTTCTAGCGTCTGCTTACTGGTATCTGGAGTCTATCTTCTAACGTCTATCGCGCCTAGCGCGAGGGCTGAGACTCTCGAAAGCACTAGTTATCGCATTCGCATGGGCAACTTCAATATCACGAGTGGATTTAAATCCTCCGCCAACTACAATCTGACTGATACCGTCGGTCAAATCGCCGCCGAATTTTTTAGTAGCAATGGTTACCACGTCAAAGCCGGTTTCCAGTACATCTACACTCTCTACAACTTTACTTTTAAAATCAGCTCTCTCGCGATCGACCTAGGTACACTCGCCCCCAACGCCTTCTCGACATCTAGCCACACCTTGACCGTTACAGCTCCAGGCCAAGGATACAGCGTCGCCGCCTACGAAACCTCGCGTCTCACTCGCGTGGGCGATACCGAGACCATCTCAGATACCACTTGCGACTCCGGCCCTTGCACCGAAACTTCTGCGCAAGTCTGGTCCACTCCCACCAACAACGGCTTTGGCTACAACATAACTGGCGACGATCATGCCGCCGATTTCGAGGACGACACTTACTTCCGCCCCTTCCCCGATTTCTCCCTCGATGAAATACCTGCCACTGTCATGGCCACCAGTTCCGCCGGGAAAAATCGTGTCGCGACCGTAACCTACCAACTTTCTCCCTCAGGTTATCAGGCTGCTGGCACCTATGCTACACAAATTATCTATATTGCTACCCCTGTTTATTAAATTCAAACACTAAATAACAAATTACAAACAATGACTACACAAACTCTAAATTCCAAACAGTATGATCCAGAAACGAGAACACTCAAGTTTGCAAAAAAAACACGAGAATATATAAGCAAATTACCAAAAACAATTTCAAATATTGAAGATAGCAAGCAGTTAACAAGATCCAGTGGGTCAGTAGGAGCAAACTATATTGAAGCCAATGAATCACTGAGTAAGAAAGACTTAATAATGAGAATCAAAATCTCTCGCAAAGAATGTAAAGAAACCAGATTCTGGTTGAATTTAATAGTACCAAGTCCAGAAGAAACACCAGTTCGAATCTGGCTGTTAAACGAATCTCTCGAAATATTAAAAATATTAAGTAGTATTCTGAATAAAAGTGTATGAATAGGTTTAAATTTTTTAAATTTTTGATTTGTTTTGGATTTGTTATTTTGAATTTTGGATTTAAAGTGACGCCTATTCATGCCCAATCGGTGTCACTGAGTGTCTCCCCCCCCGTCATCGAGATGATCATCGCTCCCGGGAAATCAGTCACTCAAAGCTTTACCCTCGACACTCAGGGTGAAGAGGTATCCATCACCCCCACGCTTCACAAGGCGATTCCCGTAGATTCCATGGGTCACGTGTTGGTCGATCCCAAACCACTCGACCTCAAAACCTTACCGCTAGCCATCAAAATATCAGGCCCCGACACCTCCCCCACTCTTACATTTACTGCCGAGAACACCGACAAAGCCGCGGATGTCTACCTCGCACTCGTCTTTGAAGCCACCTCTCCGACTCCGCTAAACAAGTCCACAACCACAACACCGGCGATCTCCGCCCTCATTCTCGCAACCGTAAACCCCACCGGTGTCATCCCCATCAATCTGGAAATCAAAGATTTCTCCCCTCCCCTCATCCACGATTCTTGGGACCCTCTGATAATGATTCCTACCCTCACAAACTCCACCTCCATCATGATCAGACCCATCGGCTCCTACGAAATCATCAATCCTTGGGGAAAGTCCGTCTTTTCCCTCCCCCTCTACCCCAATCTCATCCTCGGCAACTCTGATCGCAAGATCCTGGGATCACACACCCGGTGTGAAGGGAGCCCACACACCGGGTGTGTGGATCTTGCCCCAATCTCCCTTACTTGGTCACCCACCTGGAAAAATATTGGTCCCTACCGCCTCCATCTCACGCTCACCACTCAGGGCGGCACCAAAATCACCGACATCGAAAAGGTAGTTTGGATTTTCCCTATCAAAATCACCATTTATTTAGTGATCATTTTTATCTTTATTGCGATCAAATTACTCCGTCGTCGTCGCTTGACACTCCCCCAGTAACCCTCTACATTGAAATCTAGTATGAAATCTTTCGCCGGTTACGGTTTGGTAGTGCTGTTTTCGCTCATAGCCATCTTGCGTCCTACCCGACTTGAATCAGCCAACTTGACGAGTGTCAAAGATACGCTCCAAACTTCCCGCCTTTCCGTCAATGCCAGAGTCGACGCGACCGGTACTGCCGTCGACTCTAGCCGCGTCAAATTAAAAACCTCCGAGTCCGCCCCCTCATACACCACCAGCACTGCCAATCTCCGCACCAAAGACTCACTTATTATTGGCACTGGCACCTACGAAATTGTCGATATCGTCGATGCCGACGAATTTGACGTCTCTCCCGTCCTCCTCGCCGGAGACACCGACGATGATGATCCCATTTATCTTAAAATGTCACCTCAGCACTCAATCACCTTCTCCACCAAAACTGCCGTCTCCGGCGGATACTTCCGCATCCTCCTCCCGGCAGACGCCACCACCCCCAACGATGGCAACCCCGACGATGAAGGGTTTGACTTCAACACTAGCGTTGACGTGGTAGCTTCCGACGCTGGCGTCTACGACTTCGTAACCGGTGTCGCAACCGCCTCGGGCGGTACCGGCTGTACCAGCCCCGCGAACTATCATTGTTTTGAAGTCCACTATTCTGGTCCCGGTAGCATCGGTCAAGCCATCACAATCACGATCGGCAACACCGACGGATCTGACACCCCAATCGCACCAGCACCAGGCAACACCACCGAAGCCACCGCCGAAACCTATCCCGTAATCATCAAAAACTACGACAATAATGATCTGGTCGTCGATCAAAGCACAGCTCAGATTGCCCTCATCGAAAGTGTCCGTGTCACTGCCACCGTGGACCCAACTATTGGCTTTAGTATTACCGGGGTTGACACCGGCACCACTACGTGCGGGGCTACTCCCGACATTGACACCACGACTGGCACCAATGCCCCGCTCGCCGTACCTTTTGGCACCATGGTGCTCAACACTTTCAAGGACGCCTCTCACAAACTAACTGTTAGCACCAACGCCGCCAGCGGCTACGTTGTCACCGCCGCCGAAAACGACCAGCTCAGCAAGGATGGACTCGGCGTCACAACCATCCCCGACACCGATTGTGACGGTGAAGACTGTACCATCTCTTCCGATACCGAATGGGTCACCAGTACCGACAATGGTTTTGGTTACAGTCTCGACAACGTTGATGCCGCCTACATTAACTTTGAATGGGACGATACTACTCCTACCACCGGCTTTAGCGCCCGCCCCTTTGCCGTCTTGGGTACCGACACCCCCACCACTCTCTTCTATAGCGATACCGTTGCCAACGCCGAAGACATCTATGTTTGCTACCGCCTTGGAGTTGGCGCCACCCAAGCCTCCGGTGACTACGAAAACCAAATTACCTATACCGCCACAGGAACGTTCTAATGATTAGACTCCAGACTCCAGATTCCAGATTCCAGTACATTTTCAAAGTTGGTTTCCTCCTAACATCTATCTTCTGGTATCTAACGTCTGTGACACCTGTTGCTGCACAACAAGTGTCACTGGTTGTCTCTCCTCCTCGCATCGATCTCGAAGGCAAACCAGGTGATATTCTCCAAAAAACCATCAAAATTACCAACAACAGCGAGAGTCAAGAACTGAGTCTCCAAGCCGAAACCGCCAACTTCATAGTGGAAGACAACCAGGGAACCCCCATCAAAGTTACCGAGTCGGCTTCCGGTCGCTATCTCGCCTCACCTTGGTTTACCCTCGAAAGATCAGCCTTCATTCTCGGCCCCAAAGAAACCACTCAACTCGTCGTCCTCATCAACATTCCAGTTGACGCACTCCCCGGCGGCCACTACGCCGGCGTCTTCTTCAAACCAGTTCCCGCGAAAGGTCTCAAAGAGACTGTCTCCTACACGGCGACTGAGATCGGTTCTCTTTTCGGCATCACGATTGCCGGTGACCTCGAATACGACGCACTCATCAAAAATTTCTCGGTCAAGACCGTAGTCTCAGAGTTCGGTCCCATCGACTTCAGCGCCGACATCGAAAATCAATCAGACACTCACATCAGGCCTCGCGCCACCATTACCATCCACGACCTGGTAGGGCGCAAACTCGCTGACATCCCCATGGATGAAGTCAATATTTTCCCCTTCACCTCTCGCACTCTTCATGGTACCTGGGACAACGTTTGGGGGTTCGGCCGCTACACCGCCGCTCTCACCGTGTCCTATGGGCCAGGACTAGTCACGACTCGCGTCCTTTATTTCTGGATCGTGCCATACCGTCTGATCGCCACCGTTATTATCGTCTTCTTAGTTCTCCTGGTTTGCTCGATTCTCATCCGCCGGCATCTCAAACACTTGGGCGATCACCGCGACGATGAAATCGACGAGCTCAAACGAAAAATCATTGAACTCGAAAATCACCAACACTGATATACTTAAATAATGTTAGTCATCAGGGTAAATCCAAAATCCAAAATCACAAGTTCAAAACAAATCTTAAATACAAAAATTCAAACGGGTTTTCGTATTAGATTTAAACATTTATTTCTTTTTGCGATTCTTTATTTGGAATTTGGTGCTTGGAATTTGGTGCTTACTCGCCCACAGCTCGCCTTGGCGAGTACCAACCTCCAGTCCGCGACCGTAAGCGCAACTGCCACTATCCCAACAACTCCTCCCGTGAGTAGTAACCTGACCGCCCCCGTGAGTCCCATCCTCATCCGCCCAGAGGATGGAACCGTGACTGGTGACAATCATCCCGAATTCGTTTGGCACCAGAGTACCGACATCGATAGCAACGTAGTTATCTACACGTTATACCTGAACGGAGTCGCTACCTACCTCGGCATCACCGATACTGGCAACAGCAGTGGAGCTGGCTACACCGCCCGCATCGAAACCAGTGACATTCGCCTCTTGCCCACTACCGACCTTCCCGATGGTGTCTACGAATGGTACGTGACCGCAAGTGACCTCTCTGGCAACACTGCTCGCTCCGCCACCTGGACTCTCACGATCGATACTACTACTCCTCCACTCACCCTCGTTGATCTCGACATCTATCACGAACCCACTCTCGTTCAAGGAACCAGCTTTGAGATCATGGGACCCAAAGATATCTACTTTACCCTCCTCTCCGACCCCTTTGTTACCATTCAAATTTCTCTATCCTCACTGGAATCTAACGTCTATCATCTAACGTCTAATACTAATCCCTCTGGTCTCGCCTACCTCTACCAACACTTGAGCCCCAGCTCGTACTCAGTTATTGTAACTGCCATCGACGCTGGTGGTAACACTACCGCTCTCCCCGAGTTTACTCTAACTATTACCCAAGCCGTCGCCACAATCACTATCCCAGGCTTACCACCCATCATCATCCCCTATACCCCCTACTCCCTACCTTCTCTCCCCGCTACCATCGCACAACTCCAACCAATCTCCGACAATCTACCAAACATCATATATATATTGCTAGCAGTGTCCATATTACTACTGACAATATTCCTCTGGAGAAAGAAATACAATATAATTTTCCTCGATTATAATAATGGTCAACCACTAACAAACACCAAAGTTTATCATTCTATCCCTAAACTGCGCGCCACAATCTACAATCTACAATCCAGTGAGCGTGGTCGTCTCTACATCCCCCATCTTGGTCGCTACTCAACCTTGACTATTTGTACTGTCTATCTGGATATCTGCACTACGACCGTCCTCTCCCTCTCCACCTCTCGTCGCCTCTACACCATGATCCTTTAGATCACCTCGTAGCATCTCACAAATACCTACGATTGCACGGATCAAGTTGCAAAATCTACGCAGGCCGTGCAGGCCGAGTTCTAGGTCGCTGCGCCAACAGGCGCAGATAGACCGCTTTTGCGTTTGAGACGTACGATCGGAAGTATCACTTGTCACATATTCCATGAGTCAAATTTGCTAAGAATATTGGTTCCTGGCACTCAATGACATCATCACCCCTGCATGCTAACACATGAAAATATTCCCGCATAAATTTGCGTGAAATATTGCTCGCTCCAGTCTATTGACATGTGGTTGTATTTATTATTATAGTGATATAAGTCAGTATAACTAAGTATAACTACCAGATATGCCCAATCTACTTCTTGCCTTCAAACAATTTCTCCTCAATCTCAAGTTAAGCACTGTTTCTCGTAAGCTTTACCTCTCCGATACCCGCCATTTCTTGAATTGGCTTGGATCTGAACCAACCCTGAGAGAGCTTTCTTCTGCCAAGTCATACTCTGGCTATCTATCTCACCTTCGCTCCCATGCTACAGCCCCTTCCATGCTAAAACGCACTGTTGCCTCACTTCGCCAATTCGGCGATTTTCTCTCCCTCACCTACTCGCTCCCTAACCCTATGTCCAACCTCTCTTCTACTTCCAATCTTCAAGCTGCGAACTGTGAACTGAGAACTGAACAATATATCAAACACTTTACAAACTACCTCAATGCCGAGCACCTCTCTCCGCTAACCATTAAATCCTATAAATCTGATATCACCCGCTACTTCGACTGGATAAACACCCACGTAGCTAGCAATAGAATCGAAGAAGTGCTAAAAGGAAAAAACATCGAATTGTACTTGAATCATCTGTCCGATTCAGCCACGGTCCTCCCTTCCACCATAGAGCGAAAACTGAAGTCATTGGACCGCTTTCAAGTTTGGTACGCCAACATCTACTCTCAAACACATGCATCCGATAATCAAGCAATTCAGCAAAATTCTGTCTTGTCCAAGTTCCGGTCTTTCAGTGCTCCGCACACTGAGCTTGCCGAAGCTGTAGGAGAGATCGGAACCTCTGCAATTCCAGATATGACTAGATTTTTTGTGAAAAAACTCAATTACCGCACTGTTGCTTTTATGGCCATTCTTCTCCTTTTCACTTCTACCCTCGCCATCTTCGGCTATCGCCAGTTCTCTCGCGATGTTCGTCTGACCGCTGCTTATCCTTCCACTCCTGTCACGCCCGGCCGCGTCCTCTCCTTCCAAGGCCGCCTAGAAGATGAAAATGGTACTCCTATTACTGGTCCAACTGATATTACCTTCAAGCTCTGGAACCATTTAACCGACGATACCGAGGTAAGTTGTGACGGAGGTGGCGACGAAAACTGCCTATATAGCACTGACGTCTGCTCTATCGATCCCGACGACGACGGTGTCTTCTCCACTCAAATCGGCGCCAGCTGTGGCACAAGCATCGATCCCACGGTTTTTACCGAAAACACTGGCGTTTGGCTCGAAGTAAAGGTTGACACAGAAACTTTGAGTCCCCGCCAGCCAATCGCCTCCGTCGCCTATGCCCTCAACTCCGAAACCATCCAAGGCTTCCCTATCAGCAGTACCGTCTCCGCGATCCGCAACACCGTCGTCCCCATGAATGAGTTTGGCGAAATCATCGTCGGCGAACAATCCCCTCGTCTAACCGGCGTCTCAGGTACTTTTCAAATCTCAGCTCCTTCACTTTCTTTCATCACTACAACCGGCACAAATGGTAGCATCAGCCTCGCCCCTGACGGCACCGGCCAAATCAATATGTATGGCAACACCACGAGTACAAATTTTCTCAATATTAGCAATGCTCAGCTGACGACCGGCTCCCTCATTACCGGTACTGTCGGCAACGACAACTCCGGCTTTAAACTCCTTGATTTCCTCTCGGGCTCTTCGCCCACGAGCGTCTTTTCCGTCGCCGCAAACGGTAACATCACAACCGCTGTCGGTCTCACCATTGGCTCTACCGCCCTCTCCTCTACCGGCAATCCCAGTGGCGCCTCCTTGATTGGTACCTTCGACGAATTTGATAACAGTGATAGCACTACCGTCCAAGCCGTCCTCAATGATCTCGACGCCAACCTCACGACCGCCCTCACTACCGACGATTGGTCAACCAGTCTGGGTTCAATCTACCCCAATAACTCCACTTTTGACCTCCTCATCGGTGGCCAGGCCAGCAGCAGTGCCAAATTTGCTGTCCTAAACGTCAACTCCGGCACCCCCGTAGCCTCTGTCTCAGCCGGCACCGCCGGCGCGGTATATCTCTCCGCCGCCGGTTCGCTTGCCACAACCGCCAAACAATCCCTCACTCTCGGTAGTAGCGATACTGGCAACATCATCCTAGCGCCCGGTGGTGTCATCGCCCTCACTGGCATCGCCGCCAACTTGACGGCAGCCGGCAACCTTGATGTCGCCGGTACTTTATTTGCTGGCACCGCCGACGCTTTCCAAATTTCTGCGACCGGTATCATCACCACCCTCACTGATGAAACGATCAATGGTATCGACATCACCGCCGGGACCATAAGTGATGTCGTGAATTTGACCATCAATGCTGGGGGAGATCTCACGATCGGCACGATCGGCTTAAACGACATCGGCACCGACAATATTACCTCAGGCGCCTCCTTGATCGGTACCTTCGACGAATTTGATAATAGTGATAGCACTACCATCCAAGCCGTCCTCAACGATCTCGACGCTGCTATCGGTTATGTCTCCAGTCTCAACGACGACTGGTCGGTTGGTTTGGGTTCTCTCTACCCCAAAAACAGTACTCTCGACCTTCTCGTAGGTGGCCAGGCCACCAGTTCCGCTAAATTTGCCGTGTTAAATATAGACACTGGTACCCCAACTGCTTCCGTCTCGGCCGGTGTTGCTGGTGCGGCTTATCTCACCGCTACCGGTAATCTCGCCACGACCGCCATGCAAACTCTTACCTTAGGTGGGGCCTCAACCGGCAACATTCTCTTAAATAGCGGTAACATCGGCTTCGCCTCCTCCGCATATCTAAATTGGGGCAGTACATATGGCGAGGGAGGCTACGGTTTCCGCGACAACGCCGGTACCATGGAATACAAAAACTCTACCGGAGACTGGGCTGGCATCGGTAGCGGTAGTGGTAGTGGTGGCAGCAACTGGCGCATCGATTCTGGTGCCCTCTCCCCCCTAAACGACACCCTCGATTTATTAGTCGGCAATATTGCTACCGCCAGCGCTAAATTTGCCGTCAACGCCTCTAGTGGTGACGTTACTCTCACCGGCGACCTAATCGGTGGCACCGGCTCCATCATCAACTTCCCCAATTTCGACGTTGACACATCCGGCAATGTCTCCCTCGCCGATCAAGCCGATCTTCGCCTCCTCGAAAGCTCGGGAGGTGGTACCAACTACACTGGCTTCCAAGCACCCGCTACCCTTGCCGCCAACTACCTCTATACCATGCCCAGCGCTTTTCCCGTCAGTGCCACCGGCTACTTTCTTACCTCCAGCGACACGGGAACCTTGAGCTGGACCGATACTTTGGCCGCTTCCTCTGTCTTATTCTCCGGCATCGGCTCCGGCACCAACACCTCTGCTGCCATGGTCGTGGGTACCGGCGCTTCGCTTGCCTACACCGGCTCCGGCACCATTGCCGCCACCACTCTTCTCGGCGGCACCTGGGCTATACCCGGAGCCATCGGATCCGATACCGCCAATAGTGGTGCCTTTACCACGCTCGCCGCCACCGGCGACCTCACTTTCACTCAAACCACCCCCCGCATCTACTTTGGCGACTCTAGCACCGACGAAGATGACTATACTATCAACGTCGACGCCTCCAGTTTTAACATAAAGAACAACTCCGACAGTAGCCGCATCGACCTCCTCTTTTCCGGCGACGGTTCCGTCGAAATCGGCAACAACAACAATGCCAAAACCGTCACGATCGCGGGGGGCACCGGCGCCGACACCATCAATATTGGTACCGGCGGCACCTCAGCCGATACCATCAATATCGGCGGCTACGCCACCACGACCACCAACTTCAATGGTGTGGTCAATTTTGCAAATGGGTCTACCTACTTTGTTGACAACGCAGGCAACGCCAAATTCCTAGATTTTATCGCCGCCGATACTGGTAATCCTGGCGTAACCATCGGCGACGGCGCTACCGGTTTCACCAAGATTGGCTCCGCCACGCTCGGCGACAACAACACCGCCTACTTCCACTTTGACACCGACAGCAACACTAGTGATGAAATCCGCATCTACGACAACGGCAGTCTCTGGTCCAACACCGGCGTTCTCACCTCCGGAGTTGCCGATGGAGCAACCGCCATCGCCTACACCTTAAATACTATCAATGCACTTTCCACTCCAGGATCCAAGCTCCTCTCCCTTCAAAACCAAGGAACGGAAAAGTTTTACATTGACGCCAACGGCAATCTCTACACCTCAGGCACCATCCTCTCCGGCAATGGTCAAGGCATGCTCATGACCAACAAATCCGGCGGCACCGTCGCTGCCCGCTCTCTAGTAGTCCTCGATACCACGACCGACAGTAGCTTCACGACCACTACCACCCCCTATGCCAAAACCAGTTACGGAATAGTCACAGGAGTAGGACTCGGCGTGACCAACGATGCCAATGGCAACGGGGCCTGTGATACCAATGACATTTGTATGGTCGCAGTTGGGGGGGAAATCGAAGTCAAACTAACCAACGCCGCGACAGCCGCCAAAGGCGACTATGTCTTTACTGGCGATACTGCCGGTTCCGGAGTTGCCTCAGCCAAACAATTTGATGGCCTGATTGGCATGGTTAGCAATGTCGCTGGTGCAGGCTCCGGTTACGTCAAGATGATCTTCAAAGTTCAACCCCAAGTCACCGCCGCCGCCAGTATTGATAAAGGCAGTAAACACAACGAATACTGGCTTTATGCCGATAAATACGCTGCTGTCGGGGCCGGCTCAGATACCGACGCCAATCTCCTCAATCGCGGGCTGACCTTTGATACTTTCACCGATACCACCAAAACCGATTCGGCCAACACCACTGTTTCCGGCCCGGTCCAGATGTCCGCCGATACTTCCCGTGTTGGCCTCCTCGGTGGTCAAACCATGGCAACCAGCACCACCGATAACGCCGGCAATACCTATTTAGGATCTAACACCGTCAACGATACCTACTACTATGACCGTACCAAAGATAGTGCTCCCCAGGTCCAGGTTGAACTGGGGATAGATCCTAACTGGTATAACGGAGTGACTCTAAGTGTGGCTACCACTTCGGCCGAACTGTCCCAGAGTGAAGTGATTACTGCCAAGAACCCCAACTTATCTACTACTTACAACGGCTCTCTCCTTAAAGTCACCGGTACCGATAGTGCTCCCCGCTCCATCTATCTCACGGTCAAGTCTCCCACTACCTTTGACTGGACGAACTATGCCGGGGACGCCGCTACTGCAGTTACCATGACTCCCGGTACGGCTCAAGCCTTAGGTGATACCGGAGTTTCGGTTACCTTTACCTCTACCTCGTACAACGTGGGTGATGTCTTTAAGATTGCTTCCTGGTTTATTGAAGGCTCAGGAGCTACCCGTGGCTCTAAACAACAGTTTCCTGAAAGATCCTATGTTATTGCCACAGCCAGTGGGGTGAGTATCATTGATGCTGATACCCAGAAACTCTGGATGAGGTTTAGCCAGCATGCTGATGGATATATGATTGGGGTTGATACGGCCAATGATCCCTCTGCTACCCAGGGCTTAAACGGCAAGGTCTATGTCTCAGAGAATGGCGC
>JBDRPO010000018.1:0-39812 GCA_043827085.1 bacterium | reverse complement strand
CGAAAAATTGCCTGTGCAGATCGACACCGATATATGTCTGCATATTCTCTCCTTTCTTGGTACTTGTGTACCAATATATCTGGCAGGGGGTATAGTTTACCCCTTCGACCAGGAGAGAAATGCTTTCATGGGATCACTATTACATGAATGAATACACATGAATATCTATAGGTTCTACCCCTATACTAACCACTCATTGACAAATATGTCATAATGATCCCGTATGAAACAAATTGTTTTACAAACCACCACAACCACTTGCCCATAAGGGAGTCGAGTGGTTGTGGCAGATCTCGATTCCCGCAAAAGCGGGATTTTTAATGTCAAAATTACCTGATATACTAAACAAAGGAAAAATATGCACCAATCAAACGAACAAAAACAAGATATTCACGCGCTCCGTCATAGCGCCGAACACGTGCTACACCAAGCGATGAAAGAGCTTTATCCCTCGATTCAGCTCGCCATGGGACCAGCAACAGACGATGGCTACTATTTTGACTTCGACGGAAGTGTCAAGGGTAAAGAACCCGTCGTGATTACCGTTTCTGACTTCGGCAAAATCGAAAAGCGCATGGCCGAGATCATTAAAAAGAATCTCCCCATTACCCGCTATGAAATTGACGAGAAAGAAGCCCGCGAACTTTTTGCCGACAATCCCTACAAACTCGAATGGATCGACCAAGCCGCAGAAAAAGGGCAGGGGATCACGGTCTACTGGACCGGCAAACCTGGCGAAAAGGGTAGTATGGTCGACCTGTGCAAAGGTCCCCACGTGAACTCGACCGGCGAGATAAAAGCTTTTAAACTCCTCTCCGTGGCTGGCGCCTACTGGCACGGCGATGAAAAAAACAAAATGCTCACCCGTATCTACGGCACCGCTTACGAATCAATAGAGGAACTCGACAAATATCTCTGGGTTCAAGAGGAAGCCAAAAAACGCGACCACCGTCGGCTCGGTAAGGAACTCGACCTCTTCACTTTCTCCGAACTAGTGGGTTCAGGAATGCCCCTCTACACTCCTCGCGGCGCAATAATTCGAAGACTCATCAACGACTATGTTGAATCAGTTCAAAGCAAGCAAGAGTACACCCAAGTTTGGACTCCTCAAATCAGTAAAGCCGAACTTTTAAAAAAGAGCGGCCACTATGAAAAATACAAAGACGATATGTTCCTGGTCCATTCCCATTACTCAGACGAAGAGTTTTTTCTCAAGCCCATGAACTGTCCCCAGCACGCCGAAATCTATGCTAGTCGCCCTCGCTCCTACCGTGATCTCCCACTCCGCTTGACCGACTTTGCCATGCTCTACCGCGACGAAAAGCCTGGTGAGCTAAGCGGTCTCGCGCGCGTCCGTAGCTTTAGTCAAGATGACTGTCACGTATACTGCCGAGAAGATCAAGTCGATTTTGAAGTAGACATGATGCTAACGATGACCAAACAAATCATGCAAACGTTTGGTTTTAAGTATCGCTATCGTCTCTCCACCCGCGATCCCGCCCACCCAGAAAAATACCTTGGCGATCCTAAAGTTTGGGATCGAGTCGAAGCCTGGGCAGTCAAGATCATGGAGCGCAACCACATCGAGTACTACGACGGTCCCGGAGAAGCTGCCTTTTACGCTCCTAAAATGGATTTGATGGCAACTGACGCCCTCGGACGCGAGTGGCAGCTATCAACAGTTCAAATCGATTATGTCCAACCCGAGCGATTTGATCTAACCTATACCAGCCAGGATGGATCCAAAGTCCGCCCCGTCACCCTTCATCGTGCCATTGCAGGATCAACCGAGCGTTTGCTCATGATTCTGATTGAACACTATGCCGGCGCCTTCCCCATGTGGCTTTCACCAACCCAGATTACTATCCTCCCCATCTCTGAGCACGAGCTAGACTACGCGCGGAGTGTGCAATCTTCACTCCAAAAAGCCGGCCTGAGGGTCGAACTAGACGAAAGTAGTAGCACTCTCGGGAAAAAGATTGTTCGAACTCGCGAGATGAAAGTTCCCTATCTGGCCATCCTCGGAAAGCAAGAAGTCGAGAACCAAACCATCACGCTCAAAAACAGGGGAGGGGAACAAATAACCTTCACTCTAGACGAAACTATCGCCAAGTTAAAACAAGAAGTCGAGAGTAAGCTATAATAACCTCATGAAATTTTACGCGATCAATCAGTTTATCAAAGCCACCGAAATGCGAGTGGTCGACGAAACCGGCAAACAAGTCGGTGTCATGAGTAAATCAGAAGCTCTACGTCTAGCGGGCGAGCGTGGTTTAGACCTAGTAGAGATTGCTCCCATGGCCAAACCTCCCGTTGGCAAGATCATCGACTTCAAAAAGTTCAAATACATGGAAGCCAAAAAAGAGCGTGATGGCAAAGCCGCTAGTGGCAAAGTAGAGATTAAAGAAATTCGCTTCTCTCCCTTTATCGCCCAAGGAGACATGGACTCGCGTATTGGGAGAATCCGTACCATCCTAGGTAATGGCGACCGAGTCAAGATTGTGGTAAAATTCACCGGTCGTCAAATTACCAAGGTCGAGTTTGGGCACGATTTAATCAAAAAAATCATGTCTGCACTTGAGGGAGTTGCCTCAGCCGATGGAGTTCCCAAACTCCAGGGCAAACAGTTGTTCCTTATCCTTAACCCGACCAAAAAGCGAACCCAATAATAATATGAAAACTACCAAACGCCGGAGCATTAGATCTCTCACTCGCAGAGTCAAGGTGACTGGAACCGGCAAAGTCATGCGCCGCACCCAAAATATGCGTCATCGCCGCTCGCACAAAGGCAAAGCCCAAATTCGTCGGATGAAAGCCGTCAAATTCTTGACTGCCGGCACCGCCCGTCGCATTAAAAAAATACTCGGAATTTAATCTATGACTAGAGTAGCCAATGGTCCAGCCAAACGCGCCCGCCACAAAGCGGTCCTAAGTCGCACCAAAGGTTTCCGCATGTCCAAGCACCGGCTCTGGAAAGTCGCTCACGAAGCCTATCTTCACGCGCTCGATTACTCATTCCAAGGCAGGAAAGATCGCAAAAGCAACTTCCGCACCCTCTGGATCATCCGCATCAATGCCGCGCTCCGCGCCATGGATCCAGCCTATACTTATGGCCGCTTTATTAACGCCATGACCAAAAAGAACGTCGTGCTGGACCGCAAAATCTTGGCTGACTTGGCTGTCACCGACCCACAAACCTTCGCTACCATCACCAAACAAGTACTTAACTAATACCGTTTAGGTATTGACATTGTTTCATCTCATAGTGTATAGTCCCAACTTGCGAGAAGCAACCATCCGCACGTTCCCACTAATACGGGATCGCTGAAAGGAAGGTTGCTTTTGGCGTATCTAAGGGGTATATTGAAAATTATGACAACTCAAAACCCCACCAACCAAGACATTCTCAATGCCATAAGCGGTTTAACCAAAACCGTAAATCAAAACTCAACTGATCTCACCAGTCTAAGTGGAATCGTTAGTAAAATTGCCATTGATGTTACGGAGCTCAAATCCGATGTGGCCGTACTCAAATCCGAGATGTCAGAAGTTAAAGACGAACAAGAGAGGCAAGGCAAAAAACTAGATCAACTTGCAGGATCTGCCTCATTTAGCCCGGGTATCAGCGGGGCGTTTGCAGCGTAATTAACTAAATTACATAGCAATACGACAACCCGCATAATAAGCGGGTTTTTTATTGTAAAATAGAAAGATCATATGACTGAAGCATTATATTTAATTGATTCATACCAAGTTACTGCAACCACCAAGGTGACAGAAGTGGGGGAACACTACATCATCCTCGACCAGACCATCTTCTACCCTCAAGGCGGCGGTCAACCATCCGACAAGGGAATGATCAAATCGGATAATGGCAAACTCAACGTCAAATCTGTCGAATACAACGGTGGAGAGATCAAACATGTTGGCACTATCAAAGGTAACTTTGCAGTCGGAGATGAAGTCAATCTAGAGATAGAATGGTCACTCCGTCTCAAAAACATGCAGCTTCATACTGCTGGACATCTCGTTGATATGGTTACACGTCAAGTTTATCCAAAGCTCGTCCCAATCCGTGGCATGCATGGCATCGGGAAAAAACTCTTTATTGAATACGAAGAAATTCATGATCTAGATCTCGTTAAACTAAATAGCGAGCTTTCTCAATTGCTTTCTTCCAAACCAGATATCAAAACCCAGTTTGTCACTTTAGAAGAGTTAAAGAAACTGTCCAACTGGCTTCCAGCCAAACTCCCCACTAGTAAAAAACTTCGCATTCTCAGTATTGGCAGTAACTATCACATGCCCGATGGCGGCACTCAACTCAAAACCTGCGACGAAATATGGCCAGTAGTTATTACTTCGATCGAACACACAGACAACTCAACTCTAGTCCACTACATCGTCACAGCGCCAGTGAAAGAGCGAGAGTTCGATGGTTCGAACCATCGAACTGCGCCTACTGACATAAATTCCGCTATTAAAAACTTAAAAACCCAGTTTGTATCCGAACTTAATCAGATTAAGACCCATCCTGAACTTGACTCCGTTTACCTCAAATATCTCGGCAAAAAGGGGAATACTACCATCCTTCTCCATGAACTATCAAAATTATCAGCAGATGATAAGCGTCAGTACGGCCCCATTCTGAATGAGCTTAAAAAAACCCAAGAACAAGCAATCAAAGATAAATCTATATTACTAAAATCTGGAGCCTGGAACCTAGAATCTAAAGATCTAACCATCCCTGGCCAAGTCAAACCCATCGGCCGCCTCCACCCCACAACTGTAATCATTCGCGAAATGAATGATTTTTTCCGTTACCATGGATTCTCGATCGGAGAAGGGCCCGAGATAGAAGACGTAGAGTACAACTTCCGCCGCCTCAACTTGCCAGAAGGGCACCCCGCGACCGACCTCCAAGATTCGCTCTTCATTGATGAGCCCAACCTTCTTCTTCGCACTCATACATCATCAGTCGAAACTCGCATGCTAAGTACTCACAAGCCACCCCTCCGTGTGGTCGTCCCTGGCAAATGCTACCGCAACGAATCAAATAGTACGACCAACACCAGCTTCTTCTACCAGTACCAAGGATTTGTCGTAGACAAGGGTATCAATATGGGCCATCTAAAAGATACTCTAACAAAATTCCACCAATTCTTATTTGGCAAAGATGTAAAACTTCGTTTCCGCTATAAGTACTATCCAGAGGTCAGTCCTGGTATGGGCGTGGATATGGAGTGCCAATTCTGTCACGGCTCAGGCTGCCAGGTCTGCAAATATCGCGGTTTTATCGAAGTCTTGGGGAGCGGCATGATCCACTACAATACCCTCAAGGCCTGTGGTATTGACCCCGAAGTTTATTCTGGATTTGCCTTTGGGATGGGTCTAGACCGCTTGGTCATGTCCAAATACGGCATCACCGATATCCGTAAACTCTATGGAGGTGAGATAGTCTATCTATGAAAATACCTCTCATCTGGCTAAAAGACTATATTGAGACCCCGAAATCAGTCAGTGAACTCGCCGCGAGTTTCACCCAGCTCGGCCTCATGCTGGACAAACCCCTCGACAAGTCAAATGTGCTCGACCTCGAACACCGCATGGACCGCTCCGACTGGCTCAGTATCCTCGGTTGTGCTCGCGACCTCGCCGCCTTCGAAGGCATCCCCCTCAAACTCCCCAAACTATATACCAAATCTGGCAAAATACTTGATACAAAATACAAAATACAAATAAACGTAGACACTCCCTCGGTCCGTCGCTTCAAAACCCGCGTCATTCAGGGAGTCAAAGTTGGTCCCTCCCCCCAGTGGCTCACCGACCGCCTCACTGCCTACGGCATGGAATCCATCAATAATATTGTTGACGTCACCAACTATGTGATGGTCGAATACGGCCAAACCATGCACGCCCAAGATATTGCCAAACTACCAGGGAAAGACATAACTATCCGTCCTGCCAAAAATGGAGAAAAACTTACCACTCTTCTCGGAACGGAGGTAAAACTTGATCCGGACGTTTTTGTCCTCACCTCCGGAGGAAAGGTTACAGTCATCGGTGGGATCGTGGGTGGGAAAAATACCTGCGTGACCGAAACTACCACCGACATTATTCTCGACGCCGGCAATTACGATTCAAAAGTTGTCCGCAAAACCTCCCGTCGTCTCAAAATTATCAATGAATCCGTCAGCCGCAACGACAAATTCTTGGATCCGCGACTCATTGACCCCGCGCTCTCCCGCGCCACCGACCTTATCCTCGAGCTCGCAGGTGGTAATTACTTCGAAAATGACGATTACTATCCCCATCCCGTTATCCCTCAAACCATTTCCCTCCGCCTCTCGCGTCTTCACTTACTTTCCGGTATGGATTTAGATCTCGCAGGAGCTAAGAAGATCCTCAAGTCTCTCGGCTACGTAGTGGTCGAGGAAGGTGATAGCAAGCTCACTCTCGAAGTTCCCTACTTCCGTACCGACATCGAAGTAGAAGATGATTTGATCTCCGATATCCTTCGTATCCACAATTATGTCAACATCCCAACTCGCGCCCTAATTACTTCCATACCATCCGACATTACACCTCCAATCTATCTCTTTGAAGATCGCCTTCGCGACTTACTCATTGTCCAGGGAGCTCACGAACATATTACTAACTCTCTTGTCACTTCAAATGGCCAAAGTAACGAAGTGGTACTAGCCAACGCGCTTTCAACTGACCAAAACGCTCTCCGCACTAGTCTCGTACCAGGACTTAGTCATGTTCTCTCAACTTACAAGAAACACAAACAATCTGGTATTACCGTTTTTGAAATCGGCAAAGTCTTTCGTAAATCGAAAGACCAGTATCTCGAAGGCCGTCTACTCACAGTCATAGGTAATTCAAATTCCTTAGCCACTCTCCTCTCTGCGCTTGGCATCACCAAGTACCACATCAACCAAAAGCATGAAATACTGGTAGAAAAACAAGTCATTGGCACTATCACGACTTCCAGCTATACTCTCGTCACCAACATCCTCATGCCTCTAGCTACTAACTACTCAGGTATTGTCTCTGAATTTACTCACCCTCAAACCAGAGACGTCTCCCTCCTTGTACCAGCTAATCTCGTGTACGCCGATATTTTAGAGGCTCTTAGTAAACTCAAATTGTCACTTCAGTATATTAAAGTGAAAGATATTACAAAGATTAAGCAAATAAATAATTATCTTTTGACTCTCACCTGGCCAGAAACCTCCAATATTGAGAGCGAGCAAAAACTAATTTTAACTACTCTAAAATCAGAGCTTGGGATTGATTCTAAATCTTAGTGAGGTGATGCGGAAGCCGAAGCAGTAGGGGAGGGTGCAAAATTCCAATCCATATTTACGCCGATCTTAATACGCGTGTCTATTTCCTGCCCATCTTTCGTCCGTACTTTCCCGAGTAACTCGTATGTTCCATTTCCTAAAGTTATTGTTGTATTTACATCTTTAGTTGTAAATGATTCTCGCACTTCATTGTTCACGTACAACTTCACCCACTCGATTTCCTTCCCCGTTGTCACACGTAGTCTCACCTCAACATTATTACTGTCAACTCTCGTGTTGCCCCCCGGCTTTTCAAATCCAATTACAGTATCGGTATTGGTAGAACAATACTCGGTTGGCACTTTAAATTTAGGATCATCCTGACCATCAATCCATACCTGGATATCATCGACCCAAGACATACTCTCCTGCTTCAGGACGTAGTATTCTTGCTCGTCATACTCCCCCCGCGCCACATCTATTTCGTTAGCTAATTTACTGTGATCAGCCCGACACAACTTCACCTTGGTATGGATTGGATCTGGCTCCGTTGGCGCTGTCCCACGCACAAAATAGTCCGCGCGCGCCGGATACCCATCATGCTCGGGATACCCAGAAAGGTTATCCACTTGTCTAGCTTCAACTCCAGCAGGGGCAACAAAATCGTCACCTTTGTACTTTTCCCAAGTTTTCTGGATGATTTTTCGCCAAATAGGGGAGGCCCCCGTCACACCAGAAGCCACCTCTTTCATGGGTGAGTTGTCATTATTGCCTACCCAAACCCCGACAACCGCCTTGGTACTCCACCCGACCGTCCAGTTATCTCTTTTATCATTTGTTGTCCCTGTCTTTACTGCAATCGGCCTTCCACTCATATTCAAGTAACTATTTGCTCCAAACGTCATCAGTCTCGCGTTATTATCATATAAAACGTGGTTAATCAAAAATGCCACTTCTTCTGACAATACTCGCTGCTTCTTTGCTTGCTTAGCCTCATATAAAGTTCTCCCGTCTTTAACCACTTTCAGTATTGAAACTGGCTCAACTCGCTCCCCCCCATTAGCAAAAGCTGAATAGGCATGCACTAAATCATATAATCTTACTTCGCCACCTCCCAGTGTCACAGACAAACCAAATCTCGTCATATTCGCAGCCGTCGGCGCTAAACTATCAAACCCCATGTCATATGCGGTCGTCAGCATATCCTTTAGCCCCACGAGTGACAGAAGCTTAACGGCGGGGATATTCAATGAAGACCCGAGGGCAAATCGCAGTTGCACCGGCCCATGGAACTTACCATCATAGTTCTTCGGCTCATAAAATTCACCTTCCTTGCCCCCTGGGAACTTAGTCGGCACGTCCAATATCAACGAAGATGGAGCATAACCTTTGGTAAAAGCCGTGGCATAAGTCACGGGTTTGATCGCCGATCCTGGCTGACGAAGCGACATCACCACATTCACTTGCCCGTCATAGTCTGGTGTAAAATAATCCTTTGACCCAATCATGGCGAGGACCTCTCCGTTTTGTGGGTTCATGACTAGTGCTGCGCCGTTAGTCACATGTACATTCTCTAGCCTATCTATTTCCTCCTTTACTGTCGTTTGCGCAAAATCTTGCAGCTCAGAGTCAAGGGTAGTTGTCACCGTATATCCACCCTCCTCGACAACCGCCTCCCCAAGTAGATTGACCAACTGATCTTTAACATAAAACACAAAGTGGGGTGCTTTTAGTGAAGCTGTTTGGGGCTTAAACTCGACATTCGGCAACTCTTCAACTGACGTCTTTTCTTGTACACCCGTAATCTTCCCGTCCTCTCGCATTCGCCTCAGGACATCAGCAGCTCTCCCCACATACGCCTTTTTATCACTCCCATACGGAGAATAACGCGAAGGAGCTTGTGGCATCCCAGCAAGTATTGCCGACTGTGTTAGCGTCAGATCCTTAGGCTCGACCCCAAAATAGCGCTCCGAAGCAGCCGCGATCCCTATCGCCGTCCCCCCATAAGGAGCCTCATTCAAATACATCTGTAGTATTTCGTCTTTACTAAATTTCTTCTCAATCTGCATCGACAAAACCAATTCTTTTAGCTTCCGAGTGATCGTCCGATCAGACGACAAAAGTACGTTTTTTACTAGTTGTTGGGTGAGTGTCGAACCACCCTGTGCCCGTCCAGTTGTGAACAATCGCAAAAATCCACGTAGATACCCAGTAACACTAAATCCTTGATGCGAATAAAATTCCTTATCTTCGATCGCTATGGTTGCCTCTTGAAGTTGCTTTGGTACATCGGTGAGCGCACTCGGGATACGATTGTAATCTTGATAAAGTTCGTAGAGTGTCCCACCATCCCTGTCTTGAATCTTTGTCGAAAATCCCTCTCTGCGCACAATCTTGTTAGGATCGGGCAGACTCCTGGCGAACCATGCAAATAGGACGAACATGAGCACAATTGCCGCCAGGGTTCCGAATAAAGCGGTGATTCCTAGATATTTAAGGACAGTTTGCCTCTCAAAACGAAATTTTCTTCGCCCACCATATTTTCTCTGCTGCCACGTTCGCGCCCAATCTTGCATACAAATTAGTATAATGCTTTCCTCCTTTCTTTACTAGACAATTATCTCTAGGCTTCCTATAATCATCTCATGACTAACGATTTACTCACTCGCCGCGTCGCTAAGATTCTTCCTTCCAAAGAGGGGTTAGAACGACTCCTCGCGAGCAAAAAAATCCGTCTCTACCAGGGCTTTGATCCCACCTTTAAAGATCTCCACCTCGGTCACACCATTGGTTTCAGGAAACTCATGGACTTCGCGCGTGCCGGTCACGAGGTCATTTTCCTCTTTGGCACGGGTACTGTTCTTGCCGGGGACCCCAGCGAGCGCGATACGGGCAGGAAACTCATCACCCAGGAAGAAATCGACGAGAACATCAAAACCTGGAAAGAACAGGTAAGCAAGATCGTTAATTTTGATCTCGTTACGATCAAACAAAATGGCGATTGGCTCACCAAACTCACTCTCAAAGACCTCATCAAGATCGGCAGTAACATTAGTGCTACCCAGCTATTCAAACGCGACAGCTTTACCCGCCGGATCGCGAAAGGTGACGTCGTCTGGTATCACGAAACCATGTACCCACTCCTCCAGGGATACGACTCTGTTGTGATGGACGTAGACCTTGAGATCGGTGGCACCGACCAAGAATTCAACATGTTAATCGGACGCGAGCTCCAAAAGAAAATGAATAATCGGGAGAAGTTTGTCCTCACTACTCCGATGATCGACGGCACCGACGGCAAAAAAATGAGCAAGTCAGCGGGTAACTGCATCTGGCTCACCGACAAGCCTGAAGAGATGTATCAAAAGATCATGGCCATGTCCGACAATATGATAAGTACCTACTATAAACTCTTGACTGACATCCCTATGGAAGAAATCAAGGCACTCGACCCAACTAAGCCAATCGAAAATAAAAAACGTCTGGCCTACGACATAACCCGCCAATTCCACGGCGCAGCCGGCGCTCAAACTGGCGAAAAATACTATGACACCGTCGTCCAACCCAAAGCAGCCCCGTCCGACGCTCCAGAGGTCTTCATCAAACCCGACACTCCCATCCTAGAAGTACTCAAATCAGCCAGTCTTGGCGTCAGCAACAGCTATATCAAACGCACACTCGAACAGGGTGGAGTCGAGGTAGATGGAGTTTGTGTAACCGATCCTACATCTACCACTACCGGTAAATTAATTAAATTCGGTAAACGTACTTTCAGGAAAATAAAGATTACTTAATACTTCGATTATTCGAATAATTAGAGCATCACTATGTCATTGACCAAGAGACAGCGCAAAGTCTGGACCGTCATCACCGCAATCTCCACGATTGCTCTCCTCGCCATGTCCTTCACACCCTTCTTCTCCCGCTAGGCTATACTTAATCCATGGAACTCATCGACATTCCTGGCCTAGGCGAAAAGTCACTAAAGACTCTTGTATCTCACGACATAACTACAATTCAGCATTTACTAACTTATTTCCCTCGTACCTACCGCACCTACCTCGCACGCTCGACTCGTACAGCTAGGGTGGGGGAGTGGATCAGCTTGGTGGGGACCATCAGCCGCCCCGTGAGCAAACACGGCGCTCACGTCACTACCCAGCTAGCCACGCTCAAGGACGGTGTCGGTAGTCTCACCCTCCGCTGGTTCAATATGCCCTATCTTACCCGCGCCCTCGGCGACGGTACTTACCTAGTCCGCGGTCAGCTCACCTTCTTTGGCCCCACCCGCCAAATCGTCGCTCCCCAGCTCACCAAAGCGACAAGCGACTACCAAGCTATCGATGAGCTCCTCCCCATCTACACCCCCATTGGGACCATCAAATCAGGCAACGTCCGCAACCTCATCAAATCAGCGCTCACTCACGCTCCCCAAGTGGAGGATTCACTCCCCCTCGAAATCCAAAACAAATACAATCTCCTAGACTTACCAACTACTCTAAAACAAATTCACTTCCCTACATCTAAAAACGAACTCGAACAGGCCATTCACCGCCTAGCCTTCGACGAACTCTATACTCTACAACGCGAAAGTTTAAAAAACTCCGAGCTCAACAAAGTTAAAACTGAGGCGCTCCACTGGAATACCGGAGCACTGGAGCACTGGATTACCAACCTACCCTATACTCCAACCGCTGCCCAAACTCGAGTTATAGGTGAAATCCTCACGGACTTAGGAAAACCGATCGCGATGCATCGCCTCCTGGCTGGCGAAGTGGGCTCCGGGAAAACCGTAGTTGCCGCTGCCGCTGCCCTAGCTACGCACGGTAGTGGCCATCAAACCCTCGTCATGGCTCCCACCCAAATCCTTGCCGAGCAACTCTACAGCTCATTCACTGACCTCCTTGGAGACTCTCTCACCGTCTCGCTTGTGACTGCTGGCTCGAAAGGAGACACAGGGGTAGATCTTGTAGTCGGCACTCAAGCTCTCCTCTCGACCAAACATCAGTTTGGTAAAGTTGGGTTCGTAGTGATCGACGAACAACACCGCTTCGGTGTCAAACAAAGAGAGTACTTAAGCGCTCTCTCCCCAGCTCCCCACACCCTCATGATGACTGCAACCCCTATCCCGCGCACACTCGCTATGACCGTTTTTGCGAGTCTCAATATCTCTCGCCTCGACGAACTGCCGGGCAGTCGCCTCCCCATCAAAACCTACTTTGTTGGTGAGGAAAAGCGTGAGCGCGCCTATACCTGGATTAAACAAGAGATCATGACGCATCATAATCAAGTTTTTGTTGTCGTTCCTCTCATTGAAGAAGCCGAGGACGAAGAAGGAAACGCCAAGAAATCTCTCAAGCTCCTAGAAATAGATCTCAAAAAACGCTTTCCTGGACTCACCATCGACATCATGCACGGGAAAATGAAAGAAACAGATAAAACCGCGCACCTTCAAGCCTTTCGGGATGACACAACTCAAATTCTCGTCGCCACCAGCATGATCGAAGTAGGTATCGACATCCCGACAGCAGGGATTATGGTCATTGAAGACGCCGAACGCTTTGGGCTAGCCCAACTCCACCAGCTGCGTGGCAGGGTAGGGCGGGGTAACATTCAAGGCCACTGTCTCCTATTCTCCCGCGCCAACACCCCTAAAGCCAAAGAGAGACTTGCTTATTTCGTCAAAGAAACAAATGGAGAAAAACTTGCGCTCTTTGATCTCGACCTTCGCGGGCCCGGTGAGCTTTTTGGCGAGTCTCAACACGGCTTTTTCTCTCTTCGTTTTGCCTCTATCTACGACACCGAGTTATTGCGGGAAACCCACGAAGCTGCTAGAATACACCCCATATGACACCTCTACCCAAACGCCGATGGTCTACTCGCCGCCAAGGCAAGCGCCGTGCTAGTATAAAGTTGGTTCTGCCCAAGTTGGTCAAGTGTAAAAACTGCAGTCAAATGAAGAAGTCTCACACTGTCTGTACCAACTGCAATCAATAATGAAAACATCAACCGACCCGAGGCACAAAAAACGCGAAACTCGCGTCTCTGCCATGTTCTCCAAAAGTTTTACTCCTGACTTTACCTCACCCGTTGATTCTTACATCGAAATTGCTGCTCCCGAGTGGCCACTCAAAAATATTAACAAAATGGATCTAGCAGTTTTACGGGTCGCGACCGACGAATTATTACATAGTGATACTCCAGAGAAAGTTGTGATCGACGAAGCCGTCGAGATCGCCAAAAAATACGGTGCCGAAAACTCTGCTAGCTTTATCAATGGTGTTCTTGGTACCATATTAAAGAACAAACAAAAACTATGACCGGCAAACTCAACTCGCTTCTTTCCCACCTCAAGCTTCAGGTTCAAGATGAACATCTCGTTCAAAACGCCTTTGTCCACCGGTCATACCTCAATGAGTCTAAAGACTTCAAACTTTCTAACGAACGACTAGAATATCTTGGGGATGCTGTTCTCGAACTTGCAACCAGTCACTTTCTCTACAACATCTATCCCGACTTCCAAGAAGGCATGCTCACCAACATGCGTGCAGCTCTTGTCCGGACCGAATCTCTCGGTGAGACTGCCTACAACCTCGGTTTTGCCAAGCTTATTCTCATGAGTAAAGGCGAAGAGGCAACAGGAGGGAGAGAAAATTGCTCGATTCTCGCCGACACCTTTGAAGCCTTCCTCGGCGCCATTTATCTCGACCAAGGATATGGCAGTTGCGTTAAAATCCTCAATCAAGAACTCTTCCAAAAAGCCGCTAGAGTCCTCGAAACCTCGACCTATAAAGACAACAAATCACTCCTCCAAGAAATCGCCCAGTCCAGATATAAAGCTACTCCACTTTATGAGCTCCTCTCCGAAACTGGTCCCGATCACGACAAGGAATTTGTTATGCGAGTCAAAATTGCCGACCAAGACTACGCCGAAGGCAAGGGTAAAAGCAAGCAGTCCGCGCAGGAAGATGCCGCCAAAAACACCCTTGAGATACTCACCCATACCTGATACAATACCGCCTATGCTCAAAATCAAACTTGCTCGAGTCGGCAAAAAAGGTCAACCTCAATATCACATCGTCGTGGTCGAAGATCGGACAAAATCTGGTACCGCGAGCGTCGCCAAAATAGGCTATTACAATCCGCTCACAAATCCCAAAGATTTTCGTCTCGACACCACGTCATATACTAATTGGATAGGGAAGGGCGCTCGCCCGACCGTTACAGTTCGCAGTCTCGTTCTCAAACACTCAAAATCATCCAAATGAAGCTTAATACCAAATACCAAATACTTATTACTTAATTCAAAGGAGCCTCATGCAAGAAGTACTCGAGTTCATTCTCAAAAACATTACGACTATCCCAGATGACATTAAAATCGAAATTCAAGAAGAAAATGGCACCACCAACTATATCGTCACCGTCAACCCCACAGATGTCGGACGGATTATCGGCAAAGAAGGCAAGATTATCAAAGCCATCCGCACCATTATGCGCGTGATCGCCATCCAACGCGGTGTCCACGTCAGGATTTCTGTTGTTTCCGAAAATGGCAGTCAAGATAGTGACACTACCGAACAAGCTCCAGAAACCACCAAAGAAGAGGTTGTCCCAGCCGAAGACGGCAGTATTACTGTTGAGGTATAACTTCTGTTTCCGAAGTCGTAGATTGGGTAGTCGGATCGAGATTGATAGGTTCGACCATAAATGGTGCAAACAAATCGGCCTTCCCACCTTCACTCACAGGAATAGAGCTTGTGATTGGTTTAAATCGGCGGTAGCCCGCAAGTTGACTAAAATATTTCTCCTCATCCGCCCCGAACAACGTAACTGGACCTTTTACATCTATTGTAGCTGGCTCAGCCCATAACATAGATAGAGTAAGCGTTAAAGCAAACTGGTCTTCACTCAAAACCGAGACTTTGATATCATTAATCTCCATCAAGGGTAACACTCCTTCAATCGTCTTTAGGAAAGTGTACACACTGTCATGTCCTCCACTCATCTTCAGCTCAGTTTCCAATCTTTGCAATTTAGGTGTTGTCACTTTTTTTGTTGCCGAGCCACTAGCCTCCGATAACTCCCCAGGAGAAAGAGATAATCCACCAAAAGTTAGTCCGAGCTCCTGCGACAAACCCTGTATCGTCGCCAAATACATGAGTATGTCCTTCTTTGGTGGGATCGCGTTATCCAGGACCTGTACTCGCTCTGCCAAAACATTTGCATCCAACTTAGACAAGATCGAAACCTTTGTCGTAAGTCCTTCAAGTTCCTTCGATTTTACCTTAATTTTACTCGTGAGCATACCAACATTTTGATAAATCGGGATCACTGCACTAAACACTAAAATAACCACCACGAGCAAAATCCCTACCGCCATCGCTAAACTTTTGTGTCGCCTCAACCAAGCATTCATTTCTTTTCCTCTTTCGGTAATGTCAAAGCTAAAGCCATTTGGTAAGTACCGTCTTTAGCTCTTGTCAAACCGGAGCTTGCCACCTGAGTGAAGTCACCCGTGTCAGCTTGAAAATACGCGAGCATTGCGTTTAGTGGCGAAATCGTGCTGGCTACAAACTGGACACTCACTACATTGGCTTCACTAAATGCAAGACCAGCCACATGCACGCCCGGAATAGAAATCGAAAACACTTTCTGTAAAGAATCTCGTATAATGGATCTATCAGCCAAAAATCCAGTCACTAAATTCAAACGACTCTTCAAATAAACTTGACTCACACTTGCCTGAGACAGTCCCTGCATTTCTTTTGATGCTTTTGTGATCGCAAGTTCAATCGTCGACATTTGGCGAGTCAAGAGCAAATTCCAGATAGAAAGAGCTACCACCCCCACCACTACTACAACTACTCCAAATACTGACCATTGCAAAAATTGACGCTCTTTTTGATAATCCTTCTCACTCAAAGTTTGTTGATTTTTGAGCAAGTTTGTTTTGATGTCTACCATTAAAAAATCCTCTGCGAAAGCCCCACCGACACTGAATAAACCGCTCTCTCGCGTGGGATATTTATTCCGCGACCAGGCTTAGCTGCCGCAAATGGGTCACCAACTACTACTTCAATTCCTCCAAATATCTGTGACAGATGTGAGGTCATCTCCGGCAAGTACGCACCACCTCCCGACAATATTATTCTTGTCACTCGCGACTTTCGCGAAGATAAATGGTACTCCATCGCTTTACGTATTTCACTCACTATATTGTCCAAAATTATTAGTAATCCTGCCCTCACTTTGCCCTCCAGCTGTGCGGGGTCTAGTCCATACGTCCGCTTATACTCCTCAGCTTGAGGTAAGGGTAATGCTAGAGACTGCGCGAGTGCCCTTGTCAAAGACACTCCGCCACTCTCAGTAACGTACGAAAACGAGAGTGATAAACCATCCACAATAGCCAGCACAGTGGACATCGCTCCCATGTGTACTATCAAACTAGTCGATGGATTCGCTCCAAAGGTCAGCGCCCGCGAAACTGCCACCATCTCACTCTCCACTGCAACCGGCTCAAGTCCTATATTAGCCAAAAAATCCACCAGTGACTGGAGGTATTTTTTTGGTGCAGCCACTAAGTACACGAGCATCTTCTTCTCGGTCTCTCCTGCCAGTTGTTGTTGAATAATCGAAAAATCCAATTCTACTTCAGCAACCGGGATCGGTACAAACTGTTCCGCTTCCCACTTGATAGCGGAACTCAACTCCGCTTCCGACATCGACGGCATCGTCAGTATCCTACTATATACTCTGTTCTCTGCGATCGACACCACAACTCGCTTATCCTTAATCTTTGTTTCACTTACTAGTTTTTTCACCACCGGTGCGAGCTTTGCTGTCACGTCTGGATTATCAAAATCTACCGAACCAGCAGGGTTCATAGCGAGACCACACGCCTCAACAACAAAACCTTTGGCTCCCATCAAGCTCGACTGTGTTACCTTGATACTCGACGAACCAATATCTAGTCCAAAATATGTAGCCATGGGCAGTCTTACTCCTTATTCTCCTATATCATTTTACTTTTGATATCGCTCCCGCAGAGAAAATTGCGTAATCAAATACCGATGGGGGAGCATCGAGTCCGCGCTTGACCTCTATCTCTTTTTGTGCGTCGCCACCCGCCGCACTAGATTGGATTAAGTATAACTGCGTCAGCAAATTCGATCCTGTTACCATCAGAGTTGCCCCGGCATATACTGGTCTAATCCGCAAGTACGCTGCACCAACCGGCACGTCATACTCCACCAAACTCAAATACTCACTGCCCCCCGAAGAGCTAGTAGAGAACTTGTTATCCTCTGGCACACTATTATACGGGTTGTAATAACTACGCATTACCACGTTTGCCCCAGTATTAACCGCATTCAACTCAACGGCCGCAGGCGTTATATTTTCACTCACATCTCCTTTTTTTGTCCAGTAAATACTCAACGTCCCAGAGAAACCACCCAAATCTAGGTGTGCTGTCTCGCCTTCTTTGACATACAATGCGTAGCTCGCCTCGTTCTTAACTGTATAATTACCTGTGACAAATCCACTCATTCCCGATAACTCCACAACCCCAGGACTAACTTCATTTTTCCGTAAATCATTCAGGGCATTTTCAATACCGGTCTCCGCGAGAGAAAACGCCACACTACTCTCCCGCTCTTGACGCGATAGCACCGTGTCAGACAACGACCTAGAAGCCACCGACATAACAAGCGCCACAACCACGCCGATAATAACCAACAACATCAACCCAACCTGACCACCTCTCACCTCACTTCTCATACCTCTATCAAAGCAAACTTGACCCCATCCGTCAAATCGGCCATACTACTACTATGACATTAAGGGGATTTACGCTCATTGAATTACTTATAGTCATGACTATTCTCGGAATCCTATCTACTATCGGTATCGGCAACTTTCAAACTGCCAGAATCAAAGCCCGCGACTTAACCCGCAAATCAGATTTGTCCACCATCGCCAAGAGTCTCGAAGCATATGTCAACGACCATCATGGGTACCCACTGTCTGACAGCGCCTACAAAATTCAATGCAAAGACGATGGTAGTATCTGCAATTGGGATACCCCTTTTACCGATACGACTGGAACCGTCTATGTTTCCAAACTCCCCTCAGACCCGAGTGGTTTTACCTACGTTTACTTCTCCAATGATGGCACCAATTATACTCTTTACGCTCATCTCGAAAATTCCCAGGATCCATCTCTCACTACTTTTACTCCAGAGGTTATGTGTGGTTCTGATCTATGTAATTATAAAATCAATTCGAGCAACATCCAATGAAACTATCACCCACGATCTATCGTCTACGATCTACCATCTCTCGTGGTTTTACCTTAATTGAACTTCTGATCGTTATCGCTATCATCGCCATCCTCGCCAGTCTCATCCTAACTAATCTCGCCGGTGCCCGCGCCCGTGCCCGCGATGCCCGCCGGAAACTGGATCTCAACGCTATCCAACAAGCTCTCCGGCTTTATTATAACGATCATCAGACCTTCCCCCTAACAGCCGAAATTCCTTGGGGAGGACCCCTCCTCAACGTTGCCGGAGAAACTACTTATATGAGTTTTCTACCCTACGATCCATCTTCCTCCACTACCTCAACGATAGAATATGATTACGCTTCGACCGACGGATCTACCTATACCCTAACCGCCACCCTCGAAAATCACTCCGACCCCGACATCGTTGCTTCTCAAGCACGCTGTTCTGGCGCCGAACCAGAATTTACTTATGTTGTCTGTGAGGAGTAAACATGAAAAAAATCGGCTTTTCTTTAATAGAGCTACTCGTTGTTATCGCCATTGCCGCTATCCTGATAGCCATTGGCACGGCTAGTTATATCACTGCCCAAAAACAAGTTCGTGACACCAAACGCAAAGTCGGCCTTTCCGAAATCAGACAAGCTCTCGAAACCTACCGCTCCGAACATGGCACTTATCCCAACAACCTAACTCTCCTCACTCCAGACTATATTACTTCCATCCCTACCGATCCAAAATCTGGCACCTATTATTATCTACCCGACGGTCAGCTTATCAACTACCAACTTTGTGCCACCCTCGAAATCACTCCCTCTCCCCAAATTGTCGGCTGCGCCTCTGTTACCTATAACTACCAAGTCATCAATCCATGAAACGATTTCCTGCCTATACTCTCATCGAACTCATGGTGATTATCGCCATTATCTCCTTTCTCATGGGATTTGGTTTCACTGCCTATACCAAATCGCGCAATCGGCAAATTGGACAAGCCGCCACGGAACAAATCCTCTCTCTCCTTCGAGAAAACCAAAAAAACGCCAACATTGGCGACAAAGATTGCTCAGGCCAGTACCTTGGCCAACAAGTCATCTTGGCCACCCCCAATATTCTGAGTTCACAAAGTCTTTGTCTCAACGATTCAGGAGTCGAAACCAACACCCCAATCCCTGGCATTATTATTGCCAACAATTCGCTCCAGACCATCATTTTCCAACCTCTCTCCTCAGGCATTACTCTCTCCAGTACTGATCCTTTTGACCTCGATTTCTCCAACTCCAATTCTATTTATCGCATCCGCATATATAGCTCTGGCATTATCGAATATCAAGGAATCCAATGAGTCTATCGCGAGGTCAATCAATCGTCGAAACCGTCATTGCCGCCGGACTCATCAGTATCGCTGTCATTGCCGCTCTCTCCCTGTCAATTCGTTCTCAAAAACAGTCCACCTACGCGCGTAAGCAAGACGAAGCCACTAAATATGCTACTCAAGCCCTTGATTGGTTTAGAACCATGCGCAGCAATTCTGGTTGGTCCACACTCGCAGACCTCGACGAGGGTACGTACTGCCTCAATACACTCCCCATTGATGTCTCTCAACTCTCAGTCGGAGATTGTTCTCCCGATGATTATGTTCCCGGGACTCAATATCAACGTTCCATAGTCTTAGATACCTCCACACAAGCTTCTGGCACTCTCAAAGCCACTATTACTGTCTCCTGGTACGACAACGCTCTCCGTCAAACTACCATCGAAATGGAGCTTTCACAATGGCGTTAAAAAGGGGCTTTTCACTGATCGAGCTTCTTGTCGTAGTCAGTCTTCTTACTCTTCTCTCACTCCTTATTGCTTCCCTGATGCTCACAAGCATCGTCAACACTACTCGAATCCGTACCAACACCCGCATCAAGCAGGCTGGCAACTACGCGATCAACGAACTCCAAAGCTTTGTCCGAAATTCCAAATCTATCCTCAACTGTGACTCCACAGCCAACACCCTTACTCTTCTCAACTTTGATGGTGGTCAAACAACCTATTCTCTGGCAGCTGACCGTATTGCCAGCAATTCCTCCTACTTAACTCCCACCAACCTGACTGTCTTGTCCTATTCCATCTCATGTTCTCCTGACGACACCGCCCCTCAACTCGTCCAATTCTCTTTTGATCTCAAAGATACGCTCTCCTCCCGCTCGATTGACTACAGCCCACTTCACTTTGAAACTTCAATCAGCTTACGAAACGAATAAGTTTCTCACCCCACAACAAGGTGATAACAATCGCACCAACCATAAACGGTACAAATGGTACTGTCTCTTTGCGGCTACATATCCCCAAAACAATTAATCCAATCCCCGTCACCGCCCCCAAGATAAAACTGAGAGCTAAAGCAACCACCCCCCGTGGCCACCCCATAAGAAGCCCCATGTAAAGAGCTATATACATATCCCCATCCGCCATTCCTTTCCCTCTTGTCAATTTGTGCAATAACCAGAAAAATCCAAAAAATCCTCCAGCGACCAGTAGCGCACTCCCCAAATCAACTAATTGATATGCGCCATAGTGCCAAAGTATCAAGCGGTATACAAACGTTATGCTCACTCCCACCCATACAATCGGCAACAACACCAGCCCATAAAACAAATCCGAAAGAGCCAAAATCGTCAGGACCACTCCCGTAACTAGCCAAAATCCAGGCTGCACTATGGCCAGTGGAGCACTCACCAACCGGAAAAACATAAACCCCACCGCGAGCCACCATCCAAACAGCAACCCTACGAGTATTTCTACGATTGGGTAACGCCAAGAGAGGGGAGTCATACAACAACGACTCTTCCCCCGGTAAGCCACATAACTCAAGATAGGGATCATGTCATACCAAGCCAGATTCTTTTGGCAATGATCACAGCGTGAACGCCCTGCCACCCAATCTTGCCCGACCATCGTCCGGTCAATAAGTACATTAACAAAACTCCCCACAGCCGCACCTAAAAAAAAACTATATAGAAAATACATCATTCACACATTTTATACTAGATCTTAGATTCTAACACTTAACTTCTACAACTATGGTAAACAAACATAACAATCTGTCGCCGCATCCGCCGTCTCCGCCGAGGCACAGGTATTTGTATCTGGACAAGCCGCCGCCGGAAAATCGCCCGGTAAAGACGGATCCAGCCCATCATGTTCATCGGTTCCGCATCTTTCCCATGCCTCATTTCTAAAAGCACTCGATTTAGGGACAAAACACACGTAAGTACTCGAAGAAGACACTCCGTCATTGAAAATTGATAACCGATTAGTGGCTGGATCCTCCACCCGACTCACAAATGTCGCCTTCAACTCCGAGGCTCCTCCTGTCGACAAATTTGCCAACATATCCTCACCATCCCCTCCCACTGTCGCCGCCCCATCCAACTCAACAAAAACCGGTGGCGTCGCCGTGGACGTTGAGGTATTAATACTATTTGCCCCGATCATCCACGGATAATAACCCTTTGAGGCATAATATCTGTCAATTGCCGAGATTAGTTGTTCTGCATCTGATCTTGAACCAGTATCGCGACCACGGTTTATTTGCTCAATCGGATTAATAGCCGCCAATACTGCCACTGCCAATATCCCCAAGACTGCGATCACAATCAAAAGCTCAATCATGGTAAAACCCAACTTTCTCAACATATATTTTCTCCTCATACACTCTATATGACCATACTAGAACGCGCTCGTCAAGTTGTAAATAGGCACAATGATCGCAATAATGAGAAATCCCACCCCCACCCCTAGCACCGCCATAATGATTGGTTCCATTGCTGTTGATAAATTCTTTATCGCATGTTCGGCTTCAGTCTCAAAGTAACCAGCCACCCTATTTAATATCTCGTCGAGTTTCCCGGTCTGTTCTCCAACCGAGGTCATTTGCGAAACAATCATTGGGAAAACCGGATGTTTAGCCAACGAAGTTGCCAATTGGTTTCCTTTTTCTACGTCTTTTGCCACTTCCGTCAAAGCCAACCGCATCACCTCTGAGTCCGCCACTTCTTTCACAATCCCCAAAGCCTCCACGAGTGATACTCCCGCAGAGGCCAGCAAAGCCAAGGTACGTGTAAACTCTGACATCAAGACCATTGACTTAATTTTTCCAAAAATCGGCAATTTCAAAACAATCTGATCATAGTACAAAGCTCCTATCTTAGTTTTTTTCCAAGCGCGGAAAACATAAATCAACGCCACAATTACAAGACCCATAATGTACCAAAACTTACTCATAAAATTCGATACACCTATAAGTATTCTTGTCATCAAGGGTAAAGTGATATTAAAATCTTTATACATTAGCGTTAACTTTGGCAAGACAAATATCATCATCACCGAGGCTACCAGTACCATACCGATTACGACTATGACTGGATATATCAAAGCTCCTTTAGTTTTCGCCTGAAACTCACGCTGTTTCTCTAGATTATCGGCGAGCCGCATCAATATTGTATCCAGCACCCCGGCTGCTTCCCCCGCCCGCACCAAAGCGATATATACCCGGCTAAAAGTCTCGGTATGATGGCTCAAGGCATCACCAAAAGTCGACCCTCCTTCAATTGACCGCAATACGTCCGCTACTTTGACTTGAAGGGCAGGGGGTACCTGAACTTGCAAAATTGACAACGCATCCGTTAGTGGCAATCCAGCTCCAATCATCGTAGAAAGCTGGCGGGTAAAATTAACTATATCGTCAAACTTTACCTTGTTCCCAAACGAAAACAATGACTTTCCTGCTGTAAGTTCATGCAGTTCAACAATAATCAGTTTCTGATCCCGCAAAACCTGTACTGCTGTGGCCTCACTCTGAGCCTCAACTATTCCCTTGCGAAGTTCTCCCTTCTCGCTCCGTGCCTTAAACCTATATCTCAACATATTTTATTTTCTCCCTCCCACTATCCTATTTAGTTCCTCAATATTGAGGGCGTACTCACGCGCCGTGGCCAAACTAATTTTCCCAGCCTTGTACGCTTCCACGAGTGCCATGTCTAGCGTTCTCATCCCAATATCAGTTGAAGTCTGCAGCACGTTTGTGAGCATATGAGTTTTCCCATCGCGAATCAGCGACCTAACTGCCGGAGTCGCGAGGAGTATCTCCGCGACCACCGTACGCGCCCCATCTTCGGATGGTATCAGCCTCTGAGCCACAACCGCCTCTAAGGATAACGACAACTGACCTCTGATTTGCTGCTGCTGCTTTTCAGGGAAAACATCTACAATCCGGTCGATTGTCTGAGCTGCTGAATTGGTATGCAAGGTAGCAAGCACCAAGTGACCAGTTTCCGCAATCGTGAGGGCCGCTTCGATCGTCTCGTAGTCGCGCATCTCACCAATGAGAACCACGTTCGGATCCTCGCGTAATACCGACTTCAAAGCCACCCCCCACGAATGAGTATCTGCATGGAGCTCTCTCTGCGAAATGATGCTCTTCATCGGTGTATGCACGTACTCTACCGGATCCTCAATCGTCACGATATGTTCACTTCGCTCTTGATTGATTCGTTTAATCATTGCCGCCAGAGTGGTGGATTTCCCGTGTCCCGTTGGTCCCGTTACCAAAACTAGTCCCTGCTTCATCTCGGTCAACTTGCCAATAATCGATGGCAAATGCAACTCCTCTAGCGTCCTTATCTCAACCGGAATATACCTGAGAGCTGCCCCTACATTCCCCTTTTCATAATATACGTTGACCCGGAAACGCGCCCCGCCAGCCAGTGAGTAAGAAAAGTCTAATTCACGATCAACCTTTAGTAGCTCTCTCTGTTGTTCCGAGAGGAGCGAATTCACGATCTCTTCGGCTTCCTTGGGTGTAACCACCTTGGTATCAGGTACAGTCAGCAATTTCCCGTGGAGGCGCAGCATGGGCGGAACTCCAACGAGGATGTGTACGTCAGACGCTGAGTACTGTACACAGACTTCTAAGATTTGTTTGATATCCATACGTTTTCTCCTTATGTTTTGGCAACTCTGATAACTTCCTCTAGTGTAGTTACCCCCTCTAACGCCTTGAGATAACCGTCTTGTTCCATAAGCACCATCCCGTCCACAACCGCCGCCTGCTCTATTTGGATCGCCGGTGCCCGCTCCAGTATCAGTTTCCCAATTTTCTCGGTAACTTTCAAGACTTCAAAAATCGCGATCCGTCCTCGATACCCCGTATCCCCGCACTTCTCACACTTCCTGCCCCGCGACAGCATGACTGGCTTGCCCTTAAGCTGACTTACATATGCGTCGTAAAGTGTACCAAGTACTTTTTTCATTTCCTCAAGTACCGGGGTAGGGGGGGCATAAGTTTCGCGACAGTTGTCACATACTTTCCTGACTACCCGTTGCGCGGCTACACACGTCATCGACGAAGCCAAGAGAAATGGCTCAGCCTGCATATCCAGTAACCGAGGGAGCGCTCCTGCACTCGAATTGGTGTGCAAAGTCGAGAAAACCAAGTGACCCGTAAGCGACGCTTGGATCGCCAAATCAGCCGTTTCGTTATCGCGAATCTCTCCTACCATAATAATGTTGGGATCTTGGCGGAGGAACGACCTAAGTCCGGTCGCAAACGACAATCCCGCCTTCACATTAATCTGTACTTGATTTACCCCATCAATCTGGTACTCTACCGGATCCTCCAATGTCACAATATTGACTCTTGCGGTGTTCAAAATGTGCAAAACCGAGTACAAAGTGGTTGTCTTCCCTGATCCAGTTGGCCCAGTGATGAGCACAATCCCATGCGGTACCTTGATGGATTCCTCTATTACCTTGAGCGCCATTCCCCGCAGTCCAAGCTCGGAAAGTGATGGAACATTTGTAGTTTTTCGGAGTAACCGCATCACGATCTTCTCACCATCTACCGTGGGAAGAGACGATACACGTAGATCCACTTCCTGATCATCCGCTCGGAAAGAAAATCTACCATCTTGCGGCAACCGTCGCTCATCAATCTTGAGCTCAGCCAAAATCTTAATACGTGACACCACCGCATCGTGTACCTTCTTGGGTAGTACCAATTTCTCTTGGAGGATTCCATCGATCCGGTATCGCACCCGCGTATGGTCTTCAAGTGGTTCTATGTGTACGTCAGACGCTCTGGCCTTGACCGCAAATTCGAGAACCGTCGCCACAATCTTTGCAATCGGCGCTTCGCGGATCACGTCACCAATCTTCTCGACATCAAGTACTCTGTGGCTCGCATCATAATCTACCGATTCTTTAAGTACCTGCGAGACCTCAGCCGATAAACCCTGCGAGTACCGGCGGGGGATCTCATCCACGAGTTCCTCCGACAAAGCCATAAACGGCTTCACTTTGGAACTAGATTTTGCTTCCAGGAAAGCGATCGTCTGCAGGTCAAGTGGATTCGCCATCGCGACCGACAATAATTTGACCTTGGTATCAAACTCAAATGGCAGTGCTTGATAATGTTCCGCCACCGACTCGGGGATCTTGGCGAGAGCTTCCGGCGCCGAAGCCAGTTCAGCCAAAGAAACAAATGGTACGTTAAACAACTTGGCTTTCGCTTTGATTAGTCCTATCCTATCTACCACGCCCGATTTTTCGACAATCTCGTCCAAACTCTTTCCGGTCGTAAAACTTTCCTGTTGCAGACGCACGAAATCTGCATCCGACAAAAGACCATCCTTTTTCAGGATGAGGGCAAGATCCTGCATACTTTCCCCATTATGCGGTAATTCTTAGTGAGTTACAAGCTTTCAAACATAAATACCATAATCCAAGTGCTCCAACCGTCACGTGCGACAAGCCCAGGCTCATCCATCCCACCCAAGCACTAGGATTTTTGATATTTAAAGCAATCAGTAAATACATAAATAATATTCTCCACCCCCAACTTCTCACATTATCTTTTTTTAAAGATGCTGCATAAACTCCCACAAAAGGAATGATCAACCACACGAAATAATGCTGCCATGCAAGACCAGCTCCCAAAATCATACTCGTCACAAATAGTCCAAAACACATAATCTCTCGCTCCGCTTCCTCTCGCTTTTCCGAAGTTGCACGATAACTCATGACGAGCATCCCCCCAAATACCAAATAGTTTAGTATCCCCACCATCGGACCGACCATCCCAATCCGAGCCAACACTCCCGTAAAGGCCTGGTTATAATACACCGCGTTCCCGATCGTCGAAATACTAGGTACTACGTCACGGAAAAACTCAATGACTTTCTCCCATCCCCACAACTGTCCCGCTGCTACCCACCCCAAAAGATATGTCACCACGCACACAACAATAGTTTTATAAGCCCGTTTTCTCAGAAAGAATAATAAGAGTACAAGAGGAGTAATTTTGAGCCATGCCGCACCAGCAATCAACATTCCGGCAAGAATGTCATAACTGCGCAAATATGCATATAAACTCCCCGTGAAACACGCCAGAATAAAGAGGTTAATTTGGCCCAGTCCAAGAGTAAATTTATACGGGAAGGCCATAATTATGGCAGCAATAATTAAAGCCCAACTTCTTTTGTCTAAACTCGGGATCAATCGTCTAATCATCTGGAGTGAGAGTGTCAAGAAAGTAAGCGATACCAATGTCCACACTTTTTCGGCGATAACATAGGGCATCCACCCGATAGGCCACAAAATCAATATCGCTGACATTGGATATTTCATGGCCGGATTAGCATACATACTGACACCCTTTTGAATGTCCTGTACGGCTTGATAATAAATCCCGAAGTCCAACAAATGAAATTGAGTTAATATTCT
Organism: bacterium; assembly: GCA_043827085.1. GTDB lineage: Bacteria > Patescibacteriota > Microgenomatia > UBA1400 > UBA12108 > CAJAUT01. Next base: position 12,470 of record JBDRPO010000018.1, on the reverse strand, counting down.
ATAGATCGTAAAAACTGCGTAAGTCCCCACCATCCAAAAAATTATCTTCATTCTTCCATGATAGCTTATACTACTTATATGTCTTCATTTATTATTGCTGGTGGCACCCTAGCTTCGCGCTCCGAGTATATCCACCACCTCCTAACCCCAAAAATCGAGCATATTCACCTCGTAGCCGAAAAATCCACTCTCACCATCAAACAAGTTCACGACCTCGCAGGCCCCCTGAGTACCGAAGCACGTCTACCTCGTCTTGTCTGGATCGAAGAAGCAAACCTTCTCACGTTTCCCGCCCAAAACGCCATCCTCAAGCTCCTCGAAGAGCCTCCAGCTAACACTGATTTTTACCTCACCTGTGAGTCTCCTTCATCGCTCCTCCCGACCATCCGGTCGCGCACAAAGTTAACCTCCCTCCAGAAAAAGAGGCCTACTCTTGACCCACAAGTTCTCCAGGACCTCAAGGGGACTATGGCCCTCTCTCCCGGTGATCGTCTTGCAGGCATGGTCAAACGTGACCGCGCTGAGTCAATCCTCTGGATTACTGCCATCGAACGCGCGTTATGTGACAAGTTTCACAACTCAAATCTTACCGCAGCAAATCGAAAAACTCTAGGGAGAATTGCCCGCCATGCTCAGGATGCCCACCTCCAGCTTGAGAGCAACTGCAGCGTCACTTTAGTCACTCAAAACTTTCTACTTAACCTCCCCAAAACTAAATAATATAGGGTCGTGGACGATACGAGCTTAGCCTGCTAGAATCATCTATGTTATAGTGAACTCCACCCAGATTTCGCTGGGTTTGTTTTTGTTTAAGATTTAATTAAATATGGCAAAATCTAACTACACTGCGTCCGATATTAAAGTGCTCGAGGGCCTTGAGCCCGTCCGCAAACGTCCTGGCATGTATATTGGTAGTACCGACGAACGCGGAATCCAAGAGCTCCTCAAGGAAATTATCGATAACTCGGTCGACGAGGCGATCGCTGGCTACGCCAAAAATGTTTACATAACCTTGGGTGAAAACGGCTACGCCACCATTTCCGACGACGGTCGCGGTATCCCAACCGACATGCACCCCTCCGGTGTCTCCGCCCTCGAAATCGCGATGACCAAACTCCACGCCGGTGGTAAATTCGAGGAAACCGCCTACCAAGCCTCTGGTGGCTTGCACGGCGTCGGTGCTTCCGCCGTCAACGCGCTTTCTGCTCACATGTCAGTTATTGTCAAACGCGATGGTAAATATCACATGCAAGCTTACCAAATTGGCGCCCCCGACTATCCCGTCAAACTGATCTCCGAAACCGAAGTTAAAAAAATCGTCGCCCCAGGTCACAATCACCTCCTAACCGACCAATCAGGTACTTACACTAGTTTTATCCCCGATAAATCTATCTTCAAAAAAACCATCGAATTTGAATACAAACAAATCAAAACTCGCATCCGTGAACGCGCCTACTTAGTCCCCAAGCTCTATCTTCACTTGCATGACGAACGCACCAATGAATCAACTAATTTTTATTTCGAAAGCGGGATCAAATCCTTGGTAACCCACCTCAATGCTCACAAAAAAGCCCTCCATGATGTTGTGTACATGACAGGGTCAGAAACTGTTGAAAATCTAAAAATTGGCGTTGAAATTGCATTCCAATACAATGACTCTTTCTCCGAAAACATCTTAAGCTTCGCCAATGTTATCAGAACCTATGACGGTGGGACTCACTTGACTGGTTTTAGGACAGCCTTGACCAAGGTCATCAAAGATTACATGACCAAGAAAATGGGCGATAAAAACAAAATTGAGCTCTCCGGCGACGATCTAAAAGAAGGCTTGACCGCCGTCGTGTTTGTCAAAATGAGCTCCAGTGAAATTCAATTCGAGTCCCAAACCAAGTCCAAACTCAACAACATGGAAGCCCAGTCAGCCGTCTACAGCGTCGTAAAACAGAGGCTCGAAACCTACCTCGAAGAACATCCCGGGGAAGCTAAGAAAATGCTCGAAAAAGCTGAACTCGCCGCTCGCGCCAGGATGGCCGCTCGCGCTGCCCGCGACGCTGTGGTCAGAAAAGGAGTTTTAGAGGGGACAACCCTCCCCGGCAAGCTCGCTGACTGCCAGGAGAAAGATCCCGCGCTCTGTGAAATCTATATTGTTGAGGGCGATTCCGCCGGAGGTTCAGCCAAACAGGGCAGAGACCGCCGTTTTCAAGCCATTTTCCCGCTAAGGGGAAAAATCCTCAATACCGAACGCGCCCGCCTCGACAAAATTATCGCCTTTGAAGAACTTAAAAACCTGATCGTCGCTTTGGGAACCGGGATCGGCGAGACATATAACTCTGATCGCCTGCGCTACCACCGTGTCATTCTTATGAACGATGCCGATGTCGATGGCGAACACATCACAACCCTTGCCTTGACTTTCTTCTACCGCCACATGAAAGAAGTGATCGAAGGTGGTTACCTCTACATCGCTATGCCGCCCTTGTTCCGTATCGAGATCGACAAAAAAGAACAGTACGTTTATACCGAAGCCGAGCGTGACGCTATCCTAGACAACAACAAAGGCAAGAAGGTAATCTTACAACGCTACAAGGGTCTCGGCGAGATGAACCCGGAGCAACTCTGGATGACCACCATGAATCCCAAGTTCCGTATGCTCAAAAAAGTAAACATCGCCGACGCCGAAGCCGCCGATGAAATCTTTACCATTCTCATGGGCGACGAAGTCCCGCCCCGCAAAAAGTTTATTCAGGTCAATGCCACACAAGCGACACTCGATGTTTAAACCAATATAAATAGCGTGTCGTCCTGAGCGAAGTCGAAGGACCACATGAAAGGAACAAATATATGACAGATGTAATGCAAATTAAAGTCTACATCGAGATCCCCGAGGGGAGTAAAGTCAAATACGAACGCGATGAGAAAACCGGGATGCTCATGTGTGACCGGATCATCCACACCCCCATGGGTTTCCCTTTTAACTACGGCTTTGTCCTCGACTCACTCGGGGAAGACGGCGACCCCACCGACATCGTCCTTTTGACCTCCGAAGCGCTCTGTGGTGGCGTTGGCATCAAAGCCAAGTTGATCGGCATGCTTGAGATGGAGGATGAAGAAGGGGTAGATACCAAGATGATCGCGGTCCCCGTACAAAAAGTCGATCCACTGTTTGGCGCCTGGAATGATATTACCGACGTCCCCGAACACACAAAAGCTAAAATCAAACACTTCTTTGATCACTACAAAGATTTAGAGCCCGGCAAATTTGTCAAAACGGGTAGGTTCTTGTCCGCCAAAGAAGCCGAAAAAGTATTAGAGACCGACATGAAAAGAGGCCAAAAATAAATGTCCGACAACAGTATTTTAAAACCACTGGATCTCGAAGAAGAGGTAGACGAAAAGACCACCGAAGTTTCGCCAATTGAATCAAGCGCTCCGGTTTCTTTAGAGCCGACTGACGTCACCGACCGCACCTCTTTTTTGACGGTCGGAGCTCAAAAACCGTGGGATATCGAGGTCAACCAGTTTGGGAAAATTGCCAAAGTCAACGTGGTTGACGAAATGAAAAAGTCTTACCTTGACTATGCCATGTCGGTCATCGTCAGCCGCGCCCTCCCCGACGCCCGCGACGGCTTGAAACCCGTTCATCGCCGCATCCTCTTTGGCATGAAAGAGCTTGCTCTCTTACCCCCAGCCAAGTTTAAAAAATGTGCGCGTATCGTCGGAGAAGTTCTTGGTAAGTACCATCCCCACGGAGATACCGCTGTCTACGATGCGCTCGCGCGTCTCGCCCAAGACTTCTCCATGCGCTATATGCTTGTTGATGGTCAGGGAAACTTTGGCTCGGTCGATGGCGACTCCCCAGCTGCCATGCGTTATACCGAAGCTAGGCTCGCCAAAATTACCGGCGAGATCCTCGCCGATCTTGACAAAGAAACTGTTATCTGGATCGACAACTTCGACGGCACCTTCCAGGAGCCGACCGTCATGCCGGCGAGGCTGCCCAACCTCCTTCTCATGGGCTCCGATGGTATCGCGGTCGGGATGGCGACCAAAATCCCGACTCACAATCTTGGCGAAGTAGTTGACGCGATCTCCACCCTCATTAAAAAAGGAGACTCACCCCGCGTGGCCGAGATCACGGACGCTGGTATCGAGTCCCGTCCCTACTCCGAACTAACTGGTGACTTTTGCTCAGAAGCAACCGTCGATGATCTCCTTCAGAGTATTCAGGGGCCTGACTTTCCGACCGGCGGGGTGATCTATGATGCCGAAGCGATCCGCGAAGTCTACGCGACCGGTAAAGGTAGAGTCGTAACTCGTGCCGTCGCCGAAATCGAAGAGGGGAAGAGTGGCAAGTTCCAGATTGTCGTCACCGAAATACCATACCAAGTGAACAAAGCCAAGCTAATCCAGAAAATCGCCGACCTCGTCCGCGACAAAAAAATTGACGGGATCTCTGACCTGCGCGACGAGTCTGATCGCGAGGGGATGCGCATCGTCATCGAACTCAAAAAAGCCAGCAAACCAAAATCAGTCTTAAACAATCTCTACAAACACACCGAACTACAAAACAGCTTCCCCGCCAATATGGTCGCGCTCGATGAAAAAGGAACTCCTCATTTAATGAACCTCAAAACTATCCTCGGACAATATGTCCGCCACCGCCAAACCGTGGTCGTCCGTCGCTCTCAATTTGAACTCAAAGAAAATCGCGCGCGGATCCACATCCTCGAAGGCTACATCAAAGCACTCGACCATCTTGATGAAGTCATTAAGACAATCAGGGGAAGTCGTGACACCGAAGACGCCAAAGCTAGTTTGATCAAAAAGTTTGGTTTCTCCGATATCCAGGCGACCGCCATTCTCGACATGCAGCTTCGCCGTCTCTCCGCGCTCGAGCGCCAAAAAATCACCGATGAATACAATGCACTCATGATCCGCGTTAATGAACTTATCGCGCTCCTCAAAGATCCCAAAGCCATTCTTGCCACGATCATCAAAGAACTCAAAGAGCTTAAAAGTATCTATGGCGACCCGAGACGCACCAAAGTTATTAAAGGAAAGCTCGGCGAGTTTAGCGAAGAGGACTTGGTCGCCGCCGAAGATAATCTCGTCGCGATCACCCGCGATGGTTACATCAAACGCATGCCCCTCTCGACATACAGGACACAAAGAAGAGGAGGGAAGGGAGTCGTCGGGATGACCACCAAAGATACCGACGAAATCCTCCACATGACCGTCGGCAACACTCATGACTTCGCCTTGTTCTTCACCAATACCGGTAAGGTCTATAGCATGCGCGTCTTCGAGCTCCCCGAAGGATCTAGGACTGCCAAAGGCCAAGCCATCATCAATCTCTTAAATATCGAGCAGGGTGAGATGGTCCAAGCTGTCCTGACGATCCCCAAAGACCTGCTTAGCGGCAAAGGCCACTTTATCACCATGGCAACTAAAAATGGCATGATCAAAAAGACTCCACTTTCCGAGTACGAGAGTATCCGTCAAAGCGGCAAAATTGGTATTGCCCTTAGGAACGGCGACCAGCTCATCAAAGTCGAGATCAGTCAAGGCCAAAACTATTTGATTCTTGTGACCAAGGGCGGCAAATCTATCAAGTTTAAAGAAACGGACGTGACAGCAACCGGTCGCGACACCATGGGTGTTAAAGGCATCACTCTCAAGGGAGACGACGCGGTAATCGCCATGGAGACGGTAGAGATTACACCCTCGAAGCCCGGCGATAAACGGCGCAAGTTCTTCCGTGAAATCTTGGTGGTCACCGAAAATGGTCTTGGCAAACGCACCGACGTTGGAGAATATCCTGAGCAAAAGCGGGGAGGGCAGGGGGTCAAGGTCGCCGAACTCTCCGACCGAACAGGTCAAATCGCAGCTGTTCGCATGGTGACGGATACAGATGAACAAGTAGTGATCACCACCAAAGCCGCCCAGGTTATCAAACTCCCCCTGAAAAACATTAAGGTTTTAGGCCGCTCTACCCAAGGAGTGATTCTCATGCGCCCCGCAAAAGGTGACGTCGTGACCTCTGTCACTACCCTCCAGGATGCCGAGGAAGAAGAGGGTTAATGAGTTCCCATCTAGAGGGAATCGCCGGCCAACCAACCAACTTAAACGCCTCTAACACGATAGTTCGATGGTTCGAACCATTAGACTTTCTATATGTGATATTTTAGAAATATGCCGCCAGTTTCTCATCGCAAACTTGACCCTGGACTCCACGACCACCTAACCAAGCTCCTCGTCCAAGTCCTCGCCGCCACCAATCAAACCAAAAGTGGCCTTCTTTTCGTCCACCAATTTCTCTCTTCTTCCGAGCTCACTATGCTTGCCAAAAGAGTAGGAGTTGCGCTCCTCCTCAAACGCGGCCACACCTATCAAACCATCATGGGATATCTCAAAGTCAGCAAGGGCACGGTCGCCAAGATATCCGAAATAGTCCACGCGAGTGACAGTGAAACACAAGACATTCTCAGTAAAATCATCGCTGATAAACAAATCGACGAGTTACTTTCCAAAGTAGACTACTATCTCGGTCGTCTCCTCCCACCAAAAGGTCGAGACTGGAAAATCTGGCGTAAAAACCTCGAAGACAATCGTCGTACCTCCGAAAAACCCATCTAGCCAATAGTTCGATGGTTCGAACCATCGAACTCATCATTATTGTAGAATATAATATCCTCATGACAATTTCTATCTACGACTACGACCAACATGTAATCGAGTTATTCAACCAGGCCATAGATGTATTACAAAAGACGCTTCCCGAAACCGAGATCCACCACGTCGGGAGTACTTCTATCCCTGGACTAGGTGGCAAAGGAATTATCGATATTTTGATCGCCATCCCTGACTGGGTGAGGAAAGCCGAGGCCGGTGAAAAGCTCGTTAAGCTTGGATTCTCCCATGTCCACAAAGAGATCAACAACCGAATTTTTATGAGTAGGATAGGGGAGACCGTCAAAAATGACGTCCATCTCCATCTCACTTTCATAGGTAGTTCAGAATACGTGAATATTCTCGCTTTCCGCGATTATCTCAGAGCCCATCCTGACGAAGCCGCAAAATACTTGAGGTTAAAACACGAGTGGCTGAAGGACGCAAAAGGGAACCGCAAGCTCTACGCCGCCGCCAAAAATGCCTATATCTCCCACATCCTTGAACTTGCACTCTAATAGTTCGATGGTTCGAACCATCGAACCGTCCCATTTCTTTACTCACTCCTACACACTCCAATCTGTTACAATTTACTCCTCATGACCAAGCTCCAAGTTGCCGTCATCTTCGGCGGCACGAACACCGAACACGAAGTCAGCCTCGTCTCCGCTCGTGCAGTCATAAATAACCTAGATAAATCCAAATACGACGTGATCCCCATTAAAATCACCAAAGAGAACATCTGGATCTCCCCTAAAGAGCTTAAAGCGTCGTACCAACCCGTGATCCCCAAGAAGATTATCTCGGCCGAAAAAATTGACCGAGGAAATTCAAGCTTGTGCCCGTCTCGCCTTCCAAGTGACCGACTGCTTTGGTATGGCCCGCGTCGATTTTTTTCTCAACGATAAAACCCAAGAGTACTATCTGAGTGAATTAAACACTATTCCCGGCTTTACCCCCATCAGCATGTACTCGAAGCTCTGGGAAGCCAGTGGTCTCAAATACTCCGCTCTCCTTGACCACCTAATTGAACTTGCACTCACCCACCACCACGCCAAATCGCTCATATCTACCAACATTTGACAACATCTACCAACATCTGCTAATAATAAATCATGCTCCTCAATCAAACATTTACCCTCACTCCCCAAATCCAATCTTTTCTCAACCAGCTTGAGGGTCAAAAAACTGCTTTCTCGCTTTTTCCAGTCAAACCAGAGCTCTCTCTCAATCTTCGTCGCCACTCCCTTCTGCAAAGTGCTCTCTACTCTGCCAGGATCGAGGGGATCACCGACGATACCGACCTGAACAAACTTGCCATTCAAAACCTAGAAAGCACTTATACATGGCTATATGCTCAACCATTAAACTTAAATCTCGATCTAGAATTTATCAAATCCCTTCATGCCAAATCCATGCATAACCTCCGCATCGACGCTGGATCTTTTCGAGTTGAACAATCCGCCATCTTCAATTCTGCCGGTATCGCCGTTTATTTAACTCCTCCCCCCGGGGACATTCGCACACTTCTTTCCTCTTGGATCTCACTTTGTGATAATCACTCGCTTATCCAAGCAATTATTGCTCACTACCAATTCGAGAAAATCCACCCTTTCCTCGACGGCAACGGCAGGGTAGGGCGTCTGATATTTACCCAAATGCTCCGCCAAGCTGGCTATGATTTTGCTGGCCTTCTCTCACTCGAAGAAGGAATAGATCTAACCCGCGATAGCTATTACACTCACCTGCAAAACGAAAGTAAAGACATGACCTGTTTTGTTGAGTATTTTCTCTCTCTCCTGACCGATTCCGCCTCCAAAGTCATCACTAAAATTGCATCCAATCCACCCATCTCCCATCTCCTCCCTCGTCGAGAGGAGTTGTTAAATATCATTTTAGATCACTCGCCCTGTAGTTTTGACTTTCTGCACCGTCGCTTTATATTGATTCCACCTAGTACTCTTCGTTTTGACCTCTTATCTCTCCAAAAAGGGGGTCATATCACTAAACTTGGTCGTACCCGCGGCGCGCTCTATTCCGCTTCTCCAGTCGAGTGATACTTTTCATGCACTGTCTTTAGCTGCGGATTCGTCACGTGCGTATAGATCTGGGTGGTCGCGATGTTTTTATGCCCGAGCATTTCTTGTACCTCCCGCAACCCCGCCCCATGGCTGATTAGGTCGGTGGCAAAGGAGTGGCGCATCACGTGGGGAGTGATCGTAAAAGGTAAATGGGCCAATCGACCGTACTTAAGAATTATCCGCTGGACACTCCGAGTTGTCAGGCGTAATTTTTCCCCTGCCTTTGGATCATCTATGGCCGGCTTCGCCCCAGAGTGACGGATAAACACTGGCTGGTAATGATCATTCCTCTCCCGCAAATACCGATCAATCCACGAAGCGGCGCGATCCGACAAAAATACCACGCGAATCTTCTTTCCTTTTCCCATCACTCCAAACTCCCGCGACTCCAAGTTGATCGTATTCTTATTTAAGGCTACCAGTTCCGATACCCGCAACCCCGTTGAAAACAACGTTTCCATGAGCACCCGGTCCCGCAACCCCCGTATATTAGCCGTATCCGCCCTCTCAATCATTGCTTCTACATGACTGAAATCCAAAAACTTGATCGAATGTTCCTTGCCCTTTGGTAGTTCCAGTCGTTCCGGAGAAACTACTTCATAATCTTGACGAATAAGGTAGCGTAGCATCGAACGGAGCGCTATAACATAATACCCCTGGGTCACCGGTGCCAAATACTCCCCCTTGCTATCTTTGGTCTGTGCCAAATAAACACGATATGTCTTTAACATCCTCGAGGTAACTTCACATAAATCTTTCTCTGGATAAAATTTTTTTAGCCAAGCTGCAAACTTGTATAAAAAAAATTTATAGTTACGAATAGTAAAAGGGGAGACCTGACGTTCAATTGTTAGGTACTCGAGGTACTCTTCAATGCAGGCCGAGAGTGTTGGCGTGACACCCTTAGCACTCATATAGCTTCAACTGCCAAAGAAGGAGAATAAAAATTGGGCGGGATATATCGCATCTTTTTTACCATACACACCAACCACATACCCACACTATGCATCAAAAAGCCCCATAGTATCTATTCCAGTAACCCTATAGTTAATCTAGGTTGTAGACTCACTAGGGCAGGGGAGTCTCATACTGGAATACCTACATTGTGCGACATTGGATATCACTTGTCAACTAACTATCAAAGACACAATGCTAAAATATATCATATGTCAGATTTACTCATGGTCTATATCACTTGCGAAAGCGTGAAACAAGCCAAGTCAATCAGCAAACATCTCCTTACAAAACGACTTTGCGCCTGCGTCAATATTTACCCGGAAATGTATCCCAATTAGTCTAGCAATTTACCCTTCCCACCAGATACAGAGCTCGTACAATCGATTGTACGGCTCGTTTCCAGATACAAACGTAGCATTAATCAGCTCAAAATGTCATTTTTCTACGGGTTTAGTTCGGAAAGATCAAAAATGAGTCCTCCACAGCGATAGGGGAATAATAGAAAGTGAAATTCAGTCTCCGCGGCGAGTAATGCTAAATATCAAATTCAAAACGCAAATATTCATTTAATCCATCCCCCTATCGTTTCCGCGTATCATGTCATAAAAGATATATTGTGCGACATGGCATATATCCACTTCTACTTGTCTGTCTATCCAATAAAAGGGTGTAGGTGGACATGGTGCTAAGTAGCACCATGTCGAAATACTCGAGCTCTCATCTATTATCACCAATAACCTCGCAATTAAATCTCAGTCGCAAAAACTGTAATAATCCTCTCTCTTCTACTCACCAGATATATATCTGGAGACATCACTCCTCTACCAGATACGTACCCCTGGCTCTCCTCAAGCGCTACTCTAACTTACCAGAGGTCTACCTCTTGTATAACAACAAACTATATCAAACCTGTTCACAAAATGTGTGCAAAGGTCGGATACTTTTTATCCACATTCGTGAAAAATTATAGGACATATCGTGAAAAGCCTATAATTATTATAGGATAACTAAGAAACCATATAGCTCCCCTCCCCTGTGCACTTCGAGCGCATAAAGCGCACAAGAAATGCCTCCAGACACGATAAGTCGTCTGGGAGGCCCCCAATCTTTACCTCATCCACTGAAAAAATACTGCGATCGTCACCACCACAAACACAATCCCCGCAAACCCTACGTATTCTTGAATTGTACGATCAAACAATCTCCCTTCCATATCGTGTTGGAAAAGTCCGAGTATCACATACATTCCCATGGATAAGACAACGCTAGCCAAAGGTACCCCAATGAGCCAATACGACAGAGCTATTGCCATCTCAGCCACAACAACTGCCCCCACTAATCCATAGTAAAACTCTCGTTTTACCGTCGTCGATGCTACATGCGACCACACTCCTTGCCAAAGGATAGGTAAGGAAACCACCAAAACCAATAGTCCTACCAAGGGACTACCCACACGGAGTGAAAATATCACATGGAACAAAAAGGCACTCGTCAAGATAGACAGTAAAAACCCAACCGCCCTAGCCGCCCGCAGTAGCTGGATAGTCCGGATACTTGCAACCGCAAAGATATTTACTGTCAACAATAAAGCATACATTGAGATCGCGAACAAAGCCACGACCACCATCTGGGTACTACGAGCCTGAGGGAGTAAAAAATAAAAAAGCGCCACCGAGATAGGGTAAAGCGTCGGCAAGATCAAGTTTACAATCCAACTCATCCCATGCAAGTCCTTGAGTAGTGACCAGGCAGTCAACAAATACGATGCGAGCGCAAAAAATCCAATCGCACTATAGCGCGACTCGACTGGCAAGCGCTGCACGACCAGTAGCCCCATTGACAAAAGTAAGGATACTATCAAGAACTTGCGCCTTTTCGTTAGTAACAAATTATTCCCCTTCTTTCTATTCCAAATTGGCATATACCTCCTGGACATCTTCATATTGTGAAACTATCTCCAGAAACGACTCTACTCGGCTAGAGTCTGCCAGCACCACTGTATTCCTGGGACGAAACCCGATACTCCCCTCAACAACTAATCCCTTCTCCAGCAAATATTTTATTACGTTGTGCATGCTCTCTGCCCCAGTATAAACTGTCGAACCGGTCTCGTCCGTTACTACGTCAATCATCCCCAAATCAATTAGGTTAAGCTGTATCTCTTCGTCAATCACGGCTGGTGTATGTACAATCCCACAATGTTCAAATTGGTACGCTACACTCCCCGGCTCCCCCATCCTCCCTCCATGTTTTTCAATGAGTGATCTAATCTCGGCAACCGCTCGATTTCGGCTATCTGTTACAACCTCAAGGATGATCATCACTCCGTCCGACGCAAAAGCCTCGATCGTGAGCTCAGAAAGCTCTACTCCCCCCTTACCAAGCCCCTTGGCTATTGCTCGATCGATATTCTCTTTTGGCATATTCACCGCTCTTGCTTTATCCACTGCCAACCTTAAAGAGAAATTCATCTCAGGATCCCCTATCCCACCACCCCTTTTGACTGCGATCGTGATCCCCTTTGCCATCTTGGTGAATACGCTTCCCTTCACCGCGTCATTTGCGGCTTTCTTATGCTTAATCGTGCTCCACTTTGAATGTCCTGACATATTTGCATTTTATCATCTATGAAAGCATTTCTGCTTAGCTTATTGTACCCGACTCTCGCAAGCGGGTTTATTCTTGGGTCTAAGTAATTTAAGTTAGTAGGCATCTATTCGTGGTACTTGAGTCCACATGATGGCAAATTCACTGCCCTTTTGC
>JBDRPO010000017.1:0-38455 GCA_043827085.1 bacterium | reverse complement strand
GGTGATTTAAGTCGATAGTCATGCGGTCAAGTATCTGCCGAAGAAACGGCGAAGTCAATCGTATAGCCTGGCTAGTTGAAGAGCTATTTTATCTGAGTCGTAAAGTTTTTTGGCACGAGTGAGAGCAAGACGAGAGTATTTAGCACGAAGTGTGGGGCTAGAGATAAGAGCTGATAGGTGAGCTGAAAGTGTTCTTATGTCGTTGGGAGCAGCTAGGAGCGCTGCACTCCCCACAACTTCGGGGATGGCGCCGGAGCGGGTAGTAACGATGGGTAGACCACTGGCCATAGCTTCAATGAGCGACATGCCATACTGTTCCTCCCAGGTAGGAGTAGTAAGACTCGGGAGCAAGAAGATGTCAGCTGAGCGGTAGATGGTGGGCATCTCGGAATATGAAGTGTTTGAGATGAGACGGAACTCGGCAACATCTTTGAATTCGCTCTCTAGTTGGTGGAATATATCGATTCCCTTCTCGGCAACTGGACGAGCTACCATGAGGACCACGGGCTTTTTGTGTTTGGATTTAATCCTTGGCGGATGGAAGTGGGTGAGATCGATACCGTATGGGATCACGGTAATTTTCTGGGGATCAACGCCTTCGGTAATGAGTGCTTCTTTGGCACGATTGGTAGGGGTGTGGAAGAGATCGACATACTTATACGCTTCTTTCTTCCAATTTCGTAGTCTTCTAAATTTCTCATTGTTGTGGGGAATTGTCTCCCAGCAGGTACAAACCAATTTCTGGATTACTCCCCTTTTCCGCAGTTGTACTGCTTGGTGGGTGTAGGGGGTGTAGGTCTCGGCTGTGTGGAGAATAGTTCGATGGTTCGAACCATTAGACTTTTTTACTAATTTCTCCAATTCGATTAGCCATTGTTCTCCGCCGATGAGTCGATTTAGAATTTGTCTACGATATGGGAAGGTAGGTAGGTCTGTCGGTGACCATAACTTGGTGTGAGGGAGTGCGATGGGGGTCAGCGGATGACGGCTGGTGACGACATGAATGTCTAGTTTTTTCGCGAGAGGAGCGTAGTTTTGCAACTCGAATGAATTGGCATGGTTCGCACGGATGAGAAGGATCATATATCTTTCAATAATTGGCGGATTGATAGTAAGAATCTTTCTACTCTATATAGGGTCACTAATATGACTGACTGTATTTTTGAAAAGTGTTTTTTTGCATAATATTCTCGAGATTCGAACCATGCTTTTTGAACGATTCGATATTTGTTGGAACTACTAGCTCCACCTACATGTTGAATGACTGAGTGTGGGCAATATACAATTTTCATACCTAATCTTCTTGCTCGAACGCATAGATCGACATCCTCTAAATACATAAATATATTTCTATCAAAGCCTCCTAGTTGTTTAAAAATATTCTTCTTAATTAGTAAGTATGCCCCTCCCACGCCATCTACAATTTGATCTTTTTCTATTTGCAACTGATTATGATAGAATTGTCCAGAAATACCTAAGATTTTCCCAAGGTTACTGAATTCAAAAATCATAGTTTGAAATGTAGGTTTTTTGAATACTGTCCTGTGAATATCTTTCGAATCCATGTGAATGCACATGCCACCACATATATCGGCAACATTTTTTTGAGAATCTTTTAATAATATGGATAAAGATTTTCTAGTAAGAATTGTATCTGGATTTAGGAAAAGTACATTCTCATAATTCGATAATAAAGCACCATAATTGCAACTTACACCAAATCCTAGGTTATCATTCTTATAAATTGCAGTAACACTAATGTCTGGATGTTTCTTTTTGTGCTTTTGAATAATTCGTTTTAGTATATGTTGATCAGGCGAATTATTGTCAATAATTATGAGTTCGATGTTTTTAATATCTAATTGATTAGATATAGATTCCAAAAATCTATTTATTATTAAAGAAGAATTGTAGGTGACAGTAACTATGCTGATTGACATACTGTATGAAAAATACTATTAATTATCTAATGTTGTTTAAATATAAGTTTGTATTTGGTTTGGTATTAGTTTTATTGTCTGTAAGCAAAGTTAAGGCAGATTATACCTTTTTTGATGATTTTAGTGACGGTTATGATAACAATTGGGTGACAATTTCTGGACACCCTACCCCATCAACTGGATCAGGAAATTTAGAATTTAACAGCGTTTTGCCTTCTAATAAGTTTGCATACATTGCTCACAGCGGACTTGCTCCAATTAGAACTATTAGCTTTAACTTCAAATATCAATTAAAAGGTGCCGACTTTGGATCTGGGATTATTCTTACTGAGAATATTCCTCTTACCGAAATTTCGCCACCCAATGACTCTGGTGATTATGTCGCAGGTGTATATGTTCTATCTAATGGCAAATATTATGTATTTACACCTTTATGTGCCCAATACGTGACTTGTGGTTTGCCATCTCATCCTTACGCAGTATACGAATTAAACCCAGATCTTTTTTATAAAATTAAGTTTGAATTTTCATTGGATAATTTGAAGGTTTATATTGATGATATTTTAGTTAAGGCTTTTACAATGAATGATTATAGAGCTGACGGTGTGTTTTTTGGTAATTCGATGATCACTAGCACTGATAAAATTTGGCAACGTTTTTGGGTAGATGATGTTTCGATTAATTATTCAGATTTATCAACCGTTTCATTCCCCCACCTTTCGCAACTAGATCTGCTGTGGGCGGAGGTGGAATATGATACGGCGCATGAGTGGGCACCGCTACTGGAGAGGGGCATAGGTAGGTGGGGCTGCGCGCTTACATCTGCAGCAATGATACTACAGAAAAACGGGATAAAGATGACGGATGGGACAGATGTTAATCCAGACAAGTTAAATACATGGATGCTTGCTCATGATGGTTTTATCGGACCTGGGCTCGTGAACTGGCTGGCAATTACTAGATTCGCGAAGGAAAGCTTTGACTTGAATACGGAAAGCACGAAATTTGCGGACACAAAACTCGAATTTGCACGTAGCTACACTACCGATGGCATCACTTTGCCCGCCATACTTGGGATTCCTGGACACTTTGTGGTGGCGCACGATACAGCATCTCCCAACTGGATAGTGAATGACCCCGCAAAGAGTGTGGGCGATACTACTATGCCCATGACTACTACCGTCAAGAGTGTAAATCGCTTTATACCGTCTAGTACGGATCTGTCGTATTTTATTTTTGCTACCAAGACTGGTGGAGTCGCGGCAACTCTAACTGATGAGGGTGGCACAACTGTCCCGACTATATGGCTAGATGAATCTATCACCGATGCTCTGACTAGTGGAAGTACTCCCACGTGGAAAACTGCTTATATACCAAAGCCAAGCTCTGGCAAGTACCGATTACACATAAATAACTCAGAAGTAGATGTGACGGATTTTGAAATATATCTATATGATAGGGATGGTAATCACCAGAAATTGGTGGTTAAAGTACCAGTGGGCTCTACAGTTTATGAAATTAATTTTGATAAAGATAACGCACCTGCCAGCCTGTTAAAGCTGCTAGACGAAACACCTCCTAGTATCCCGACGATGTTGGGATTTACTAATCCAAATGTTAGCTGTGGAGGATATACCAATAGTAAATATGTGACGGTGGACTGGAGTGATGCTACCGATAATGTTGGAGTAACGGCGTATGACTACCAGGTAGATTACCCATTAGTTGGTGGGAGTGGGAGAGGCGTCTGGAATACAACCTTTACGACTTCGCAGTATCGCGGATCGTTGAATGAAGGTGTTCATTTTGTAAAAGTGCGGGCAGTGGACGCGGCCGGAAATAAATCTCTGTGGAGCGATAGTTGTGCCATCACTTATGACTCAATAAAACCAATTCTGGCCAGCAAAACAGAGTTTGGTGGGTGGTACAACCAGAAACAAAAGGCATATTTCCACTATACCGACCTGAATATGCCACTTGATTACCAAGACCCGAGTTGCACGATAGAGAGCGAGGGAGTTGGGGTGAGTTGTAGCTTGACACCCAATGTGTGTGACATCGCAGGAAACTGTAACACAGAACCCGTAACTTCAAACCTCGCCAACATAGATCTGACAGCGCCGAGCGCGCCGAAAAATATTTTCGTTTTGGGCTGGAGACGGATAATTCTTGCTCACTGGAACAAAGTGATGGATGCGGTTTCATACAACGTCTACATTGGAACTTCAAGGGGAAATATGCTCAAAGTGGGGAGTACAGAAAAGAGTTACTGGCACAGCGTAAACATGAAACCCGGGTTTTATTTCGTGGGAGTGACCTCGGTAGACCAGGCAGGAAACGAGAGTAAGATGCCACACGTGTGGAGGGTATGGGTGTTTAGATAACTGGATGCCAGATTTGCCTTTTCCAGATTTTGAGAGTCCAGAGAAGGTAAAGGTAGGGATAGAAATAGAGGGTGTGGAGGATGGGAAGAATGCTGCCTGGGAAGAGATACCACTTGCGGATAAAGATAAAGCTACTCTTGAAGCTGTACTTGATTTTACCCCGTGGGTCAGAAAAGGAGCTCGAGGTAGCGTGAGTTACGACCACAGACGGATCAAGGTAAAGGGAAAAGCCAGCGCGAGCGACTGTGACACAATAATCCACGTCTTCGAGGTAGAGGAAGTAGCGCTCGTCCATGAGACCGACGGTCTCAAAGACCTCGCGCTTGATTAGGACACAGGCGAAAGTGAGGAGGTCATAGCGGCGAGGATTTATAGGTAGTTTTGTCACGTTATCGTGAGGGAAGCTACAGAGACGCCAATCTATTCTCCCGCCGAGCCCATAGCTACCACTACCCTCAGTATGGGCGGGAGCCACAAGGTCTTTATTAAGTCGTAGGAGGGGGAGGAGAAAATCTTTCGGGACGATCACGTCGGGGTTGATAACAAGGATATGAGTTGCCCCGTGCTTGAGGGCGTAGCGGATACCTTGATTGTTACCAGCCGCAAAGCCAATGTTGCCGGGAGATTTTATGTAGAGCGAGTTTTTGATTTGCCGAGAAAAGAAAGCGCGTAAATCTTTGGACCCGTTGTCGATCACGATGATTTGAGTGCCCGCGGGCAGGCGGGAAGCCAGAAGTGAGTGAGCACAATTAACTGTATCATCTCTGCGATTGTAGTTTAGAATCAGACAAAATATTTTGGACATCTGGTATAGTATAGCTCATGACCAAGGAACTGCGGAAAGCTCTCGAGATAATCATCGGGCAGATCAAGACACCAAAGCGAGTACTCGAGGTCGGGTCAAGAGCAGCCATCAATCAAGAGGAACTGTGTAATTTGCGACCACTTCTTCCTAATAGTGAATATATCGGACTGGATATGCAAAAAGGAATAGGGGTAGATATTGTGGCCGACGCCACCAAGCTCCCGTTTGCAGCAAACTCTTTTGATCTGTTACTATGTTCTGAAACATTAGAACACTGCAGTGAGCCGTGGAAAGTTGTGGCGGAGATGGAGCGCGTGTCAAAGAAAAATAGCGGCATTGTCTTGACATCGCAACAAAGCTTTCCGCTCCACTTACACCCTGCAGACTATTTTCGTTTTACCCCATATGGTTTAGCCTCGTTAATTAGAAACAAGAAGAATGTCGTGATGATGGGAATCTCGCCCCCATTTGACAAGGAAGTAGAGTTAAATCCGAAACATGTGGTTGTGATTGCGTGGAATGGGAGGGTGTGGGACGAGAAGCAGCTAAAAATTGCTATAAAGAAAAATCAAGCGCTAATTAGTGGGCATAAACCCTATCGGCACAGAGCACAAGATGCATGGAAAATGTTCAAGCGTGCTTTGAGCGAGTTGCAGTACCATCAAACGATAAAGTTTTTCCGGTAAAAATAAGAAGGATCGGCGCCATTACTGCCAAACTAATGATTCCCGCATAGGCTGGGGCCATAAAGCCTAGCTTAGGATAGAGATAGAGGGCTATGGAGAGTTCAATCATAAAGGCTGCCAAACTGAAGAGCGAGTTTAGCCCTGGTTTCCCTACTGCTTCTAGGATGGTACTGGGGACTGGAGTCAAAAGGAGGAGGAGTCCATAGTAGCGATAGACTAGGATAAACGAGTGGACAGAGTGGACAATCTCCGGATCATGCAGCCACCAGGATAGGAAATGATAACCAACGAGAGAGTAGAGACAGATCCCGAGGAATCCAAGAACAAAGAGAACGAGCTCCAGTCGAAGGTAGAGTGGCCACAAAGCGGATTTGCTGGAGCGAGCTAGAGCTGGGTAGAGCGCGGTTGCGAGCTGCGAGACAGAACCTACGAGTTTCTGAACAATTCCCTGAGCAATCATATAGGCAGAAAGACCCAGGGGAGACAAACCAGCAAGCAAGTATTTACCATACTGAGCTTGAAGCTGACCCACAATTTTCCCTAGTTGGCTTTTGATGCCAAAAGTGAGGAGCGAGCGAGCGACCGAGAACGACGCTCGCCCGTCCCTGGGACGAGGGAAGAATTTGAACGAAAAATATACGAGTGGTAGAAGAGTGAGAAAGTAGGCAAATAGTTGCATGGTAAGGATACCTAGAATCCCCTGTCCTCGTGAGGCGAGAAAGGCGGCCAGGAAAGTATTCCCGGTACCGATCACAAAGGTTTTAACATTAAAGTAGCCAAAGTGACCCTCGGCTTGAGGGAGTGTCGCGTAGTGACTGATTACGTTATTTAAGAAGCTAGTCATAAACACGAGGATGAGGATAAATATGTTGACGTGTACCCAAGAAGAGAGAATAACCGCTACTCCGCCAGCCGCGAGGCCCGTGAGAATAAAGAGCAAACTAGAGGTGGCCCAGAGAGTTTGGCGACTTTCCCCAAATTCGTGATCGCGAGCGAGAGCGCGTACCACGGCCTGAGGGAGGCCTAGGTTTACGGCGGAAGCGACGGAGAGTGAGGCGATAATGAGGCCATACTGACCGAACTGGGCGAGGCCGAGGGAGTGAAGGAGGATGGGGGTACTAACCAAACTTGCGATGATGAGGTAGACGTAACCGGCGAGGTTCCAGACTGTTGAGCGGGTGAGAGAGTAATGCATGAAGCTATTTTAGCGTACTTGGTTGACGGCGCTTTGGACGCTGCCAACTGTGGGTTCTGCTTCGGCGGTTGGGATGGTGCCAAACGCGCTCACTGGCCAGTAGCGGAAGAAGGCACGGCCGACAATTTCGGCGGAGGTAATAAGACCCCATTCACGTGAGTCTGAGGAGTGTCCGCGGTTGTCGCCCATCACGAGGTATTGCCCGGGCGGAACCTCGACAGGGGTACTCTCACGCATAAAACGACCAGCTAGAACAGCTCCCGGATCGGAGATATAGTTTTCTTCGAGCTTCGCACCGTTTGAGTAAACATAACCCGCCTTGAGTTCAACGGTATCTCCAGGGACACCGATAATGCGTTTGATAAAGTCTATTCGCTCATCTTGCGGTGAGTGGAAAACTACTACATCACCTCTTTTAGGCGGGTGAATGCGGTAGGAGACTTTGTCGGTCAAAATATATTCGCCATTTTGGAAGTTGGGTTCCATGGAGCGGCCATCTACCTGATGCGGTTGGAACAGAAAAATATAGACGACGGCAAAAATGGCGAGGGAAACCACGATGGTTTCGAGAAAATCGAGAAAAAAGAGCCATAAATTGCGTAAAAAGAACATATGAGTCAAGGATACATGCCATGGTAAAATAGTGCAAGGGTCAAGGGGACGATTAGCTCAGTTGGTTAGAGCGCTTCATTCACATTGAAGAGGTCGCCGGTTCGAATCCAGCATCGTCCACCAGTTATGAATGCAGTGAAAAAGTACATCTTTATTTTAATTTTCGCGATATTGGCTGGGATCGGTACTTTACTAAGCGCGAGTAGGTGGGTACAAAGCTGCCAAAACTTGAGCGAGAGTTGGCCAGGACGATGTGAGAGCATGGTTAACCATTTACTTCCTTTGTTACGCTTGGCTCCGAATTCAAATCTTGCAAGAGGGTTACCAATTTATGAGGAAAGTAGGTTTATCCTACCCTATTGGAGTTACATCTTTGGCTACGGTCGCCCGACTACTTACCTGATACTACTGCAGAACGATACAGAAATGAGGGCTAACGGTGGATTCTTTGGCTCCTACGCGGTTGTGACACTGACCGAGGGAGTCATGGAGACACGATTTCAGGATATTTATGTGCCTGATGGACAACTTGGGGGAGGACACGTTGAGGCACCAAAGCCTGTTGAGGAGGCATTTGGTAATGGCGGATATATGCTCCGAGATACTGATTGGGAGCCTGATTTTGAGATATCAGCCAAGACAATTCGTTGGTTTTTTGAGAAAGGTGAGGAAATCAACCCGGATGTGATGATGACGGTGAGTTTATCGACCATTAAAAAGATACTTCAGATTGTGGGGCCAATCGTACTTGATGATTATCAGCTCACGATAGATGAGACGAATGTCTTTAACCTAGTACAGGCAAAAGTTGAGACCGATTTCTTCCCTGGATCGACGCAGAAGAAAGAGATTTTGTCTGACCTCGGACAAGCTTTGCTCACTAAGCTAGAATCTTTGCCACTTAAGAAAAAACTTGAGATCGCGAACATCTTATGGCAGGAGGCCAAGCGGAAAAATATTTTGGTTAATTCAACAAACTTAGAATTCCAGTCGATACTCAAAACTAATCAGCTAACTGGTTCCCTCCGCTACCCAAACTGCACGGGGAAGGTCTGTACGCTTGATACCTATCTAGCGGTCGAGTCAAATCTGGGGGCAAATAAAGCTAATTGCTGCACCAGGAGAGTAACAACACACAAGATTACGGATAATCAAGACTATTACACACACGACGTGGAGATTTTCTATACCAATGATTCGAGCGAGGAAAATCCTAAACTCCCAGATTTTTTTGGGGGAAATTATATTGACTATTTGCGATTATTTATCCCTGGGAACAGTACAAATATCCAAATAGAGGCAGAGCCGACCCTCCCAACAACTACTGGATACCCAGCGCCGTATACAAACGACGCATCGCGACTGGAAAGTCAGGAATATGAGGGGTTTAAGATGTTTGGGTTATTTCATATTACCCGTGCGGGCTCGTCTAGCCGAGTACTCCTTCGTTATGATTTGCCCAAAATTACCATGCCATATGAACTGCATATTCTCAAACAACACGGGATGGTGAGTTCGTCGCAAATTATTTTGATAGGAGAGAAGAGAGTTGAGACTAATCTCGAGGATGACTTTGTCTTAAGCGGTGAGTGAGAGGATTTTCCCGAGAGCTACCTCGGTTTCTTCTGGCGTACCTTTGAGCTTAATCATGATCTTGGTTTCGCGCTTGCTCCTCGTCAGTTTGACGGAGGATTTATCGCCAAAAACCTTGACAAGCTTTTTCTGTATTGAGGTAATCTCGTCGCTTATGATGAAGGATGGACGTCCGCCGTTTTGGTTGGGTTTTTCATGAAAATCTTTCTTGAGACGCCTGGCAATTTCTTCGGCCCTACGGACACTAGCTCCTTCTTTGAGAACTAGTTTGTAGGCCTCGATCATAAGACTCGTGTCGTCGATCGCAGATAGTGCCCTAGCGTGGCCCTCGGTGATCAAACCGCCGATGAGGCCATCTTTAAGGGCGTCGGGAAGATCGAGGAGTTTGAGAGTGTTGCTAATATATGCGGGAGATTTGGAAACTTTTTTGGCGATATCGGCATTAGCTAGTCCAAATTCATTCATGAGGCGAATAAAGGCTTTGCCCCGCTCGATAGGGTTTAAATCTGTCCGCTGGACGTTTTCGACGATCGCCATCTCGAGCATACCCTTGGGGGTGGTCTCTTTAACGACAACAGGGATTTTTTTGAGACCAACAATCTTACTGGCTTTCCAGCGTCTCTCGCCAGCGATGATCTGATAACCAGCTGGGGTATGAGCAATAATTAGGGGTTCGAGAATGCCGTGTTCTTTAATTGATTCGACTAGGTCAGTAACGGAATTGGGAAGGATGGTGCCGCGTGGCTGCAGGGGATTGGGCTGTACCATGTCGGTGTCAAGTTCATGAATGTCTGATTGAGTGACCATGAATTAACCATACCATGTGAAAGCGATCGTGAAAAGGTGTACTAAATAGGTCGCATGGGTTCCAATAAGGTCTGTCCTGGTCTCCCGATTGTATATTAAAGTCGACTAAACATCTTGGCCACTGGCCATGATCTCCTGAGCAGGACAGACCTTCTGACGATCCTAGATTTAACTTACTTAACTGTAACAAAGGCGCGACCTAAACGAGTGAAGAAAGAAACCACACCATCTTTCATGGCAAAGAGGGTGTAGTCACGTCCAGTGCCGACGTTTTGAGCAGCATGGGTTTTGGTGCCAACCTGGCGAATGATGATTTGGCCGACTTTGACAGTTTCGCCGCCAAATTTTTTGACGCCACGACGTTTGCCAGCTCTTGGACTACCTTGTCGGGTGGCTCCACCGGCTTTGACATGAGACATATTATTTTTTTCTCTAGAATAGTAATATTTCTAACAACTATGGCACCTGGTTTCCCATACGGAACAGATGCTATGGTATTGTAGCCGAGAGAGTCCAATGAGTCAATCTTGATAGTCTCAATTACTTGCTCATAGACGTGAAAAGTGGGGATCGAGATAACTACCCTACCTCTAGCCGGTATGACGGAATGCCAGGATTTTAAGGCACCGCGATAAAGTTTGTTTAAACCTTTAGCAATATTTTTGATTTTCGACAGACTTGAGGGATTTCGATCGTCAAGGAGTGGTCCCATGTAAGGCTCCGTGGCGATACAATCTACATGATCAACTCGTTCGTGGAAATGAGTGGCATCGATAAGATGGAGAGAAGAATCTGTTGGTTTCAAACTAGGGGTGGAGGTAAGCCAAGCAAGGTTAGATTTGGTGCCTGGGATGGCCTCGGGATTGGTGTCGCCGCCAACTACGTGCTCCCCTACCATCATCCCTTCGGCTAAAATCGTGCCGGTCCCACAAAAGGGATCGGCAAGTGTGAGACCAGACTTTCCTTGAGTCGCCAAATTAGCCATGATCCGAGCAATTTTGGGGGGAAGCATCCCACGTTTGATATCGCGATAAGGTTTATTTCTGTCACGTGAGACCCAATCCTCAGCGTCGTAGATCCAGACGGTTTTGGCAATAATTATGTTGTGGTCGTGATCACCCGCCGACAACTTTGTAGTCTTGGCGGGCAGGAGATTGAATTCGGTGACGTGTTGATGCGCGAGCATCACGAGCTCGTGTTCGATGGTGTCGAGCGAGACAAAGCGGATGGATTTGCCAACATTTGATTTGATGGTACGGAATACGCTGCGCTCGATCCCAAGATCTCCGTAATCGGTGAGGGCAATGTTTTTGGCTGGATCTGCGGATGTGAGCTCGGTAAGTTTTGAGGTCAGTTCTGTGAGAGAAACAACTGCTAACTTGAGAGCAACCTTTTTGGTGCCGCCGAGACGAGCAAGGTCTGATAAATCAAGCTTGGTGTCGTAGCTGGCAATTTCTTTGTCGACGAGGTCGAACTGACCAGGATAAAGCGTGCGAAGTTCGAGAAGAGACAACTCTGGAGTATTACCAAGGAAAAAGTAGTACATGGGGAAAGTATAGCTTACTTGGCGGCGGATTTTTTGACTGCGGGCTTTTTGACAACGACTTTCTTCACACTTCGCCCTTTGGGCTTCGAAGTGACAGGTGAAGTTTTTACTGGCGTAGATTTAGCTTCGGTTGGTCGGGCACCGATACCCGTAATCTTAACTTGGGTATATTTCTGGCGGTGACCGGTGTGTTTGCGGTAGCGGGACTTACTTTTGTATTTGAAGACTTCGATTTTTTTACCCTTAACTTCAGCCACAACATCGGCATAAACTTTGAGGCCCAATACCGTGGGCATCCCCACTTCGACCTTGTCACCATCCACGACTAAAAGGACTTCTTCGAAGACCACTGACTTGCCTGCCTGACCGGCAGGCAGGCCATCCGAGTCTAGTTTCTCAACACTCAGAACCTGACCTTCTGTAACCTTGTATTGGTGACCACCGTTTTTGATGACTGTGTATTTCATAAGGTGTTATTGTACCTGACTACTTAATTTCTAACAAGGTGTGGGTGTGATCAGCCCGAACGGCTGAAGCGGCAATACCCAAGGTGAGCGCGGTAGCGAGTATAGAGCTCCCCCCATAGGAAATGAGGGGGAGAGTCACCCCGGTCACTGGGGCGATCCCGATATTCATGCCTATATTGACCCAAGTTTGGAAGAAGAGATAGCTAAAGATGCCGACGTAAATCAGGCGAGAGCTGGTGCTTACGGTGTGCGTCGCGAGGGTAAGGAGACGGTACAATAGACCTCCTAGACAAAAAATGACGAGTAAACTCCCTACAAGACCCAGTTCTTCAGCGAGGCTAGCAAAAATAAAGTCAGTATGGCGCTCGGGAAGGAAACGAAGGTGCGACTGGGTACCGTGACCCAAACCTTTGCCCAGGATACCGCCAGAGCCGACTGCTATCAAAGATTGAATGACGTTATAGCCAGCGCCCAATGGATCGCGGAATGGATCGACAAAAGTCTCGAGGCGCTTGAGTTGGTAGTCATGAAGAAGCTTAGGAAAATACTCGGTGAGGATGAAGCTAAAGGCTGCCGAGCCGCCGACGAGCCAGTAGGAAATCCCGGCGACAAATAACTGCCCAATCCAAATAGAGCTCACGACCAGAGTAGTCCCCAAGTCAGGCTGACGGAAGATGAGGAGGGTGGGAAGCGCGAAGAGGAGAATATTTATCAGAATGTTCTGGAAAGTTTTGGGGGGAAAGCGTCGTAACCAAAAGGCAAAAGAGAGGACGAGCAGAGGTTTGGCAAACTCCCCTCCCTGGAGCTGGAAACCGAGAATTGGGATCCAACGAACCGCTCCGCGGACGGAGGTACCAAGAAGTATGGTGGCTAGGAGAAGGAGAATTGCGAGGAGATAGCCGAAAGGGGCAAAGGTTTTGTAGACAGCGACGTCTTGACGGGAGAGATAGGTGAAGAGGAGGAGACCGAGGCCGAACATGATGGCTTGTTGTCCCACGCGCTCGGGAGAGATACTAGTCAAGACAACTAGACTAAGCGTGCCGGCGAGAAGATAGCAAAGAGTGAGCCAAATGTCAGGAAGCCATTTCATATTTTCGTGACTTTGAGAGCAGGGCCCTCTGTGAGATCAGAGGCATTAACTTTCTTTTTGATATCCTCGGTCCAGTTTTCTGGCCAAGATGGTAGCTCGACTGCCACTACATCACTGGGGTTTAATCCTTGCTTCTTTCGCTCGCCCTGGATGTCCCGCATGAGGTCACGGGCAGTTCCTTCTGCCTCAAGCTCGGGGGTGAGATGGATGTCGAACTTAACTGATAATGTGGTTGTTGAAGTCCCGATATGGGTATAAACAATTTGTCCAACATTTAATTCGGATTTAATTATCTCGTGAAAATCAATTAATTGAGTTTTAATTCCAGAAATTCGAATTTCTGTGAGAGGTTGTCTCAATCTTATGCCGTTTTCCTTACGCCAAGAATGACCCTTTTCAACAATCTCGCGAACAATATCCATGTCATCTTCTATAAATTGTGTACGACCCGGTGATTTGGGCCAGGAGGCAAGGTGGACGGACGACTCACCAGTCAAGTTAGTGTACATGCGGTCTGGGAGGAAAGGCATAAAAGGAGAGAGAATGATCGCGAGATCGCGGAGAATGACAAACATGGTAGAAAGGGCTTGATTTCTGTCAGTAGGATCGGCGGATAAACTCACTCGTTCACGAGAGCGACGGACATACCAAGTTGAAAAATCATTCACGAATTGTTCTATGGCTTGAGTGGCAACAAAAGGATCGTATTCGTCTAAACCAGTTGTGACCGTATGAATAACTCCAGCGAAACGAGAAAGGATCCAACGATCAAGAATATGAGTGGAGACAACTAGCTCGGATTGGTCCCAACCAGCATCGAGCGCGCTATTGACGAGGAATCGATACGAATTCCAGAGGATAAGCATGAATTGACGACGAACTTCATCTGCCTTTCTGTAGCCGAAAAGCAGGTTGTTTAGGGGGTTTTGGCGAACGTAGAGCCAGCGCATGATATCTACACCGATTTTCTCTGCGCCCTCATGAAATTCGATCGAGTTGCCCCAAGATTTATGCATGGGACGGCCGTCTTCGGCGAGCATGGAAGCATAGCCTAAAACGGTTTTAAATGAGGGCGCGTCGGTTAGCACGGTACTCATGGCGATCATGGAGTAGAACCAGTTTTTGAACTGACCAGGGAAACTCTCGGTGATAAAGTCGGCGGGGAACCACTCTTTAAAATACTTTTGATCGCCAGTGAAGCTAGGTTCTTTGGTTGTTGGATCGATTAGGGTTGAGAAAGGAATGACGCCTGCATCAAGCCAAACATTGCCGACATCACCCACACGAGAAACTGGTTTTCCACATTTTTCACACTTTAATTTGACGGCGTCAATTTGAGGTTTGTGGGGAGATTTACCTACAAAACTTTCCCATCCCTCAACAGCCTTACTTTCAAGCTCTTTTTTGCTGCCTAATACTTGAAAGTTACCGCATTCACATGTGTAGATTGGCAGAGCGAGTCCCCAGTAGCGATTGGGTTTACTGATGAGCCAGTCGTGCATATTTTCGAGCCAATCGAGCTCACGCTCGAGACCGAAGGCTGGTTTCCAGGTAATACCTTTTGCGACTTTCACCATGCGAGAGCGGAGGGTTCGACTGTCACTCCCCTCTTTATCCATAGAGATGTACCACTCATCGGCAACTTTCCAGACGAGTTCAGTTTTACAGCGCCAACAAGCTGGATAACGATGTTTATACTTTTCGACTTTGAAGAGATATTGAGGATTGGCATGCAAGAAGTCGAGGATAATTTCTGGATGCTTCTTGGCGTTTTTGCCACTCAAATCTCCGAGGCCGGGGAGGTAGCTGGCTTCGTCGTCGATCACGGGGATCATGGGCAGGCCACGCAGTTTGCCTAGCCTAAAGTCTTCGGCGCCAGCTGAGACGGCGGTGTGGACGAGACCCGTACCTTCGGTGGTCGTGATGGGTAAGATAAAACTGTCGGTGGCGACTACGGTATGAAAGGTTTCGGGATTTTCATCGGCGACGGCTTTCACGGCTGGTAAATTATCAAAAGGAGCGGTGTAGTGTATACCAACTAATTCTTTACCAGGCACAGTTTTGACAATGGTGTAATGTGGATGATCAACAAAAACCCTTTCAACGGCATCTTTGGCGATCCAAACAGAGCGACCTATATCACTATTAACTAGTGTATATCCGAGCTTTTCGTCTACTGCAACGGCAATGTTGGCGGGGATGGTCCAAGGAGTGGTGGTCCAGATCATGAGATATTCGTTCTCTCGTCCGATGAGTGGGAGAGTGAGGTAGACTGAGTCGTGAATGAGTTCTTTGTAGTCTTCGGTTAGCATCTCGTGCTGGGAGATCGCGGTCTGACAGCGTGGGCACCAGGGGACCGAATCATGACCCTTGTAGATCCAGCCATTTTCGTGGCAGACTTTGAGAAAGTGCCAGATCATGTAGTTATTATCGTCACTCATCGTATAGTAGCTGTGATCCCAGTCCATGAAGTAACCCAAACGCTTGCTCTGTTCAGTTTGGATGCTAGAGTATTTTTTAACCCGTTCTTTACATAAATCGACGAATTTTGCAACACCAAACTCTTCGATTTGTTTTTTGTTGGTGAAGCCAAGTTCTTTCTCAACCTCGACTTCGACCCAGAGACCCTGGCAGTCGAAGCCATTTTGGAAACGTTCTTTGAATCCCTGAAGATTTTTATATTTTTGCCAGAGATCTTTGTAGGTACGTCCCCAGCCGTGATGAACTCCCATCGGGTTGTTGGCAGTGATCGGACCATCAAAAAAGGTAAAGTGTTCTTTTGACTTATCGTTTTTGTGAAGATATTTTTCTACTATCCCGTCTTCATAGAAGTGTTTGAGAAGTTTCTCCTCTTCTGCTACAAAATCAGGATTCATATCGACTGGTTGCATTTTATGTTTGATCATATACCCCTTTAAACCAATAAAGACCCTCGATAAAAGGGTCTTTGCAGACGGTGCCACCTTTAGTTTAGCTTATATCGCTGTCACGGGCTTACCCGGAAAGTTCTACGAACAGATGCTAGATTCTAGATGTTAGATACTAGTAATTTGTTTTTTCCTCTTTCAGCTCGTGTAGCGATGACTACACTCAAACGCTTTTATTAGTGGTAGTATAGCAAATATGACTAAACGTGCAATTATAAGAAGAATGAAACAGCCGGAAATGATGCCGTTTACGAAGGCTGGATTTGAGCAACTATCAGTGAGGCGAGCCGAACTACTCCTCAAGCGAGAAGAAGTGCTCATCGCTTTGCAGCGGGCACGAGAGATGGGGGACCTGTCAGAGAATGGGGCCTATACAGCCGCCAGATTTGAGCTCGGGAACGTGGATCGAGAGTTGAAAAGACTAGAATTTATGCTTAAATATGGTCAAGTGGTAACTGTCGCGGGCACGGATAGAGTTGGATTTGGCAATAAAGTCACGGTGGAGATTGGGGGGAAAGAGTATGTATACACCCTCGTGGGGACACAGGAAGCAGATCCGAAAAAAGCATTAATATCCCTCGAGTCCCCGATTGGAGTAACGCTACTTGGGAAACGCGTAGGAGAGATTGCGATTGTCACCATGCCCGACAGGAAGATTGAGTATAGGGTAAGGAAGATAGAGTAAGCTATTCGTCAGAACGTGGTCCGTCCCAATCATCTCCACCAATATCTAGCCTTTCTGATGAAGTAGCGTCACAGCTTTCTTTAGTTCCGTGAATGGAGCAAAAGGCAAATACTGCAAGCGCGATGCCTATTACTATAGGAGATAAATCTTGCTTGATTAATTCGCGTGCGAATACCGCTCCAGAGGCTAATATGCCACCAGCTTCAAATGTTTTGACGATGTTCATAAGAGCCTCCTATTTAGCTAATAATTAGTTTTGTCTCAAGAACGCCGGAATATCAAAGGGGTCGGAAGAGTCGGACGAATTGTCTTTGGGGGGAGTGGGAGGAGCAGAGGTATCGTTATCATCTGAGTCGTCAGATGAGTCATCTGTTTGTGGGTCGTATTTGATGGCAGCGGCTTGACCGATGCCCTGGAGATTGACAAAGCCTCCACGAGTATTGTCAAAGCCGGTCGCAATCACGGAAATCTTGATTTGATCGCCCATGGCCTCGTCAATTGTCGCACCAAAGATAATATTGGCGTCAGGGTCGGCGTGAGACGAGATCATCTCGGCCGCTTCGGAGACCTCATTCATCGTCAAACTGGTGCCACCGGTAATGTTAAAGAGGATCCCACGGGCACCGTCGATCTTGACTTCAAGGAGCGGGCTAGAGATGGCGGTCCGGGCAGCCATTTGAGCGCGGTTTTCACCAGTCCCCATGCCAACTCCCATCAGGGCGGTCCCCGCATCGGTCATGATGGCGCGGACATCGGCAAAGTCGACGTTGATGAGACCAGATACGGTGATCAAGTCCGAGATGCCTTGGACACCCTGACCTAGGACCGAGTCGGCGACCCGGAAAGCTTCCTGAAGGGTCATTTTCTTGTCAACCACATCCATGAGTTTTTGGTTGGGGATGACAATGAGAGTGTCAACTTTGCCTTTCAGCTCTTCGATGCCATCTTCGGCCACACTCATGCGACGGATTCCTTCAAAGGCAAAAGGTTTGGTAACAACAGCCACGGTCAAGGCCCCGGCTTCTTTGGCGAGCTCGGCAATGAGGGGAGCGCCACCGGTACCAGTTCCGCCGCCCATGCCGGCTGTGATAAAGACCATGTCGGTATCCATGAGAAGTTCTTTAATTTTTTCGCGTGATTCCTCGGCAGCTTGATGCCCTATATCGGGGTCGGCACCACTCCCCAAACCTTTAGTTAAATTCTCGCCAATCTGAACCTTGACGGTTGCAGGATTATTGAGGAGTGCCTGAGTGTCGGTATTGACGGCGACAAACTCTACGCCTTTGATTTTGCCGGTTGTAATCATGCTGGCGACAGCGTTGTTACCACCACCGCCAACACCGATAACTTTAATTTTGGCGACTGAGTTAATGTCTGGTTTTACTAGACCCATAGATTTCTTATTTTAACACGGGCAGGTCTAGATCACTAAGGTAAAAATGACTTAATAAAGTCTACCACTTTTTTCAGGGAGTTAGAAGATGGCAGTTTGCCAGTGAATTTGGGTAGTTTAAACCCAGAGCTTGCAGGCCTTATCTCTTCTTTTTCTGAGAGAATGAGAAGACCGGCAACGGTCGCGTATTCGGGGGTGTTAATTTCGTCGACCAAGCCAGTCAAGCCGGTGGGAATCGCGATTCTCGATTGCATATTGAGAATTTTCCTGGCGGTGTCGGCTATGCCATAGGTGAGTGCACCACCACCCGTGAGAACTAATCCGGCAGGGGTCTTCCCTCCCATGCCAGCTTTGATCAACTCAACTTTAATGAGTTCAAATATTTCATTGAGACGCGGTCGAACGATACCTTCTACAACAGCTTTGCGGGAGATCTTTCTGGGAGCATCTTTTAATCCTAGTTTATGGAGGTCAATTTCGTCGGCTTGTTTTTTACTACTCAAATTTTTGGGATCTAAAACCTTGGCGACGTGTTCGTCAGGAGCTAGGTTCCTCTTGATAACTTCGGCGGAATCGAGCGAGACACGAAGGCCGATTGCAATGTCGTTGGTGATGTTTTTGGCACCAACAGGGATGACGGCAGAGTGACTGAGGGCTCCCTCAATGTAAACACAGAGACTAGTTGTACCGCCCCCCAAATCAACCATGACAACACCGAGCTCTTTTTCGGTATCGTTTAACGTCGCAACGGAAGAGGCTAGACCGGCAAAGGTAACTCCCCGAGTATCGACACCAATTTCGCTCATAACCTTGCTGAGGTTTTTGAGATTGACTGAGGAGCCAGTCACAATGTGGGTTTCGGCTTCGAGCCGAACTCCAGACATACCGACAGGATCTTTGATCCCCTCTTGGTTATCGACGAGGAAAAAGCGGGGGATGACGTGCAAAATTTCACGAGCTGTAGGGAGCGGGACAGCACGGGCTGCCTCGACTACGCGGAAGACATCATCGCTCGTGATTTCGCCTCCTTGATCTTGGACTGCGACGAGACCTTTGGAGTTTTGAGACTCGATATGAATACCAGAAACTGAAACAGTGACATCTTTGATCGATAGTCCTGCCATACGTTCAGCTGATTCGACGGTTTCTGTGACGGCCTCGATTGTATCTTCGATATCAACGATTTGACTTTTACGGATGCCAGAACTAGCAACGCTTGCGACTCCGACGACGCGGAGTGAGGTATCTTCCTCACCACGAGTGGCTATGACACAAGTAATCTTGGAGGAACCTAGGTCTACAACAGAAATTTGCGTGATCTTTTTCATGGTATTTCGCTCCACTTCGTTACACTGCAACCATTTCGATTTTCATTAGATATTTTATTGCAGGTCATAGGGTTTATCTTAGCACAGGACGAGAGAAGCGAACATCAATTGTCGTTACTCCTTTGGATATTGTATCGCTCCCTAGAATGGCCTGCAAGGCATTCAACTGAACTAATTCGTCTTTTTGAGGGGAAAAGATGACTTTCTTCCCACTCAGGAGAGCGAGTTCGAGGGTATCTTGATCGATCAGGGTAATAGTTTTGATGCTTGAGATCTCGTCAGAAAGTCGAATGGCGAGGGCGAGAGTTTGAGTGATCAGCGAATCTGTGGGAGCTTTGCCGACTGTGAGGGTAAGAGGATCTTTAACGATGACGGTCGTGACGTTTGGATCCTCTGTGCGGGTTGCTATCACGCGAAAACGTGTATCTAAGACTACCCAAGTGGAATCTCCCTGGATTTGGAGAGCCACGACGGGATAGATAGATTGCATCTCTAGTTTCAAGGTGCCAGGGAGCGAACGAGACAATTTGGCAGCTCTGATCGTAAAGTCGCCAGAGGTGAGACGTGATTCAATGATCGCTGGCTTTAATAAAAAGATGTTTTGACCGATCAATTTGTCTAGTTCTGCACCAAGTGAAGGATTAGTACAAGGCAGATAATCGAGGATACAATCAACTTTGCGAATTTTGAAGATAGAGGAGTAAATGGTTAGATAACTGAGTACAAGGATACCAAGAAAGATCATTAAAGGAAGGAGATAGTCAGTGGTAAACACGAGGTACTTGGAGCGGGTAGGTTGAAAAACGGGAGCGTTTGACATAGGTTTAAGTGAGGGTGGAAAGTAAGTCGGTGACGAGAGCGTCCCCAGCTTTTTGGGGGAGTGAGAGCGGGTGCGGGCGCAATTTGCGTAGAGAGGCAAAGGTAGCCGCAAAGTGCGGGAGTGAGAGCTCACTTTGGGCTAGAATGAGACCACACTTGGCACGCACTAAGATTGCGGCATTTTTGTGCTGTTCGTGGTCGTGGGTTGAAAGGAGTGGGACGAAAATAGAGGGCAAACCTAAAATCCCTAGTTCATAGGTAATGTGAGCACCTGATCTGCCTAGGTAATAGTTGGCGCTTTGGAGATAGCTGCCGATGTCGTTTTCGGTGATGTATCCGATGGGAAGATATGAATCAGCTAGAGAGCCTAGGGAGTTTTGGAGAGCAAGCGCGTGATCGTAATCACGAGTGCACGAATTGGTGCCCGTTTGATGAACGAGATTAAATTCCATAAGGAGATCTGTAAGATGAGCAAAAATGAACTGATTTATGGCGTGAGCACCCTGTTTTCCTCCCAATATGAGCAAGGTAGGTTTGTGGCGAGAGAATAGCTTTTTTGGTTTGGCTGTGAGGATACTTTCTCTTAGGGGTAGGCCAACTACTTTTGTTTTGGATTTCACAAAATATTTAGTAGATTCTGGCCAAGTTAAGTAAATTCTTTTGGCTAGACGGCCAATGAGCTTGTTGGCTTTCCCGGCGATCACAGTTTGTTCATGGAGGTAGATGGGAATTCCTAGTAGTTTGCCTGCCAGGGCTATGGTGCCACCTAAGTAGCCACCAAAACTCAGGATGGCGGTGGGACGAGAAGCCTGGAGAATTTTTAGTGCTTTTATAACTCCAAGGGGGAAGCGAGTAAACTCGCGCGCATCAGGCAATAATCTAGCTGCGGTGAGATTATGAAAGGGGATTCCGGCCGCACTGAGCTCGAGATACTCGGCACTATCAAATTGGTCTCCCCTACTGCTCTTCCGATGCCCTATCCAGACGACTTGGTGGCCTTTTTTGAGAAGCAATTTAGCGACGACAAGAGCAGAGTTGTGGTGTCCCCCTGTCACGACGATGGTATACATGGGTCTAGTATAGCAAGGTGGTGTTAAATGTGGCCTGCGAGGACTGTCCTCGTAGGTTTGACAAAGATTAGATTAGATCGAGCGTAAGGTTTTTGATAAATGTAATATCTTCAGGATTTGATTCTTCAACAAATGATTGGTATGTAGAACGGGGATTGTTTTTTGAAAAATAAGATAAAATGTCGTCTGTGGAAACCCAGTTTTGTTGGAAGAGATGTAAATAATTACCGTAAGATGAATATGTGTAGTCAATGAGCCTGCGAGGACAGTCCTTGTAGATTGCTAGGTCTAAGGGGTTGCGGTGAATATATTTGGAAACGTAGGTAAATTGACCTTCCGAAGTTATTCTCACAGCTTTATAGCGATCTTGAAATAGATGTCCCAGTCGTTTGTATCGAGTGTTGAAATAACGAACATATTTTGTGATGAGTGAACGCATGAAATGGTCCATGCCATGATATGAGTTTTGCCGTAAGAGCAGGTGGTAGTGATTGGGCATGAGACAATAGGCTAAGAGCGTAATTTCTTCTGCAAAATTCTTTAGTTGTTTACTTGGTGCAGTATGTGTTTCTTGCGCCTGCGAGGACGCCTGCGAGGACTGTCCTCGCAGGTTGAGTGGTGGAGAGAGATAAAGCTGTAGGTAGGAGAGAAATGTTTTATAATCTTTATCCGTTTCATAGATTGTTTGTTTTGCGACACCGCGGTTGTAAATATGATAGTAGCCGCCGGCTTCATATTCTTTGATTGCATTGCGACTAGGCATGATTAAACTATATCAAAAAATCAAATGTTAAGAGGAATGTATGTATTTGTTATACCTGCGAGGACTGTCCTCGCAGGTTAAAGACGGCGGGAGACGGAGAGGACAAGTCCGAGTCCGGCGAGCATAGTGACAAGAGCAGAACCACCGTATGAAACTAAAGGCAGCGGAACACCAGTCAGAGGTGTCAAGGAGACCATGGCCGCCAAGTTTAGACATACTTGGAGGCCAATCCAGGCTCCCACACCTGATACCATGGTGGCGGAAAATTTATTGTGTGCGGCTGAGGCTACTTTGAAAATAAGCGAAAGATAGTAAAGAAAGGCAAGAATGAGACCGATCCCACCAATGAATCCTAGTTCTTCCCCAACGACTGCAAAAATGGAGTCAGTCGTAGCCTCAGGAAGATAGGCATATTTTTGACGGGAGCGACCGATGCCAAGTCCAGATACTCCACCTGAACCCAAGGAAAGGAGAACTTGGCGGATGTGGTACGAACTCCCCTGTGAGTCGTGCATGGGGTTGAGAAAAGTTTTGACTCTCTCGAGTCGATATGGTTCGACAATAATTAAAATAACACTCAAAATTGCCCCGATTCCACCAAGAATAAAGAGATGTTTGAGTGGATAGTCTGCGAGGTAGTAGACGGCAACGGCAAGGAGGGCTACGACCAGAGTCGTGCCCATGTCTGGTTCTAACATAATTAGTCCTGCAACAAGGGCGACGAAAAAGCCAAATTGAGGTAATCTTATTTTTCTGGAGTGAAGCCAAGATGATAGATAGACTACTTCGATTAACTTAATGGGTTCTGCTGGTTGAAGGGTGATCCCGGGTAAAACGAGCCAACGTCTAGCTCCTTGGACTTTAGTCCCAATGCCGGGGATAGCTACTAGCAGCAGAAGCATAAGTCCTACCAAGAGCATGATGGGGGCTAGTTTTTCCCAGATTTTTGGTGGAATAAAGCTTAGTACTAACATGCTGAAAAGTCCTATCCCTGCCCATTTGAGTTGTAACAGTACAAAGTGCCATTTGTTGCCGAAGTCGCGTGCACCTTCGGCGACTGAGGCGCTATAGATCATAATGAGACCAAAACCAAGCAGAATAACGGTCATTGTGACAATACGAGTAGTAAGCGAGAGATTAATTTTGCGCATAGGATCTAACTACTTCGTTGAACTGGCGACCACGATCGAACTCATTTTGGAAAAGATCAAAAGAAGCAAAGCCAGGTGAAAGTAAGATCGTATCGCCAGGTTTAGCTGAATCTTTAGCTAGTTTGACGGCGTCCTTCATCGAGGTCGACGTACCAATTATCTTGTCGCCAGCAGTTTCTTTTAAAGCCGTCGTGTAATCTGGGATGTTTTTGGAGCCAAGGATAACTATTTGTTTCAAGAAAGGGTTAATTTTTATCTCCGCGATTAAATCAGTAAAGGGAAGGTTTTTTGTATCTCCACCCGTAATCCAGATTGTAGGAGATGAAGCAGCTTGGAGTGCATAGATCGCGGCTGTTGGGGTGGTCGCGGTCGTATCGTTTACGTAGGTAATATCGTCGATGGTGGCTGTACGCTCTTGGCGAAATGGTAAACCGCGGAAATATCGTGCAACTGCGCGAGCTTCGCCTTCTTCAAGATTTATAATCTTGGCGACTGCAGCCATAGCAGCAATATTCTCGCGGTTGTGAGACCCTGGTAAGTTGGTCTCCCAAGTGGATACATTTAACCCTGAATAGGCTACTCGTTTGGCTCGTGAAGATTCAGCTATCTGGACCGACCCAGGATTTGTTTCATTATAAAGACATGAGTCTGAGGAGCGCTGATAAAGGCAGATCGCTTCTTTGTCTTTACGGTATTCATCCATAGATTTATATCGATTAAGATGATCGGGATAAAGGTTGGTGATCACAGCAAGATTAGGACTGATGTGTAAATCGTGAAAGTTGTGTAGTTGGAAAGAGGAAAGTTCAAGGACGGCATACTTTTTGCCTTTGAGTTGGTCAAAAAGAGATAAACACGAGGTACCGGCAATATTGCCACCGGAGATAATTTGACCAGGATAAGCAGACTCTAGGAGAGTAGTAATTAGCACAACAGTCGTAGACTTGCCACGAGTACCTGTTACGCCGATTGTTTTGATCAGCGAGTATTTGACAAAAAGTGCCACGCTAGTAAGAACTGGCTTATCGAGTGATTTAGCGTAGATGATGAGTTCATGATCGTCAGGAACCCCAGGGTTTTTAACAATAATTTCCGCCCATTTGACTTGTTCTTTGGTTTGGCCTTCTGAGCAGAGAGACAAGTCGCGATCGGAAATACGGACTGAAGCACCATGTTGTTTCAACCATGCCGCGTCCCCTGCTCCACCACCCTGCCTGCCCAAACCAAAAACTAGGACTTTCTTACCCTTAAAGACTGATTCGATTGTGTTCATAAACTAGAGTGATGATAACACTCTCAGGACTTCTTTGACTACCGCTGCCGAAGGATCGATGATTATTATGTTTGGCAGGGCTTTTTGCAAGGTGGATGTAATTAATGAATAATGAGTACAAGAAAGACCAACTACCTCAATATGATTTTCTTGGACTATTTTTTTGATCGTAAAAATTATCCTTTTCACTCGATCAATATCGTTATACTCAATGGCTGAAGCTAGATCTGGAGGAGAGAATATCTGGACGTGCTGACCATATCTCTTTAGTAGGGCGGCAGTTGGGGCGGCAATGGCTGTGGTTTGAGTCATGAGAGCGAGCGCTGCCTGGTATTGGGCAAGTGGTTTGATGACTGGTTCGACGCCGATTACTGGACAGTCGAGGGTTCTCCTAAGCTCTTTGATCACATTGGTGGTTGCGGAATTACAGGCGATGACGACGATTTGTGGATCCAGAGCCAAAAAATCGTTGGCTAGCGTTTGAAAACGATGAGATAGCCAGAGGGATGATTTGTTGCCGTAGGGAAAATTGATCGAATCAGCCAGATAAACAATATTCTCTTTGGGGAGTGCAAGGCGTAGTGGGCGGTAGATACTCATGCCGCCGATGCCGGAGTCAAACACAATAATTGGTTTACTCATAGGAAAGCTAACCAAAGTCCAAATAAGGCAAGAATGATTCCGGCTAACCAGGAACGGGTTACTATTTTGGTTTCTTCCCAACCGACTGATTGGAGCCAGAGATGGAATGGAGAGAGTGGGAGGAGCCGGCGTCCTAAGAAACGTTTACCAAACA
The DNA here is from genome assembly GCA_043827085.1 of bacterium. Classification (GTDB taxonomy): domain Bacteria; phylum Patescibacteriota; class Microgenomatia; order UBA1400; family UBA12108; genus CAJAUT01. Next base: position 13,125 of record JBDRPO010000017.1, on the reverse strand, counting down.
TCTGGATTGAACTTGAGGCAATTTCAAGGATAAAGAGACCTCCGATAATCGTGACGGCAATAATTTTCCCAAGCATAAGTCCGATGACGGCCAAGGTAGCACCAAAGGAGAGGGCACCGACATCGCCGAGCGTGAGTCTGGCTGGATAAGTGTTGAAGTAGAGAAAGGCGATGATAGCCCCAAGCCAGAGAGCAATAAAAAGGGTGATAGGAGTGTCAAGGATAGAGGTGGCAAGGATAATAAGTGCAAAGAGGGTGATCATCAAGAGTCCGCCGACCAAACCATCTAAGCCGTCGGTTACATTAACGGCATTACTAAAGGCGGTGATGATGAGAGCTGAGAGAGGGACAAAGAACCAACCTAAGTCGATGACGCCAAAGTAAGGGATGTTGATAATACTAATACCTAGGGTGTGATAGAGATACCAACCAATACCGAGGCCAATAATTAATTGAGCGATAAATTTGAAGCGCCAAGAAACACCAACTAAGTGAGTAGTTTTCCCAAAAAATTTGATGATGTCATCATAAAGTCCAAGGAGACCATAAAGGATGAAAGTAGCAAAAATCACATTGATTTCTCCACGATAGTTGTATACGCTTTGCATGTCAGCCCCCACGAGTCGGAGCATGGAAGCTACACCAGTAAAAAGAATGGTTGTGGTGATAATAATGAGGAGCCCACCCCCGACTGGAGTGCCAGCTTTCTTTTTGTGGAGTTTGTTAAAAATGGAATTGACTGTCCCCATGAAATCAGCTGTGCCCCGGCCGGGACGCTGGAACTTGAGGCTGTAAAGTAGATTTATAAAGGGAACAATGAGGGCAGCGTTAATTGTAAAAGAGAATAATAAGAATCCTAGGAGGTTATTCATAATAACTTGGGGACAAAAATAATGATGCCGATTAATGCGGCAAAAATGGCAGAGATAAGAACTGCCCCAGCCGAGACGTCTTTGGCTTGTTTAATGTATTCATTGTGTTCAAGGGTGATGGCGTCGCAGAAGAATTCGATAGCCGTATTGACCATCTCGGCGACCATGACAAGTCCGATCGTGAGAATGAGCATCAGGATTTCGGACATGGAAAGATGGAGGTAAGCTGCCGAGAAAATTACCAGAGAAGCAATGATGAAGTGAACACGGATATTGTTTTGGGTAATAATGGCGGTCCAGATACCACAAAAAGCATTTCTAAATGAAATCGTATGTTTGAGCATAGTTATATGTTATCACGTACGGACAATGTTCGCGGACAAGTTTTGGAGACGTTCGTCAAAGCGTTCGTAGCCGCGGTCAATTAGTTCGATTTTATCAATAACAGACTCCCCACTCGCCATGATGGCGGCCATAACTAAGGTTGCTCCACCACGTAGGTCCGGTACGATCATGCGAATACCATGCAACGGAGTTGGACCAAAAACCTTCACGGCGTGGGGATAGCCCACGGTTTCTGGACAATTAAATTCGTAGAACTCAGAAGGATTTTTTGGCTTAGGGTCAAAATATTTGATGTGAGCGCCCATATCATTTAACTGAGAAGTAAAAGCCAGACGATGTTGGGTCACGGCTTCGGTAATGGTGGAAACTCCTACACTCCCCGTCATCATGGTCGTCCAGAGCGGTTGCCAGTCTGTCATAAAACCAGGTTCGGGAGAAGTCGTAAGATCGGTCGCGACAAGGGGAGAGTCGTAGTAGAAGCGGATGCCGTAAGGCGCTATCTCGTATTTACCCCCAATTTCGTCTAGTTTGGTAAGGAATGAGGTTAAGTGAGATTGAAGTGCTCCTTCGACAATGATATCGCCTTTTGTGGCAATGGCCATGGTGGCGTAGGAGACGGCTTCATTCCTGTCTGGCATGACGTGGTGGGTGGCACCATGGAGTCCTGACACTCCATCAACGATGATTGAATCATTAACACGTCTAACGGATCCTCCCATCTTATTTAGAAACTCAATGAGATCGTCTATCTCTGGTTCGTGGGCGGCATTCTCAATTATGGTTTGACCTTTGGCCAAGACGGCGGCAAGAATCAAAGCTTCAGTGCCGGTGTGGGATTTTTTCACAAAACGATAAGTGGCTCCGTGGAGACCGGTAGGAGCTGACATCTCGATGCCATGTTTGCTTTCAGTGACCGCGGCACCCATGGCGCGGAAGCCGTCGAGATGACGTTCGATTGGGCGATCTCCCAAGGCACATCCTCCAGGCAGAGGAATAATGGCGCGACCTTTTTTGTTTAATATGAGTCCTGCAAAAAGCGTGGCAGCGCGAGTTTTTTCGCCAGTGAAGTGCGGGATGGTATCGGTTGTGAGGCCATTACCCACAATATAGACCGTATTGTCCCCTGGACGACTACACTTGACTCCGATAGCTTCGAGGGTTTTGTAGGTTACGTCAACGTCACCAATTTTACTCATGTTTAGGAGTCGTGACTCACCTACCCCACAAGCGGCGGCAATCATGAGTTTGAAGCTGGCATTCTTGGCTCCACCCAGGCGAACTGCCCCCTTGAGTGGCGTACCGCCAATAATCTTAAAACTCGTCATACAGGGGAATTGTAGCGGAGATTACTTAATTTGACCAATGATAATAACTTCCTCTTGGAGATTGACACCATATTTAGCCTTAATCCGAGATTTTATCTGCTTGATGAGATCTAGGACATCTTGGCTAGTTGCGGTACCGTCGTTGATGATAAAGTTCGCGTGGACGTCTGAAACTGAGGCTCCACCGACACGGAATCCCTTGAGCCCAGCTTTATCGAGGAGGTAGCCGACTGATTGAGTGGTGTCGGGTGTACCCAGGCGCATGGCATCGGCGAGTGGGATGTTCTTGAAGATACATCCTGAGCTAGGAACCCCCAAAGGTTGAGTGTTGGCTCTTCTTTTTACGGCAGAGTTGGCGATCTCCCACAATATTTCTTTATCCCCTTGTTTAAGTTGAAAAGAGGCAGAAAGAATAATTTCTTTGGTCTTGTGAAAAATGCTATAGTCATAATCAAATTTGAGTTCTTTTTGAGTATATTTTTTTATCTTTCCCTCTAGATCAAGCGCTTGAACTTCGATTATGTGGTCACCAAAAAATTCTCCTAGGTGATGAGAGTTGTTGTAGATCGCTCCGCCAACTGTCCCCGGTAAGCCCAGCATGTTTTCTATGCCTGCGAGGGCTTGGTCGAGTGTATAGCGAATAAGGAGGTTGGCTGGTACACCTGATTCGGCCTGAACAATGGCTTCTTTGAGCTCTACCTGCCTGCCGGCAGGCAGGACTTCCCCTTTGACAATTTTGCCAGCAAAACCTATAAGCTGAATACTAGTGGTTTTATTTTGGATAACAAGACCACGGAAGCCAGTGTCAGTTATGAGAAGGTTAGAACCACCGCCAATAATTAGAAAAGGAATTTTGTACAGAATGGCAGATTGAACGGCAGAGGTTAGTTCATTGCTCGTCTTGGCTTCGTAGAAGAGGTCGGCAGGACCGCCGAGCTTGAAGTAGGTATGTTTGCCAAGTGGCTCGTCAAACTTGAGTTTATCTTGACCGAGAGATTGGATGATAAAAGAGTAATTCATAAATACTATAAGGTCAGACCTTTCTTCCTGTTTGATTATGGTCCGGTTGGGCACTTCCTTCAAGGTCTGACCTTGCAGGGTCGCCTAGTTTCTCCCATTGTTGGTGAAGTTTGTAAACAAAGCCTGCGCCCATAGTGAGGATTAGATTGCCGGGCTTGGAGGCGTCCCAGATTGTTTTTGCGGCATTTTCCCAGGTGAGAGGTGTTGCCCCAGGTATCATGGATGCAAATGTAGAGGGGGTGACTGAGTGAGGTTGACCTTTCTCACGAGCCGACTCAAAGATGGGCATGATAAAGGTAAGGTCGGCGAGAGACAGGGCTTTGGCAAATTCGGGAAGAAGTGCTTCCGTACGGCTATAAGTGTGAGATTCGAAGACGAGAATGAGGTGCCGAGTAGGAAAGTGTTCTTTAAATGACTTGACAGTTATTTCGATTTCTTGAGGGTGGTGACCGTAATCGTCGTAAAGGAGACGTCCATCTATCTCTCCATGATATTCTTGGCGGCGGCCAGCGCCAGCGTAGGCTCGGATCGAGCGGATAGCTGCCTCTTTGGGTACATCAGCAGCGATCGCGGCTAGGACGGCGGCATGAGCATCGAGCTGGTTTTGAGAACCAAAGACCTGTAGTTCAATACTAGGTAGACTAGAGTCATATTTGATGATGTGGCAGTCGGGAGGGGATTTTTGAAGAATAATTGACGTTAGCGGGTCGGACGGATTACAAATCCAGGTTCCGTCAGGCGGGAGAGTATGAATCAAATCGGAAAAGGCGGCGCGAGTGGCAGAGTCGTCAGGATAGATGTCTGGATGATCGTGGACTATGTTGGTCGTAATCAATATCTGAGGATGAAGAAGGGCAAATTTGGGTCTTTTATCGGTTTTGCTGATTGCATACTCGTCGGCTTCGACGATGAAGTAGGGATCTGATCCAGCGGCTCCGGGGGCTTTAAGTCCAGATATCGAACCGGTGCCTACATAATATCCAACATCTCGATCCGCGGCATGGAACAAAGCTGCTAGCATAGCGGTTGTGGTAGTCTTGCCACCGACTCCGGCCACGGCGATAACTTTTTTGTCATGGACAAAATCAGCTAAGGCCTCTGCAAGTGAGATTGTCCGAATACTGGTTTGCGGAGGTGAATATGCGGCAGAATATACAATGAGGTCCGTCCCCTTAGGGATTTTGGCACTTAGGGGACGGACCTCTAAGCTCCGGGAGGAAAGAATTTCGTCGGTAATAAATGATTCCCCTGTATCGCTGCCTTCGACTGTCCAGCCTACGTCTTGCATAGCCAAAGCGAGAGACGTCATCCCGACGCCTTTGATACCGATAAAATAAATTTTTTTCATGTGATTAATTTGTGTTTAGCTTTGGCGAAATCGGAGCGGTTATTGATCCCGTACCAGATAGTAGAATCTTTTACAAATAAAGCTTCGACTTTTTTGTGATTTTTAAGCGCAATTTCTACTATATCAGTCAGATAGTATTCGCCGGAAACGGGATTTTTCTGGATTCGATCAATGTAGTTAATGAGGAAGTTTTTGTCAAAACAGTAGAAGCCAGTGTTGATCTCTTGGATTTTTTTCTCTTTTTCCGTCGCTACCTTTTCTTCAATAATGCTTACGATTTCTCCGGACGAGTCACGAACAATGCGACCCAAGCCGGTTGGGTCATCTTTGTGAATGGTGAGGAAGAGCAGATCACAGCCGAGCTCTTCTTTTTTGGCGATCATTGTGGTAAATAGATCAGGTGGGTAAAAAGCAGAGTCGTCACCGTAGAGGGCGAGAACAGAGGTGATGTGACTTGAGATATAGGGCAAGGCGGATTTGATCGCGTCACCAGTACCTAGTTGCTCTGACTGGATGGCATAAACGACTTTGTCTTTCAAAGCGGCGCGTACTGAGTCAGCCTGATAACCAACTACGGCGATGATTTGGGATATCCCTGCACTACGTAAATGATCGACGGTGTGGGCGATCATAGCCTGGCCGTTCAACTTGAAGGCGACTTTATTTTTACTTTTGGCTTTCATACGTGTGCCGCGACCAGCAGCCAACACTACAGCCGCAGCGTTCTGCAGTGGTGCAGAATCTAGAATCTGGAATCTAGAGTCTAGTATCATAATGTTTTATCCAGCGCAGAGCGTAGAGCCTCGTGTTCGGACCAAGGAGTTTCCTCAAATCCGTCTAGATTCATGGATTCTTCGTGACCCTTGCCACATGTTACAACAAAGTCACCCTTATTGGCCAGGGTATTTATGGCGAGATCGATGGCCTTGGCACGGTCGAGTTCGATGGTGATATTTTTTTGTATATTTTTTGGTATACCAGTTAGAATTTCTTTTACAATGTCTTTGGCGTTTTCAAGACGTGGATCTTCAGAGGTGAGGACAATTTTATCGGCTAGCTCTGCCGCGACAGCACCCATTAATGGGCGTTTGCTGGCATCTCTTAATCCCGCTGCACCGAAGACGACGATCAATGCATTATCTCTCTTGAGCTTGGAGCGGAGATTGGTTAAGACAGCTCTTAAAGCAGCTGGAGTATGGGCAAAGTCAACAAAAGCATGGATACCTCGTTTATTTTCAATTTCTTCCAGGCGGCCACGAACGCCATGAAAGCTACTGAGGGCGCGCTTGATGTCCTGTGGGTCTACATCGAGAAGAAGGGCTGTGGAGATGGCAGCAAGGGCGTTGTAGAGATTGTATTCACCAGTCAGAGGAAGAGTATAGGTTGTGGGTCCCAGAGAAAAAACTGTTTTGTCAGCTTGATAGTCAATACTATCGGGTTTCATTTGAGAATCGGTGCGGAGAGAGTAAGTTGAGAAAAGTACACTATGCAAGCGGGCGTTAATTTCTGGGAATATGGGGAGGTCTTTATTGATAACAGCATGCTCGGCGTGCTTGAACAACTTGAGTTTAGCGTCACGATAGCTATTAAAACTATGATGATAATCAAGATGTTCATGAGTGATATTAGTCAATACGGCAATCTTTGGTTTCAGGGGATATATACGGAATTGATCTAGTCCATGACTTGTGACTTCGAGGACTATATAGCGGATTTTTTGGGAGCGCATTCGACGAAGAAGTTTTTGCAGAGCGAAAGGATTGGGAGAGGTAACATGAAAACCTGTTTTTAGGTTTTTACGGCCAATTTTAGCGTCAACTGTAGAAACTAAAGCCACTTTTTTCTTGGCAGATTTTAAGATGTGATAGATCATAGTAGCAGTTGTGGTTTTGCCGTCTGTTCCCGTCACGCCGATGATTTCCAAGTCTCTGCCTGGATAACCATAAATTCGGGCAGCAAGGTAGGCTTTGGGAAAGTGATAGAGATAGTTGACTAGTCCCTGGGGAGCTAGGGGACGGAGGTATTTGCGTAAGTAATAAATAAGTTTTCTCATGGCGGAGATTATTTTAGCATGTAGCCTACTTGTCTCCTGGGATATTATAGTGGACAAGGAGCTTTTCGGCGATGTTGAACCAGAGGGGAGCGGCAGTCTCGGATCCCCACTGACTAGATTGAGGTTCTCTAAGCTTGACGATCATGGCAAAACGCGGGTTTTTGGCTGGAGCAAAGCCGATAAATGAGGCGATTGTTTTATCGGCGTCGTAGTGACCTTCGACTGCAATTTGTGCGGTACCAGTTTTCCCTGCTACGGTGTAATGTTTGGGGGCAGCCCACCTGGCTTCTCCGTTTTCAACAGCAGAGACCATGAGGCGAGTAATGCGGTCGGTTGTCTCTGGAGAAATTACATTACCCTTGTTTTTGGGGGGAACCATGACTTCCGTATCACCGATGACACTTTTGACGATGTGGGGCTCATAGAGCGTCCCACCGTTTGCGATCGCGCTGACTGCGGCGACCATTTGGATTGAGGTCACAACTATGCCTTGGCCGAAAGAGGAAGTGGCATAATCGATATCCCCCCATTTGCTTCTTAGACTAGGAGCGATCTCTTCTTGAAGATCGATGCCTGTTTTTTGGCCAATCCCAAATTTCTTCAAGTACTCGAGCATCTTTTCACCGCCTAGTTTTAACTCGGTCCAAACCATCCCTACATTATCCGAATGTACAATAATTTCTTCTGGGGTGGCGTTTGCTCGATATTTATTGTCCCAAGTTTTGATGGTATATTTACCCAGGGTGTACGGCTCGGAACAAATATCGCAGTGATCATCTTCTTTGACTGCTCCTTCGTTTAAAGCCGCGGCCATGACAAAAACTTTGAAAGTACTACCAGGTTCATACGAGAGAGCGACGGCAGGATTTTTGTACAGACTGGTGTCGTAAAGATGAAACTTTCCTGGATCATAGGTAGGAAGGCTAGCCATAGCCAAAACTGCGCCAGTTTGAGGATCCATGACGATTACTTCCCCAGACACGGCTCCATAGCGAGTTAGGCCTTTTTTTAACTCTTCTTCGACAAGATATTGGGCACCTCTTTCTAGATTTAACTTGAGGGTGCGACCATCGCGGCCAGGCAGGAGTTGAAAGTCGCCAGTGAGCAAGGGATTGCCGCCAGCATCTTTTTCTTGTTTTTCGATGCGACTACGACCTGAGAGTTCGCGGTCGTAATAACCCTCGAGACCAAAATAACCAGTTGGCTTCCCAAGCTCATCCCTACCCACAAAACCAGTGATTTGAGCTGACATTGACGCTTCGGGATACTCACGAGCGAAAGTCTGATCGAAAGTAAGGCCTTTGATGTTGAGCGCCGAAATGTCGTTTTTTTCTTTGACTGAGAGGGAGCGGGCAAGGATAGTGTAGCCGGTACCCTCAAGGTGTTCTAACATAGTGGCACGGGCAGTGGATTTGAGTGATTCAAGTGCCAAAGTGGATTTGGCTGGGTCGGTCGCCACGGCTGGATCATCGATAGTAAAGGCAATAAGAGGCATGATCCGGTCAACAATGGTGGACGGGGGATCAGTAACTCCGGGGAGATAGGCACCAAGAGTATAGATCGCTTGATTGACTACGAGTGGGAAGTTGTCGGTAGTTACGATGATCCCGCGAGAGCCATCAACAATGTCTTTGGAGGCGTATTGATTTTCGGCAGCACGGGACAATTCGTCTGTGCGAATGATTTGCCAGTAACTAAGGCGGAGGATTACTAAAGCAAGACCAAACACAATACTAAGAAAGAGCCATTGAATACGAGAGTACATAGTAGTTGTATTCTATCGCAAGGCGACAGAAGAAGGAGTAGGGAGGGCCATAACTGCCGGAGATTCAACAAAGCCTGATTCGGCGATTTTGGGGCTGAGGTTCCCGAGAGAACCGAGACTGGCGATTTCAGCGCGAAGAATGGTGTTTTGGTTCTGGAGAAGACTAATTTTTTTGTCTAGATCAGCGACAACTACTGAATCATCGACAGCCCGATTGGTGAGGGTGACATTGGCTAGAACCAGGAGTATGATAACGACAAACAAGGCTTTGATTAGTTTCATGAGAGCCTCCTTACTGCGCGTAGTTTGGCGGAGCGAGAGCGAGGATTCTCTACAACTTCACCTGAGCTTGGTTCGATCGGTTTCTTGGTCAAGACTTCGATTTGACCAGCCGATTCGGCATCATGAACCCAGGTCTTGATGATTTTGTCTTCAAGTGAGTGGAAGGCAAGTGTGACCAAGATTCCCCCACTGACTAGCGAGCTCAAAGCCGAGGGCAGAGCGGCTTTGAGCTCTTCGCGCTCGCTATTGACAGCCATCCGGAGCGCTTGGAAAACTTTGGTCGCCGGATGGATACCACGAGGGCGACCAACGGTACTCGTGATTAAACTGGCGAGTTGTTCGGTGGTCTCGATCTTTTGTTTTAGTCGACGTTCACAGATAGCCCCGGCAATCCGCTTGGCATTGTCTTCTTCGCCAAGGATTTTGAAGAGGAGCTCAAGTTCGTTTTTGCCTAACCCATTAACTAGATCAGCTGCGGTCACCGCTAATCTTTTGTCCATCCGCATGTCCAGAGGAGCATCGTAGCGGAAGGAGAAACCCCGCTCGGGGGTGTCGAGTTGATAGGAACTGACACCTAGATCAAAAAGAATACCATCGAATTTATCCTGCAGGGTCTGGCCCTGTAGGTTCAAAGCTTCGACAAATGTGGAGTTGATAGTGGTAAACTGCTGGCCATAACCGGCTTTATCGATCCGTTCTTGAGCAAGCTTCAACATATCGGCGTCACGTTCGACGCCCACGACTGATGATCCGGCTTTGAGAATAGCGAGGGTGTGGCCGGCATAACCAAGGGTAGCGTCAAGGTATCGCTTCCCAGGTTTTGGATCTAAGTAGCGCATAACTTCGCTGAGCATGACGGGTGTGTGAAGTGGGTCTGACATATTAAATTCCTAGCTCCGAAAGATTAGATTCGAGTTCACTCTCTTGACTCGTAAGAGTATCGAGGTAAGCGTGATAGGTGGATTTGTCCCAGATTTCAACTCGGGTTAAGGTCCCGGCGAAAACGACATCCTTTTTGATTTGAGCCAACTTGACGAGCGGCTCTGGTAGACGGGTGCGACCTAGTTTGTCGGTATCAAGAGGAGTCGCATGATAGGTCAGGAGACGGAGAAAGTCGCGGGCTGGCTTGCTGGTTAAGGGTAAGGTTTGGAGCTTCTCTACTAGTTTGCTCCATGATTCGACGGTAAAGATAAATAAACAGCCGTCGAGACCCTTGGTAATGATGGAACCGGGTGTGAGTTCAGTGCGGAATGACTTGGGGACGGAGACCCGGCTCTTTTCATCTAACGTATGATAATATGTGCCGATAAACATATAAGACTATCTCCCACTTTTTCCCACTTACTTTATTTAAGACCAAACTGATATAGTTGTCAATGGTTTTGTACTAGGAAAATATGGTTTGTATCATTTCCCGAATGATACCCGAAATGAGAATTATAAGATAAATTACTGTATGGAGTATAGTATTAGTTGTGTCTAAAATAATAAAGGTAGAAGGTTGCGGTGGGGGGGTTGGGTTTCCTGAGGATGCGGAATTCCCCATATGTGTACGCAACTGTACAAAGCGGAAACCAGTACCATCTCTCCATGATGCAGTGGGGATGATTGTTAAAATTGAAAGGAAGATTTGTCGCGATGGTGAATTAGAATCTGATCCGTTTTTGGTTTGCACTGGTGAAGGTTGTTTACTTGCGTATGCAATTACAATGAGACTTATTACTCTGCCGTGACGAGGAAGACGGAGCCAGTCGCGGCGGCGGAAACGGTGTCATTAGCTAGTTTAGTTGTGAGTTTTTCCCAGGTCTTGCCGTCCCACTCGTAAATGGTCGGGTTCACATGCTCGCCGGCTGGGAGCTTGAGCGTAACTTGAGCTGAGCCTTTGATGGGAGTTTGGGGGAAGTAGCCATAAGGTCCCGCCTTCACCAAGGTTTCGGCGGGCAAGCCTGCCTTGTCATAACCAAAAGTTTTCATGGTGATCACGACGGAGTCTTTTTTGAGGGCGGTTTTGGTGAGCGCGACATTAAAGCGACCGTCTGTGGAGGAAAGAGTCGGGTCAGCAGGATCAAAGTGAAGGTAGTTCCAACTTTCTTTGAGGCGAGTGTCCCCATACGTCACAGTGATGGAGCCACCAGTTACACCTTCGTGATAGGTGATCTTGCCGCCTCCCGACTTGCTGCCTAGGAGGATGGATTTGATGATGGGTTGTTTTTCGCTTCCCAAAAATACACTACCCAAAGCTCCCTCTTGTTTGCCACTAGCGTTGTAGATCATCTCGTATTCCAGGTTTCCCTCGCTGGGAGCACCGCTTAAACTCATGTCGAGACTCCTACCGGTTGAGTCGGGGGAGAGCGCGATAAAAGGACGCTCAGAAAGGGCAATCGTGTTTATCGGAAGTTCCACCGGCGTGTTGTCGGTCGCAACAGGTGCTTTACTCCCCTGCTGCTTTATAACTATGATAACTCCGACGATGACAATGAGGACGATTCCGATTGTAGCGGCGAGGACGGGTTTTTTCATACTGATTTAATATACCATGAAGGTCTGATCTTCCCTCACTATGTTCGGGTTGGGCACTTCCTTCAAGGTCGGACCTTGAGGGCTGCATTAATATATGATGGGAGTTTGTCAATAGAAATACGTTCTTGCTTAGTCGTGTCGCGATCGCGGATGGTGACGCTAGAGTCATCAAGCGTCTGGTGATCGACGGTGACACAGAACGGTGTCCCCATCTCGTCTTGGTAGAAATAGCGCTTGCCGATGTTGCCGCGATCATCCCAGGCGGTGCGATAAGTTTTTTTGAGATCATCAAAGATTGTCTTAGCCTTGCCGACCAACTCTTCGTTGTTTCGTAGGAGTGGGAAGACAGCCACGGTGTAGGGAGCAAGCGCGGGGGCGAGCTTGAGGACGATACGATGATTTGTCTCGTCGTTCCAGTATGCATCACACAAGACCATCAGAACTAAGCGATCGATACCTACTGCGGGCTCGATGACGTGGGGGACAAATTTTTCCCCTGTGAATGGATCGGTATAACTTAGATCTTTGCCACTATGCTTGATGTGAGCCGCTAGATCATAATCGGTGCGATAGGCAAGACCCCAAAGCTCTTTGAAGCCAAAGGGATAGTTGTATTCAAGATCAACGGTTTTTTTGCTGTAGAAGCTTCGTTCTTGGTCGTCGTGTTCGCGGACGCGGAGATTTTCCTTTTTAACGCCAAGTGTTTTTGTGACAAAGGTTTGCATTGAGGAAAGCCAAGCATCAAATAATTCCTCCCATTTGGACTCTTCGGGGTTGAAGAAGTACTCGATCTCACCTTGTTCAAATTCGATCATGCGGTGGATTGCCTGCCCTTTGGTTATTTCGTTGCGGAAGCTTTTGCCTAATTGCCCAACACCAAAGGGTACTTTGATGCGAGTGGAGTCGAGGATATTTTTGAAGTTGATAAAGATCCCTTGTGCAGTTTCACCACGGAGATAGGCGAGATCGGCAGTTTCTGCAAGAATCCCAACATGAATCGGAAAAAGAAGGCTAAATTGGCGTGCTTTGGTTAAATCTTTTCCACCACAACTGGGACAGAGGATATTATTGTCTTGGATGATCTTATTGAGTTCGACGAGTGATTTTCCTTCAACTTTGATACTGAGCGCGTCTTCGATCAGGTGATCGGCGCGAGTACGAGAGTGACATTTTTTACAATCGACCATAGCGTCGGCGAAACTGGCGACGTGGCCGGAGGCTTCCCAAACCTTGGGGTGGAGGATCACGGACGAGTCGAGGCCGATCATGTCGCCGCGGTCGGTCACAAAGGTTTTCCACCAGAGGTCTTTGATTTTCTTCTTGAGTTCGGCGCCGAGCGGGCCATAGTCCCAGGTATTGGCAAGACCGCCGTAGATTTCTGAGCCGGGGAACAAGAAGCCACGGCGTTTGGCAAGGCTAGTAATGTCGGCAAGCGTGGTCATGAGATGATTTTAGCATCTATGAAAGCATTTCTGCTTAGCTTATTGTACCCGACTCTCGCAAGCGGGTTTATTCTTGGGTCTAAGTAATTTAAGTTAGTAGGCATCTATTCGTGGTACTTGAGTCCACATGATGGCAAATTCACTGCCCTTTTGC
>JBDRPO010000016.1:0-120614 GCA_043827085.1 bacterium | reverse complement strand
GGTATACTCTACTCATAACCCGCAAGAGTTAACGGAGAAAATCCGTGTCTTGCAGGACAAGCTACGTCGGGCTTGTTCCGTTACTATTTAGTGTGAGGCAACGATACGACGTTGCGTTACCTTTTTACGTGAGGCAATACGATGAGTCGAGCCTGCTCTCGCCGTGCAATATATGGAACGAGGCTGACTGACTAAGATCCAATTTAGGCGATAAAGCTGAACAAAGGCTGAGAGAATTACTTTATTACTGCCCCTACAAAGTCGATCATGGGGAAACGAGCGCGGATCTCGCCCCAGAATTTCTCAGATAACCTGGTGGAGTAGGTAGCGTTCTTGCCCCGCTCCATCCGGCCACAGAGTTTGCGATCCCAGTCTTCGATGATGCGGCGAACTACGGCTCCTTGTTCGTTGAAGATTACTTGGTTGGCTTTGCGATTTCCCTTGTAAAGATTATGAATGAACTGAAACTCGTCGAAAACAACCTTGTTCTCGTCACACATCTTCTTAAAGTATTCTTTGAATTTGATCATGACTACTTGGTGTATTTGGCCATAGTCATGAGACTAGTCTTTTGGAGCGCGCCGAGGGCGAGGCCGACGGCGAGAGCTACATACCAACTCGAGATGCCAAAGCCGATGATGGCGGCAATACGTGCGAGGCACCAGATCGAGATTATACTAACGGCGACGTAAGCTAAAAGCCATTCCCTTGAACCTAGTTTTTCCCCGTTTTTCCACTCGTAGTAGCGGAGAAGTGGGGTAACAGCAGTCGTAATCATGGTTAGTTTGCAGGTTGTGAGAAGGAGTGCCCAGAGTAGAGTGAGAGCATGGGTGCCGAGGACAATCCCCCCAGGAAGGAGAAGATAGGCGAGATAGAGAACAACAATATTGACGGCGAAGAGTACGAGAAACGAATAAATCAGGTTGAGACCGGTGAGGGCTTCAATCTTTTCTTTGGATAGAGCGATAGCCATAGAACCTCCTGTTGGATAGATTAACTCACTTCAGTGTAGCAGTTTTAGGAAACAAGAGCGAGGCGGAGTACTTCGGCGACATCTTTCACGGGATGGAAAATGAGGTCAGCACGGACATCTTTGGGGATCTTTGCGAGGTCTTTGGTGTTTTCCCATGGGTGAATGATTTCTTTGAGGCCGGCGGTGTGGGCCGCAATCACCTTTTCTTTGAGGCCGCCGATCTCGAGCACCCGTCCTCGGAGTGTAACTTCGCCGGTCATGCCGAGAGTTTTCTTGACCGGACGTTTGGTGAGAGCAGATACAAGCGCGGTTGTCATGGTTACGCCGGCTGAGGGACCATCTTTGGGGACTGCACCTTCGGGGACGTGAATATGGAGGTCAATTTTTTTGTAGAAATCAGGTTTTAAACCAAAATCATGATAGTGACTGCGGATGTAGCTGTAGGCAGCTTGGGCGGATTCTTTCATGACGTCACCCAGTTGGCCGGTTATTTGGACTACTCCCTTTCCTGGCATGGTTGAAACCTCAATAAAGAGGATCTCACCCCCGACAGAAGTCCAGGCTAGACCTGTTGCCATACCTACGGGATTTTTCTTTTCGGCAATCATCGAACTAAATTTGGCGGGACCTAAGAAGTAGGTGAGAGTGGGGAGAGAGATCAACTTGTTGACTTTTTTACTTTTACTTGCTAAGAAGCGGGCGATTTTGCGGGCGATCCGGGCAAGTTCCCGCTCGAGCGATCGGACGCCAGCTTCGCGCGTGTAGCGACTAATGATTTCTTTGATGATGATGTCTTTGAGTTTGAGATCGCTCGGCTTGAGGGCGTTTTTCTCGATGATTTTTGGGAGCAAGTGCTTTTTGCCGATATGAAATTTTTCGTCCCGAGTGTAGCCGGAGAAACGAATCACTTCTAAGCGATCGCGAAGAGCACTCGGGATAGTATCTAGGACGTTCGCGGTTGCTATAAACATGACGCGAGACAAGTCCATGGAGAGCTCGAGGTAGTGATCGGAGAAATCTTTGTTTTGTTCGGGATCGAGAGCTTCGAGGAGAGCGGCTGAGGGATCCCCCCTAAAGTCGTTCCCGATTTTATCGATTTCGTCGAGCATAAAAACTGGATTCATGGAGCCTGCGGACTTTATACCTTCGACGATGCGGCCGGGCATGGCGCCGACGTAGGTTTTCCTGTGCCCTCTAATTTCGGCTTCGTCACGGATGCCACCCAAGCTCACTTTGACAAATTTTCGGCGCAGCGCGCGGGCAATTGATTTGCCCAGACTCGTTTTACCCACGCCAGGTGGACCTACAAAACAGAGGATGGTGGGGAGTGCGGAATTATGGTTTTTGACTTTCTTCAGTTTCATGACTGAGAGGTATTCTAAGATACGTTCTTTGATTTCTTCGAGACCATAGTGATCTTCGTTTAAGATTTTCACGGCCGTTTTTAGAGAGACGTGATCGGTCGTGAGACGTCCCCAAGGCAGCTCAACCACAGTTTCGAGCCAAGTGCGGATGTAACCTGACTCCGGGTTGTTCGGTGACATTCGATCTAAGCGCTCAAATTCCTTGTGAACCTTATCTAGATCTTTTTTGGAGAGTTTGAGTTTGTGCATGGCGTCGTGGAGGTCATCAAGCTCGGCCTCGCCGTCTACTTCTTCTCCTAGCTCGGCTTTGATTGTAGCCAGGCGTTCGCGAAGAACCGTCTCTTTCATGCTTTTGCTAAATTTCTCCTGCGTTTTGCTGGCGATATTTTTCTCGATTTCGAGGACTTTGATTTCTTTGGCAAGAAGGTCGTTGATTTTGTACAAGCGAGTTTGGACGTCGAGTTCCTCTAGGATAGACTGCCTATCAGAAAGACTGATATTTAAGTTGGCAGCGATTTGATCGGAGAGCTCGCTTATCCCGACTCCAGACATAAGGCGCATAAAGTTGGAGAACTCGACTGATTTGCCTAGGTTTACGGCGGCGCGAAACTGAGCGGTCAGGTGACGGCCCAAAGCCTCGAGCTCGACGGTGTTCTCAACTTTTTCGGGAAGCTCTTCGATCTCGACTATTTGGACTGGTTCGTTCTCGACAATTCTCAGGAGTTTAATGCGAGAGACGCCGCGGACAAGAGCATTTAGTTCGCCATCGGTTTTGAGCGTGCGCTCGACGGCGCATAGAGTGCCGATCTCGTAGAGATCTTTGAACTCGGGGTCTTCAAGTTTGCCGTCACGTTGGGTAAAAAGTGCGACATATTTATCCTTCCCGAGCGCGGAGTTGATGGCTTGGATGGATTTTTTGCGACCAAAGGTCAGGACTACTTCATTCGTCGGGTAGACGACAACGTCGCGGATCGGGATGAGAGGGATCACTTTGGTGGGGGGTTTTTTGATTGGGAGTGGACTTTTAAAGATGGTCTCATTCATGTTTAGCAGTTTACTCTAATGACTGCTAAGAGTCAATCTCAATTTGTTTATACTTGCCGACTGGCAGGTCGCCGAGTTCCCAGGGCCCTAGATGGGTGCGGATCAGACGCATGACGGGATAACCTACTGCCTCACACATTTTGCGGATCTGACGGTTACGACCTTCGTGGATGGTGATATCTATCCAAGTATTATTCGGCTGAGCCTCAACGATACTTACTTTGGCGGGGACGGTTTTTACCCCTTCGATGGTCACACCTTGCTCTAGGTAGCCAACTGATTTTGTAGTCATCACCCCTTTGACTAGAACGTGATAGGTTTTGTTGATCTCAAACTTTGGGTGAGTTAGTTTATAAGCGAGGTCACCGTCATTAGTCAAAAGCATTAAACCTTCTGAATCATAGTCAAGCCGGCCCACGGGGTACAATCTATGGCCACCAGGCACGAGCGAGGTGACGGTGCGGCGACCATCGGGATCGGTAACAGCTGACACGACGCTGCGCGGTTTGTTGAGAAGGTAATAAACCATAACTTTGTCGAGTTTGACTAGTTTGTCGCTCACGGTCACTTTGACAGTTGCGGAATCAACAACTTCGCCAATTTTAGCGGGGTGGCCGTTGACCGTGACAACGCCTTCCGCAACCATTTCTTCGGCGTGACGGCGGGAAGCGACGCCGGCATGGGCTAGGTATTTATGGATACGCATTTTCATGGGAATTATTATACACTATGATCTAGTTTGAGATAGATTATTCTCTGACGAGAAACATTATCAAAACTCCAAGAAGGAAAGTAAAGATCATGGAAAGAGTGCGTTTGGTTGAAGTGTCAGTTTTTAATTCGGGGATTAAGTCGGAGGCTGCGATATAAAGGAATCCTCCCGCCGCGACGGGGACGAGATAGTTTGCAAACTCTGTCATGGCGTGACTGGCGACATAGCCAAGGGTTCCACCAAGGATGGCGGTCAGACTGACTAGAACGTTGTAGAAAAGAGCGCGTTTTTTGGTAAAACCAGAGTGCAAAAGGACACCAAAGTCGCCGATTTCCTGTGGAATCTCATGCATGGCGATCGCGAGAGTGGAGACTACTCCTAGACCAGAACCAGCAGCAAAGGAAGCCGCGATCAAAACTCCATCGAGGAAATTGTGGATAGCATCAGCGATTAGGTTCATGGTGCCGACGGTATGTTTGATTAGATGATCTTTGTGGTGACAGTGGCGCCAGTGGAGAAAACGTTCGAGGAGAAAAAAGCCGGTAAATGAGATGAGAATAATTTCAAAAGGCAGAGTTGTACCAAGGGTAGAAATAGATTCTGGGATCAAGTGGAGGAGAGCGGCGGCAAGCATAGTGCCGGCAGATAACGATACTAGTGAAAGGAGGATTTTGTTTAAAAACTTCTGGTTGAGGACGATAGTAATGACGCCAACAAATGATCCTGAACTAATGATGGTGGTCGCCATGATGATAGATAATAGTTCGGTAGGCATAAAAAGTAATTATACGTCATGGTGATCGATTAGTGCTTGTGCAAATTGATGGGCGAGTGATTTTTGATCTAACTTGGTGCCCAGACAGAGGATGGCGGTCACATGGGGAGATGTCTGATCTTTCTCCGCTGAGCGGATATCGATGTGGGTACCTACTCTTTGAATGAGATAGCGAGCCCCACCGACATCGGTGTAACCTTTGAGTCGAATGATTGAGCTAGGGAGAGATTCTAGCAACTGGTAGAGAGTGTCCGGGTTGAGACTCTTGGATGAAGTATACCAATATTCATCCATGTGAGCGTGGGAGTGGGAGCATACCTCATTGTGAATGCGCGGAGACGGCGAAGTTAGGTGAGGATCAAAAAAGATCTGGGGGTCGAGTGAGTCATCCCAAACGAGAGTTTGGGTACCGAGTCCGATGTGCGAGACAGTTTCCACGAGGTGGGTGAGTGTAGTTTTTTCGACTTGTTGAGCTTTGCTCACAACTATGAGGTCGGCGTCGGCAATTTGGGATAGGACTAGCGGATGAGCTTGACTCAGTGAGTCAAAATTGACCGCGTCAACGATACAAACTATGGTATCGAGACGGATGAGAGATGTTAGTTCACCTTGTGATAAAACTTCGCGGACTGGGTCGGGATCGGAGAGACCTGAGGCTTCGATTATTATGTGTTCTGTATGGGGAGCCTCTGAGAGAATATAGCGAACGACTCGCGGGATGTCGCTTTTGGCAACACAACACATGCAACCATTTGCTAGCTCAGTGATAAGGCCGACTCCTTCTTTTTCGATAAATTGAGACTCGAGTTTGACGTCGCCGAATTCGTTGAGGATGAGTGAGATTAATTTGTCGGAGTTATTTTTGATGAGGTAATTGATAAAGGTAGTCTTGCCGGATCCCAGAAACCCGGTGACGAGGAGAATGGGGAGTTGTTTTGTCATTGATACCTAGTTTATCCACCAAATGCTTAAGTTGAGAAGACTGGCAAAACTAACCCAAATGATATAGGGATAGAGCAAGTAGCTAGACCAGGAATCGAGTTTTTTGCTTTCCTGAATACAGCGGACAATAAAGTACCACATGGCAAGGATCTCGATGAAAGCAAAGCCCGTGAATTTGAAACCAAAAAAGAGGATGGACCAAAGGGAGTTGAGCGCAAGTTGAGTCCAGTAAACGTGCCAAAAAGCGCGGGCCTTTTTACCGAACTGAAATTTGCGCCAAACGAGGTAGGCAGAGATACCCATGAGGGTGTAAAGGAGAGTCCAGACTGGGCCAAAGAGATAGTTCGGAGGGGAAAAGAAAGGCTTGGTGAGCGTGGCGTACCAGGTGGGAATCGCAGCAAAAGTGAATAGTGAGCCGATGACTCCAGCGCCCTGAGCGAGGAGGATAAATCCAGCAAGAACTAGATAATTATCTTTGGGTTTAGTCCATGGCCAGTTGATCTTCATGACTTTAGTATAACGCAATTAGATTATTTTGTAGCCTAATTTTTCGATAGTAGCACGGAAGTGGGAAGGATCAGTAAGGGCGGGGTCGTAGGTGATCACGGATTCTTGCTTGGCGTAGCTGGTTTTAGTGGAAATAACACCGGGCAAATCTTCTAGCTCACCATCGATGTTCATAGAGCAAGAAACACAGTGGAGGCCGTCTAGCTTTAGAGTAATGGTTTTCATAAGACCTCCATGGTGCCTGAGTACATCCCCATACTGCAAGCAAAAGTATAAATACCTTTTTTAGTAGGAGTAAAGGTATGAACTTTGCTGTCAGTTGGTTTTAGGAGATCAGAAATATTGAAGGCTTTAAAAGTAAAATCTGTCGCACAACTGTAGACGTCCCCCTTGGTAACAAGCGTTAACTCAACGGGAATATTATTCTGCACACGGAAATTTTTTGGTGAGTAGCCGTGACTCGTAATAGAGAGAGTGATTTTTTGTACACCGTTCACGAGTTTAACGTTGGGATCTGTTGCTTGTACTTGAGACTTGGAAACTTTTTCGTAGGGCGGAAGAAGCTTGACAATGTGGGGCCCGAGGCGCTCGAGTGAATAGGCGCTGTCGGAAACGCGCAGGATTCCATTAAAGGAATACAGCGACATACCGATGAGGAGGATGGCAGCTAGGCGGAGAAAATTGGTGCGCCAGTCTTCGGAGAGTTTGGCGGTCGCCAAACCAATCACGACAAACATCGGTGCAGTACCAAGTACGAAGCTTCCCATGATTAAAGCACCTTGGGTGGGAGAGAGCGAGCTAACTGCGAGAACTTCCATGGCTTGGGTCACGCCACAGGGGATAAGGACAGTGAATAGGCCGAGGAGTGCGGGAGCAAATAGACTACTTGCAACTATCTGATTTTTGATCAGTTTTCTCGCGAATTGGGGAGGGGTGATAACAAAGTAGCGAAAGATCGGATGGACATCAAGTAAATTCATGGCCGAGACAAACATAAAAAGAGCGGCAAAACCTTGGAAGAAGATGCGAAAACCCAAAGAGAGCGTGAGAGTGGAACCAACCCAACCCAAAAAAAGTCCGAGAATGATGTGACCGATCCATTTGGTCGCGAGAAATGCCGCGACTGGTCCATAGTCATCTACCCCAAAGCCGAGATGAGTTTTATCCTTTTTTTGGTTGACGATTACTCCAGCAAGTAATCCACCTTGCATAGCAGCACAAGTCACACCACCACTAGTTAGACCAGTGAGAAAGATTAACCAAAGATTCATATTTTCATTCCTTTCAAACGGAGTGAATTGGTAACTACGGAAACTGATGAGAAGGCCATAGCAGCGCCGGCAACGGCCGGGTTGAGCACAATCCCGTAGAGCGGATAAAGGATACCAGCGGCGATCGGGATACCAACTATGTTATAGGCAAAGGCCCAGAATAAGTTTTGTTTGATGATACGGAAAGTCAGACGTGATAAGCGGATAGCCTGAGGCAAGCGGGCAAGATTGCCGCTAAACAAGGTGAGACCGGCGGACTCGATTGCTACGTCAGTCCCGGTACCCATAGCGATTCCCACATCAGCCGTCGCTAGAGCTGGTGCGTCATTCACACCGTCACCTACCATAGCAACTTGATATCCTTCGTTTTGTAATTTCTTGATTTCACCTGCTTTGTCAACAGGCATAACCTCAGCAATAATCCGATCAATCCCTACTGTCTTGCCGATATTACCAGCCGTCAAGTGATGATCGCCGGTGAGCATGGCAACTTTGAGCCCTAGTTTGTGTAAATCTTTGATGGCTTGCACCGACTCGTCTTTCAAGGTATCGCTAATCCCAAGGTAGAGCATGATATTTTTGGTGGTCGCAAGGATGATTGGCGTGGCACCTACTTTGGCGAAGCTTTCGATAATATCGTTATCTACTTTTAGACCGATTTCTTTGAAAAGTTTGAGATTGCCGGCGTAGTAGAGAGTTTCCCTGATTTTACCTTGCAGACCTTGACCAGGGATGGTTTTGAAGTCTGAGACATCAAGAAAGGTGAGTTTATCGACTTTGGCCTTTTCAACGATCGCAACGGCAAGCGGATGTTCGGAAGCAGATTCTAAAGAAGCGAGGATCTGAAAACTTTCGGGCAAGGCTTCGCTCGCCCGGCTAGAGACTATATGGGTTACAGTTGGGGATCCCTTTGTAAGGGTACCCGTTTTGTCGAGCACGATGAAATTTACTGAGCGTAACTTCTCTAAGCTCTCAGCGTTTTTTACTAGAATTCCTTTCTCGGCCGCTTTTCCTACTCCCACGATAATGGCGGTGGGGGTAGCGAGGCCCAAAGCACACGGACAGGCTATGACGAGGATACCAACAAAACTTAAGATACCAAGAAGTGGATTGCCAAGAATCGTCCAGATGACAAATGCTAGGGCAGACAAGACTAAAGCTAGAGGGACAAAGACGGCGGAGATTTGGTCGGTCAGCTTTTCGATTGGTGCGTGAGAACCCTGAGCGGTCTCAACCATTTTAATGATTTGAGCAAGGATGGTAGCGTCCCCGACGACGGTGGCACGAAAGTGAAACATGCCTTGTTTGTTGATGGTTCCCCCGACCACTTTGTCACCGACTGATTTGTCGATGGGGAGCGGTTCACCAGTCAACATAGACTCGTCTACGCTGCTGTTGCCTTGAATGATTTTTCCATCGACGGGGATTTTTACTCCAGGTTTAACGATAATTACGTCGCCTATCATAATCTCTGACATACCGACTTCAACTTCTTGACCATCTCTGAGGATTAAAGCTGTTTTGGCCTGAAGACCTAAGAGTTTTTTGATCGTTTCACCGGTCTTACGCTTTGAGCGGGTTTCGAGATATTTGCCAAACGTGATAAAGCTAAGGACGACGATCGTCACATCGAAATATAATCCTTCTGGTGCGTGGAGCCATGTACCGATTGCGGGGAACAGAAGGAGAACAGTACTATATGTATATGCAACAAGGGTGCCGATCCCAACTAGGGTGTCCATGTTGGCGGTGCCCGTTTGGGCGAAGCGAAGAATCCCGCGCAGGTATGGTAATCCGAGGGAAAAGAGAATAACTGTGGCAAAAATAAAAGTAGAGAGATTGAATATCATCATGGGTACGGGAAGCGGAGAGAGTAGATTCCAAAGCATTGCCAAGAATACCAAACTAGCAACGGGCATGGCAAAAAGTGATTTGGTTTTGAGTGCGTTTAAATCTTTTTGTTTGCCGAGTTTGGCTGAGTCAAAAGTTTTTAGCTCATAGCCTAATGGGAGGAGGGGATGGTTGAGAGAAGAGAGGAGGATGGGTTTGGTTGAGATTATTTCGACAGATTCTGTAGCTAAATTAACTTCAGCAGATCGGACTCCTTCGAGTTTATCTAGTTTGCGTTTTACGATGTTGGCGCAGCTGGCGCAGTCCATCCCGGTTACTAAATATTTAGTGGTGAGCATGGAACTCCTTTAAGCAACCACGACCGCAAAAGTAATGCTTGACTCCGTTGTACGTGGCGGTGTAACCGGCGGAGCTTGGAGTCAAATGCATGTGGCAAACTGGATCGATGACTGTCGGTTCAGCCTCTTCGAGTGGGTGGGAATTTGAGAGAGTTTTTAGAAAACTGGCGAGTTCTCCCACCTGAGTTGGATCAAGGGTATAGTAGATTTCTTTACCCAGTTGGTGAGAGCTGACGAGCTTCAAATTTTTGAGGAGCATGAGATGCTGACTCACGGTAGCTTGGCGTAGGAGTGACATGTCTGCGATCTGATTCACGGTCAATTCGCGGCATTGAAGCAAACAGATTATTTCAAGTCTTTTAGCATGTCCTAATGATTTGAGAAGTTTTGAGTTGGTACGCAATACTTTGGGCTGCATTCGCTAATCATATTCTGTTTTTTGAATATGTCAAATTAGTGGGGGGGGTGGCCATATAGGCTCGCATGCTGGCGACAAAAAAACCACCGTCACTGCCAAAATTGAAAGACATAAATTCTTGTGGAGTGACCCAGCGGAACTCGGTGTGTTCAGAGGAGATTGTGACCTGCCCCTCCCAATCGTGACATATATAACAAATGGCAAAAACGGTTCTTCCTGACATGAGGCCGTTGGCAAAGTTTAGGCCGCTGGCGACGCGAATGGGAAGTAGAGCTTTGGCATTGAAACCGACCTCCTCCATGATTTCGCGTTTGATGGCAGCGATTACGTCCTCCCCTTCTTCATACCTTCCACCCGGTAAATCCCAACAGCCAGCGCGAAAATCGTCCCCCGCTGTACGTTTGAGGGCAAGAATTTTATCGTCCTTAGTGATGATGGCTTTTTGGATGAGTTGAACATCGTTGAGAATTTTAGATTTGGTCATATTACAATACTCTAATTATTCGAATAATCGAAGTGTTACTCTTTGGTGACGTCTATTATTTGGAAGGGGTCGTCATATACTTCGACGTACTGATGGTCGTTGAGAAGAATAAATGGTTGATAAGTATCTAAATATATTTTCTTGATTCGACCACCCAGGTATTTGTCGTAAAAGTGAGGACTTCCCCAGTGCGGGAGGATAGTAAAATTGACTAGATTATAACCTTATGTAGTCTGATATTTTTGGTTGACCAAACTCGTCACCCCACATGTAGGGAGGTATCATTGGCCCGGTGATAATTGACCTGGCATTAGTACTAATATATGGCTTATCACTTTGGACAAATTTTCGAATAAGAGGAATAAAACCTAACTCTTGAGATTTTTGGAGAAGATAGTTGGTGTTGCCACCCGACATATAGATAATGTCGACTTGTGAAAGTTCCTTTGTTATCTGAGCAGCGTCTTTGTCCGTTATAGTATAGTCAAATACGTCAAACCCAGCGTCTATCATGGCTTGGCGATCGGTGTCTAGCCAGCCAAGATCGCTAGTCTCACTTTTGGGTTCAACGGGGGTGATGATAAAAGCAGTGTGAAATTGTTAGAGATTTAATTTGGAGTAGATACTATTTGCAACTCCTGGAGTGCCAATACTACTGGCGAGAAATAAATGTTTCATTTCTTTATTTTTGGCTTGTCGATTTTGTCGAGACCGAAACCGTGGACGCCAAAGTAGACGATGGCGGCGATGACCCCGAAGTCGATGAGATTGGCGAGGAAGTCGCCCCACAATATATAAACGGGACCGAAACTCAGCGTGGCTTCGCGAAAGTTGCCGGCAGCGCCAAGTAGCGGAGAGAGGATCGGATTAATGATGTCAGTAACGAGGGAAGTAACCATTTTCGAGACGGCGCCACCTAGGAGGAAGCCGACGGCGAGGCCGATCGTCCCCTGCTCACGGATGAATCTGATAAAACCTTTCATATTGACATTATACCAGCCAATGTGTGTTATAATGCGTGATAGTTATTTATGTGTACATGCTTTTTCCAACGATAGTGAGTAATTCCTGTTAGTTTGAGAGTAAAGTGGTGGCACAATAGTTTATGGAGGTGCCAACACATGGCAACCAAATTATTTATCGGAAGTTTAGCCTGGGCTACAACTGACGATTCATTACAAGCATTTTTCTCCCAGGTAGGTACTGTTACCAGTGCTCGCGTCATCACTGACCGCGCTACTGGCCGCTCTAAAGGCTTTGGCTTTGTGGAGATGAGTACGGACGAAGAGGCTCAAAAAGCCGTCGCCGAACTTAATGGTAAAGACCTAGATGGTCGCACAATCGTCGTCAACGAAGCGCGCCCCATGGAACCCCGCGACAACAGTCGTGGTGGATTCGGTGGGGGACGCCCCTCGGGCGGTGGGTATGGCGCTGGCCGCGACAACAGTCGTGGTGGCTCCTCATACGGCCGTTCTAGCTATTAATTGAAAAGTTAATTAGTAAATGAATTAACCCTCCGGTGTAATACCGGAGGGTTTTTCAGGCAAAATTCAGCCTAGAGACTATAATGCACCTATGAGAATACTAGTTGTTGAGGATGAACACAAGATTGCAGAGGCTCTCCGAAAAGGGCTCACACAAGAAAGATACGCTGTGGATGTGGCCTATACGGGAATTGATGGTTATGATTTGGCCACAAGTGAAGAGTACGATTTGATCGTTCTAGATTTGATGCTTCCCGGCATGGACGGAAGTGCAATTTGTGCTCGACTTAGACAGAAAGATAACCATGTCCCAGTACTTATGCTCACGGCCAAAAGCCAAGTACAGGACAGGGTAAGGGGACTAGATTCGGGAGCGGATGACTATCTGCCCAAGCCATTTGCGTTTGAAGAGCTTTTGGCTAGGATGCGAGCACTACTTAGAAGACCAAAGGGTGAAGTGGGGCTGAAGTTGGTAGTGGATAAATGGAGTATGGATACGGTAAAGTGTGAGGTAAAAAATGAAGAAAAGTTGGTTTCTCTTTCGGCGAAAGAATATGCGTTACTTGAATACCTGATGCGGCACCCTAAACAAATTTTAACCAAAGAGCAAATAATTTCTCATGTGTGGGATTATGACAGCGATATCTTGCCAAATACGGTAGAAGTTTATATAAAAAAATTGCGGAACAAGGGAGTGCCGGTAGTAACAGTCAGGGGTTTTGGATATAAACTAGGAGCGGACAATGTTTAAAGCAGCCAGACTGAAGCTTACAGGGTGGTATCTTCTAATTATCATGACGGTGTCACTAGCTTTTAGTGGATTTATTTATCGGACAGCGAGTGTTGAGTTGCAGCGTTTTGCAGAGGCTCAGCGGATGCGCTTCGAGCGACGGACGTTTGAACTTGATTTGCCGAGAGATTTCGGAGTCAATCCACAGATTATTGTGGATAGCGAGCTTTTAGCAGAGGCAAAACGGCGGATATTGGTTAGTTTAGCTGTTATTAATTTGGGGATTTTGGGACTTGCGGGCGTACTCGGGTATTACCTTTCGGGAAAAACTTTGTCACCGATTCAAGAAATGATGGATGAGCAGTACCGCTTTGTCTCGGACGCATCACATGAACTCAAGACTCCGATTACGGCGATTAAGACTACTTTGGAAGTGGCTATCCGCGATAAAGAATTGACGAAGGAGGAGGCAAATGTAACTTTGGTGACGAGCCTAGAAGAAGTAAATCGTTTACAGCGGTTGGCAGAAGTACTTCTAGAGCTCACCCACAAAAAAGTGATTGGGAAGGTGGAGCCGCAAAACATGGCTGAGATAGTAAAATTAGCTATCAAAACAATAAAGCCACTGGCGGATAGAAAAGGTATTACAATCCAAAGCAGGACCCAAAAAGTAATGGGGGCGGTAGATCCGACTAGTTTTGTCCGAGCCTTGGTTGCGATCTTAGACAATGCAGTAAAGTATAGTCGCAGTAAGGAAAAAGTCATGGTGGGGGAAAATATAGATGGTAGAGTGATCAAGATAATAATTAGCGACCGCGGAGTGGGGATCCAAGAAAACGATATCCCGCATATTTTTGATCGGTTCTATCGAGCTGACCTGGCAAGATCAGAAAATGGGTATGGGCTTGGACTCCCGATTGCCAAACAGATAATTGAAGAACATCATGGAACTATTGATATCGAAAGCACAATAGGAAAAGGAATTAGCGTCATAATTACCCTCCCCTATTCAGCGAAACTTCAGGATACAATTATATGATTAAGATAATGAACTGGCTTAAAAATGCGAGGTGGTATATCAAATTGGCTTTGGTGGCGGTGCTTTTGATAGGGGGATACTTCGGGTATACAAAACTATTCGTTAAAACGAGTGCTGTGGCCTATCAGACGGGAACTGTGATCAAGGGGACGCTAATCACGAGTATTGCGGCAACTGGGTCGATAACGGCTGGTAATACAACTAATATTTCAACAAAAGCTAGTGGGACGGTAACTAAAGTCTACGTAAAGAATGGCGATCTTGTTAAAAAAGGACAAAAAATTTTGGATATTACTCTAGATTCTGATGGAATAGAGCGAAGATCGAGTGCTTGGCAAGCATATCTTAGGACTCAAGAAGCAGTCGTATCAGCGATGAAAGATAAACAAGATACTTCTATCCAGATTTGGAAAGATAGACAATCAATCATCGATGCTGAGGATACTATTAGTCATATTGAAAATTTGACAGGACTCACAGATGATGAAAAACACCAAAAAGAAGAGGTGGTGACGCAAGCAAAACTTGCTTTCGATGTATCTGCTGCCGAATTCGCTAATGCGGATTCGGTTATCAGTGCTGCAAAAATTAGTCAACAAGCAGCGTATCTTGATTACCAAGATGTAAGTGGTTCGATCGTGGCGCCAGCTGACGGGATCATCAATAATCTCACGCTTACCGCGGGTAGCACCATGACAGCAAGTACAAGTCAGAGCACAACGACAGGATCAACTTATGCTAGTAGCCAGACAATAGGCTTTGTGCGATCGGCCAACAATCAGTATCAGGCAAAAGTAAGCTTGACTGAGGTAGATGCTCCAAAAGTTCAGGCTGGGCAAAAGGTAAATATTACAATGGATGCACATAGTGACAAGTCATTTACGGGCAAGGTATTGGCGGTCGATGTGTCTGGCACATCTAGTTCCGGAGTGAGTTCTTACCCGGCGACTATCCTGATGGATCCAACAGAGTTGCCAATATATCCCAATATGTCGGTTTCGGCGACGATAATAACGAACATAGAGACAGATGTATTGCTAGTTGCTTCTACCGCACTGACTACAACTGATGGAGTGAGTACTATACAAATCATGAAAGATAAAAAACCTGTCACGACTTCCGTGGAAACTGGAGCGACAAATGACACTCAAACAGTTATTGTCAGTGGACTATCTGAGGGGGATGCTATCGTTACTGGCAGTAGCATTAGCGTAAAAAATAGTAATACTACTTCAGCTTTTGACAACACTCGGCAAGGTGGTATGGGCATGCCAGGATTTTAATGACTAATAGAAATGCTAGCACCATAATAGATATCAAAGATATTAGTAAAATTTACCAGGTTGGCGAAGTGCAGACTGTCGCACTAGATAAAGTTAGTTTTCATATTAAGCGAGGAGAGTATGTGGCAATCATGGGTCCATCGGGATCGGGGAAGAGTACATTGATGCACATACTTGGATGTCTAGACCAACCAACAAGTGGAGTTTACAAACTAGATGGTCAAAACGTAGAGAAAATGTCAGGTGATGAGCTAGCAGATATTCGTAACCGAAAAATCGGATTTGTTTTCCAGGCATATAATCTATTACCTCGTACGAGTTGTTTGAAAAATGTCATGTTGCCTATGCGTTACGGTGATATACCAGTTGCAGAGTGCAAAGCGCGCGCGGTTAAATACCTAACACTTGTGGGACTTCAGGACAGAATTTATCATTTAACTAATCAGCTCTCTGGTGGACAACAACAACGAGTAGCTATAGCACGAGCGCTCTCCATGAACCCAGCCATGATTTTAGCTGATGAACCAACCGGCAATATTGCTTCTGCGCAGGCTGAAGAAATAATGGAGATATTTGATAAATTAAACAAAGATGGACACACCATGGTGATAATTACACATGAGCTAGATATCGCCGAGCATGCCAAGAGAGTTATTACTATCAAAGATGGGAAATTAATTGGCGACAATTTGCATAAATTCAGTCTGTCGGGGAATAAAAAATAATGGATTACAAAGAACTATTTAGCGAAAGTGTCGGTACCCTACTCCTCAATAAAATGAGAACAGGACTTGCAATGCTTGGGATCGTGATAGGTATAGGCAGTGTGATTGCACTTCTTTCAATTGGTGAAGCAAGCCAGAAATCTATTACTGCTCAAATTCAATCTCTTGGGTCAAATATCCTGACCGTGAGTCCGGGAGCACAGAGGACTGGACTGGTGAGAGGAGCTCAAGGGGGGGGAACAACTTTGACTTATGATGATGCCAAAGCTCTCTCCTCTGACCAAACATTAACTGCGCTTAAAACGGTTTTACCGACTTATACTGCTCGTTCACAAGTTGTTTACGGTGATAGTAATACAAATACTTCTATTACAGGAATAACCCCAGAATATTTGAGTGCAAGAAATATTAAAGTGGCAACAGGTGGCAACATCACAAAGAATGATCTTGATGCAAATACGAACGTAGCGATAATTGGCCCCACAGTACTCACTGGTCTATGGGGAGATAATGCGCTTGATACCGATGCGGTGGGACAGTCTATCCGGATTGGAGCACTCAATTTCTCTATAATTGGAGTGACGGAACAAAAAGGTGGCAGTGGTATGTCAAACCAAGACGATATCATTTACATCCCTCTCTCTACGGCACAAAAGAAACTGTTTGGGGTGAAATACCTAAGTTCGATAATTGTAGAGACAAATAGTGAAGATGTTATGACCCAGGCAATGAATCAAATAGGATACACTCTGATGGAGAGACATCATATCTCTGATACAACAAAAGCTGATTTTTCGATCCGCAACCAACAAGATATGTTAAATGCGGTGAGCTCAGTAACGGGAACATTGACGAGCTTACTTTCGGGAGTGGCGGCTATATCACTACTCGTGGGAGGAATAGGAATTATGAATATTATGCTTGTGACAGTGACTGAGCGAACGCGGGAGATTGGACTACGCAAAGCATTGGGTGCCAAGGATCGTTTGATTATTACGCAATTCTTGATGGAGGCGGTAATCCTTACCTTTACTGGTGGGCTTATCGGAATACTTTTAGGTATTCTTCTTGCTTATATATATGCAACGAGTACTTCTGGATTGTTTGTAGTTTCGGTTTCATCAGTATTTTTGGCGTTTGCTGTCTCTACTATAATCGGAATAATTTTTGGTTGGTATCCAGCCCGCAAAGCAGCATCGCTCCAGCCAATTGAGGCACTCAGATACGAATAGTCAGCGTAATTTCAGATAATTCTTATATTATTTAAATAATAATTGTTAGAGGAGATCTTATGAAGAATACTAATTTGATTTTGGCGGTGGCACTAACCGCAGTGGTTGCGGGAGGAGGAGGATTTTGGGGAGGAACTAAATATTCCCAGAATCAGCGCAATGACCGTTTTGGACAGATAGGAAATCGAACTGGGAATACTCAAAATAGTAATAATGTCACACGAAGCGTAGGTGGATCAGCACAACCCGGAATTGAAATGATGAGAGGCGGAGCGGTAGTCGGAGAGGTTACGGCTAAAGACGATAAGAGCATGACGGTAAAATTGCCTGATGGGAGTAGTAAGATAGTAATCCTCTCTAGCACTACAACGTACCGCATGGCAAGTGAGACAACCGCAGACGAGCTGCAAGTCGGCAAGAGCGTGGCGATACAAGGGACACATAATGCTGATGGGAGCACGACAGCGACAAGTATAGAGTTAAACCCAGTAATGCGGGGACAAACCGGGAATAATTAATGATGAAAAAAAGTTATTTGGCAGTGGTGATAGTTGGAGGGTTGAGTTTACTAGGAGTGGTTTTGGCAAAAAGTGCAAATAAATCTACTCCCTTTCCCCTCCCCTTCTCCAACCCCAACTCAGCAGGAGGCAATAAGTCTGGCAGAAGTTACCCAACATACAAGTTCTAGTGATTGTTGGACTGTAATCGAAGGTCAAGTTTATAACGTATCTGGTTATGTGTCGTTGCATCCGGGTGGTGGAAGGATTTTGCAGGCATGTGGAAAGGATGCGAGCGATTTGTTTAGTGGCAAGTCGGCGATGGGGCACATACATTCACAGATACCGAGACAACTACTGGCAAAATACAGGGTGGGGAGTTTAGCGAACTAAGAGCATGTAGATGGTCCCGGCAGCGGCAAAAGACATACCGATAAAAGTCAACCAAATAAAGGAGCGGGAAAGAAACCCGCTCCTGTATTTTCCCATGATATTTTTATCACTGCTGATTTTGCCGATGAGGAAGATGAGCGGGACGGCTACAAAACCATTGAGGACGGCGGCATAGACCAGAGCTTTCATCGGATCGATCCCTATATAGTTGATGAGGAGACCAATCAAAGTCGCAAGAGTGATGGCGCCATAAAAGCCGTGTGCTTGCTTTAGTTTCAGGTTTAAACCGTCACGAAAATTGAAGGCTTCGGCGAGGGCATAGGCAGCGGAGCCAGACATAACGGGAATAGCGAGAAATCCCAAACCCACGATACCGGTAGTAAACAATAATTTGGACAAATAACCAGCATTGGGAAAAGTGTGGACGAGAGGTTCGAGGGCAGCTGCGGCGTCGGCGGCAGTCCTAATATCGGTTACCCCACTATTATGCAAGACCGTGGCGGCGACAATGATGATCGACCAGGTGCCAAGTTCGGAAAAGAGCATACCGATAAAATTGTCAAAGCGGAGAGAGCGGATGAAACGAGCGGTGAGGTGAGGAATACCATATTTGATCATTTTTTGAGACCGTTCTTCTTCTACCTCCTCCGATGCTTGCCAGAAAAACATAAAAGGTGAGATAGTGGTCCCGAGAACGCCGGTGATGATAAAGAAAAAGGCAAAGTTAAACTCAATATGTGGGATAAAGGTAGCGGGAAGGATAGCTGCCCAAGACGCTTGAATGATGAAGAGAGTGAGTGGATAGGCAAAGAGAGTGAGGGCGAGCCACTTGAGTAGGCGAGAGTAAACACGGTAGGAGGTAAAAATTTCGAGGATCAGAATTGACACGGTGACAATGAGGGCAAGGGGGGTGAAGGTAAGGGGAGTCACAAGCTGGAGCGAGGCAGCCATAGCACCGATGTTGGCACCGATGTTGATCGTATTGGAAACCAAAACTAAAATCACCATGAACATTAGCACTTTACGACTAAAGTGCTTTTTGACGGCGTAAGATAAGCCATGGCCGGTGACGGCACCAATCCGAGCACAGGCTTCTTGGACTGAAACTAGAAACGGAAGCATGTAAACGGCAGTCCATAGTTGGCCAAGACCAAACTGAGCACCAGTTTGGCTGTAGGTAGCGATGCCAGAGGGGTCGTCGTCGGCGGCACCCGTGATCACTCCGGGTCCGACACTTTTGAAAAATTCTTTAATGCCTTTCTTCATACATCAATTGTGCCTGAAAAAGTATAATATTGCTACATATGACTTGGATTTCTTACCTTATTCCCCTCACCCTCTACCACGGTAAGACCGTAAGATCCACCTCAATTGAAGTGCGTGAGGCTTGTGGACAGAGAAAAATGGATCTCAACGGTTATCCCCAATCAGGGAGTCTGTATAGGAGGATTTGGAAAAAGGTATTAGAAAGAAGAGGAAAGGCAAAAAATGTATTGCTATTGGGGTTAGGTGGAGGAGATGTAGTAAAACAATTAACGAGCCAACATACCCACGGGAAAATTGTGGTAGTAGAACTAGAGGCAGAAGTGGTCAGAGTGGCAAAAGATTATTTCGGAATTATCCCGAACGAGAAGCTGCAGATAGTTACAGAAGATGCAAAAACATATGTGAAACGGAATAAACAGCGATATGAGTTGGTAATTGTGGATTTGTACAGCGGGGATGGGGTACCCAAGTTTGTGGAAACAAAAAGATTTTTGAGTGATGTCAAGCGCGCAATAACACTAGATGGGCAGGCGATATTTAATTATGCCTCGCATAGTTTCCGAGAAGATGATTTTGTTTGTTTCGAAAAATTATTAAATGGCGTTTTTACAAGTGTAAATAGACTTAAGGTTTGGGGTCACACTTTTTACGTAGCAAAATAGCTTTTTGGACATGAGTAAGTTTTTTGAGTTCGTGTTCGCGGCGGAGAGCGTTGGACTTGTCCGACAACTCTTCTCTGTAAACGATTTTGATTGGTTTGTGACTACGAGTATAGCTGGCACCACGGCCGGCAAGGTGGGCGGCAAAACGCTTATTAACATCATTGGTAGATCCGAGATAGTAACTCCCGTCTTCACAAATTAGCATATAGACAAAGTAGGACATACCATCTATTATGACAATCATGGAAGATAAATGTCCAAAGTGTGGAGCCGAGTTATCTCCAGTCACTGAAACTAAGACTGGCCGCCAGTTGCAGCGCTGCTCAAAAGGCTCGTGGAATCCGGAAACACACAAAAATGAAGGTTGTGATTATGTAAAGTGGCTTGAAGTACAACCAAAAGAATTAGACGAGAAATGCCCCAAGTGCGGAAAACCACTAGTCTTGAACGTGACCAGGTTTGGCAAAAAGATGAAAAAGTGTTCGACCAATGTGTGGAACGCGGAGACCAAGAAAGCCGAGGGGTGTGACTATATAGAGTGGATCAATGGTACGACAGAAAAGCTGGATGAAAATTGTCCAGAGTGTGGGAAGAAGCTTGTTTTATATACAACAGCTAGTGGCAAAAAAATGAAAAAGTGTTCTACCGCAGGCTGGGACCGCGAGAAAAAAGAGGCAACGGGTTGCACGTACGTGGAGTGGCTCAAAGCTGAGCAGTACGTTCCCAAAGACGGTGGTGATGAATTTCTCCCGCCCGAGCCGATGCCTACTGACCTAGAAAATTAATTCACGTATGGTGGAACTTGTTCATAGCACGACTGTTTCTGTAGGTAAAAATGGTGGGTGGTGGAGCGGGTTGGTAGAGAGACTGCAACCAAAAGTAAAAGAAACTGATGAGGATAGGGCAAATCGAGAGAATCTGGCGACGGGGGCGATGTTGGAGTGTCATCCTCTTATTCCGCTAGTAAACTTAGCAATTGAACATACCCGTCTACAAGTTGATAGTGATGATAAATGGAATAAATTGGATTTCCTCGAACAGTTTGTACTAACTAAACTCTCGAGACGGGCACGGAAAGAAGAGATCAGGAAGAAGGCTAAATTAAATAAGGATAAACCTGAAGAAAGGGAGGAACTACCTAGAGTTCGACCCCTAGACTTTAAAGATCCGGAGAAAAGAGTAGAATTTAGCAAGCGGTGGAAAGACATTACTGAGGCTGACACGACTAAAATAGAAGAGATAAACATACTCCTTGAAGACATTTATCAGTTATGGAGGGTAAATTCAGGACATATTGCTAAAGATCGTGATCTATATAACAAAATCCAAGAAGTAACTACTGAACGTAAACGCGCGGCCTTGGTCAAAGCTAAGCTTTTCTACACTTAATGCATGATTGTCGTTTACAGATGCAAGAGGGGAAAAGCCTGGAAGACGAGCATGGCGGGCCAGATGATGCTTTTGACTGGCATAATTTTGCCTTTTGATAAGCTATTACTTGTCAATTTTACCTGGATCCATGACTCCACTACCATCTGCTGGACCGGTTGTACCTGGGGCATAATGATTTTGGGCTGTGTCGCCATCTCCGGCAGTTACTCCTGGGGGTAAACCAGTCTCTTCACCTCCACCAGTTTTGACTTCTACGGTCTTGATGTCGGACCCTGCGTTGCCTCCGGCTGAGGTGCCTGGAGCAAAAATTAATTTGGAACCTCCTTCGTATACTACCCCGGCGGTTCCTCCTGGACCTGTGCCTGGAGCCCAGACGTGTTCAACTTTTTGAAAGAATTCGTTTTGTCCCTCTGATCCATTGACTACGACTATTCTCTCTGCGACTTGATTGACTACTTGTTCTTGTACTTGCCTGACTTGCCCTTGTCCATTTTCGTCAATTTTTGTCTTGATTTGTTCCATGGTTTTTTGTTGTTCGATGGTTCTTTCTTCAACTGCCCCTAATACTTCCCCGCCCGCAGTTTTACCCAGTAAATTATTTTGTTTTTCTTTAATCTGAAGATAATTTTGGAGGAGGTTTTGGACTTTTTCGCCATTACCTGCCTCGGCGTAACCTTGAGCCATAGTCAGGCGTTTTTCTGCGTGCTGCTCCAGTACTTCTACTTTATTTTCTAACTTAATGGCGAAAAAATACTGAAGCTCTTCCTGAAGCCTAACTAAGAATGAATCGTCGGCGGTAAATATTTCCTGGAAATCGACGGCCTTTGATGGCTTGGGAGCAAAGAGAAAAACAGAGATAACTAGGAACGTTAGCAGCAACAGTTTTTTTGTATTCATATGAGATCAGGATATACCAGTTATTATAGGTAAGTCAAATATAGAGACTATAAAATTCATAACACGATGATCGCCCCTATAACGGCAAGTGAGGCGCCAATAAACTTTTGCAAAAGATTGTCGCGTTCGCGAAGGAAAATGTGGGCGAGAATTACGGTGACGATGGTTTGAGTGGCCATAAGAGGGCCAATTTGGAGGGCGTTGCGACCGAGCTGATAGGCGAAAAAGACAGCGAGTGTGGCGAAAGTGTCGTTGAAAGAGACAATTAAAATGTTAATTAAGTTTTTTGGTTTAGAATAAAAAGCAAATTTGGGGATTATCTTGGGCTTAGCTATGAGCATGAGTACTACCATGATCAGACAATTCAAGACAAGAAAGGAAGTACTATCAAAGTCACGCAGGACAAAAAAGGAGAGTATTTCCCCAAGCGCGTAACTTGCGGCAGCGATGAGTACATAAAGTGCACCTGTGTTGAAGACAAATTTGTGTTTGCGCCACTCGGCAATCAAAACCCCAGAAATGATAATAAGTCCTCCGAGTAATTTTTTGAAAGTTAAGGTTTCTCCTAAAATTAGTACGGCGCCGAGCAATGACCAGAGTTTGGAAGAAGTGAGGAGGATGGTGTGCTCTGAGGCCTCAATATACTTGAAACCTTTAAAGGCAAAGACTCCACCGATAGCTGACAGGATAGAAATGGTGGTGAGAAGAATAATATTATTCGGAGTAAGTGGCGGGAGAGAGATGTCGCGGAAGCAGAGGATAAACCAACCAAATATCCCCACTAGTCCCGCAAACATGATTGTTTGGGCATACGGATCCGAATGCTGATCTTTCATGAGAACACGATGGAGAAGACCGTTTACGGAATATAGCAATACGCCGATGGCGGTAAATAGTTGCCAAGACATGGCTCGATTATACTGGGAAATCGGTAACTAAGTTTGATACATCTTTGCCATGATGCTTAATATCTAGCTCGGTAATGATGGAGAGTGGAGAGGGTAGCGCGCTCAAATCAAACCAGCCGATGGCCGAGCATTTGTCTGGCTCCATTATTTTGGGCTCACTCCCCTTCTTGAATTTCGCGAGGAAAGTGGTTGCAACCCAATGCTGATGCTCGGCCGGAATCAAATGATCTTCAGCGGGGAATTGTTTGATGATTTCGATCTCGGCTCCATATTCTTCCATGATTTCACGCTTGACGGCGTCTGCCAGTTTTTCCCCAAACTCTACACTGCCACCGGGATTCTCCCAGCAGCCTCGTTCATTATTGGCTTTTTGCCCGCGCTGGGCGAGAAAGATCTGTCCTTGATCGTTGATTATCATGGCTCCGGCTGAAACACCAATGTAGTCGATACCTTTAACCATGAGAATATTTTAGCATTGGTTGATATATCGCATCCGATATGATTGGATAGAGGTACAAAGGAGGTAAGAATGATAAGTAAGAAAGCTGTGAAGTACTTTGCCAAGCACCCGGGAGAGAACGCGACCGCACATTTGCTTCTGGGGATAGGCGCGGGATTTCTTCTCACCTACCCTCTCGCCGGAGCGCACCCGGTGCGATGGGGAGCGGTGTTTGTCATAGCCGGAATCGTGATGCACATCAAAGCGATGAGGTAGATTTGGAGAACCAGTTTAAAATCTCATTAACTTATAACACTCCCACGACTTTACGCTCTGGGTTTTAAGTGAGGAACTTATTAAGATGGATAATTCCGTCTTATTTTGCATGTTGTGGAGCTAGGTCTGGAACCTTTCAATCCTTATAGCTCAACTAGTAGTGTCTCACTCTCCAGGCTATTTGAGACAAATGGGACGGTACATAGCTTACTTGCGGTGATATACTTTGATATAGTGGATGTTGTATTTGCGATGACTATAGGTTACAATATATCATTGTGAAAGAAGACACCATTTTTAACAGTAGAAGAGAGATCAGATTTTTGATTCCAAACGAGGTCGGAGAAAGAATTGGTGATGTTTTACCAGAGTTAACGCAACAAACATTGTTACTGGATGGCGGATGCTTCCCAGTTACCGAAAACATTTATTTTGGTAACGGTGTCAGCTTGAATCAAGGTGGTTTGGTGAGGACAAGGAGATATTTGTCGAATTTGAATCCAGGCGCAATCACTATTGCAGATCAAGACGTTGTACATATGGAAATTAAAGGTCACCAACAAGATAGAGTGACTAAGGACCGACTAACCACAACTTATGAGACAGTGTTGCGAATATTAAATAACCCTCTGGGGTTTCTAAATTATCTGCAAACGTCTACAGAGTCCGAGTTTGATCCAGCGTTGCTGAAAATGTTGTTTACCGAGTTTGATTTTGAAGCGCTGGAGCCATTATTGGGCATTGTATATGAACGATCCCATTTTCATCCAATTGAAAGTGATCTGCAGTTACGATTGACGCTAGACAAGAACATACACTATTACGCTTTTATTGCTGGCAAACCTAATAGCGCATTGGTTATGGGAACAGAGGGGATGATGAAAGGTGAGGTAAAGTACTCTCCCGAAACAGACCAACTTACGGTACCTATTATCGAAAAATTAACGAAAGAAGGAGCAATCCCAATCGGAACATTGCAAGGCAAAGTCGAAGCCCAATACCGGGAAACAGTTAAGCTACTGCCAAAACAAACTTCTGCGGAACTCAACCATTCTGAAGATCAAAGTGAACCGCTCCATTCACTATTGGGGTGGGAAATGACTGATGAACTGGAGGGAGAAGAATTAGAAAAGAAGTTTGAGTTAACCCCTCAAGATCCATCTACTTTTCTTGAAATTGTCGCCTCTTATTGTAAATCTGGATTGTTTGGCGATGTTGAGCTTGTACCTGGTATGGAGAGTGTATCATTTTGGACATATTACTTTGACAACTACGGATATCGTGATGCTGGATCTACCCTTGAAGAAGCTTTTGTGATCGTGAGACATCCCCGTAAACCCAAATACTTTATAAAGATTAAAGGGAAAAAGGAGATGCTCCCTACTAGTGCTAACGGTCAAGATCAAGTTATGAGTAGGCCTGAAGAAATGATTAAGGTGAATCGAACATACGATTCTCGAGATTTGGGGGTGATTAAGTCTATCCAAGAAAGTCGACTAGGAAAACCTGTGGAGTATGTAGGTACAACCAGGCGAAAAAAGTTCTATCTGTTCTTACACAATAGACAATCAGGGAGGTATTACAATCTTTCGGCTGATTTCTGTCAAACGGGCGAACATAAAACTCTTTCTCAAGCAGAGCTTGAGTACAAAGGAATAAATCCTAATTCTGAGCCGGGTGATCGGACTGCGATTCTAGACGAAATGGGTGAGTTAAGTGGTAAGCTTAAAGAACTACCGCTTGTCAGAGCCACAGACACAACTAGGCGTAAGTTCGACTGGTTAGTGGAGAATCTAGAAAACCATGACTAATTTATGAGCAACAAATCAATACTAACTCCCAATACTCCGAGCCATAATGAAGAGTGGATTACTTCTTTTGACGATCCATTGTCGCTTTTGATTTATACAGAAAGATATGTTAATAAGGGAGCTTACCATTCATACAGACATAGGTCGGAAGTATCGAGACAGTTTCGTCCTCTCGATGGAGACGATGAGTTTGATTTGCCCTATGTTTCGCTTCCAAAAAAGGCTGTGAATTTATATCAAACTCAGGATGTACCAGAACTTAATAACATAATACTTGATAATAAGCAGGTACACTTCTTCATACATCCGGATATGGTAGACGTGTACACGGAGAGAGGAATTGGAGAATTTGCGAAAGAAAGAATCTCTGGCTACGTGAAAGCATGTCCTACATCATCTACTAGAACATTAATTACGTCTCTGGATGGTAAGCCATACATGATAAAGGTGGACTTATCAGGGAAAAAATTGGGCAGGTTGCCCAGGGCATTGACAGAAGTGTCTGCAATTCAAAGCCATTATATGAGTGGTGAATTTATAAAAATCTCGAAGACTGATAATCTACCGGCTACATTCGGGTACTTGCCTGAACCCATGTCGTTAGGAACATCTTGCTTAGATAGTAGTTTCGGCAACATTTTTCGCTTAGTAAATCCTAGCCCAACCAACCAATCGGGTAAATATCTCATGCCTGTGTTTAGTTTATATTCTCCAGACTTTAGAAACCCAGGACATACACTAATTATTAAGCAGTTGGTTAATTTTTCTGGGTTATCCCCGGAGAAATTTTTTGAAGAAAAAGTCGCTAGACCAATGATAAGTAACGTGTTGTTTATTGCATTCAAATACGGCATCTTACTCGAAGCACACACGCAAAATACATTAATAGAACTTGATAGTGACTGGCAAATTACGAGATTTATATATCGAGATTTGCAGGCAGCTTCTGTTAATCCCGAGTATCGTAAGAAGATTGGTCTACCAGCAGATAACCCAAAAGAATCTAAGATTGCGGGGGGCCGTGTCCCACAAAATACAATCCCGATAGAGTACAGTACATTTTATGACCATAGGATTGGATATCATTCGCTTGAAGAGATTATTATTGCTCTTGCAAGTTTATACCCTACACAGGTAAACGTATTGCAACGAATAGTAAAGAGAATATTTAAAGAAGTAATGGAAGAGTTGGGGGTAAACCCCGATAGCTACTTTCCTCCTAGTTCATATTATATTTTTAGCGACGGGGATTCCACCACAGGTCATTTAACTGTCGAAGAATATCCCGATCCTCCGTACAGGTAATTTATGGACAAAACTCCAAACACTGAAACACTATTGACTTATTCACAAGACATGCTGGCTCTGATTAGGGCTTGCATTGCCAAAGTAGATACTGATGTTACCAAAGTCGAGGATGCTCTTAGCGTATGGACATATAAGTACCCGACTAAATTCGTAAAGAAATTAGAGACGTTACTAAATCTAAAGATTCCAAGACAATCTGCCCTAAAAGCAAAAAATCTAAATCAACATATAACAAAGTTCAAAAACGACTTGTTAAATGATGGGAAGAAGCATGTGTTTTTGTTGAATGATGCAAAGGTTTTCTACCCCGGAAATGATAGTACGAGAGTACTAAAAATGTCATTGTCTAGAAAAAATTTGGGATCTCAAGAGAATTATTTGAAGCTATTTAGTGTTGTAAATAGTGCAGCTCTACAAGCTAAGAATTGGAAAGACTTTATACAGGCTTACTCCACAGAGCTTGGCATGATATTAGAGTCTAATAGTGACCTTAGAGCCTTACATACTTCCATGACTAGAGAATTACGGGCAATAGTTGGAATGGAAGATAATATTTGCTTTGTGGATACAGGCCTCCAGGCTACCTTTGCCTTATTTCTAATGGATTGCTATTTACAGGTAAAGGCCGATGTTAAATCTGAAATTAAATTGTTTTGTGTGTATCCGTGGTTGTCAAAATTATTTGTAGGGAGGGCATATACCAGCGATGCTTCATTATTATTCCACTTAGAGCAGAGAATGGAGAGGTCGTATCACAATAACGATCCATTAAACAAAATTGGAGGGGCATTAGTAGGATTTGCTGTGGGAGACTCACTTGGATTCCCAGCTGCCGGTATTGAGGGTAAAGAATTTATTGCAATGAATAGGGGTCGTATCGAAGGCTTTCAAACGAATGCTAAGCATCCATATTTTAGCCACTTGAACGCGGGGTATTATACAGACAACACTAGGATGCTCACTGATGTAACCAAAGACCTTATTAAAGATGGTGGGTATAATGTTGACTCAAGAGTGGATACACTTATAAAGTGGGCCAAAGATTGTCAAGATAAAGAATATGCTAGATGGCCTGGACCAACTTCGCTATCTGCAGCCAACAAATTACGTATGGGGGTAGCAATTGATAAGTCTGGATCTACAAATACAGAATCCTGTTCATCGATATATCGAGTTATTCCAATAGGACTATTTTTCAACGATATAAATGATATTGCGCAATATTCAGAGATGGAAGCGTCCTTAACACATAATTCCTCAGTTTCTAAAGCTGCGAACGTATTTATAGCCATACTTATACATTATTTACAAAATAACGAAAATCCACAGTCCTCGGCTCAAAAAAGTTTAGAGTTTATTATTACTAAATATGGAAGTGATAATAAAAGAGTCAATATATTAGTTAAAAATATTCAGCAGGCGATTAGAGGAGATACCGATGTAAAGAGAGCTACCGTAACTTATGGTACTGGTTCCCCTGTTTGGCAGACAGTGCCATTGGCATTATTTTACTTTTTATCATACCCGAGTATATTCGCAAAACCAATACTACT
This sequence comes from bacterium, assembly GCA_043827085.1. Taxonomy (GTDB): domain Bacteria; phylum Patescibacteriota; class Microgenomatia; order UBA1400; family UBA12108; genus CAJAUT01. The sequence goes on along the minus strand of JBDRPO010000016.1, from coordinate 92,040 downwards.
ATCGGCCAATTCTTATCGTCAGGATACCGTCGAAGAAAAGAAAAGATTGACCGGTTTATCTTGGGATAAACAGCTAATTGAAGCTCGGGGTGGCAATACTGACGGTATTGCAGGGATAACTGGAGCTTTGATTGGAGCTTATAACGGTCTTAATGTTGTTGACTCAAGATTTCGAAAAGTTGAGGATTTCGACTTGTTGATTGAGATTGCGAATAAATTAGAGAGCAACGCGAGCAACCTTAAATGAAAATAATTGGGGTAATTGCAGATACTCATTTTACCAAGTGTAATAAGTTAGCTCCCGACATAATTAATTTCTTTTCCGACGTTTCGATGATTTTGCATGCTGGGGACATCGGCGATAAGTCAGAGTTTAAAAAGTTAGAGAATATTGCTCCTGTTGTTGCGGTTATGGGGAACAAACAGTCCGATAGGGAGAAGTACAATTTACGAGATGTAGAGCATCTCACGATTGGGCCCTTGAAGATTATGCTGGTGCATAAAACAAGCCGTAAAGCTATTCAATATGCTGAGTATTTAATCAGCAAGGCATTCAAGCTAAAAAGCATAGCTTTACATATGCAGCTAACTAGGCTAAAAGATCAGTTGCATAATAAAGTAAACGTATGCGTATTTGGACACTTTCACGAAGTCGTTATTAAAAAGTATGGTAATTTGCTAATACTTAACCCAGGGGCAGCATACTCAACAAGAAAGCGAGTTGGCAGTGTGATGAAGCTCTCGATTGATGATAATGGAAAGATTGAAGTTTTGGTAAAATACCTGGCAAACCAGCTTTGACCGTCAAGTTCCTCTAAAACGGCAAGTTATTCTCGCCGGATGACTCTTGATACTGTTCGTTCACATGCCGGTATTTACAGAACTGGCAGGCTTCACCCTCCAGCGGGATAGGACCGGCAATAAGAGTATCAACCTCTTTCATAAATTTCATAAATGCCTGCTCATCCTGCGGGATCTCCAGCCACTTCGGTGGGAAATGGTGGCTACCCATTCATTGAATGAAGACTGGAGAAAGTCACCCTCAGAATTGCCACAGTTTGGTTGGTCAAAGCGGAGGACCGAGTACCCATTTTTGGTGAGTACCTGCTCGAAATCAACAAACTGCCTGGCGGGACCAATAGAGGATCCGCGAAAGCCGTGCGACATAATAACAATCTTTTTGATGGTGCTATCCGGTTCGGCAAGGCAGCAAAATATCCTCTTGGCGTTAGCTTCCTCAAAGTACACACTCTGGTTAAACATGATATGAGTATATCGCATTTCCTCAAGTTTCCGATGATTTTCGCGGTTGCAGGAGTTTGAGGAGATTTCGACAAATTAGTAGGACTCATTAGTCTGTTTGAGGCGTCACGGCCTCTCGGGTTGCACTAGTTGGTTGCCGGGCTAGGATTCGGACCTAGATTACGTGATTCAGAGTCACGCTGCTTACCATTAGCGACCCGGCAAATACTGGAGATATTTTACCATCCTTCGCCAAGGCTACGGATGGCAGGCCACTAGATTAGAGGTTTTTTTGGTGGGCGCTGGCGTAGTGCCACATGGCGCCGAGACCGGCCCAGGTGAAGAGATTGGAACTTATCCAGCCGATCATGGGTATGGCGCGGAGGAAATAGAAGAGCGCGAGACCAATTCCGAAGACGGCGTACACTCCTAGCTTGTTCCAGCTAAACTGCCCAGCCACAAAGCGACCGAGCGCGTAGGCCGAGACAAGCTTGGCGAGGTGAACTTCGAGGCAGAATAAAAGGAAGAGTAGCCCGGCCAAGGGGAGGCCTATCACGGTGAGAGCTAGCACCAGGAAGACGGGGAAGGCCAAGATCATGATAAGAAAGCCGATACCTAGGCTTGGCATGGGAGACTTGGTAATCTGGCTAGTCAAACCAAGCGAGGTTTTGGGGAAAAGCTTGAGGAGGAAAAAGCCGACGAGAAGCGAACCGAGGAAAGAGATGACGAGCCAGGTGCCATGGAAAGCCCGACCGAATTTGGCTAAGTCAGATTTGACTTTGGTCATGTCACGCTGAGCTTGGACGGGAGGAGTGTACTTACTCACCGTGCCGCCGATTGTAGCGGAGGGGTCTTGCTTGAAAGTCCCTCGTTCTTCGCCAAGGGCATACGTCACATTGCCGGCAATACTTGCGTGAGGACCAAGCTCAAGATCACGCCCACCAAAGCGGAGTTCGCGACCCACCTTGTTATCGAGATAGGCCATCCCGGCACCAACCATGATGCTTCTACCGACTGGAGCGGAGTTTTTCAGGTTACCCACACCCGTAATGAGCGAGCCTCCGATCTTACTTGTTTCATCGATTGTTAGGTTACCAGCTGCGGTCACGACATTACCGCCCACCGTGAGTTTGGAGAGTGTGATGTTGCCAGCGCCGATATAAAGATCGCCACTCACTACGCCGGACAGATCAGCTTGACCGGTACCGATCAAGAGATCACCTTTGATGTTGCCGCTCACTGCCACATTCCCAGCCCCGACAAAGACACTGCCATTGACCGTACCGTCGATCGCGACGTTTTCGCTAGCGATAAAGAGATCATCGTCGATGGTTTCACCCACCGGAATGGTGAGTTTGCCTTTTTCTTGCCACATAACTTTGGCAAAGGCTACTGGCGCGAAGGTAAAGAGAGAGATAAAAATGGTGAAGAGGGCAACTAGATAATGTTTCATGACTTTAGCTCCTTATATTCTTTGGGTTTTAATTTTCTGGCTTCGATCTTCTTTAGAGTATACAGGATCCGCTCGTTGAGGTTGATATCCTTGATCCGCGCGATGCGGAGGATTGTGACCATGAGATCCCCTAGCTCTTGCTCGTAGGATTCGTCGTGTTGGGCGGCGAGGTTTAGAGGCTTCCGGCCGTGCTCGGCGAGGTAAGCCCGCGCCACCTCCCCTACTTCTTCGACCAGCGAGAGGATGAGGATCGATCCGTATTCATTTGAGTAGCGTTTGCCGCGATCAATCCGACTTAGATAGTTGAAGTACTCGGCAAAGGGTGACTTGTAGTGGACGTGTTTGGTGGCCATGAATTCATTATATACTACACGTATGACGATCCAAGATGTGTACGCCAAGTATCATATTATGCCGCAGTTGGCGACACACATGCTGCGGGTGGCGGGAGTAGGTAAGTTAATTGTTGACGGATGGAAGGGTGGAATCGACCGAGATCTGGTCATGCGGTCACTCCTCCTGCATGATATGGGAAATATTGTGAAGTTTGATTTGGGGAAAAACATCATACAAATTGAGAATTTAGAATACTGGAAGAAAATACAAGCAAAGTACAGAGAAAAATATGGTACTAATGCTCATGAAGCAACGACTAAGATCGTCGCAGAGCTTGGGCAAGATGACACTAATCTGATAATGGGACGGGAACATGCGGGGTATGCGAGCGATAACCCAGCGCAATTACTGGAGCAAGGTTGGGGGGGAAAGATTTTGTCGTATTGTGATGTGCGGGTGGTGCCTACTGGGGTGACTACACTAAAAAAGAGGATCGAGGACTTACAGAGGAGGTATGGGCGAGAGATGGGGTGGTATGACTTTTTGTATAAATTGGAAGAGCAAGTTAGAAGGCAAACAAATGTAGATTTAGATGAGATCAGCGAAGAAGATGTCGAGCCCCTGTTTGAGGAGTTATTGACTTATACTGTACAATGAATTCATGGATGTCTAAAAAGTGACAAAGCGATGAAAGGGTTCCCGCCCTGGAGCTGGGTGCGATGAGCACTACGTAGGCTGCACGAGACGCAGTAATGAAGTAAATAGCGAGGTGGTACCGTCTGAAAAGACCCTTGCATGTTCCTTTTTGGGGATGTGCAAGGGTTTTTTGTCATTTAAATTATTGAGGACAAATGTATGGCAACATATGATGATTTTACAAAGCTGGACATCCGAGTGGGAAAAATTGTGGCGGTTGAGGATTTCCCTGAGGCCAGAAAACCTTCTTATAAACTGAAAGTAGATTTTGGAGCTGAAATAGGGATTAAAGTGTCTAGTGCTCAGTTGGTCAAGCACTATACAAAGGGGCAACTGATGAATAAGTTGGTGTTGGGGGTAGTAAACTTCCCTCCCCGCCAAATAGGACCATTCCAGTCGGAAATATTGACGCTTGGGGTGCCTGATGAGGATCACGAGTGTATACTGATAGTACCAGATAGAAACGAAGCAATAGTTGGCGGAAAATTATACTAAGGAGCCCAATATGAAGTACTCAAAAATGTTTGTCAAAACCCTCAAGACTGCCCCGGCGGCAGCGGAAACGATGAACCATAAACTCCTGGTACAGGCTGGGTTTGTGCGACAAGTGATGGCCGGGGTCTATACCTATTTGCCACTGGGGAAGCGAGTCCTTGATAAGATATCACAAATTATAAGGGAAGAAATGAACACAATCGGCGGGCAAGAAGTCCTGATGCCGATCCTCCACCCCTCCGCACTTTGGAAACAAACTGGAGGCTGGGACAAGATCGACGTTTTGTTTAAAGTGAAAAGCCGGACCGACCGCGAGTATGCACTCGCCCAAAGTAACGAGGAGACGGTCACGCCCCTCGCCAAAGAGTGGATCCACAGTAGCAAAGACCTTCCCCTCGCAATCTACCATATCAACTCTAAGTTCCGAGATGAATTGAGGAGTAAATCTGGGATCCTGCGGGGGCGCGAGTTTTTGATGAAAGATATGTATAGCTGGCACGCGACCCAAGAGGATTTTGATAAGTTTTATGCTGAGGCAAAGGCAGCGTATTTACGAGTGTTTAAGCGGATGGGACTGACTGCTAAAGCAACGGAGGCATCGGGCGGGGCGTTTACCGAGAAAGTCTCCTACGAGTTTGAAGTACTGACCGACGCAGGAGAAGCCCCAGTTTTGTACTGCGATAAGTGTGATTACTGCGTAAATACGGATGATATTAAGAAATATAAAATCGGCGACGACTGCCCGATCTGCAAGAAAGATAAGCTCAAGAGTGCAATGGCATCGGAGGTGGGGAATGTATTTGATTTGGGACAAAAGTATACCAAGGCATTTGAACTCACGATCCCCAACGAAAAGGGGGAAAAGATCTACCCAATCATGGGTTGTTACGGGATTGGGATCTCGCGGACGATGGGCGTCGTGGTCGAGAAGTTTAATGATGAGCGAGGGATCGTCTGGCCGGCGGCGGTTGCTCCATTTACCGTCCACCTGGCGAGTATCAATACGAATGATGAAAGTGTGATCAAAAAAGCAGATGAGGTTTACCAAGAACTGATCAGGGCTGGAGTTGAAGTATTGTATGACGACCGGACGGATGTGGGGGCAGGACAGAAACTAGGGGAGGCGGATATGATCGGCTGTCCGATCCGTGCCGTCGTGTCTACTAAAACCCAAGATAAAATTGAGGTGAAGATGAGGAGTGAGAAAGAGACAAAGCTCGTGAGTGTGGAAGAGTTGGTGGAAATCGCAAAGTCGCAACTGTAGGGTCTGACCTGATCTTCCAATTGTATTTTGAAGTCGACTAAACATCTTGGCCGCTGGCCAGGATCTCCTTAGCAGGTCAGACCATGGCGGACAAGCGAGAAAGGCACTTTTCACGACCGAGGACGGTCATGGTTTCAAAAAGAGGTGGAGTGGCAGTCTTGCCGGTCACGGCCACGCGGAGCAGCATAAAGTATTGACCAGGCTTCCAACCATTAGTTTCAGCTAATGACCTAACTTTTTGTTCAATGTTTTCACTTGTCCAATCTTTGTCTTCAATGGAAGAAAGAGAAGTATTGGTTGCAGTAAGCTGGGACTTTACTTCTTCTATCGTAGATTTTTTGGTAAGGAGGGTTGGATCAACTTTGACATCGCGGTAGAAGAAGTCGGTCAGAGACTCGAAATCTTTGAGAGTGACTAGCCGCTCTTTGATGAGAGGAAGGATCTGGGTTGCGAGCGTAGGAGAGCAATCAGATGACAAGAAGGGTTTGAGACGTTCTAAGAGCTCAGAGTCTGACATAGAGCGGATGTATTGGCCGTTGATCCAGTTGAGTTTTTCGAGATCATAAACAGGAGCGGTCAGAGTAATTCTGTTGAGTGTGAAGAGACGCAAGAACTCGTCGAGCGTGAAGATTTCTTTTTTCTCTGGATGGGACCAACCCATAAGAGCTATAAAGTTATTGATGGCTTCGGGGAGATAACCTTTGTCGCGGTGAGAAAGGATAGAAACGTCGTTTTTCCTTTTACTCATCTTGCTATGATCTTTATTTCTAATTATTGGCAAGTGGGCAAAGACGGGCAGCTCCCAGCCGAAGGCCTGGTAGAGCAAGATATGCTTCGGGGAACTGGAGAGCCATTCCTCACCACGGATCACATGGGTGATACCCATTAAGTGATCATCCACGACCACGCCGAGGTGGTAGGTGGGGTAGCCATCGGATTTGAGGATCACCTGATCGTCGATCCCAGAGTTTTGGAACTCGATGGGACCTCTTACTACATCCTGACAAATCGTCACTCCTGACTCGGGGACTTTGAGACGAATCACGTGAGGTTCAGTTTCTGCGCGCTTCCCTGCAACTTTCTGATCTAAGGAGCGACAGTGGCGGTCGTAGCGGGGGAGTTCTTTTTTGGCGATCGCGGCTTGCTTCACCTCGTCGAGGCGCTCTTTGGTGCAGAAACAGTAGTAGGCCTGCCCTTTCTCGACTAGCTGCTTGGCGTGCTTTTGGTAGATCGCGAGCCGCTCTGACTGAGTGTAAGGGCCTTCGTCATAGGTAAGACCTAACCATTTTAGTGCGTCGAAAATGACATCAACTGCGCCCTCGATGTAGCGCTCACGATCGGTGTCTTCGATGCGAATAATAAATTTCCCATTGTTTTGCCTGGCAATTGCGAGATTGCGCATGGCGGTATAGGCTGTGCCTAAGTGGGCAATACCAGTCGGACTAGGGGCGATACGAGTGCGTACTACCATATGGTTGGATTATACATTAGGGTCTGACCTTTTTGGGGTCTTTTCAGGTGCTTTTTGCACTTGAGTCCTTTAAGGTCAGACCCTCTGACGGCACGTTGTTTACTTGTTTGAGAATTGCAGTCTGAATACCGTATACTAAACTTATGGCAACACTTGGAGAGACGGCGGTTGTGGCCCGGAAGGCGATTAAGTATGGAGGGCTTACCCTTGTATTTCTCATGGTTGGACGGATTGTACTCACGGCGTCGATCGCATACTGGAAGAAGCTTCATCCCGCCCCCCCTCCCCCGCCAGACGTGTTGTTTGGTAAGATCCCCAAGATCCAGTTCCCGCAGTTGGTGGAATCGGTGTCATACACGTATAAACTCGAGACTCCAACTGGAGGACTACCGACCCGATTACCTAATCAATTCAAAGTTTTCTTTATGCCGATCAAGAAAGCCAATCTACTTGCGTACGACGCAGCTTCTGCCGTTGCGACCAAGCTAGACTTTATTGAGCAACCGACGAAATTGTCGGAAACGGAGTACCGGTGGAACTCTACTGACCCAATCCCTTCATCCCTGACTATAAATATCATTACCGGTTCGTTTGTCCTCGATAAAAAGTGGCAATTGGATCCTAGTTATACAATCCCAACCATTTACTATACTGATCCGCAGGCTCTCGATAGGTTGTACAACTTGCTTGGACGGGTTGAGCTGCTCCCTGACGATATTAAAGAAGGCAAATCGACGGTTCAGTATCTAAAGGGGGATAAAGACCAGATTGTCGCGGCAGCTTCACTATCCCAAGCTCATTTTGTACGAGTTAATCTGTACCGGGCGCCGGTAGACGGGGTGGACGTCGTCGCACCACACTCAGATAGCGGTCTAATTACCGGGATATTGGCCCTGCAGCGAGAGGATGAGCGACAGTTTGTGAACTTGGATTACAACTACTACCCGGTTGACCTTGACCGCTCGGCGGTGTACCCCCTGATCGGCGTCGCCGAAGCGTGGCAGAGATTGCAAAAAGGAACTGGGTTTATCGCGGGGGTGAAGCCGAATACGACAAACGTTACAATTCGCGACATCACGCTCCAGTATTACGACGCGGATATGCCTCAACAATTTATGCAGCCGGTGTATGTGTTTACGGGTGACCCTGATTTTGTAGCTTATGTACCGGCGGTAAGTGACGCGTGGACTGAATAAATTTTACTTATTTATTTTTAACCCTAATTCTTTCAGCTGTTCGTCCGTGGCAATATTCGGACCATCCATGACTGCAGTATGCCCTGTTGATGTCATGGGGAAAGCAATTGCTTCTTTGAGTGAATTTTCGTTCGCCAATAACATTATTTGACGATCAAGTCCCAAGGCAATTCCACCGTGAGGTGGCACACCATACGAGAACGCCTCAAGCATATGACCAATACTAGCTTGAGTTTCTGCTTCGGTATAACCCATGGTCCGATAAGTAGCGGCCAGAAGTTCTGGTTTGTGAGCTCTGATACTACCCCCACCTACTTCGTACCCATTGCATACTAAGTCGTATTGATCGGCGATAATTTCTTCAATGTGCTCACCTTTTAGATGCCACTGTGTGTGTTCAGGAATTGGAGCTCCGAATGGATTGTGGGTAAAGGTCCACCCACTCTTGCCGTCCCGGAGTTCGGCGACATCCCCTTTGTCAATTTTTTTAAAGAATGGAAACCGAGTAACCCAGGCAAATGCTAATGTTCCATCATTTTTTTCTGATTCTGTACGGAGATCAAATTTATCGGTGCCAAATTGTTTGATAACATCAGCAAACGAATATACTGGGAAGACTTCATCTTTGAGTTTGCCACCAACGGCTTTTACTGCTTGCTTAACAACATCTTCCATTGTCCCTCGAATTTCGTCACTCGTCAAAAAGCTCATCTCTACATCAACCTGCGTAAACTCAAACCCGCGATCTGCACGCAAATCTTCATCTCTGAAACACCTCGCGAATTGGAAATAACGATCTACCCCGGCTACCATGAGAAGTTGTTTATATTGTTGAGGACTTTGGGGTAATGCATAGAATTTACCGTGCTGAAAACGGGAGGGAACGAGAAAGTCGCGTGCACCTTCCATGGTCGCTTTCGAAAGAATGGGTGTTTCTACTTCTACAAAATCTCGATCTATAAAGGCTTGACGTAAAGTATGCGAATAGATAGACCTGAGTCGCATAATTTTTTGCATGTGATCACGACGTAAATCGAGGTAGCGATAGCGTAGGCGAATATCTTCTGACACGTCATTACCACCGGCTTCTTTAACGTGGATAGGTAGTTCGGTTGCTTTTCCTGCCACCACATACTCTTGAACATCTATTTCTATGGTTCCCAAAGGTAACTCAGGATTGATACTCTTATCGTTTCGTTCTTTCAGAATTCCTGTCACTTCAATTACAGATTCTGTAGTTAACTCCCCCATTTTTTGATAGCCAACACACTGGATGGTTCCGGTCCGGTCGCGGAGGTCAATAAATGTAAGTTTCCCATGATCTCTTTTTGTACTTATCCACCCTTTTAGGGTGACTGTCTCGCCGATTTTTTTGATTGTTTCCTTGATGAGCGTGCGTAGCATATGGTGATTATAACTTAGAGTACAGGGGTAATCCAGTCGTGGTGGGAGTAGGTCCAGTCGACGAGGAGGCGAGTGTCACCAAAGCGATCAAGCGAGCCTAGGACTACGACGATAATCCTTTTGCCATCACGGTCGATGTAGCTGACTAGGCACTCGCCGGCATTGGTGGTCCAGCCGGTCTTGAGTCCTTTGAGTCCGTGAATTTCCCCCAAGAGCTCGTTGGTTGTGACTAGTTCGTGAACGATTTCGCCTGAAACATCGGTCACGGTGATTTTTTTGGTATCAACAACACTCGCAATGATTTGATTTTGCAGTGCAGTTGAGGCTAGAACGGCAAGGTCGCGAGCGGTCGTGACGTGACCGTACTGCTCAACACCTGACGGGTTTTTGTAGGTAGTGTGGTCTAGATGAAGCTCCTTGGCTTTGACGTTCATGGCAGCGACAAAATCAGAGTAGCCGCCGGGATAGTTGTCGGCGATCGCAAGCGCCGCGTCGTTGCCGGAGTGAACAAGGAGACCGTAGAGGATGTTAATGAGAGTGATTTGCTCACCTTTCTGAAGTTCGATGGTTTGACCTATCGCGCGATCTTCATTCTTGACAGTAATCACGGTATTTAAGTCAGGCCAGTTGTCGAGTGCGACGAGGGCGGTCATAACTTTGGTAATCGAGGCGGGGAGAAGATAAGTATCCGGATTTTTCTCGTACATGATGGTTTTCCCTACTGCGTCTTGGACGATGACGGCGCGAGCGGAAACACCAGGAGCTTTGGTACCATCATTTTTGGGATAAAGGGAAAGTATCGGTGTGGCGAGTGAGTAGGCGCGAACTTCGCCAGGAGTTAGAACAATAGTTTGGAGAGAGTTGTGGCCGGGATAAAGAAAAGCTAACAGCATACAGCTTACAGCTAATAGCTGGCGCGGGAGATCCATTTTCTGGAAGCGAGCAATGAATTCGTGAAAGAGTTTAATTTTCCACATAACTACCTATGAGTTGAAGCGATTCGCGGTCTCGCCAAACATTGACGTCGAGTGTACAAATTAGTGTGCTTATATGATCGAGAGGATGGGAATGAACGGTATTAAACATAAGGAGTTCACGGGTCGCCCCACCTTGCTCCACTGTGAGTTTGTGGTGCTTGCCACCAGCCCCAAGCTCGCGGTCTTCCAGCACATTTAAGTCATAAAGAATAAATTTGGGTTTGGGGTTGCCGATGCCGATTGGCTCAAGAGTAGATAACATCTTGGCTAACTTGAGGGAAGTAGATTTAAGGGGGAGCGTGAGATCAGCGGACTCACTTTTGATGAGTAGAGTGTCCTTGATCTCTCGATCGGCGAGAGTTTTAAGTTCTTTGGTAAAGCCGGTAACTTTGTTGCGAGCCAAGTTAAATCCAGCCGCCTGCTCGTGACCACCTAAGCCAAGAAATGGAGTTTTTAGTGAGCGTAAAAGCTCGGTGATATTTATACCCGATACAGAGCGGGCTGAGCCTTTTACTACTTCGCCGTTGTCACTCATCACGATGGCGGGACGGTGATATATTTCAGTGAGCTTGCCGGCCACTAGCCCAATCACACCTTCATGGTAGTCACCCGAGACGATGATTATTTTATGAGCGGCAGTGTAACTAGCCGCGAGGCGGAGGGCATGGTCAGTATATTCTTGGCGATCGCGATTGTGTGATTCGATTTTCCCGGCTAGTTCAGTTGCCAGATTTTTGTCGCTCGTGCACATGAGCCGGAGAGCATCGAGCGGATTGTAGATCCGACCCGCGGCATTGAGACGCGGGGCGATACCAAAGCTGATGTCATAAGTGGAGAGATCCTTTTCCCCTATCCCCATGGCTTTTTTCATAGCGAGGAGGCCGGGTCTCAAGGTGTGAGAGAGAGCGTCCAAGCCACGCGCGATTATCGAGCGGTTGAGGCCGGTCAGGGGCATCATGTCGGCAATCACCCCGATAGTGGCTAAATCGAGAAGTTTCCCTGCGGGACTCCCGAGGAGATACATCGAAAAGATCCAAGCCAAGCCGGCACCACTGGTCGCGAGCGTATAAACAATACAGCTAGCGGGAGGGAGCTTCTCTTCGGGCTGGTGGTGATCAGTGACGATCACATCAATTTTGGCATTTACAAAAGACTTGATGCCAACGTGCGCCACAATGCCGGTATCAACCGTCACGATGAGTTTGGGGGCAAAACCTTGAAATTGAGTGGTGCGAAAGGCTTCACCACCAATAACTTCGGCCACTGCTTTGTCACCTAAGCCATAGCCGTGGCGATGACGATCGGGGATAAAGGGGAGGACGTGCGACTTTGATTCTTGGACTTTGGCGTAAGCCGAGACGGCTTGCCACATAATAGCCGTGGCGGTCACGCCGTCAGCGTCGTAGTCACCGAAAACGCAGATATCATGGTTACTTTTCAAATGAGAGTCGAGAATCGCTTTGGCTTTTTTGAGAGTAGTTTTTTTGAGACCGGACTGCCCAAGGAGTAAATCGAGAGTGGGCGCGGAAGGATTTAAGAATGCTTCCTGCTCGCTTGTGGTTTTATATCCCCTACTTTCAAGGATTGCTTGAAAAATCTCCTCGGCTGAGGCATCGACATATACTTTTGTTTTAACTTTTATGTCAGTCATATATTTCATTCCGATCTATCGATTCAACGGAATTAACGTAATCGATCTATTAATTGACGAGTTTTCAGACGAGCAAATTTTTCTTTGCCCACTTTGTGCCAGTCGCGATATTTTCCAGGTGGTAGCTTATCGAGTATTGACTCTACTTGATCAAAAAGCTTTTCCAAATTTTTCTCTTGATTAAGTCGAATTAGAGATTGTTTAGTCGTGGAGCTGGCGTTTTTAAACCAACTATTCACACTCATGACTGCTGAATTGCTAACATGTAGGGTGTTTTTAATATGTTCGACAGAATGGCCTCGCATGAGGAAAACCATGATCATAAATCTTTTACTTAGCATTATTTTCTCCGTGGAAGTGAGAAAATCGTCGAGAAATTGACTTACACCACTATTTGAATCGATTTTGGAAAGAAAGCCACAAAATTCACCATAAATTAATGTCGTCATTTCTGGCTGGAGTTTATGTTTAGATACTTGTGTCATAATTTGTTCCGATCTATCGATTCAACGGAATATATCCTAAATATAACTACATGATACATCACTTCCCCTGTGGTAGACTAGCTTTATGAAGTTCAAGTTTGATCCTGGGGTAGTCAAAATTATTGAGGCATTGGAAGCGAAAGGATACGAGGCGTGGATGGTCGGAGGAGCGGTACGAGACCTCTTACTCGGGATCCCTGCCTACGACTGGGATGTGACGACTTCGGCAACGCCCGAGCAAATCCAACCCTTGTTTGATGAGTGCTTTTACGACAATGAGTTTGGGACGGTGAAGGTAGCGGGGAAACATATCCGCGAACAGTTTAACCTAAAAGAAGGCGAGATCAAATGCGAGGAGTTATACGACATTACAACCTACCGATCGGAGTCGGGATACTCGGACAAACGGAGACCAGATATTGTGGTGTGGGGGAAAACGGTAAAAGAGGATTTGAAGCGTCGTGACTTTACTATTAACGCCATCGCGATGAATGCTAAGGGTAAACTAGTGGATCCGTACGGGGGACAAAAAGATATCAAGAATAAGGTAATTAAAGCGGTTGGAACTCCAAGTGAGCGATTTGAGGAAGATGCTCTGCGCATCATGCGAGCGATCCGGATTGCGGCCCAACTCGGATTTACTATCGAGGAGAAGACGCTTACCGCATTAAAAGAAAAAGTACCTAATCTCAAAGAAATATCTTCTGAGAGGACGGGGGCGGAGGTGATGAAGCTCCTGGCGACCGAGCACGCGGCTGACGGGGTGCAACTCATGGTCAATACCGGGATTATGGAGATACTCATCCCAGAACTTTTGATGACTAAAGCGGTCAAGCAAGGTGGTCACCATATCTATGACGTTTTTACCCACTCGATCGAGGCTTTGCGGGCTTGCCCATCGCCTGATCCGGTGGTGAGACTCGCTACCTTGCTCCACGACGTGGACAAGCCAGTAGTGTCGAAATCTGGGGGTGAGCGAGGGGTAACTTTCTACAATCACGAGGTATCGGGAGCACGCACTGCCAAGCGGATTGCGGAGCGACTCAAGCTTTCGAAGAAAGATCAGGACCGAGTGTTTACACTCGTGCGCTGGCATATGTTTGTGTATGAGTCCAAGATGACGGATGCCTCGATCCGTCGGTTTATCCGCCGGGTGGGAAAAGAGAATATCCACGATATGATGGCCCTCAGAGTCGGCGACCGGATTGGAGGAGGAAGCAAAGCTACCAGCTGGCGACTGACGGAGCTACAGAAGAGGATCGGCGAGCAGTTCTACGAGCCGTTATCACTCAAAGATCTAAACATAAATGGTGCGGAGGTCATGAAAATCTTGGGCATCCCCCCTTCCCGCCGCGTGGGAGAAATCCTTAATACTTTGTTTGAAGAAATCCTGGACGACAGCGCGAAAAATACGAAAGAATATCTGGAGAAAAGAGTAAAAGAGCTAGCGTAGTAGCAAGATACCACCAAAGGCTGCTATTGTGGCGAGAAATTTTCTGATTGGCCTGTCTTTTTCGCCTAGGAAGATTGCTGCTAAAATTACTGTGACAATGACCGAAGAGTTGCTGATACCGTAAATTTTCCCAGCATCTCCTCCGTGGGTATATGCAGCAAAGATGGTAACCGCGCCTAATAAGTATAGTAGTGAATATGACATTATCTTAGATAAATAGTCTCTATTAAGTAGACTTTTAATTTGACTAAGAGCTTTTGGTTTGAACATTAGGACAAATAGTCCTGGCAAGAAGAAAGCAATTAATAGGTCTTGAGTTACACCTATTTGGCTGGCGACGTATGACTCGCTGGCAAAAACTGCGCCGAAAGCCGTTGCAGAAAGGAGGGTGTAGAGATGGCCTTTGTGCCAGGTGATTTTATTTTTTGCAAAACCAGTGATGATAAATATACTGAGAACTATCAGAATGGTGCCAAATATTTTTGAAATAGTTAGTGTTTCGTGGAGAAATAGTGTGACAACAAAAAGGTTAATGAAGGCGGAGAATGTAGAAATAATTGTGTATTCCCCTGCTTGAGTGTATTTTGTAGCTTGAAACATGGATAAACTAGCTATTGCAACTAATGCACCATTGAGTAATAAAAATGGCCAAACTTTCATGATTTCAGGCCAACCTGTACCAAATAGCAACGTATAGAAAAACAGAATAATGGTTACGACAAACTGGAAAATTATCATTGAGGCCACCGGATCACTTTTGTCCTGCGCCATCATTTTGCGTTGAACAATTGTTGATAGAGAGTAGAAAATCACCGAGATGGTAACGAGAAAAAACCATGACATAGGGAAATTATACCCTTAAATGTTATAATCTTCTTGCCTTGGGTAGGTGGATGATCGGGCGAGGTGAAAGCCGAGTCAGGAAAGTCCAGACAGCAGAGTGCGAGGTGCGTAGCGTAAGCTATGACGGGTAACCGCTAGTTTAGAGCAACAGTGACGAACCGATTTAGTTCGGGTGAAACGGGCAATCCTCCCTGCTGCAACCGACGAATTGGATGATGGGTGCACTCCCCTGCCCGCATTGCTACGCGCAAGCGTTGCAGGCGGGCGAGTCCTAAAGTTTGCGGGCATTAGAGAAATGATCGTCTTAAAAACAGAATCTGGCTTATGCCTACCCAAGGCGTTTTTTAGCTAGTTTTTCCCAGACGATAAGGATCGGGGCAGCGGTAAAGGTGGAGCTGTAGGTGCCGGAGACGGTGCCCACAAGGAGCGCAAAGATAAACCAGCGTGTGGTTTCACCGCCTAGCATATACATAGCTAGAAGCATGAAGATAATTGTGAGACTATTGTTGATACTCCTGCCCATGGTTTCCACAACGGCGCGGTTGACGATTTCTTTGAAATCAAGATAGCCATATTTTTTCTTGAGTTCGCGGATACGGTCGTAGACAACAATTGTATCGTGGACGGAGAAACTGAGGATGGTCAAGAGAGCTGTGACGTAGAGCGTGTCTACCTCGATCCCCATAAAATGCCCGAGAAGAGAGAAGACCCCTAAGAGAACCAGTGAGTCGTGAAGCATGGCAAGGATCGCTGAGACCCCAAACTTGATGTTTTGGAAACGGTAGGCGACATAGAACAAAATGAGTGAAGCGGCAAGGACGACCGCATAAATAGTTTTGTTGATGAGTTCACTCCCCAAGGCAGGACCTACGGTGTTGAACTGTTGTTCAACAACACTCCCTATATCGGCCACTTTGGTTTTGTAGGTTTGATAAAGATCTTTGCCCAGAGGTGAAGTTGTGATAGTCCAGACACCACTAACTTTCCCCATTTCGCGGATGTCGATACTCTCAGTCTTCGCCAAATCGCGCAGTGTACTTTCTTCAACTGAAGTAGTCCAGACGATGGTCGAACCACCAGTGAAATCGATGGAGGGCTTGAGGCCGTAAGTGACGAGGGAGTAAGTCCCTGGGATAATCACGGAGAGAGAGATCGTAAAGTAGAGCCACCAGTACTTCATGGGTTGGAGAATGCGAAGTTTATTTGATTCCATGGAGGTCTGTCCTTTCGTTGAAAATACCTTTAGGGTCTGACCTTCCCGCCTTTGAGTCTGCGGGGTGGGATCGTCCTTTAGGGTCAGACCCTTTGGAGGCCGTCAGAGCTCGGAGCAGGTTGCGAGTAACAAATATTCCGGTGAAGAGCGAGATAACGATGCCAAGAAAAAGAGTGAGGGCGAAGCCACGGACCATGCCGGAGCTATTGAGGAAAGTCCAGTCAAAAGGATTGAAAAGGACGAAGGTTGTGATCAAGGTCGCGACGTTGGCATCTTTGATGGAGTCCCAAGCTTTGCCAAATCCGAGCTCCATGCTCCCAAGCCAATCATTCCCTTTGCGGCTTTCTTCTTTCATGCGTTCAAAAACGAGGATATTGCTATCGACAGCCATGCCGATCGAGAGGATAAAGCCGGCGAGGCCGGGAAGGGTGATCGTAATCTGGACAAATTTGTAGACTGCGAGCGTCAGGAGACCGTAAATCACGAGACCAATGTCGGCGATCGCGCCAAGGGCGCCGTAGTTCATGATCATAAAGAGTGCGACGAGTCCCAAGCCGACTGCTCCGGCTTTGAGACTACTTTGGACGCTTGATGCCCCTAAGGTCGGGGCAATATTTTGTTGCTGGATGATTTCGATCGGGACAGGCAGAGCACCGGCATTGAGGGTGATTACCATGTTCTTGGCTTCTTCAACTGTATAGATACCGTTAATGACGGCGCGGCCGTCGGTGATCGCTTGTTGGACGGTAGGGGTAGTCAGGGGTATGCCGTCGAGAAAGATGGCGAGGGGTTTGCCGACGTTACGCCCTGTGATTTCGCCGAATTTCTTCCCCCCCTCCTCTGTAAACTGGAGATTGATCTCGGGTTTGCCGTTTTGGGAGCTAAAGCCAACCGATGACTTTTCTAAATCTTTGCCAGTTAAGCCGGTAAGCTGAAAGTCGGCGTAGGTTGCCGCGTCAGTTGCAACTGGGAGCTCGCGGAAGTCGAGGGAGGCGGTCTGTCCAATCAAACTCAAAGCTTCGTCGGGACTACTGACACCGGGGAGAGCGACGAGGATACGGTAGGTGTCGTCACTCACCACGGTTTTAATGGTTGGCTCGGCAACGCCGTAGAGATCAACTCGGCGGGTAATGATTTCTTTGGCTGAGTCGAGCGCGTCCAGATGATCCGCAGCTGCCAGATCTTTCATATCGAGCGCGAGGGTGACTTCAGTGCCACCTTGCAGATCTAGTCCCTGTTTGATGTTGAGATCACGCTTAAAATTGCGGATGTTGATGGTGGGGCTCGAGAGCGTAAAGGAGATGCTATTACCAAAGAGATTGAAGTTTACGGGGTAGTTTTTGGGAGCGTCGATTACGAGGGCTGTTGCTACAAGGATAATGATAAGAAAGATATTTCGTCGGAGACGCATATTTGAATAGTATACAGCAGGATAATCTTAATTACCGATCGGTTAATTTCAGTTGTTTAGTGTGGGGGAATTGAACTGATAAGACTTGAGACACTGGATCGTAGTGGAGCTTGGCCTCGTCTCCCTCAACAAGCGACAGAGCTTTGATGATTTCACTCGGGATAATGATGCCTTTGGAGTTGCCTATTTTAATAATTTTGGTCCCGATCATGCTACGAGTTCCTCTTCGTCACCCACTATCATGACGCGTGAGGCTTCAAGGATGCGACCGATAAAGGGATCGTTGTGGGTTTTGCGGTATAAGAGCTCTGCTTCGGTCATGACGGTATAGTTGATTTCACGACTTAACTTGGCCTCTTGTTCTTTCACCACCTCAGTCAGCTGGGGCATGATGAGGTCGCCAACCAGTAGGAGATCGACGGTGTCTTTGGCCCGCGGCATGTGGCGGACAAAGCGGCCGGAGACCATGGCAAACTTGAGGCGCCCCAATTTGGGAGAAGCTTTGGTAAGAGCAAGTCCTAGCCCCGTGGTTTTACCGATCATGCTCATGAGTTCTTTGTGAAAAAGGTAGTTTTTGTTGAAGGTATAGTAGATGCGGTTACCACGCTTCTCTTCTTTCACCATACCGACACTTTGCATGTGGATGAGTTCGCGCCGGACGGCGTTGATTTCCTCCCCGATTTTCCGGGTGAGCTCGCGGATGTAAAACATGCTCTCGGGATCAATTAAAAATACTTCGAGGAGTTTGACGCGAACTTTGCTAATAATGAAGTCCTGCAGACCAGCCATAGCTATAGTGTACAACAAAACTACTCGAACACAATAGGTGTACGACTTTGCTTAGTACTCAACTTTGTTGTCGAGAGGAAGGATCTCGAAGATGATCTTGCCGCGGTTGAAGGAGATCTTTTTACCCTTCGCGTCAGTCCAGACAGTCTTGGCCTCACGGTCTTTCTTGGTCCAGGTAGCTTCGGTCGCAGTCCCATCCTGGAAGACTATGCCCTTGCCGGTCCCGATCACTTCATATAGCATGTGTTTGGACTCGTCCAGGGGCCCTAGCTCTTTGGTAAACTGCACGACTACTACTCTAGTTGAGAGTTGCGAGTCGTCATCTCTGTCTTTGTGAACTTCCCCGCCGTTTTCGCGGGTGTAGAGGTTCTTTCCAGAATCATAAGTCCAGACGACGTCAAACTGGTGGTAGCTCTCCCAGAATCCAAAGGAGATCTTTCCAACACTACCCTTTTCTTTGGCATCGTCTTTGAAAGTGAAGGGAACATACTTATCTTTCCATTCTGATTTACCGTCTGGAGCCTTGTTGGTCCAGCCACGAGTCCCAGCAGCATATTTCCAGAGTTTTTCGGTGCTACTGTACATGGTGTGCTCGGTCGCCACAGTTTTTCCTAAGCGCTCGTAGTCACGCCAAAAAGTAGGAAAACCTATCGAGAATTGGTTGAGATCGTTTCCCTTGGATCCACCCCAGCCGTATTGGTTGATCTGTTCGAGAGCTTGAACGCGCTTGTCGGTGACACAGATCCTGGGGTCGCTCGAGCCACAGTTGGCCCCGCCCACGTGGGTGTAGAGCGGATAGTTATACTCGGAAGCTAAATTAACAAAGTGGGTACGAGCACTCCTGACCGGGCCTAGGATTGTGTCGCGGGCAGCAACACCACAATAAAAGACAGTGCCAAAGCGAGAAACACCCCCTTCGGCCACGGCTTCGTAGATAATATCGGCCGAGTTAAGACCTGACTGAGGTCTGGCCTCGGGCATGTTTTCAATCATAACAAAGAGGGGACGGCGTGATTCCCAGACTTTTGCTTCTGCGGAGGTATACATTTGACCGTTAATAGGACACTCTGAAGTTCGGGGAGCAGAGGGATCGATATTTAATCCTCCGCCAATTGGAGGGGTAGCAACTGGAGTCATGGGACCACCTGATTCAGGAGCGTAGAGATAAGTCGTAATGGCGTAACTGGCGCTACCAGAGAGGAGGAAAGACAAAAGGAAAACTAGAAGAGATTTGATAAATGGTTTTTGCATATTTTATTTGCCCTTTCGATTAATAATTTTTTGCTCTTCATCAGAGAGGGGATGGTCAATACCAACACCACCCTTAACTGATTTTACATAGAAACGCGTATTTTCTCTACTATGGAGCGAAGTAATTACCACGCCGTCAAGATTTCCGTCGAGTAAGGCCAGCATAAAGCTCTGATCTCCCCCGGTGTCCCCAAAGGGGTTAAAGCGCTTGAGGGTTACATGTTGTACATGCAGTTCTGCACTTTCTTTGACTTTCTGAAGTTCGTTCTTGGTTATGCCCTGGACTCTTTCATGTTCAGCAATCGTAGACTGGATTCCTTGGAGAGCGTTCATGAGAGTTTTTTGTTCGATCCCATGGGTGAGGGAATTATAGTGACGGGCAACGCGGAGTAGCCAAAACAATAAGATCAAGTCGAGAATGATGGCGACAAGAGCTATTCCTCCAACAATAATGATCTCAAACGAAAATTGCATGAGATTATGATAGCATAGTTGTATGGCTTATTTGGAATTTGAGAGCGTGGGTTCTTCAGGAAAAGCAACGGCTATTATCAAGGTGGTTTCTTTGTTTGGTTTTGCACTCCTAATTGGAGGGTTTTTCTTGATTCGGGGGGTATTTATAAAAGGTGGGGTTAATAAAGTAACGATTACAGATTCATTCGGGAACTTGGAGTATAAAGTCCCCTATAAAAACACCCTATACGAAAGTTTTGGGTTTGTGCAAGAACCTAAAGTTACTTTACCCCTCAGGACGACAAAGGGTTACGTTGATACCACGTTTCTTCTTGACTCTGGGGCAGTGGTGTCTACCCTCCCTTTGCAGGCTGCTCAAGATACGGGGGTAGACCTTTCCCGAGCCAAGCGAATCACTCTCCAAGGTTTCTCGGGAGTACCAGCCTTTGCATATTTGGACAAAATTACCCTTAAGATCGGAAGCTCAGATTTTGAATTCCCTGCGACATTTACCGAATCTAACTCTACAACCTACATTCTTGGGAGGAAGGGATTATTTGACGACTTTACAATTAACTTTAATCATGAAGAGCGAGTCATTACAATCAGTAAAAGGAGTTAGAGACCCATGCAAGAAAATATCTATGAACGAATTAATCGTACCTTGTCCTGGAAAAGGATTGTTGGATTTAATGTGGTCCTGTTCTTGGTCCTGATTGTCCCAATTTCCGTGAGGCTGGCTCAGCAGGACACAGAAAATAGGTCATCGGCGGCGGAGGAAGCTCCGGTTGTGACTCCTCCCCCTAACTATCCGACTGTTCCACCAAAGATTGATAGAGTAAGCATGTTTTTCGGAAAGACTGGGGACACGGTGGTACTTCTCGGATCAAACTTTGGTGATTACCAATGGGGTAGCCGCGTGTTTGTGGGAAACAGCGAAGCGACTAAAGAATCTATTGTCAGATGGAGCAATTCGATTCTAGAGGTAAAAATCCCAGAAGGAGCTAGAACGGGAGCGGTTTGGGTGGTCGTAAACAATCAAGAGGCAAAGTGGGAAGGCAGTCTTCTTCTGTATGACGTGGCGCGAGCAGCTCAGATTGGCTTGCAGAAGATTTCTAACACTGAAGGAAGAATATATACGATAAATGGAACTGGGGCAGTACGAGGGATGATAGAGGTATCGTATGTGAGCGAACCGTTTACTATCCAACCAGCGGCAGGGATAAATATCACCGCACAAACACCGAGTTCTGATAGCCTGGGTAAAAAAATTAGAGTTAATTTTGACTCTGTTGGCGCGCTCCCGAGCAGTCGAACTGAGCTTGCGAGTTACAGTTTCCCAGGACTTGGGGAAGTTGAGATTATTAGAGCTGAGCTGTATGACGGCAGTGGAAAAATGCTTTCGATATTCTCTGATCCCCTGGCAATTAAGGTAAGACCTTAAAGACTACCAGGAGACTGGCCAGAGCTAGTCTGTACCATCCAAAGATGGTGAGAGTGTGGTTTTCGAGGTAGCGCGTGAACCATTTCACGACAAAGTAGGCAACGAAGAGAGCGCTGAAAAATCCGAGAGCGAGGAGTAGCCAACCGTCACTATGATCGATGATGGCCGTCCTCCCCTGATATAAGTCAAGCACGCTCGCAGCTAGGATCGTCGGGAAAGACAAAAGGAATGTATACTTGGCAGCTTCAGCTCTTTTGTAACCAAGAAGCATCATAACGACAATGACGGAGCCCGCGCGTGATACACCTGGGATAACTGAACAGGCTTGGGCGAGACCAATTAGAATCGCCTGTTTGGGAGTAATGGCGTGACAGGTCTTCTCGAGGACAAGTGAGGATCTTTCGAGAAAAAGAAAGATCAATCCAACGCCAATAAAGGCTGACAGCATGAGCCAGTTGGATTCAAAAAATACAGTCTTGATAATTTTGTGAAACACTAGGCCCACAACTGCGGTAGGGACGAAGGAATAGAAAACATTCGTAATGAGTTTTTGATCTTTGAGAAGTGTTCTAGTATAGATAAAAAGGAGAGCTAGGATGGCGCCACTTTGGATAAATACCTCGAATAGCTTGAGAAAGTCAGAGGAGCTAAGGGCGAGGAGACGCGCGGAAACGATAAGATGAAAAGTGGAGGAAACGGGCAAAAATTCGGTAAGTCCCTCGACAATACCGAGGACTAGACTCTGTAAAATATTCATAAGCAAGGCTTATTTTTTGAGATCTCTTTTTAGTTCTTTGTACCAATCAGATAATATCTGACCGATCACATCTTTAGCGCCGAGCCCGATTGCGAGACCAAAGCCAAGGGCCATCATGGTAACAAATCCGATAAAGAGGATGTTGATGAAGCCAGCGGCTATCTTGAGTTCGGAGAAGGCGGCCAAGGTGGCGATCGTGATGACGGTGTAGCTAGCGATTTTCCCCATTAAACGGGAAGTTTTGAGATCCACACTGGCGAGAGCGCCTTTGACAAAACCTTCAACGATGCCGGCGAGGAGTACTCCGATGGCCATGACAATGACCGCGGAAATTACATTTGGAACATAACCGAGGACACCGACCAGGACGTTGGAGACAGTAGTGAGCCCTAGGATGTTGGTTGCGGCGATAAAGAAAGTCAAGACGATGAGCCATTTGAGGATACTACCTATCACTTCTTCGACCTTGTCTGTTACCTCAGCCTTGAGCAGAAAAGCCTTGAATTTACTGTCTTTGATCAGAGTCTCAAAACGGAGCATTTGGAGGCTTTTGATAGTTAAAGTTTTGATCCAATTCCCAAGAACAATGCCGAGGGTAGCTACAATTATGGAACCTAAAATATTGGGGAAAAGAGCGAGAAAAGAACCAATGGTACTTGTCCATACTGAGGATAGAGCGTTTTGCCATGCCATGATATCCATATTTAACTCCTTTCGCCCGGAGACGGACTAAATGATTTTATAACTATCTGCAAAGTTAGATAAAGTGGCATGGAGAGGATGGCACCGGCGATACCACCGAGGGTGAAGCCAATAAGGAGGACGATGATAGTAATGAGAGGCTGGGTACCTGTCGTGGACTGCATGACTTTGGGGACGATGAGATTATTTTCGAGCTGTTGGATGATGATACTCAAGATTAGTGCTCCTAAACCGATGATCGGAGAAACTGTCAAACCCATGAGGATGGCGGGGACGGCAGCAATAGTAGGCCCTAGATTGGGGACAGCTTCAAGAAGACCTGCGAGGATTGCTAAAGGTAGGGCGTATGGGATCCCAAGTAAAATCAAACCAAAATAGGTCATAACGCCAATGATAGCCATGAGAATAAGCTCTCCACGGACCCAGCCACCAACTTGATTTTCAACTTCTAGAACGAGGGCTTCGGCGCGTTCTTCTGCGTGGTGATTACCGAAGAAGCGAATCAGATATTTGTGGAGATGTGGACGCTCGACTACTAGATAATAGGCCATAAAGAAGAGAGCTAGGATATTCATGATGTTATTAAAAGCTCCGGCGGCAATTTTCAAGAGATTGGAGGGGATGGAGTTGAGGTAGCTGCCAGCGACGTTGGGGTCGAACTTCGCATTGAAAATTGTCTCGAGATTATGCACGTAGGTAGGGAGCTGGAGGGTAATGTCTTTGGTTTGTTGCACCACGGCGGGAATCAGGGAGGCTACGACAGTCGAGACCAAGGCGATCAAACCAAAATAGACGATTAGCATCACAATGATAGTGGGGATTTTGACTTTTTTAGCGAGTTTGATTAAGGGATTAACGGCGGTCATGAGGATAAAGGCTACAAAAAGAAGAACTATAATGCTCCTAACTTGATAAAAAAACCAGATTGACAACAAGGTGCCGATGGCAAAAAGGATTGTTTTTGGGGAGATTTCAATTTTGTGTGATTCCATATGTGTCTACATCATACCAAATTACGCTCTGTTTGCGAAACCAGGTTAGTTGGCGCTTGGCATAGGCGAGCTCACCCTCTACCCAAGTTTTGATCATTTCTTCTTCAGTCAATGATTTCTCAAGAAATTTGATAATACTGCGATAACCAATTGCAGACATGGATTGGATGTCTTTGTTATATTTTTTAAGAAGAAATTTTGTTTCCTCAATGGCGCCCTGCGAAAGACGAATTAAAACTCGCTTGTGAACAATACTTCGATAATTCGAATAATCGAAGTATTTGAGTCCGATTAGCTTGGCCGATGGTAGAGGACCAATAGTCAATGATTGGTGGGAAGACTGGGATACTTCGATCGCGCGTATCAGACGGCGCGGATTGTTTTGATCGCTGTGGTTCAGAGAGGAGAATTTAGCTGAATTTTCTTCTTGTAGTTTGGTCTGCAATTCTGAAACAGAAAGTGTCTCGAGTTTGTCGCGGAGAGCGTGATTGATTGGAATATGCATAGTCTGAATCCCCATAGTCAAAGCTTTGACGTAGAGACCGGTACCACCGACGACGATCGGAAGCTTCCTCTCTCCCCAAGCTCGCTCGATCTTTGGCATCACGGCATCGTACCAAACAGAGACAGAACAAGATTCGTCGGGCTCCACGACATCGATCCCATAAATGGCGATATCTCGCGGGTGATCTTTCCCCGTCACGATGTCCATGCCGCGATAAACTTGGCGCGAGTCGGCGGAAATGAGGACACTGGGTTGCTCTTTAGCCATTTCAAGTGCTCTCGCGGTTTTCCTGGTTCCGGTTGGGCCAACGATACAGAGGAGCTTGTTCATACTTATTCAACTGAGATCAATCCTCGTTTGAGGATGGCGCGGTAGCTAACATAGAGCATATACATGGCGATAATCAGATAGAACAAGCAAAGGATCAGTGGCCAAATGAGATTGGGCATGGGAACTGGGGTACCGTTGATTAGTTTACGCATAGCGTCAAAAACATAACTCGCGGGTACCCAGTGGGCGACGTTTTGTGCCCAAGCGGGAAGGATAGAGACTGGATAGAAAACTCCAACAAAAGGTGCAATCATGTAGATGGATGTCCAGGCGAGGGTTTGGATTTTGGTACCGTAGCGCATGATAATACCACTAATGAGGATACCAAAAACCCAACCAAAAATGATGAGTAGTCCCGCCCAGGGTAGGAGTGATAACCCAAGAGAGTAGATGTTGGTGGAGTAGAGCGCATACGCTAAGGCGGAAGCGAAGGCGAAGGAGATAATGCCTTTGAGGATACCAATTAGCATGAGGGTGACGACCCATTCGATAAATAAGACTGGGGTCGCAAAAATATTGACAAAGTTCCTATTCCAAATGTCGTCTAGGAGACTAACTGAGATTTCGTATTGACTGCGCCAGGGGAAGATCCATAAAATTAGTCCGCCCAAAAGAGCCAGAACGATTTTGTTGTCTACCCCACTCTCGCCGACGATATAGCGTGTGGTTAGTCCCCACATGAGCAGATCAAGAAATGGCCAAAAAAATATGTCGCTTAAACGATCGTATGAATGGACCATATTATAGTAGTAACGGAGGAAAAGTCCCCAGATTCTATAGAGCTTCATTTGATCCACCTTTGGCAACTTTCATAAAATAGTCCTCGAGGGTAGGCTTATCGATAGAGATTTCGGTGTAGACAGTATTCTTTTTGGTCACTTCATAAAGGAAAAGTGGGAGGAGCTTTTCTTTGATAGTAATTGAATATATCCCATCTTCGTTACTTATTTCGAGATGACGAGTAGAGGCGAGTTGTTGCAGCGCACTTGGGTTTTTGGTGACGCGAAGGCGGAGATGACAGAATTCGATTTTTTTAGCAAGGTTCGCTGGCGTGTCATTATCTATTAAGAGACCATCTTTGAGGATAAGGACACGATCACAGAGTTCCTCGACTTCTGCCATGTTGTGGCTAGTCAAGATAATACTTTTATTAAATCGTTCTTGTTGATCGGAAAAAAACTCGCGGATATAGGCGGCTACTTCGGGGTCGAGGCTAGCCGTTGGCTCATCAAGGAGCAGGAGATGAGGGAAATTGACCATGGAGCGAGCAAGGTTCACGCGTGTCTTTTGGCCAGCGGAGAGACTGGCTACCGGTTGGTTCCATTGTTTCTCTAAACGAAAGAGTTCTTTGATTTGGTTGAGGCGTTTCTTCCGGTCAGGAATATTGTAGAGATAGGATGACCAGGTGAGATTTTCTTTGACGGTGAGGCGCCACGGGAGATCGACATAGGTCGAAGAAAAGTTCATGGACTCGAGAATCTCGGAATGGTGAGCCATAATCTCTTTCCCGAAAACATTGATGGAACCGGAGGTCGGAGTGAGGATACCTAAAATCATCTGAATGGTGGTGGTTTTGCCGGCACCGTTTGGACCTAGGATACCCAAGATCTCCCCTTCTGCCATGTCAAAACTAATCCCTTTAATGACGGGAGATTTTTTAAAAGTCTTAACTAGATCTTTGACCTCAAGAATAGCCATCCCTTAATTGTAACACGTCTAACTCGAGGCTGAACTATAAACAAGAAGCGATTGGTACCAGAAATGGAGAGCGAATTTGAGCTGAGCAAAAGCTAGAGCTGCAAAGACAAGTAGATACCAGGGATTAAAAAGGCCAAAGAGAATGTTGGCGGGGATCGTCGCCATGAGGGCAAAGGGCATGACGTAGGTCAAGAAAATGCTCCCCCATTTGCCATACATATTGATGGGGAAGGCAGCCATTTTTTCGAGATCGCGGTAAAGCATAATGATGTTATCAACTTCAAGATAGCGGATACCCACTCCCATCATAATGATGTGCCAAGCAATAATCATGATCTCAACAAGAATAAAGGTAATCAGAATAGAGATAATTATTGGAAGTGTAAAGGTAAAACCAGTGCCGATCCCAGCCCAAATCGCGATACCAAGATAGGGGATAAAAAGAAGGAGATCCATGGGGTCGGTATAGGAGAAGAGGCTATAAAAAAGCTCAGACAAGGGGTTGAGCAAGTAAAAATCGAAAGTGCCATCGACAATTTTTTGGCGGAAGACATAGATTCCCCGCATAAAAAGTTGTGTAACACTTGAGGTGAGATTAAAAAGAGCCAAGATAAAGATGGCTTGAGGAAGGTTGTAGCCAGCTATTAGTTTGGCGCGTCCGACTATCAAAAATACCATGAGAAAGGCGGTGCCTAGGCGGAATAGTTTACCAAAGATAAACAGGAGTGCGGCTCCACGAGCATTACCTATCTGCTGCTGGAACTGAAGTTGGGTAAGCCTGAGCCAGACCTGCCAATAACTCTTTAGTCTAACGTCCCTCTGCCTCATATCTAAGGAGTCCTTTCTGCCAAATAGATTTAGTGAGGAGGAACAAGACGATAGTCCAGATTAATTGAATACTTAAGTGGAGGATAAGGTTGGAGTCTGCCCCGAGATATATTTTAAGTGGGACAAAGAGAAGATAGGGAAAGGGAGTGGCAAGCATAATTTTTTGCCAAAAAGAAGAGAGCATGTCGAGGGGGAACATGGCGCCGGTCGCAAACTCCATGATTACCATAAGGAGAAATCTGGGTGCCCACACGTCACGTGACCAAAAACCAATCGCGCCGAAGATAATGTTGATGAAAAAGTACAGAAGAATAGCTAGAACGACACTACAAATTGTTAAAACGAGATTTAGGGGGTTGACTTGCAGAAAAACGGGAGGGTGAAAAAGAAAAAGAATGAGGGGCACTTCGAGGAAGATAAAACTCAGATTAAACAATTTGTCGGCGAGATCACGGGTCATCAGAAAGCGAAAAATACCAATGGGGCGCATTAGGGGAATCGTTAAGTTACCACTATTGATCATCCAACCTAAATCGACCGTGCGAGAACCCATGACTAGTGAGCGCAAAATGGTGGTACCAAAAAGGTAGGTCATGATCCCGGCAAAAGAATACCCATAGATGTCGCCACCACCTCCGAGGACTGCTCGCCAAATAAAGAAAGGAATGAGAAAAACGAAAATCTGGCGAACACGCCACATAAACATGTTTAAGCGATAGGTAAAAATTTCCTGAAAAGTAATAGAGAAAATTGAGAGATATTTTTTCATTTGGCGGTAAAGACTGACCTGATTACTTCTTCGATCGTGATTTCTTTGATGTTAATATCCATAACCGGCATAGTTTTTAGGATTTGAGCAGCGACTTCGGGGACTTTGGCGCGAAGGACTTTTTGAGTTTTTATCTCACCACTTACGAGGATGATCTCGATGATTTTGTGTTTGCTAAACTTGGTGATGACGTCCCCCAAGAGTCCGTCGTAGAGGATGGTTCCTTCGTTGATAATGATGATGCGTTTACAGAGTTCTTTCACGTCCTCCATGTAGTGACTGGTCAAAATAATCGCGCCATCATGATGAGCGTTGTAGTCTTTGATAAAACTACGAACGGCTTGCTGCATCACGACGTCGAGACCGATCGTGGGCTCGTCCAAAAAGAGTACTTTGGGAGAGTGAATGAGGGCGGCAACGAGCTCTGCTTTCATCCTTTGGCCAAGGGAGAGTTTCCTAACCTGGACATTTAGTACATCGCCAATACCGAGCATTTCAACAAGTGAATGAAGTGTCTTTTTGTAATCAACGTTCGGGATATCGTAGATGTCGCGGGCGAGGTTAAATGATTCGATGGCGGGCAAGTCCCACCATAACTGGTTTTTCTGACCCATGACAAGCGAGATGGATTTGAGGAACTCATAATCTCTCCCCCACGGATCAAACCCAAGGACGCGCACCTCCCCCGAGGTGGGATGGAGGAGGCCGGAGAGCATTTTGAGGGTAGTCGTCTTGCCCGCGCCGTTGGGGCCGATGAAACCGACTAGCTCCCCTTCGTCGATGACAAAGGAGACTCCATTAACGGCTGGTTTGTCCTCATACTTTGGAGAAAAGAGGTCTTTGAGAGACCCTGCTAAGCCAGGACGCTTTTTTTGGACTTGATATACTTTTGATAAATTTTCTACAAGGATTGTATGAGTCATAGGCTTCAGTATACATTAAGGTCTGACCTGGTCTCACTGCGTTCGACTAAACATCTCGACTGTTTGTCGGGATCTCCTTAGCAGGTCAGACCTTTGGGAGCGGGACTACCAGATTATCTTGCGGAGGGGCTTGGAGGCTTTGAAATTCACGACGTGGTGAGACTTCACTGTGACACGTTTATCAGCTTTGCCGAAAGGGACGACATCTTTGGGTCCGACTTTGCCGATAGAAAGTGTCCCGACACCAGATAAAACTACTTTGTCACCCTTTTTCAAAGTTTTTACCACTTCACCCAAAAACGTGTCGATCGCGTCTTTGGCGGTTTTTTTAGTCATGTGGGCGGACTTGGCAATAATATCGTAGTAATCGGACTTCTTCATATACTCCCTTCGGTTGTGTACATAGTACTTAGTACATAGTACATTATTAATAATAATTTGACTATTTAGCTACTTGTTGGGCGCGAGTTTCTCGAATGACGGTAACAGTGACTGTACCTGGATAGGTCAGTTTTTCTTTGATCTCGTCACGGATATCAGAAGCTAGCCTCACAGCTTCATCATCGTTGGCCTTGCCTGGATCAACCATCACGCGCACTTCACGTCCTGCCGAGATGGCGTAAGCTTCGGTCACGCCAGACTTACTCATGGCGATGTCTTCGATGGCTTTGAGCCTAGTTGTGTATTCCTGGACATTTTCGTAGCGAGCGCCAGGCCTGGAGCCAGAGATTGCGTCGGCGATGTAGACGAGGATAGATTCTTTACTCGAGAACTCCATGTCTTCGTGGTGTTCGGCTACGCAGTTCACGACAGCTTGTGGCATGTTGTGTTTTTTGAGCAGTTTTACACCGAGCTCGACGTGACTACCCTCTTCTTCGGTAATTATTTTACCGATATCATGGAAGAGACAACCAAGCTTCACCACATCAACATTGGCGCGGACTTCGGCGGCTAGATTCATGCCGATCCTGGTTTCTTCTAGGGTATGGGCCAGCATATTTTGGCCGTAACTGGAACGGAATTTGAACCTACCCAACATGGCGATCAGTTCCTGGGGAAGGTTGTAGGCTCCAACCATGTGACAGAGTTTCTTACCCTCCTCATACATGATTTTTTCGATGTCGTGACGGGCTTTGGTGACATATTCTTCGATGCGGGTTGGTTGGATACGACCGTCTTTAATGAGGCGCTCGAGGGCGACGCGGGCAATCTCGCGACGCACCCCGTCGTAACAGGACAAGCGAACTTCCCCGGGAGTCTCATCCATGTCGATATCAACTCCAGTGACTTTTTCAAAGGTGCGGATGTTTCTACCCTCTTTACCAATGATGCGACCTTTGACGTCGTCGTCGGCTATCTTGACGGTGGAGATCGTAAACTCGGCAACATACTCTGTTGAACCGTGATACATGGCATCGATCAAGAGATCGCGAGCTTTGTTGTCGACCGTCTCTTTAATCTCGTCTTCGGCAGCGCGGATGCGCTCGGCCACGTCACGAGCGAGCTTTTTGTCGACGGCTTCAAGGAGGATGTCTTTGGCTTTTTCTTTGGTGAGTCCGCCAATTTTTTCGAGTTTTTCGACTTGTTTTACTTGTAGTTCTTGAATCGCTTGTTTGGTCTCTTCTATTTCGGCGAGACGAGCAGAGATTTGAGAGTTTTTGTGACCCAAGTCATCTTCGGTTTTCCGG
Organism: bacterium; assembly: GCA_043827085.1. Taxonomy (GTDB): domain Bacteria; phylum Patescibacteriota; class Microgenomatia; order UBA1400; family UBA12108; genus CAJAUT01. The sequence goes on along the minus strand of JBDRPO010000016.1, from coordinate 61,321 downwards.
AGTTTCTCTTCTTGGGTGCGCAGAGTGTTCTGGAGTTCGCGCATCTCAACTTTGGCGGTTTCCCTGATTTTGTCGGCTTCCTCGCGGGCAAAAGCCAGGACCTCTTTTGCTGTGTTCTCGGCTTGTTTGATAAGTTCTGGACTGACTGTTTTGACCGCATCTTTTTTGGCTACAGCTGGCTTGGCTTTGACTTGAGGGGGTTTGGGTTTCCCTGATTGTTGAAAAGTAGCTAGCAGTGACTTAAGTAATATACTCATAAAGCTCCTAAAATACTGTTATCCCTGTCAAGAAAATTCTTACCAAAACAACAAAACTGGCTTAGATAGCCTCACTCACGAAAGTCGAGAAAATATGTTTGGTCATGTTTTTATGTTTTTTGTAATATCTTTCTTAAAAGGTAGCTTTATTTTACTCTGATTCCCACTTTTTGACAACCTCCCGAATTTTTTCCCAAACAAAACCCTGACGAGAGAAATAAGCGTAGATTTTTTGTCTTTCTTGAGTGGTTAGAGTATGTTTAGTCCCTAACTTCTTGCTCAAGAGACGATAAATAGTATCCTCGGGAGCGGTGACAGTTGAGATAACTTGGGAGATGGTGTCATCTCCTACCCCGTGACGTTTGAGCTCAAGCTCGAGCATGCGGGGAGAACGGAGCTTGTGGGTATTTCTAGACTCAATAAACCAGCGGGCAAACGCGAGGTCATCGAGATATCCTCTATTTTTCAATCGATTGATGAGAGCATATTGCTTGATAGGATCTTTGACATCGTAACGAATAAGTCGATCGCGGACTTCTTTAATAGTACGGGGACGAAAAGAGAGAAAGTTAAGGATTTTGGCGTAAACTTTATTGTCTTCATCGGTGGCGACAAGAGTGTTTACTTGCTCAGTTGTAAGTTCGAGACCTTTTTTGAGGCCACGCTTTCCAACCTCATCAATCCCAAGTGCAAAGGCAAACTGACCGTCGAGATAGAGGTTTACACGACTCTGGTTTTTCTTGCCCTGAACAAGACGAGTAATTGTAGGCATTTAGGCAGCGGCTTTTTCGACGGCTTTGATTTTGTCCCAGATTTCTCTCTCGATTTTTTTCATGAGTTCGGGTTTTTCTTCGAGAATTTGTTTGGTGGCTTCCCTGCCTTGCGCGAGCATCTCCCCCGCATATTTGAAGAAGGAGCCAGATTTCTCAATTATCCCCTGCTCGACGGCAACATCCAACACACCACCGGACTTGGAGATACCGCCTGTGGTCATAATGTCAAACTCGGCAATTTTAAAGGGAGGAGCAACTTTGTTTTTCACAATTTTGGCGCGATGATGAGAACCAATGATAATTTCTCCTTCGGTAATGTTGCCAATTTTGCGCATGTCGATCCGAACAGAAGAATAAAACTTAAGGGCTTGTCCGCCGGCGGTTGTCTCTGGATTGCCAAACATCACTCCGATCTTCATGCGGAGCTGGTTGGTAAAGATCATAACGGTATTGCTTTTACTGATCGCGCCGGTGAGCTTCCTGAGGGCTTGGCTCATGAGGCGGGCTTGCATACCCATGACGGCGTCGCCCATCTCCCCTTCGATCTCGGCTTTAGGGACGAGAGCCGCGACAGAATCAACCACAATCACATCGACTGCGCCGGAGCGAATGAGAGTCTCAGCAATTTCAAGTGCTTGCTCGCCGGTATCGGGCTGGGAAATCAGGAGTTCGTCAAGATTTACTCCCACGGCTTTGGCGCGGGCTGGATCAAGCGCGTGCTCGGCGTCGATAAAGGCCGCGGTACCACCACACTTTTGGGCTTCGGCGATGACATGCAAACAGACGGTAGTCTTGCCTGAGGCCTCGGGGCCGTAGATCTCGGTGATCCGACCGCGGGGGAAGCCACCGATACCTAGCGCCAAGTCGAGCGCCATGGCTGAAGTGGGAATAGAGTCAATATCCATGTGGTGAGAGGTACCAAGTTTCATGATAGAGCCGGTGCCAAATTGCTTGTCGATCTGTTCCATGGCTACTTTGATTGCCTGAAGTTTCTCGGATTGAAGATTACTTTTGGCGCCGACTGTTTTCTCTGCTTTGTCTGATGCTTTAGCCATAAACCCTCCTATAAACTTATTCTATATCTACTATGACCAAACACTACCCGAATGTCAACTAGATTAAATTCACTAGATTAAATTCAATAAGGTCTGACCTGGTCTCCTGATTGCATTTTGAAGTCGACTAAACATGCTTCGGCAAGCTCAGCATTTCCTTAGCAGGTCAGACCTTTAGGGGAACAGAAAGATTAACGTTTCGGAGATTGCTTGGTGCGACGAGCCTTGCCGCCGGTACCGATCATGCGGCGCTGTTTGGCGCGGGCGTCGCGGGTCAGTAACCCTGCAGTTTTGAGGGTGGCACGATATTTGTCGCGGTCTAAAAGAGAGAGGGCGCGGGCAATGCCGTGGACGGTAGCATCGAGCTGCCCCATTTTACCTGATCCTGCGACAACGACGGAGACGGACATCTTGGTCAGAGTCTCGGTGATGATGAAGGGTTTACGGTAAGTGGCTTTGGCGGTCTCACCGGGGAAGTAAACTTCGGCTGGTTTACCGTTGACGGTCATCTGAACCCCGTCTGACCCTGGGACAGTAGCTGAATTATAGATGCGGACACGAGCATTAGCGGTTTTTCTGCGCCCGACAGCATAGGTATAATTGGGTTTTTTGATAGCTTTTTTGGTTTTTTCAGCCATATATTAGTCCTTTTTTTCAAATTGTGAAGAATGAGGGTGAGTTGCAGTTTTGTACACTTTTAAGCGAGACATGCGGGGATCTTGGAGCTTATTTTTAGCTAGCATTCCGTGGACGGCGTGCTCGATGACTTTCCGGGGATCTCGATCCATCAGGCGGCCGGCTGATTCCTGGCGGAAGCCGCCGGGATGACCGGAGTGACGAGAGTATTGTTTACTCAATAGTTTATTGCCAGTGAGCACGACGCCCTCGGCGTTCACGACGACTACAAAATCACCCATATCCATGTGAGGAGTGTAGTCAACTTTACGCTTGCCGGTCAGAAGGCCAACAATTTTGGTTGCGAGACGACCGAGGGTCTGACCCTGACAGTCCACTAGATGCCAGGAACGTTTGATATCGGCAGTTTTGACCATGGAAGTTTGTTTTTTCATTTGTCACCTCTTTTGCCAGCTCTAACGGGTGCTAACTTAACAGTACTGGCTTTGGTAATTTTTGGAGCTACGAGTTTCGGGGCGGCTGGTTTGGGGGTGGATTTAGCTTTGTCGGTTTCAGCAGGAGCAGCTGATTTGGCAGCGGCTACGGTACGTTTGGTGAGCGATAGTCTAACCAAAGGTGCGTTGTCGCCACGACGGTTGCCAATCAAAGTCAGTTTGGTATAACCACCTTTGACGTCTTTATAAAGAGGGGCAATACTCGCAAATAATTTCTGGACAAGATCATTTTCTTGAATATAGGCTTGGATCATGCGGCGGTTTTGGACGGAATCAATCTTGGCGCGAGTGATCATTTTCTCAAAAATGGGAGTGACTGCTTTGGCTTTGATTTTGGTCGTGATAACCATCTCGTGCTTTATAAGCGAGTACACCAGGTTTTTCATCAGAGCTCGACGCGCTTCTGAATCCCGATTGAGCTTGTAACCACTGATGTGTTTTTTCATATTATTTCGTGCGGGTAAGACCTTTGGTAGCAAGAGCTTCGTCGATCAATCCGAGGGATTTTCCACCAAGATTTTTGACGGTTTTAAGATCTTTGTCGCTTGCTCCAGCTAGCTCGGCGGCGGTTTTGTAGCCAGCAGCCTTGAGGGCATTTGCTACACGAGTCGGGAGACCTAGGTCATCGACGAGGACGCTTGAAGAGATGGTTGCGGCAACATTCGAATCGACAACTTCTTTGGGTTCGACGATTTGAGTGAAGGCTGCAACGAGAATACGTGCGGCTTCTTTGAGGACAACGGAGGGGAGCTCTGAACCATCGGTATAAATCTCCATGACTACTTTGTCGTAGTCCGTGCGGCGACCCACACGAGTAGCCTCGACTTTATAAGCGACGCGTTCGACAGGAGAGTAGATGGCGTCAATTGACATGGCTCCGATCGTGGAAGTTGGTCTTTCCTCGGCGGGAGAGTAACCATAGCCAGTACCTATCGTGAGCTCGAGTTCAAGCTTGGTGTCTTTACTTAGGTTGGCAATCACCACGTCGCTACTAACGATTTTGACAGTCGCGGGAGTGATGATGTCGCGGGCGGTGACGATTTTGGGACCTTTAACACTAAGCTTGGCAGTTACTGGTTCCTCGCCATCGTAGGCCACTTTGACAGATTTTAGGTTGAGGATAAGATCAATCATATCTTCACTGAGACCGGCCAAGGTCGAGAATTTGTGAGTTACGCCACCAACTTTTACTTCGGTAATGGCGGCACCACGAAAACTAGATAGAAGGACGCGGCGAAGAGCGTTGCCCAAGGTGTGACCCAGACCATTTTCTAGTGGTTCGATCGCAAAGACACCATAGTTGTTTTTCTCTTCAATGGTTTTCACCGAGAAATTCATAGATTGCATACAGACCCCCTTTATATAGCGTATTAACGGGAATAAAACTCCACAATTAATTGTTCGTTAATAGCCTCATTGATGTCGCTTCTTACAGGCAAGCGAGAAACCTTGCCCGCAATGGCTTTTTTCTCCAGCCAAGGAGCGGATAAAATATCTTTGTTTTCAAGACGGGCTTTAATATAGGGAATTTTGCTGCCGGTAACGGTCAAGGAGATCACGTCGTTTAAGCGAACTGTGTATGAGGGGATGTTGAGTTTTTTGCCGTTCACCGTGACGTTGCCGTGTGCGACTAGTTGGCGAGCGGCCGCGCGGGTTGGAGCGAATCCGAGGCGATAGATACAGTTGTCGAGACGGCGCTCGAGAAGGGACAGCATCACTTCGCCGGTTGCGAGAGGATCGCGAGAAGCTTCAACGTAGTATTTGTGGAATTGACGCTCAAGGATACCGTACAAGATTTTGGCTTTTTGTTTTTCGGCGAGTTGGACGCCATAATCGGAGACTTTTCTGGTTCCCTTGCGGCCGTGAGCCCCTGGAGGAGTACTTAGTCTGCGCTCGATCGATTTTGGGTTAGATTTGAGATTTAAATCTACACCTAAGCGGCGAGCCTTTTTATTTTTTGGTCCAGTGTAGCGTGCCATATTATCCGTGCCTCGGTTTTTTAGCTCTTGTACCATTGTGGGGAATAGGTGTCACGTCGAGCATTTCAGTAACTTTTATACCAATCCCACGAAGGACTCGGAGGGCAGCGTCGCGACCTGGGCCAGGACCTTTGATATAGACGGCGGCTTGGCGTAGTCCCATGCCCTTTGCAGCATCGACTGCGGCGGTGATTGCCTGGGTAGCTGCGTAGGGGGTGGACTTCCGGGAACCCTTGAAGCCAACTTTGCCGGTTGAGCTCCAACCTATGACGCCACCATTTGTGTCGGTTACGGTCACGATGGTGTTGTTGAAAGTCGCCAAGATATAAATGCGGCCGTCAGTCACGTTTTTGGTGTTTTTATTGGCTACCATATTATTTCTTTTCCCCTATTTTTGCGGCGTCTTCTTTCTTCATGGCGCCGATCGTTTTTCGCTTGCCGCGAAGGGTACGAGCGTTGGTGCGGGTGCGTTGACCACGCACGGGTAGACCGGCAGAGTGTCTGCTACCACGGTAGCTGCCAATGCGTTTAAGGCGCTGGATATTTTCACGGATTTCTTTCCTGAGATCTCCCTCGACTTTGAACTCTTCGATGATTTTTTGCAGTTTGGCAACGTCCGCGGATGAGAGATCTACGGCGCGGAGATTGACGTCGATTTTGGCTTTGGTGAGAATGGTTTTGGAGATCTTGGGACCAATGCCATAGACGTAGGTCAAGGCAACTTCAATACGCTTATTTTCTGGTAGATCAATTCCAACTAAACGTAGCATGATTTATCCTTGACGTTGTTTGTGGCGAGGGTTTTCGCACACGATAAATAAGACGCGTTTTCTTCGCACATATTTGCACTTCAAACAGCGTTTGCGCAGTGATGCCTGTACTTTCATATAGTTGCCCCTTGACCTTCGCGTACGCGATAAGTAATACGACCTTTGGTGGTGTCGTATGGAGTCATCTCAACTTTAACTTTGTCACCTGGCATGATGCTAATCCTAAACATGCGCATTTTGCCAGACAGATGCGCAAGTATTTCGGTCCCCTCATCGAGGGCGACGCGAAACATTGTGTTGGGTAAAGCCTGAGTGACAGTACCGATCTTTTCTGTGACACCGGCTTTGCTCATAATTGATTTTATTATTGTACCAGATTAAACGATCTGAAACAATGTAGGAGTGGTCAAAATAGAACAGCCGTCGTCTTCTACGACGACGGTCTCTTCGAATACGGCTGAAAGTGTACCATCTTTAGCACTAATTGTCCAGCCATCTTCCTCGAGTACGAGACCAGGTTTCCCCTGGACATAAATAATTTCGATGGCAAGAGTCTGGCCGACGGCCATAAGAGGAGTTTTGTCGCGAGGAGTGAGAACTACATTGCTAATCATGGGGTCTTCGTGGAGCTGCCGCCCCACACCGTGTCCGGTCAGCTCACGAGTACCAGAGTAGCCATACTTTTTCAGGGTAGAGTCCATGGCGAGGGTGATATCGCCGATACGATTCCCTGTTTTGACGGAGGCAACAGCGTTTTTGAGCCCCTCTAGACCAGCTTTAAGAAAACGTTGTTTTTCTGAATTAGAGGTTCCTACCACCTTACTAAAGCAAGCATCGGTGTGAAACCCACGGTAATAGACGCCAATGTCGACGGTGACGAGATCACCGTCCTTGAGAGGTTGTTCACTCGTCGGGATGCCGTGGACGATGCCACTATTGAGATTAACACAAGTGGCCCAGCGATACCCGGGGACTTTGCTAAAACTTAATTCACCACCCTCGGCTTTGATGAGTTCCCGAGCTTTAAACTCGATTTGTTTGGGAGTGACTCCAACTTGGGTAAAGTCATACAGGCGTTGGCGGACTTTGCCGAGGATTTTCCCACCTGTCTGCATCGCGTCAAGCTTGTTCATAAATTACTTCAATTGCGAGATGATGTCTTGATGGATGGTCTCGATGTCGCGCTCGCCATCAACTTCAATGAGACGGTTTTCTCTGCGGTAGAAATCGAGGACTGGCTCAGTGACATCGTGGAAAAGTTTGATGCGTTGGCGGATCGCCCCAAGGGTGTTATCTTCTCTTACCCCTTCGTCGACGCGGCCAGAGAGTCTCCAGAGAGCTTCTTTGTCGGAAACCTTGAGATGGATGACTTTATCAACACCATTACTAAACTCTTGAGCTTGTTTGGTTGTCCGAGGGAAACCGTCGAGGATGTAGCCTTTTTGGTACTCGGGCTTGGCTAAGTATTCTTCGATGATGGGAATGGTTTTTTCATCTGAGACTAAAGCGCCTGCGTTGAGAGTTTCTTTGAGATATCTACCAAGAGGAGTTTTTTCCTTGGTCATTTCGCGGAAGATATGACCACTTGAGAGGTAGGGAAGTTTTAATTTATCGTATAACAAATTGCCCTGCGTGGATTTGCCTGAGCCCTGAATGCCAATCAAAATTATCTTCATAGAACTATATCTCCTAAATAAAGTGAACGAGTGATGATGGAACTTAGATATTATAGCGCAATCAAGGCGAATGGAAAGGTCAAGTATGAAAATATCACACACTCACCGGGTGTGTGATATTAAAACGGGTTAAATTACCAGGCTAACACACCCGGGGTGATAGTCACCCGGGGTGATAGTCACCCGGAGTGATAGTGTTTCACCCATGATTCCCTTGTCTTGCTCGGCCATGCGGCGAACTAAATCGCCGGAGGGTTGGCAAGGAATGCCCAACTTTTCGGCCAACATTTTGGCCTGAGTGGTTTTACCGGCGCCTTCGGGGGCATAGAAAATGATATTTTTGGACATGATTTTCCTTTCAATAATATATTTATCTGATAAACGAATCATAGCTACGGGCGACTTGATAGGACTGGGTCTTGCGGTAAGTCTCGAGGACGACAGAGACGACGATCAAGATACTGGTACCGCCGATCGTGAGACTGGTAATGCCGGTCATGCCTTGAATGATACTTGGCATAACCGCAATAGCGCCAAGGAAGAGAGCGCCTGCTAAGGTAGTACGTTTGACGATGTAGCTTAGGTATTTGGAGGTCTCTTTGCCGGGGCGGATTCCAGGGACGTAGCCACCATTTTGTTTGAGCTGATCGCTAATTTTGTCGGTGTCGAAAACGACCGCCGTATAGAAATAGGTAAAGCTCACGACCATGATGAAATAGAAGACGTTGTAGGCGATAGAGGTTGGGGTAAACCAGGCTGCGAAACTAGCGGCAGCTCCCGCAACTGTCGAATTGGCGACTCCTTTGAGGACGTTGGCGAGCATACTCGGGGCCAAAACCAAGGCGATCGCAAAGATAATCGGGATCACGCCGGCATTATTGAGCTTGATCGGGAGGTACGTCGTGCCACCACCCACGTCTTTTCCACCACGGATGCGGCGCGAGTAGGAGACGGGGATCTGGCGTTTGGCTTCGTCGATTGCGACGATTGCATAAATAACAAATAAGCCAAGAAGGCCAAGAGTAATCATACTGGCGGAATTAACTGTCGAGAACGTAGCGCTGGTATGGAGGAAAGTAACGGGAAGGCGGCCGACGATACCGGCAAAAATGAGAAGGGAGATGCCGTTGCCAATGCCGTACTCGGTTAAGTTCTCTCCTAGCCACATGAGGAAGATGCTGCCGGCGGCCATGGTCGCAAGGAGCGTGACAATCGCGAGAGGGTTACTTGCGGTGACCAGCGAACTATTTTTGAGAAGCATAAACATGGCGGCGCTTTGCATGATCGAGAGAGGGACAGCGAGCATCCGGGTATACCCATTAATCACGTTCTGGCCAGTCTCCCCTTCTTTTTGCATCTCTTCTAGCTTGGGGTTAATCATGGTCATGAGCTGCATAATGATAGAGGCGTTGATATAGGGATTTAAGCCTAGAGCAAGGATGGAAAAGTTGGCGAGAGTACCACCAGAAAAGACGTCAAGAAGTGACAGTAGTTGATTGGAAGCGAAGACTTGTTTGATGGCTTCGAGATTCACTCCCGGCACGGGGATGTGGGTGACAAAACGGAAGATAGCAAAAATAAATAGGGTTACTAAGAGTCTAGTCCGCAGTTCGCGGTTGGATTTTAAGGTTGAGAAAAATTCTCTAATCTTGTCCACTGTACTCCCCTTTAGCGGCTATGATGGCTTTGACGGCACTAGTCGTCGCCGGAATCATGACTTTGAGTTTTTTGGTGAGTTCTCCCGTACCGACAATTTTAACCCTAGAGATGGTGGCCTGATTTTTGGAGATAATTTTGGCTTCGATGAGCTTTTCCATTGTAATGACTGAACCAGCGGGGAATACATTGAGGGATGAGAGGTTGATGAGGGCGCGCTTGCCAAATGAGTTAAAACGACTTTTCCCTCGCATAAAGGGTAAACGCTTGAACCAAACCCAAGAGGAGCCGGTAAATGATAAGCGGACGTGGTTCCTGGACTTTTGTCCTTTTTGACCGCGACTACTGGTGTGTCCACCTTTTCCCGAGCCATAGCCATGGCCGAGGCGCTTGTTTTTGCGGGCGGATAGTTTGGGGAGTAAGTTTAGTTGCATAGGTTTTATTTAATGATTTTGGGTAACTGTTTTTTTAGTGTTGGTTTGACCGAGCGCAGATTTTATGGCGACAGTTTTTTTCATAATTTTGAGAGCCTCAAAGGTTGCGGTGACATTGCTCATCTTGTTGTTGGTGCCGAGGATCTTGGAGACAACGTCTTTGATGCCGGCGAGCTCAAGAATGGCGCGAACACTGCCTCCCGCGATCACGCCGGTACCGGCGGGGGCGGGCTTGAGGATAAGTTTGGCAGCACCAAACTTGACCATGAGTTCGTGAGGGATAGTACGATTTTCGACTAAGGGGACTGTGATTACTGTCTTTTTGCCACGACGGACGCCTTTTTTAATGGCGTTCATGACGTCTTTGGCTTTTCCGAGCGCGACCCCAACTCGACCCTTGTGGTCACCAACGACTACTAGAGCAGTAAAGCTAATGTTGTTGCCACCCTTGGTTTTCTTGGTTACCCGAGAGATGCGGATGACTTTTTCGTCAAATTCCTGTGGGGCGCGAGGTGCGCGATCTTTGTTTTGTGATCTATTGTTGTACATATTAGAACTCCAGTCCGCCGGCACGGGCCGCATCAGCTACGGCTTTGACACGACCATGATATTTATATGCGCCACGATCGAATACTATTTGTTTAAGTTTTTTGGCGAGAGCAAGACGCGCGATTTCTGTGCCAACTATGCCAGCGCGAACAGTTTTCGTGTCACCTTTTTTACTTGTAATAGTCTTGGTGCTTACGGAGACTATAGTTTTACCGGATGCATCGTCGATAATTTGAGCCCAAAGATGCTCGTTAGAGCGGAAAAGGGTAAGGCGGGGACGACCAGAACTTTTGAGACTGGCGCGGACTCGAGTGATGCGTGACTGTTTAGATACTAGTTTTTTCATATTTATTATTTATTAGGCGACAGCGGCTTTGGCGGCTTTACCGGCTTTCCTACGCACAACTTCTCCGGCGTAGCGGATACCCTTACCTTTGTAGGGCTCGGGTTTTCTGTATGATCTGATGACAGCGGCGACTTGACCGACGGCTTGAATGTCGCGTCCTGTGATCGTGATAACGTTGGTGCCCTCGACTTTAATTTCGATACCCTGAGGCGGAACAAATTCGATTTCGTGAGAGAAACCGAGAGAAAGGACAATGGTTTTACCGTTCATACGTGCGCGATACCCTGTGCCAACGAGTTCGAGATTTTTGGTGAAACCATCGGTCACGCCTTTAACCATATTGGAGAGCAAGGCGCGAGTCATGCCATGAAGGGCGCGGACTGGCTTATCTTCACTCTCGCGGGTAATGACCAGTTGATCGCCGGTTTGTTCAAGTTTAATTTTGGGTTGAATGTTCAAGGAAAGTTCACCTTTTGGCCCTTTGACCGTGACGACTTTGCCGCTAACCGTGATGGTAACAGTGGGAGGAACGGTGATGGGTAGACGACCTATTTTTGACATATGATTACCAAAGTTCGGCGAGAACTTCTCCTCCTACACCCGCAATTTTAGCTTGGCGGTCAGACATAATTCCTTTGGAAGTACTCAGAATCGCGATCCCCATACCAGAGAGCACAGGACGGAAGCTGTGGAGAGGACGATAGATGCGGACACCTGGCTTGGAGATGCGTTTGACGCTACTCACTGCCGCGGTATCCAATTTGTAACTGAGAGTTAAAACCAATTTTTTGTCGGCTGCTTTTTCGCCAGTCACCTCGACTTTGGAGAGGTACTTTTCATCTTCCATGACTTTAGCCACAGATTCAATAACTTTGGTATAGGGCATGGAGACGGTTTTTTTGTGCATGGCGTAAGCATTTTTTACGCGAGTCAGCATGTCGGAGATGTGGTCGTTAATCATATAAGTATCCTTACCAACTGGCTTTGGTAACTCCTGGTAGGTTGCCTTTTTGGGCTTCTTGTCTAAAGCATAGACGGCACATCCCAAAATGGCGCATGTAGGCTTTGGGGCGACCACAAAGTTTACAGCGGCTGTGAGCGCGGGTTGAGAACTTTGGTTTAAGCTGGCTTTTGAGGACCAGTGATTTGCGTGCCATATTATTTATCCGCCTTTTCAAAAGGCATTCCGAGTATTTTCAAGAGGGCGTAAGCGTCCTCATTATTTTTGGCGGTCGTGACGATCACGATCTCCAAACCATGAATTTTTTCGGTCTTCCCGTAATCGATCTCGGGGAAAATTATCTGTTCCGAGAGTCCGAGTGTGTAGTTGCCGTGACCATCAAAAGCGGTACTTTTGACTCCGCGAAAATCTTTAACTTGCGGAAGCACTATTCTACACAATTTATCGAGGAAATCAAACATTTTTACCCCGCGAAGAGTCACGGACACACCGACGGGGTCGCCAGCGCGAATCTTAAAACCGGCGATAGATTGCTTGGCGCCTCCCACTTTGGGTGAGAGACCAGACAAAGCAGCAAGCTCACCTTTTACTACTTCGACGTCTTTAGTGGAGCTGTCGGATTTGGAGATGCCGACGTTGAGAATGATTTTGGACAGGCGAGGCGTAGCCAACTTGTTTTTAAGTCCCAGCTCTTGCATGAGCTTGAGACTATAGTCGGTTTCGAAACGAGTCTTTAGATTGGCATCGACGGTCATATCTTTCCTCCGGTCTTTTTGTTGATGCGGACGGTGCCTGACTTCTCAACCTTAAGGCCAACCCGTACTGGTTTACCTGCTACTGTGAGCATAATTTTACCGGTCGAAAGTGGGCGTTCTTTGGCTACCATGCCGCCCTGAGTATTTTGGGTGGGTTTGACGTGCTTTTTGTACATATTGGCGCCTTTGACGATAACCGTGTCTTTTTTGGGGAAGACCCTCATGATTTCGCCGGTTTTGCCCTTGTCTTTGCCGCCGGTGACGAGGACGATGTCCCCTTTCTTAAATTTTTTCATACTATACTACCTCCTCTGCAAGCGAGGCGATCTTGGTGTAGCCTCGGTCTTTGACTTCACGCGCGATTGGACCAAAAACACGGGAGGCGATGGGATCTTTGGTTTTCTCATCGATAATGACGGCGGCGTTGTCGTCGAAGCGAACGTAGGTTCCGTCCTCGCGCCTCGTCTCTTTACGAGTTCGGACGATCACGGCTTTGACGAGTTGGGAGTCTTTGACGGTACCATTGGGGTCAGCCCCATCAACTACGACTGAGACCATGTCGCCGATGTAGCCAAAACGGCGCCATGAACCACCGTGGACGTGGATAACTTTGAGGCGGCGAGCACCTGAGTTATCGGCTGAAGCGAGGACTGAGCGTAGTTGTATCATATTGTTATTTCTTGATTACCTTGGTAATGGTGAAGCGTTTGCGAGCTGAGAGGGGCCTGGTTTCTTGGATCTCAACGGTCTCGCCGTCTTTGGCTTTGACGTCATTTTGAACGAGATATTTTTTACTCCTTCTGACGAGTTTGTTGTAGAGGGGGTGCTTCCAGGAAGTCTCAACCAGTACAACGGCGCTTTGAGCAAGTTTGGTCGAGATAACGGTGGCGGTTAATTTTTTCACTTGGCCCCCTTTAATTCGGCTCTAATAGTTTTGAGTTTGGCGATCGCTCTGCGAATTAACCCAGGCTCGCGAAGATTCTTGAGTTCGTTTTTCATTTTCGCAATTGTAGTTTTGACTAGTTCACCTGAGAGTTCGGCGAGCTTGGTATCGATGGCTTTGACCCCACCTTTTCTTAGTTCTTGATAGTCATTTTTTTTGAGTTTCATAGTATTTCGCTCCACTTCGTTTCGCTACAACTATTTCGATTTTTATTAGATTTCATGATGTAGGTCATATTATATGGCACCCCGGATAACAAAGCTCGTCGCGACGGGTAATTTGGAAGCGGCTTTGCGGAAAGCTTCGCGGGCGGTTTCCTCGTCGAGACTACCTAATTCAAAAACGACGGTGCCACGCTTGACGACGGCGGTATATTTGTCGATATCACCTTTGCCGGATCCCATTTTGCTCCCAGCGGCTTTGTGAGTCAGAGGTTTGTGGGGGAAAACGCGAAGCCAAAGTTTGCCACCACGCTTGGTGTGATGGGTGATGGTGCGGCGCGCGGATTCTAACTGCGCGGCAGAAATCCAGGCGCTTTCGATGACTTTGAGACCAAAATCGCCAAAAGCGACTGTAGCCCCACGCGTGGCAACACCGCCCATAGTGCCACGGAACTCTTTGCGGTGTTTGGATTTTTTTGGTTGCATCATATAACTGCCTCGCCTTTATAAATCCAGACTTTGATTCCGACGTAACCGGAGCGAGTGAGGGCTGGAACTTTTGCGTAGTCAATATCGGAGCGGAGAGTTTGAGTGGGAATGGTGCCCATGGGATATTTTTCGCTACGGCCGATTTCGGCACCCCCTACACGGCCAGAGAGTTGGATTTTGATACCTTTGGCTCCAGCAGACATTACGCGCTCCTGAGCTTGGCTCACAGCACGGCGGTGAGGATAACGTTTGATAAGCTGTTCGGCAATCCGCTCGCCGACGAGTTTGGCGGAAAGATCGGGATTTTTGACTTCTTTGACATCGAGTTGGAACTTGAGCGAGTTGCCGGAGCCGATTTTTTTGAGGTAGGCTTCGAGTTCTTTTTTGAGGATCTCGAGATTGGCACCACCACGGCCAATAATCACGCCGGGTCTGCCGGCGCTCACGATGATTTTGATGATGTTGATGGAGCGTTCGATTTCCACGGAAACAATACCGGCGAGAGTGAGGCGTTTGAAGATAAATTGTTTAATCTTGATGTCCGAGAGAACTAGACCCTGGTAATCTTTCTTGGCGGCAAACCAAGTAGATGAAGCCTTATAGAGGATACCTAAGCGGAAACTTAGGGGGTTAACTTTTTGGCCCACGGCTAACCTCCTTCAGCTCAACACGAATATGACTAGTGCGCTTCATAATAGAATGGGCCATTCCACGGGACACTGCTTGGAAACGTTTGTAGGTGGGACCCTCCATGACGTCGAGGGTTTTAAAGGCAAGTTTATCGACGGTGAGGCCTGTTTGATCTTTGGCGTTTGATACCGCTTGTTTAATAGCTTTGTACATGGGGAGAGCGGCGGCTTTGCCGGTGAATTTTAGGTGGAGGAGGGCTTCACCGGGCGAAAGTTTGCGGACGGCATCGGCCACAAGACGGAGTTTGCGGGGACTGGTGCGGACAAAGCGTTGAATAGTTTTCATAAGTTTAGGTCTTTGTGAGTGTGCGTTTAACGATCTTGCCGTGACCACGGAAGGTGCGGGTCGGAGAGAATTCTCCCAGTTTGTGACCTACCATACCTTCAGAAACAAAAACTTCTTTGAATACCCGCCCGTTGTGGACGAGGAAGGTGTGCCCAACGAACTCTGGGGGGATACTTGAGGCACGAGCCCATGTCTTGATGGGCATTTTGGTGCCAGACATACCAGCCTTCATAACCTTCGCTAGAAGTTTAGCGTCGACGTATGGTCCTTTGGCACTGCTGCGGCTCATTTATTTCACTCTCCTGCCTTTAATAATGTATTTATTCGAGTATTTGTAGCGGCCTCTAGTCTTTTTACCAAGTGCGGGTTTGCCCCAAGGAGTCTTGGGTCCTGGCATACCGATGCCTGACCTGCCCTCTCCACCACCGTGGGGGTGAGACCCGGGGTGCTGAGCGATACCACGAACGGCTGGACGCCAACCCATGTGGCGTTTCCGCCCAGCTTTCCCTATTTTCCGGTTCTTGTGATCCAGATTAGAGACCTGGCCGATTGTAGCAAAACATTCACCTTTAAGCAATCTTATTTCCCCTGAAGGGAGCTTGACAGTAACAAATTCCCCTTCCTTGGATTGAATTAAGGAAAAAGTGCCTGCAGAGCGAACAATTTGGCCACCACGACCTACTTTAAGTTCGAGATTGTGGATGGGGAGCCCTATGGGGATTTTTTTCATGGGAAGGGAATTACCGACTTTGGGTTCAGCATCTGGACCTGAAACAATCAGTGAGTCCACAGTCAAGCCGTCGGGAGCCAAAATGTAGCGTTTTTCACCATCGCGGTAATAGAGGAGAGCGATATTAGCACTCCGATTGGGATCGTATTCGATCGAAACCACACGAGCTTCGATGCCTGGCTTGTTGCGTTTGTAATCTAGGAGACGCAAACGGCGTTTCTCTCCCCCGCCCCGATGACGAGTGGTGACGTGGCCATGATTATTTCTCCCGGAGTTTTGCTTTTTGGCGACAGTCAGGGATTTCTCGGGACTACTGGCGGTCAAGCCACGATCAAAATCGACTTGATGGCGAACACCGGCAGAAGTAGGATTTTTGGCTTTTAACATATTATTTACTATCCTTCTGATCAAATAAATCAATTGATTGCCCTTTGACTAACTTGACGGAGGCAAACTTGGTTTGGCTGGGACTACCTTTTAGACGTTTGGAACCGGTAGATTTCCCCGGCACGTGACGACGGAGGATATTGATAGCGATAACTTTAACTTTAAAGGCCGTTTCGACGGCCTCTTTGACTTGATTTTTACCCGCAGCGAGCAGGACCATAAAGGTGTAAATACCGCGACGGGCGGAGAGCATGGATTTTTCGGTGATGACGGGTTTGATTAAAGTCATAGGGTCCTTTTGGTAATAGTTTCTAAGGCTTTTTTGGTGAGGACTAGATGGTCGCTCGCAATGAGATCGTAGGCATTGACAAGACTTGCGCGTTTCATGCTGACACCCTGGAGATTGGCGACTCCAAGGTAGAGGGGGATGGCTTTGCCGTCGGTCACCATGAGAACTGATTTCTGTGGGTGACCCGCAACAGTTGCAAGCAACTTGACGAGGCCAGAGGTTTTGCCGGAGAAGGTTTTAATCCCACTAAGGCCAGAGATGGTTTTCTCAACAAGCTTAGTTTGTATGGCGGCTCGCAGCGCAGCTCGGCGCATGCTTTTGGGGAGGATCATATTTTCAGGTCTCACACCCGTTGGACCGTGGGCGATACCACCACCAACGAAGATTGGGGCGTATTTGGCGCCGTGCCTCGCATTACCCGTACCTTTTTGGCGGTAAATCTTTCTGGTACTACCTTGAACTTCGCCGCGAGTTAAGACTTTGTGGGTTTTTTGGTGGGAGTTGCTGGTATAAACCCGGACTGCTTGAGCAAGGAGGACATCATTCCCACAACCGAAGGACTTGTCGTCGATTTTCCAGGCGTCTAGAGCTTTACCTTTGAGGTCAAATACAGGAATATTCATATTATTATGCCTTTACCTCGGCTGATTCTTCGACAAGCTCTGGATTTTTTTCGTTGACGCTAGATACAATTTTGACGGGAAGTCCACCAGTCAAATAGGACAGTTCGACGGCGTCTTGCTTACTGATAACTTCGAGGCGGATGAGGGAGTGGCGAGCACCTGGAACCGGACCAGTGACCCAAATGGCATTCCCGTCCATGGCGACAATGAGAGATTTTTTGACGGTCACGGTGTCTCCACCCATGCGGCCCGCCATCTTTTTGCCTTTGTGTACGCGACCTGGAGTTGTACCTTGGCCGATAGAACCTGGTGCACGTAAGCGGTCGGATTGGCCGTGGGTGCGGGGGCCGCCTGCGAAGTTCCAGCGTTTGACGACGCCAGCAAAACCCT
The DNA here is from genome assembly GCA_043827085.1 of bacterium. GTDB lineage: Bacteria > Patescibacteriota > Microgenomatia > UBA1400 > UBA12108 > CAJAUT01. The sequence goes on along the minus strand of JBDRPO010000016.1, from coordinate 43,993 downwards.
TACCTTTTGAAGTACCCTGAATATCACAAACTGAGCCAACGGCAACAACGTCCCCAGGATTGATTACGCTACCCTTTTCTAGACCTTCGAAAAAGGTAAGTTCGCGATTTTTCTTACGCTTACCAAAACCGACTTGGAGAGCGGAATAACCATCTTTTTCAACGGTTTTCAGCTGTGAAATGGTCATTGGGTAGAGTTCAATTTTGGTGACTCCACGACGGGTATCGCCGAGATAGGCCTCACCCATGCCAATTTTTTGACCGTATATTATTGTGATCATAAAATCCTTACATCTTGACTTCGATACCTACTCCGGCGGGAAGTTCTAGGTGCATCAGTGAATCGATGGTTTTGCCAGTCGGCTTCTCGATGTCAATTAAGCGTTTGTGGGTCAGGATTTGGAAATGTTCGCGGGCATTTTTATCGACGTGAGGACTAGTCAAGACAACCATGAGCTTGCGGCGAGTCGGGAGAGGAACTGGACCGACAACGCTGGCGCCGGTCTGAATGGCGGTATCGACGATCTTTTGAGCTGCCTCGTCGATGACGCGGTGGTCAAAAGATTTGAGCTTAACTCTAATACGGTTGGTTGCCATATGTTTTTTAAATTAAGATACGGTCCTGCCAAGGCGGGACCGTATCTTTGCTCTATGAGGGTAACTCATGAGCTGTACATAACTATTTAGTAAAAGGACTCTCTTTCTTCGAAGGAAAGTCCTTTTAGAGATCCATGTCCTTATTTCTTAGCTTTTATTTCTGGCTTACTGTCGGCCAAAATTTTAGTAATGATGCCAGCACCGACGGTTTTACCGCCTTCGCGAATGGCGAAGTTGAGACCGTCTTCCATGGCGACTGGGACGATAAGTTTGACGGTCATCTTGGCGTTGTCACCTGGCATAACCATCTCTACTCCTTCTGGAAGTTTGATCTCACCGGTGATGTCAGTTGTCTTGAAGTAGAACTGGGGTTTGTAGCCGGAGAAGAATGGAGTGTGACGACCACCTTCTTCTTTGGTAAGAACGTATACCTCAGCTTCAAAATCGGTGTGTGGTTTGATACTACCGGGCTTGGCGATAACTTGACCGCGCTCAATATCATCTTTTTCAATACCTCGAAGGAGGAGTCCGACATTATCACCAGCCTGACCTTGGTCGAGTTGTTTTCTAAACATTTCGACACCGGTTACGACGGTTTTTTTGTCTTTGCCCATACCGACGACTTCCATTTCTTCGCCGATTTTGCAGATACCCCGATCGATACGACCGGTCGCGACAGTTCCCCTACCTTTGATGGAGAAGACGTCTTCGACTGGCATCAGAAAAGGTTTGTCGAGATCGCGAACGGGAGTGGGGATGTATTCATCCACTTTGTCCATGAGCTCTTGAATTTTGGCTTCCCAGGTAGCATCGCCTTCGAGGGCTTTGAGGGCGGAAATACGGACAATCGGGATTTCATCGCCGGGATAGTCGTATTTCTTAAGGAGATCGCGGATTTCCATCTCGACTAAGTCGAGTAGTTCGGCGTCGTCTACCATGTCGCATTTGTTAAGAGCGACTACCATCTTGGGGACGTTGACGCGTTTGGCAAGAAGGATGTGTTCACGAGTTTGGGGCATGGGACCATCGGTCGCGGCCACGACGAGAATGGCACCATCCATTTGGGCGGCACCGGTAATCATGTTTTTGATGTAGTCGGCGTGCCCTGGAGCATCAATGTGGGCATAGTGCCTCTTTTCGGTTTCGTATTCTTGGTGAGAAAGGTTGATGGTGACACCGCGCTGTCTTTCTTCTGGAGCGGAGTCGATATCAGCATATGACTTGGCGGTGGCTAAGCCTTTTTTGGCGAGCACGTGGGTGATCGCGGCGGTAAGGGTGGTTTTGCCGTGGTCGACGTGGCCGATCGTGCCAATGTTGATGTGGGGTTTGGTGCGTACGTATTTTGCGGCGTCTGCCATATAAGTCTCCTTTTGGTCGACAGAAGCTAGATTCTAGATGTTAGATTCTAGTTCTTTGATTCCTTGTTAATTATTTTTTCAGCAATATTACTCGGGACGGGATCGTAATGGCTCATTTCCATGTACGAACTGGCCCGACCCTGGGTCATGCTTCTGAGTATTGTAACATAGCGAGAGAGCTCAGACAAGGGAACTATCGCATTAATCACGCGGACATTGCCACGCTGACTAGTCCCGAGAACAGACCCTCGTTTACTACTGATGTCCCCGATCACGTCGCCCATAAATTCTTCGGGGGTTGTTATCTCGAGTTTCATGATAGGCTCGAGGATGATCGGGCCCGCTTGTCTCACGGCGGACTGGACAGCCATGCTCCCGGCGATCTTAAAGGCGATTTCACTCGAGTCTACATCATGGAAAGACCCATCGTAAAGCTCGACTTCAATATCGACTAGGTTGAAGCCGGCAATCACGCCATTTTCGAGAGCTTCGCGGACGCCTTTTTCAACGGGAGCAATAAATTCTTTGGGGATCGTGCCGCCGACGATGGAGTTTACGAACTTAAAGCCTTCTCCCCTGCCAAGAGGTTTGATCCGGAGATAACAGTGACCATATTGGCCGCGCCCTCCTGACTGTTTGATGTATTTACCCTCGGCTTCTGCCGGTTTGGTAATGGTTTCGCGGTAGGCAACCTGAGGATTGCCGACGTTGGCATCGACATTAAACTCGCGCTTCATCCGGTCGACGATGATTTCGAGGTGCAGTTCGCCCATACCGGCAATCAAAGTTTGGCCGGTTTCCTGGTTGGAGCGAATCTTAAAAGTCGGATCTTCTTCGGCAAGGCGAGCTAGCGCCAATCCCATCTTCTCTTGATCGGCTTTAGTTTTGGGTTCGATGGAGAGACTGATCACGGGCTCGGCGAAGGAGATGCCTTCCAAAATGATAGGGTGTTCGGGAACGCAAAGAGTGTCACCAGTCCTGGTATCTTTCATCCCGACGATGCCGACGATCTCGCCGGCCTCTGCAAAGGGTACTTCTTCCCGATCGTTGGCGTGCATGAGGACGAGGCGGCCAACCCGTTCAGTTTTGTCGCGAGTGGCGTTGTAGATGTAGGAACCGGAGGTGATTTTGCCGGAGTAGATGCGGACATAGGTGAGTTTACCAATGTGGGGATCGGCTTGGATTTTGAAGGAAAGGCCGGCAAAGGGTTCTTTGACGTCGGGTCGGCGGACGGCGACTTCGTCGGTGCGGGGGACCTTGCCTTCGGCGGGAGGGACATCCAGAGGTGACGGGAGATAATCGACGATGCCGTCGAGGAGGGGCTGGACGCCTTTGTTTCTGAGACTAGTGCCACAGTACATGGGGACGAGTTTGTAGGCGATAGTTGCGGCGCGGAGAGCTTTCTTCAACTCGACCAAGGTTGGGACTTCTCCATTTAAGTATTTCTCTAGTAGGATATCATGGGTTTCACAGATTTGCTCGATGAGTTTGGCTCGCTCAACCTTAATTTCTTCTACCATGTCTACGGGGATTTCCCCAACAGTATACTTGGCACCGGTTTCGTCCCCTGCCCAAATGACAGATTGTTCTTCGAGAAGCATGATGACACCTTTGAAGGCATTTTCGACGCCGATCGGATAAGTGACGATCGCGGTTTTGACACCGAGCTTTTCTTCGACGTCTTTCAAGGTGTGCTTGAAGTCGGCACCCATTTTGTCCATCTTGTTAACAAAACAGATACGCGGAACTTTGTATTTATCTGCTTGGCGCCAGACAGTTTCGGACTGGGACTGGACGCCTTCTTCGGCGTCGAGGACGGTCACGCCACCGTCGAGCACGCGGAGCGAGCGCTCCACTTCAGCAGTAAAGTCCACGTGTCCCGGAGTATCGATAAGATTGATGCGATGCTGATCAGTAAAAAGCGATTTGGGGAGTTTGGGAGTCCAGAAAGTGGTGGTGGCGGCACTGACGATCGTGATGCCCCGCTCTTTCTCTTGCTCCATCCAGTCCATTTGGGTGTTGCCCTCGTCGATGTCGCCGATTTTGTATGACTTGCCAGTGTAGAAAAGGATGCGCTCAGAGGTCGTGGTTTTGCCGGCGTCGATGTGAGCGATGATGCCGATGTTTCTAATCTTGTCCATCGCAAGTTCGCGATCTTGAGTTTTGGCGATACCCATACTTTTAATATCCAATAATCAAATTCCAAATTACAAACAATCAGGAAATTGAATAATAATTAATTTCTCAGTAAATGAGGCAGAGGGTATTGTACCTTAGAGCATGGTGAGATTCAATAGATCTGGAGTAAGTTGACTTGTTTATGAGTGTTGTAAATTAATTGGCCGTCTTGCTACAACAATTTCTTTTGAGGGTACTACTTGTTCTTGGTTTGGAATAAGGTTTCTTAGACGTTGGGCTATGGTTTCTGGAGTTATTTTTTCCTTTTGAGATGGCCAGGTGATCATGTCAGAATATAGCGACCAAAGATTTTGCATCATTTCTTTCTGTGATCCTTCGGCAGTTTGTGCTAATCTACTCAGAAACGATAACACTTCGTGGTGACTAGCTGGCATAATGGTCTGTTCATTTTCTGCTAAAAGTGCACTCTTGTCCTTCCCATAACTTTTCCTCCAATATATTAATCTAGAGAGGATTATCGAGAGAGAGAGAGAGAGGATTTGTCAAATCATCGACGGGCGGATGATAATTCGCCCTACGGGAATGATGAAAGAATATCACATACCGGGTGTGTGATATTCCGTTGAATCGATAGATAAGAATGAAATGATTGAAGGTATAATCGCGGAGTATGCAAAAGAATTTCCGCAGACGAGATGGGACGACACTACCTCTACCCCTCTTTTTCCCGGACGCAACGGCTGGAGTGGTGAGGCAGTTATCGTGGGACGACGTAAAGAAGACGGGGCTGCTGGGAATACTCGTGAATACTTTCCATTTACTGCGACTTGTTGGAATCGAGAAAACACTAGCTGCGGGTGGGATCCGGCCCCATCTATCTTGGGACGGCGGAATCATTTCTGATTCAGGCGGATTTCAGGTTATGTCGATTGCGAAGAAAGGTGGGGGGAATAGTACAGTGACGGACCTTGGAGTGACGTTTACGATCGATGGCAAAGAACACCACTTTACTCCCGAGGATTCGATTAAATACCAGATGGCGATGCAAACTGATTTGATGGTAGTCCTGGATGACTTTACCCCACCTGACGCCACTTATGAGGAAGCGGAGGTGACGGTCGCGCGAACAACCTTGTGGACAAGGCGATGTAAAGATACTTTTTTGTCGGAGTGTGAGCGGTTGAAAATTCCAGAAGATCGACGACCATATTTGATCGGAGTCGTGCAAGGAGCGTATTTTGAAGATTTGAGGAAACGCAGCATGAAAGAACTCGTGGAGATTGGATTTGACGGGTATGGGTACGGAGGGTGGCCGATGAAAGACGGGAAGTTTGACATCGAAACGGCCAAGTTGATGGCTGAGAATTTACCTAAAGGTAGTCTTTTGTACGGACTTGGGATTGGGAAACCGGACGATATTGTGAAGTGCGTGGCGCTCGGTTACCAAGTATTTGATTGCGTGCTCCCGACTCGCGACGCCCGTCATGGACGACTTTATGTATATAAAGCGAAAACGATAAATGAAATTGATTTAACAAAGGAAAGTTTTTATGAATATTACAATCCGCGACAAGCACTGCATTTGGAGGAAAAGCTACCCGTCTCGACTGCCTGCGACTGTGAGCTCTGCACCACCCTCACCCGAGCTGAGTTTGCCAAAATGTGGAGAGAACAAGACGAGCGAATGCTCCGCCTCGCGACGATCCACAACCTGAGGTTTTACGCGATACTCATGGAGAAGTTGAGATTTAGGAGTAGTTTCTGATTGTGGATTTAAAATCCATAACCATGATGTGTTGATTGTCCTGATATTTACTATTGATGCCATCATCATTGGCGAGTATCGCAATTTTTTCGTTTCTACTATCAAAATCGTCAGCAATTAAACAAATTGATATATCACCAATTTCAATGACGGGAGCTTTAAAATCCACATAACTCAGAATTGAATCCTTATCAACTATTTTCTCTCCCATAGCTTTTATGATAGGGATAATCTCTTCGACGATTTCCTTATAGCAATAGTATTTTCTGTATGTATTTCTAAAGTGTGTACAAATTTCCGTTAAAACATGGGGTGTAACATAAAACTTTTCCCATTTATTATTTAATTTTATTAATTGGAAAAAGTTTAAAAGATCTTCAAATTCTTGTGATTTCTGTTTGGCAAATTTTGTCTGAATTATTCCATCCATGAAGATTTTAAAGACGCTCGTATCAATAACAATTCCATTGCTTATGAATGGTAATATACACGTAAAATAATCCTGAGTTTGAATATTTAAGAACATTTCTACTTATTGCCCAGTTTTATCTTTCTTTTTTACTGTCCATTGACCTTCTAGATCTCCCTGTCTTTCGTCTGTTCCTGAAATTTTCTTTATGCTTATTGTGTTTGTAACTAAATCAACAGAGGCCTTGTATTTGGTAGGGGATGAGCTTCCTAAGGTTTCGTAGAAACTACAAACTACATCCCACTTTTTTGATTCTGTCGTGGGACTTCCATTGGTAGGGGTAAGCTCTTCAATATTAAATTTCAGCAATCCGAGATTGCCATGGATGGTTTCAAAAATCTTTCTAGTAAGTTGTATTGCTTCTATAGAAGTTGATTCTGGCATAGACTTCCTTTCAACTTTTGTGGTTGATTCCTAAGTTGATTGTATTAAATAGGGAGGATGACAGATTATAGGGCATGATCTTTGATTTATCAACTTTTAATGGTTGTACACCCATACTACATAGAATTTTACGAGTGTGCAAGTTTAAATAGTCTGGGGTAGATCTGGTAATAAATTGGCTTTAGAAATAGGTTTAAAAGAATGGAAAATCTTACCATCTAAAATGACTAAATGCCTTATTCGCATCTGCCATACGATGTACATCATCTCTCTTTTTGATGGCGGCACCCTGGTTGTTGAAAGCATCCATGATTTCGGCGGCGAGTTTTTCGCCAAAGGTGTGATATTCGGAGTTGGCGCGTTTGCCGGCAAACTCAACGAGCCAGCGGATACTGAGACTAAACTGGCGAGCGGGGGAAACTGGCATCGGGACCTGATAGGCAGCCCCACCAATGCGGCGACTCCTAACTTCGGTTTTGGGTTTAATGTTGTTAAGGGCTTGCATTAGGACGTCAAGAGGTTTGGCACCGGTTTTTTCACCGATCAAATCCATGCAAGCATAAACTTGTTTCTCGGCCACGACTTTTTTGCCATCGAGCATGACGCGATTGATGAGCTTGGCGACTTCGAGGGAGTTGTATTTGACGTCCCCACTGATCTTTTTGTTATTGGCTGGTTTGCTTCGCATATTATTTCTTTGGCCTCTTGGTCCCATATTTAGAGCGGGAAGTCATGCGTTTTTCAACGCCGGCGGTGTCATATTTCCCGCGGACGATGTGATATTTCACACCGGGCAAGTCTTTGACTTGTCCACCACGAACTAATACAACTGAGTGTTCAGCCAAGTTATGACCCTCACCCATGATGTAGGCGGTGACTTCTTGTTTGTTACTCAAGCGGACACGAGCAACTTTGCGAAGCGCTGAGTTTGGCTTACGAGGAGTCATGGTTTTGACAATGACACAAACTCCGCGCTTTTGAGGTGAGGGATATTCCACCATCTTTCGTTTGGTGGCGTTATAGCCTTTCCTGAGGGCATTACCCTTTTTCTTTTTGGGTTTACTTTTACGTCCGAAACGGACTAATTGATTTACTGTTGGCATAAGCACTCGCTATTGTATCACAGCCCTCTCTGGCTGCGTCGGGATCAACCGTCCGATGATGACATTTTCTTTGAGACCAAACAAGGGATCCTCTTTGCCTTCGAGGGCGGCTTCACTGAGCACGTTTGTGGTTTGTTCAAACGATGCAGCGGAGAGCCATGAGTGGGTGTGGAGAGCGGCACGGGTCACACCAAGCATGACAGAGAGCGCGGTTGCGGGCTCGCCACCTTCGGCTAGAACTGCGTCGTTCCCCATGTCAAAGGCGAAGCGATCGACAATCTCGCCACCGATGAGGGCGGTGTCGCCGGATTCTTCGATCTTGACCTTACTGGTCATCTCGCGAACTACGACTTCAAAGTGTTTGTCGGAGATCGGGATACCTTGAGATTCGTAGACTGCTTGGATTTCCTGGATCAAGTAGGTCTCGGCGTCCATGATGCCGCGAACGCGAAGGACTTCTTGGATATTCTGTGGTCCGATAGCCAGGGGGAAGCCGGCAGCGATCAATTCTTTGTTTTTGACGGCGAGAGCCAGGGTAGCTGGGACAAAGTGCTCTTCCTTAATGTCGGCGTTGCCGGTTGCAACAATCGTTACTTTATTACCATCTACAACTTCTTCGATCGTAACTTTACCCGAGATACCGGCAAGGGGAGCAGCAATCTTGGGGTTTCTAGCCTCAAAGAGCTCCTCGACACGAGGCAGGCCCTGGGTCACGTCCAAGCCGACGATACCACCGGCGTGTTTGACACGCATGGTGAGCTGAGTACCGGGCTCGCCGATACTCTGGGCGGCGATCACCCCGACTGGGCTCCCAAGTTCAACGAGTTTCCGGGTACCAAAGTCCCAACCGTAACACTCTGCACATAGTCCATAACGGGCTTTACAGGTCAAGGGAGAACGGACTTCGACTGATTCAATGCCTGATTCGTAGAGGTTTTCGGCGATAGTGTCGTTCACGATTTCACCTTTTTTAATCAAGACTTCTTTGGTTTGGGGATGTTTGACGGTTTTCCCGATAACTCTACCCAGGACGCGTTTAATGAAGTGTTTACCGCGAGGACCATTCGTCGGGATCTCGAGATATTCGGTGCCGCCACAGTCAGCTTCGCGGATAATTGAGGTGTGACTGACGTCAACCAAACGGCGGGTCAAGTAACCAGCGTCGGCGGTTTTGAGAGCCGAGTCGGTCAAACCCTTGCGGGAACCACGACTAGAGGTCACGTATTCAAAGATTGACAAGCCTTCGCGGAAGTTACTCTTGGTCGGCATCTCGACGATCTTACCCAAGGGATCAACCACAAGTCCACGCATGGCAGAAAGTTGTTTGACCTGATCGCGAGAAGCGCGTGTACCGCCAGAGTCGATGATGATTTTGACAGCGTTTCGCTCGTTAAATTTCTCCCAGGTAGCGGTCGCGATGGCTTCGGTCGTTTCCATCCAGACTTCGAAGGATAAGCGGCGCTTTTCGTCTTCGGTGATCAAACCTTGGTTGAAGGTTTCGAGGATTTCGTTAACTTTGACGTCCGCTTCTTTGATCATGCCAGCTTTTTCATTGATCATGATGTTATCGGCGACCGCGACGGAAAGACCTGAAGAAGTTGCGTATTCAAATCCGGTGGATTTGATCTTATCCACTAGGTCAGCAACGGAGTCGTTGTCTAAGACACGGATGGCTTCGCGGATAATGTCGGTGATTTTCTTGGCATTGATCGCTTCATTAATATAGCGGAGCTCGGTGGGCAAAGCGCCGTTGAAGATCAAGCGACCAACGGAAGTCACGACGATTTTGCCGTTTACGCGGACACTGATTGGTTGTCTCAAGTTGATGCCCCCTGCTTCGTGAGCGGCATAAGCTTGATCGGCGTCACCAAAGATGGTACCCCCCAGTTTCATATCTGGGTCGAAGCTAGTTAAGTAGTAACAACCAAATGCCATATCTTTGTTTGGCACGGTGATCGGACTACCGTTCGCTGGCTTCAAGAGATTGCTTTTGGCCATCATTTTGGTTTTTGTGTCTTCAATTGCGGTCTCAGACAGCGGGACGTGGATGGCCATTTGGTCACCATCAAAGTCAGCGTTGAAGCCGGCACAGACACAGGGGTGGAGCTGGATGGCATTGCCTTCGATAAGAACTGGATAGAAGGCTTGAATACCGAGCTTGTGCAAGGTTGGGGCGCGGTTTAAGAGCACGGGATGATTTTTGGTAATTCGCTCTAAGATGTCAAAAACCAGAGGATCTTTGCGCTCGATCGCGTGTTTGGCCGATTTGACGTTGGGAGCGGTACCTTCGGCGATCAACTCGCGTAGAACGTAGGGCTTGAACATTTCGAGGGCCATGTCTTTGGGAATACCACACTCGGAAAGCTTGAGCTCGGGACCCACGACGATAACGGAACGACCCGAGTAGTCAACGCGTTTGCCGAGGAGGTTTTGACGGAAACGACCTTGTTTACCGGAGAGCATATCGGAGAGAGAACGAAGGGGTTTGACCACACGGCGGCGGGTAGTTTTGGCTTGGGAAGCATCAATTAAAGAGTCGACGGCTTCTTGGAGCATCCGTTTTTCATTGCGCAAAATGATTTCGGGAGCACCCAAATCAATCAAGTGTTTGAGACGATTGTTGCGGTTGATGACACGGCGATAAAGATCGTTTAAGTCGGAACTGGCGAAGCGGCCACCGGAGAGCTGGACCATAGGACGAAGTTCAGGGGGAAGGACGGGGAGAACTTTGAGCACCATCCAGGTGGGACTAAGACCTGCGTTTTTCAGACCATCGACGACTTTGAGGCGCTTCCCTAGTTTGGCGCGATGAAGACTATTACCACCTTCTTCTTTCAGTTCGGTCTTGATTTCTTTACTTAGTTTTTGAATGTCGATTGTTTCGAGATACTCTAGAATAGCTTCGGCACCCATGCCAACTTTGAGATGAGAAACGGAATCGTATTCGTCCAGTTTTAAGTATTCATCTTCGGCTATAACAGTGCCGGGGATGATGCGCTTGGCCATGGTAGCTACTGTTTTGTAGATTTCACTTAGAGAGTCTTTGTCCATGACGAGCGATTCGCGGAGTGATTCGATGGCCTTTTTGGCACTAGCAGTTTGTTTTTCGGTGGGTTTTTCTTTGCCGCTTAAACCGGTTTTAATTTTCTCCATCTCGGCTTTGACTTTGTCTTCAAGGGCTTGGATGGCTTCAGCGTGTCTGGCGTTTAGAGATTCAACCACTTTAGCTTTTTCTTCTTTATCAACGGCAAGGACCAAGTATTTAGCGAAGTAGACGATGGCAGAGAGAGCTTTGGGGGCGACGTTCATGACGAGTGAGAGTTTGGACGGGGCCCCTTTGAAGTACCAAATGTGGGCAACGGGGGCAGCGAGGTTGATGTGACCCATACGTTCGCGGCGGACCCGAGCTTGGGTAACTTCGACGCCGCATTTATCACAGACGATCCCGCGGTAGCGGATGCGTTTGTATTTGCCACAATAACACTCGTAGTCTTTGGTCGGTCCAAAAATGCGCTCGCAGAAAAGACCGTCTTTTTCTGGTTTGAGGGTACGGTAGTTAATGGTCTCGGGTTTGACAACTTCACCGAATGACCAGCTTCTGACGGTATCGGGAGAAGCTAACTGGATTTTGAGACCCTTAAAGTCAAGAATGCTTTTTGTCATGGATTAGATCTCCCCTTCGGTTTTTTTAAGTTCTTCGTCGGATGGTTCTTCAATTTCGTCGAGATCGGGAGATTTTTTGGTATCGTCGGTATCATCGGTTGGATCGACGATGGTGGTCGCGTCGTCCCCGGCTCCAGTATCATCCGGCAAAGCGGCTGGATCGTCAGCGAGGACTACTTTGTCTTTTTCGAGCTCTTCGATACTTTCGTCACTAACCAAGACTTCTTTGGGATCGACGGGGATGACGTCGAGCCCTAAAGAGTTTAGTTCCTTAAGAAGTACTTTGAATGACTCGGGAACGGTACTTTCGGGGATCGGAGTACCTTTAACGATGGCCTCAAAGGCTTTGGCGCGACCAACGAGATCATCTGATTTGATCGTGAGCATTTCTTGGAGGACGTGAGCGGCGCGATGAGCTTCGAGTGCCCAAACTTCCATTTCTCCTAAGCGCTGTCCGCCCATTTGGGCTTTGCCACCCAGAGGCTGTTGGGTCACGAGGGAGTATGGACCGGTTGAGCGAGCGTGGGTCTTGTCTTCGACCATGTGGATGAGCTTCAGGATGTAGCCGATACCAACAGTTGTCTGATTATCGAAGGCGAGACCAGTTCGACCATCATAAAGCGTGGCCTTGCCGCTTGTGGGCAGACCAGCACTTTCAAGTTGTTTTTCGATGACGGACTCATCAAGTGGTTCAAATACGGGGAGAGCTACTTTGTAGCCGAGTTTTGAGGCGGCCCAACCAAGATGAGCTTCGAGAAGTTGACCTAGGTTCATACGAGCCAAGACGGAAAGAGGATTAATAATTATGTCGATAGGCGTACCATCAGCAAGGTATGGCATGTCTGCCATCGGGATAATCCGAGAGATGACACCTTTGTTACCATGGCGACCGGCTAATTTGTCGCCGACGGTGACTTTCCTAATTTGGGCGACTTTGACCGTAACAGTTTTGAGGACTCCGGGATCGAGCTCGTCGCCTTCTTCACGGTCAAGGGTGGAGACATCGATGACGGTGCCCGACTCACCATTGCTCATACGGAGAGAGGTGTCGCGGACTTCACGAGCTTTCTCACCGAAAATGGCACGGAGTAAGCGCTCTTCGGCGGTCAGTTCGGTTTCGCCTTTCGGGGCAATTTTCCCGACTAGGATGTCGTTGCCTGTTACCTCGGCGCCAACAAAAACGATACCATCGTCACCTAAGTTGCGAAGATCATTTTCAGAAACGTTCGGGATATCGCGGGTGAGTTCTTCGGCACCTAGCTTGGTGTCCATGATGTCGGCGGTATATTCATTAATATGGATTGAGGTGAGGACATCTTCTTTGACTAGTTTGTCAGAGACGATGATTGCGTCTTCGTACCCAAGACCCATAAAAGAAGCATAGGCAATGACGAGGTTACGACCCAAGGAGAGTTCGCCACCATCGGAGGCGGGCCCATCAATGAGGAGATCGCCTTTTTTAACTTTGTCCCCAACTTTTACGACTGGTTTTTGGTTATAGCAAGTGGAGCCAGCAGTACGATGGAATTTGATCAGAGAGTAGGTGAGCTGACCGCGATCAAAACTGGCGTATTCGTCTTCATTATCTTTATAGAATTCTTTGGCCTTGGCCACTTCGGTTTTATCGAGGGCAACGACTATGGAGTTGGCATCAACGGATAGTATCGTGCCACTGTGTTTGGCTATAACTACCCAACCCATAGATTCGGCAACGGAAGCTTCCATACCTGTCCCGACGATCGGGGACTGAGGACGAATTAAGGGTACGGCTTGGCACTGCATGTGAGTACCCATGAGAGCGCGGTTTGCCTCGTCATGAGCAATAAAGGGAATTAGTGAAGCTGAGGTGCCGACGACCTGGCGTGGAATGACGTCGATATACTGTACTTTTTCGACTGGGACTTCGATAAAGTTGCCGCGATAGCGAGCTGGAACCCAAGAATCGACGATATCACCCTTGTCATTCATACTAATACCGGCGTGAGTGATATAGAAGTTTTGTTCGTCGTCAGGAGGGAGATAGGTAATGTTGGTTGAAACGTGCATGACGGTTTTCCCACCGCGTTTAATACTTTCGACTTTGCGGTAGGGGGACTCGAGGAAGCCAAACTCGTTGATGCGGGTGTAGAGGGAGAGATAAGTAACCAAGCCGATGTTGGGACCTTCCGGACTACGGACTGGACAAATGCGGCCATATTGGGAAGCATTGATGTCACGCATGCTGAAGCTCGCGCGTTCGCGAGTCACGCCACCCGTACCCATGACTGAGAGACGGCGGAGGTTGTCGATTTCGGCGAGTGGGTTGGTTTGGTCAAGAATGGTGGAGAGACGGTTCCGGCGGAAGAATTCAGAAATGGTGGCGATGACGGGTCGGGCGTTGATGAGCTGAACTGGGGTAACTGCTTCCTCGGGTTTGACCAAGGACATTTTCTCTTTGATGGAGCGCTCCAGTCTCAGGAGGCCGATGCGAAAAGCGGTCGCACCAAGAAGTTCACCGACACGACGAACGCGGCGATTGGCAAGATGGTCGATATCGTCTACTGTGCCGATACCATTTTGGAGACCAATAAGGTATTTAATGATCGCAATAAGATCGGCTTTTTGAAGAACCTGGTTGTCGGGTTTGTTTTCGATGTCGAGCCCGAGCTTTTTATTGAGTTTGTAGCGGCCGACTTTGTCGAGGTCATAGCGACGGGGATCAAAAAAACTTTGGAAGAAAAGATTTTTGGCGTTTTCCAGTACCGCCGGTTCGCCGGGTCTGATTTTGTCATAGAGATCGAGTAATGCTTCGGACTGAGTACGATTAGGATCTTTGGCGAGAGTTGCAAAGATGTATTGATGATCAACGTTGTTATCAACATCTTTGAAAAGAGCTTTAATTTCTTCGTCGTCCTCCATACCAAGAGCCCTGAGAAGGGTCGTGACATAAAACTTGCGATGGCGATCGATCTTGGCGGTCAAGACATCATTTTTACCGACTGAGAGCTCAAGCCAACTGCCACGCATGGGGCGGAGTTCGGCGGTATAAAGAACACGACCTGTCGCTGGGTCAATAGATCCAGCAAAAAAGGCGCCTGGAGCGCGGACGAGTTGATTGACAACTGCACGTTCAATTCCAGAAACGATAAAGGTGCCACGAGTGGTCATTTTGGGAATATCGCCGAGGAAAACATCTTGTTCGGTCTCATCCCCCATGATTTTGTTGACCAATTTTACTTTGACGCGAAGAGGCATGTCATAGGTGAGACCCTTTTTGACGGCTTCAGATGGCGTCAGTTTGGGGGCTTCAAAGTAGTGGGCGCCAAAAGAAAGTTCCCAAGTTTTGTCGGTAAAGTCGCTGATGGGACTAATTTCTTTGAGATATTTTTGGAGATCTTTGTTTAAAAATTGTTCGTAGGATTCACGTTGGACAAAAGTCAAGTCAAGGGGGGGTAGGTTGAGGTTTTCACTCCCCCAGTATAAACGCCTCTTCTGTGTCATGGAGCGAACCCTCACAAACAACCACAAATATAAAATTGGACGTACCACTATTTGTACGCCCAACAACTAACGGGCAAGAGCGTATTTAAACATATCTAGGGGAGTGCGTCAATAGGCAGATGAGACTACCTAATATATTTGGCGATGTTGGCGTTGTGTTCGGCGAGGGTAGCACCATAGTGAATGCCACCTTTATCATCATGAAGATAAAACCAGTAGGTAGAGTCTTGAGGAGAACGGGCGGACGAAATCGAGGCTAATCCTGGATTGCAGATAGGAGTGGGAGGCAAACCAAGGTGCAAATAAGTGTTGTAGGGTGAGGCAAGCTTACGGTCGGCGAGAGTGGTGTTGGGCCACCAGGCGCCTGGTTTACCTAAGAAATACTGTATTGTTGCGTCTAGTTCTAGAGCCCAATTGGCAGCGAGACGTTTTTTAAGAATGCCGGCCACGATCGGTTTTTCTGTATCCCCTTTTGTTTCACGTTCGACGAGCGAAGCGAGAGTTAGGGTAGCTTGATCAATGTTACCGACTTTTTTTAGAAAATTATCGTGTAGGAGGGTAACCAATACGTCGGCGGTAATCACCTCTTTGACAAAATAAGTGTCGGGGAAGAGTTGACCTTCGAGACCTTTGGCAGAAATCAAGAATTCTTGCGTTGGAATACCAACAGCCTCGGCGATTTGCTCGCTGCGATACCCTTCAGGGATCGTTAGTTTGCTGTCGAGAGCAAGACCTTTAGTAAGAGAAAGAGCAATACTCATGGGTGACTGAGAGGGCGAGAGCTGATAAATACCCGCTTGGATGGTTAGCTTATTCTGAGTGACAAGGAGACGGAAAACTAGTTCAGATTTGATGAGATTTTTTTCTTCTAGGTGACTGGCAATAGTTCGAACGCTTTCGCCTTTGACGATTTCGAATTCTTGGCTGACATTACTTTTCGACACAGGGAACGTAAGACTATGTATATATATTCCGGCGAAAAGAAAAGCAAGTAGGCTAAACTTCGCTAAATAGCGCGCGGCGGTAGTCTTTGTTCGTCTTGTCATAGATAAAAATACGTCCGCATTTGCAGGTAACTTTGTTAGTTTTGTCATCTTTTTTGACGTAAACACCCTTCGATAGCGGCATACCACAGCCGACACACTGTCCTTTGCCGAGGAGCCAAGATTGAATAGGGGCAATAACGTTTTTGAACATACTGTTTAGTATAGCACAGACGAATGAAGCTCTAAGTAATCTTCGAGAATCAAACAGGCGGCATAGACATGATCATTTTTGAGTTTCTTGAGTGACGCACCACTCTCTCTTAATCTGGTGACTGCGCTTTTAGTAGAAAGGGTTTCAGGATGCAAAATGACGGGGAGTCCGGTCGCGATTTCTAGTTTTTGGGCAAAGATAGTGACCTGGTGAGCAAGGACACCTTCGGGAATACCACAAACTACGCTCGTAATACCTTCACTTGAGATGATAGATTTTAGACGTGAGAAGATAGTGGGATCATTGTGGATGGATGGTAGAGGAGTAGCAAGCATGTGTTCGGAGGTGGCGAGGCCAATGTGAGCCGTGCCATAGTCAATGCCCAGATACTTGGTCATAGAACGTAAGCTTTAATAATGAGGCGGCGGAGATATGTACCTGGTGGAGTGCAAGTAATGAGAGTCAGATAGCGACCATTGTATACCTGAGCGAGAGGAGAGAGATCGTCAGGAGTAGTTTCATATATTTCGGAAATTTTGAAGGTAAAGGTTGCTCCGTCGGCGGTAATATCAATAGTATCGCCTGGTCTGAGGGTGTGGAGGGTTGAAAAAATAGTCAAATAGTTGTGGGGGTCAAAAAATTGAGGTAGAACTGAGTGACCAAAAATCACGGTGTTTCCCAGGTTTCCTGGCATGGCGGTACCAGCGTATTGAATGAGGGACTGTTTGAGGTCGGTATGATCACTCCGGACGACGGCATGATCGATCCTCAACTTGGGAATCGAGAGTGTATAGAGGGCGTAGGGGGTAGATTTGTTGGCATATTTTGTGTCGGTGAACCAACTTGAGGCGTCGGTGTAGTCGAAGGAAGTATTAACAACTTCGTCTACAAAAGTAGGGCCCTCGGCGGCTTTGACTTGTTCGATGCTGGGTTTGGTAAGGGGCGAGATGAGAGAGGTTTTCTGAAAGTTGGGGGCGAAGGTAAGTTGATAACTAATGAGCGGGTAGGCAACGGTCGTAAAAGTGG
Organism: bacterium; assembly: GCA_043827085.1. Lineage (GTDB taxonomy): Bacteria > Patescibacteriota > Microgenomatia > UBA1400 > UBA12108 > CAJAUT01. The sequence continues at coordinate 26,813 of JBDRPO010000016.1, read as the reverse complement.
CTATCCCTAGGGTAATAAAAATCAGGGAGATGGTATAACGGATTTTTCCACTAATGTCTAGAGGGATTTCTAATGTGTAGCCCGGTGGGGCTTTGACATAGCGGTAGGTCATAGTTAGGGAATAATGTTAATGGTGATCCTAGCGGGGTTGAGTGGAATTGATTTGAGACGAGTGGGGAGGGAGCTTGGAGTAATTTGAATGAGGGCAGAGTCATACCCAGGCACAACATCCATTAGAATCTCTTCTATGGCGCTCGGTTTTTTGCCCTTGAGTGAGGTTACAAGAGTTTTGAGATCTACAATTGGTAAAAGAGCAACTTGAACTTTGGCACTCCCTTCGACACTTTCCCCCTCCCCTTTAATGTTACTTGCTGTCAAGTCTACAGTGGAGGGTAAGTTCGCGCGGACGAATCCGGGAGGCACGGCCTGATCGATCGCCGAGTTTACAAGTGTCGTGACGTCATCAGTTTTATAACGGAGAAGGCTAGCTTGGAGCGTGAGACTGCCTGTCACTGTTTTCTCTGCTTCCCCGGTTTTGGCGGAGTAAGAGGTAGAGTCAATTTTAGCTGAGTCGGGGATGAGATAAATCCCTGTACCAGGAACGGCACTTTCGCTAGCCTTGGTTTTCAAAGATTCAAGCAGTTCTTCGGCAAGGGCTTGGCTGAGAGTTTTTTGATCGTCTTTGCCGACAACTTGCACTTCTTCGGAGGTACCACCTGTGAAAGCAGCGTCGTTTTTCCCGACGTAGCTATCTTTGCCAAAACTTTGAATCGTAAATTCGGTGCCTGATGTGAGATTGCTTTCCGTTCCGATCGTAGAAGCGGTACAGGGCACAGTAGCTCTACCTGGGACGTCGACATAGTCGGAGCCAGCTGATTTACTGGCAACAGTTATATCTTCATCCAAAGTAAATTTGAGATTATCAGAGTTGAGAGAAGTCCCCTTGACAAAGGTTTTGACAGCCGAAGTACGATTGTAGATGGTTACTTCCCCCTTGGCTGGGTCACCGACGGTTTTTTTGCCGGTTGTCTCGATCATTTTTTCTCCGCTGGTAGAGACTGATTCTATCTGGGCGGGAACAATTCTCTCAGTAAAGTTTATTGAGGAGTCGGTCGTGGAGAGCGTGAGCTCGACATTTTGGTCGAGAGTTTTTGGGGTTACTTTGATCGTGATTGCGGCACTAGGAAGAAACCACAGTAGCCAAAAAATGAGCAGGCCCACGGTTATCAAGCTGCCACCGATAATCCACCAATAAGATTTGATCTGCCCTAGTTGGAACTTAAACTTGGGAAATTTGAGTTTGGGGAGGGAGATTTTGGGCATTACAAAAGGAGTGGGTGCGGGCTTTTGGGGAGTGAGGGGGACTTGGTTATCAGTAGGTTCATCGTCTGGATCGATAAAATCGAGCTTTTCGCTGAATTTGTTCTCTTGAGACGGGGAGGGAGTTGTGAAACCAATATCCTCGGCGGAAAGGAGTTCGGGGGTATCGGGCTCGATTTTACCTTTAGGGTCAGAGACGGAGAAGCCTAGGGATTTGGCTACTTCGCTGCCACCGGCGACGGCGAGGGCGCGAATGGACACGTCCTTACCTAGTGCTTCAATTTTAGGGATGTGGAGAAAATTGAATTCTTTGAGCCAGTCGATAGTCAAGAGATTTTGGATAATGTCATCTAAGCCATGCATGCTGTTGAAGAGAATGATGCGGGAAGGTAGATTGTCGGCGATTTTGAACCGAGCGATACCTTCCGTCACGTCCTCGACAACATCGTCACTCCGACCAATAGTATCGACGGCTTCGATCTGACCCAAACGAACTAAAACGAGGGTAAGTTCATCGCGACTAACCTGAATGAGGATGGAGGTCGTGGGTGTCCCCTCTTGCATCTTGAGGTAACTCAAGATGCTGTCGGTAATGACAACAAAACCAAGTGGCTCGAGTTCAAGTTCGGCTTTGATTTTTTTGATGAATTCACGTTTAACTCCGAGAATGCCATCTTTGTCAGTCCAGGTGTGGGGAATGCCGAGAATGACGCCGTTTGGTTCTTCGTTCAAACCCTCGGTAGCACTTGAAATAGTTGCATCAACGGCAGTTACGAGCTCGGTGGTTGTACCCGTGTCGCCGTCCCACTCGACGGGAGAACCAGTTGCGACAATTTCAGTAGTACCATTCACGACGTGCCAGACAGCGGCTTGAACAATTTCGTCGGTTAAAACAAGCGCAAGAAATTTCTTGGGCTCTTCTTTTTCTTTACTCTTGAGCTTTCCCAAAAGATTGCCTAATTCCATACCTCTAGGATAGCACAAATTTACAGAGCAAGTTTGGCGTAAAGGCGGCGCTTACCGGAGCCAAGAGCTTCATCTTTATAGACTTCGATTTTCCCAATCTCGCCAGTGCGTTCAACGTGGGGACCACCACAGAGTTCGCGAGAGTAGTCGCCGATCGAGTAAACGCTAACTTTGTCGGGGTATTTCTCAGCAAAGAAGGCGCGGGCACCGGACTGGATAGCAGCATCTTTATCCTCGATAGTTTTCCTGACAGGAAGGTCAGCGGTGATTTTATCGTTCATGATTTGACTAATCTTTGCAAGTTGCTCGGGAGTGGGTTTACCATTGTATGTATAGTCAAAGCGCAAACGTTCGCTTGTGATGTTACTACCAGCCTGACTCACCTCATTGCCTAAAACATCATGTAGGGCTTGGTGAAGTAAGTGGGTAGCGGTGTGATATTTGGTCGTGATTTCCGACTGGTCGGCGAGGCCACCCTTAAACATCCCGGCGGAGGCCGTACGACTCCCCTCTTTGTGTTTGGCAAAGATGGCATCAAACTCAGCTTGGTCGAGAGTGATATTTTTTTCGGCTAACAAATCACGGGTAATTTCAAAGGGGAAACCGAGACTTTGATACAAGTTGAAAGCAAATTGGGCGTCGATGGTGGGAGGAAATGCACTTTCGATTTCTTTGAGACCGCGATCTAGGGCCTTATTGAATTTGGTTAATTCTTGCGAGACAACAGAGAGAACATTAGCACTAACATTTGTGTCAATAAAACCAGCTTCGGCATACTCTGCAACGATGGCGGGGATACACTGTGTAAAAATCTTTTGGGCGTCAGCGTTGAGGCGGTGGGTACGGATGGCGGCGCGGCGCAAAAGTCGACGGAGAATATATCCCTGGAGTTTGTTGGATGGTTCCAATCCTTGGGCAATCATAAAGACGGCAGCTCGCATGTGATCGGCGATCACGCGCATGGGAGACATAAACTCTCCCGCATATTTTTTGCCTGAGGACTCTTCAATACTTCGAAGTATTGGAGTAAACATGTCTGTCATGAAGATGTCGGGGGTGTTTTGGCTAGCGGCGGCCAAACGTTCGAGACCACCGCCAAAATCTACGTTTTGGGTCGGTAGGGGTTTGAGACCGTCCTCGGTTTTCTCATAGGCCATAAAAACTGAGTTACCGATTTCAAGGAAGCGACCGCAGTCGCAGTTGGGATGGCATTTTGCGCCAAATTTGGGATCGTGTTTGACTTCATCAAACTCGTAGAAAATTTCGCTGGTCGGGCCGCCGATTTCACCAATTGGCATTTGATCGGGAGTACCTGCGCGACTCCACCAATTCTTTTTGCCCGGATAGTAGTAGATGTGATCTTCGGCAACACCTAGCTTGCGCCAAATATCGTATGATTCTAAATCTTTGGCAACAAATTCATTACCCTCAAAAAGTGAAACGTAGAGTTTGTCTGGAGGTAAGTTTAATTCTTTAGTGAAGAACTCCCAAACCCAGGGTAATTGTTCTTTCTTAAAGTAATCGCCGAGGCTCCAATTCCCCAACATCTCAAACATGCAGGTGTGGCGATTGTCACCTACCTCTTCGATGTCATCACTGCGGAAGCTAGGTTGGGAATCGACAATCCGATTGCCCATGGGGTGCTTCTCCCCTTTGAGGTACGGCACCATTTGTTGCATACCGGAACTCGTAAAGAGAGTGGTTGGATCGTCTGGAGGGATAATCGGAGCAGCAGGAATCACGGCGTGACCACGGGCGGCAAAGAAGGCGAGATATTTAGCGCGGATAACAGAAGCTTTCATGAGGAGAATTATAACCTATTTCCCGAGGGAGGCGCCCATCCTTTGAAAGAAGTTCTTTTTGGGAGTGGGTTTTTTGTCTTCCGTGACTTCAGCTACTTTTTCGGCGGCAGAGTTGATGGTGGCGCGGGCTTGGTCCATGGTCTTCTGGAGGTCAGCAATTTTGTCGGCGAGCTGAGGGTTGTCGCCTAGTTCTTTCATGGCGTCGCCGGCATTTTCTTTGAGGGTATTTATGAGTTCTTTGCCTTTATTAGTATTCAGGAGAAAGTGGGCACTCGCGGCGCCTGTCACTAGACCAAGTAAGAGCCCGGTGGTGAAGCCGGTACTGTCATAGTGATTGGAGCAAGAGCAATCGGTCATATTACTTTTTTGATTTCGGGGTGATGAGCTTGGTCACCATCCCAACTAGTTGCATCCCTGATTCGAGGCTAGTGAACATGTGAGAGAGAGTGGAGGAGCCGCGGGTGAGCGAACGAGTGAGGAAACCCACATCTTCAAGGATAAGGTCAGTTTTTTTGAGAGCAACTTTAGCGTCTTTGAGAAGACTAATTATCTGGATCCCAATAATAACTAAGATAACCGAGACGATAACAATAACTATAAGCAAAATTATTTGGGGCAGATCCATATGGATATATGGTAACACATCTATTTGCTATTTGACGAGGGGGATGTGAGTGCGGCCAAACCAAAACTGCCAGAGATATTGACGGATACCGAGGAAGCGACAAAGTCGGAGATGAACGAGCAGGTCTTGATATAGTCCCACTGGGCCGATTTTGAAAAATTTATATCTTTGGCTAACGCCCTGAAGAAGAAAGCGATAGACAGGATACTGGTTAAATAAAAGTCGATTAATGGCGACTTCGAAAGAATAGTCACCATTTTGGAAGAGGTGATGGTTTTGGGCTAGTAGTTTGTGAGGAATTATTCTTTCACCGGCTAATGTTAGTTCACTACCTAATAGATATAAGAGAGGGGAGACTTGGCGTTCTCCCAGGTTTATGGATGAGATATGATTTAACAGGGAACTATAGCGGAAAGGACGGGTTGGTGTGGCATAGGGACTATTTGGAAACAGTAAAAGTACGCTCAAGGAGACGAGTCTTCCCTTGACGATTAGTTGAATTGATAATGACTGAGTGAGTGCCAGCAGGAAAAACAAGATCTAGGGTAAACTGACCAGCTGGATCGACGATGACTTGTTGGCCATCTACACTGACTGTGGCGTCGGGAGCAGTCACGCCTTTAAAGGTCACCTTCTCACCGTAGGTGTCGCCATTTTGAGGTTGAAGGAGGGTGAGCTTTGGATAGCTCCACCAGGAGACAAGTTGAAAAGCGAGAAAACCCAAGAAAGCTATAGCTGCGGTGGTGGTGAGGATGATCCCAACTGTAAAGAACTTGGGTTTTGCGTCAATTGGTGTGATTAGACCGCGCGGGATGATCTCGCCTTTATCGTTTTCGGTGAAGTCGCGTCTAAACATAGCGAGAATGGTGTCGGGATTTAAATGAAGAAAGCTGGCATAATTTCTGAGAAATCCTTTGGCAAAAGTGGAGCTAGGGAGACCAGCAAAATTGGATTCTTCGATAGCCGAGAGATATTCGAGTTTAATTTTGGTTTTATTAGCGACATCAATAAGTGATAGTTCTTTTAAGATACGTTTATCTTTAAGGAGTTGTCCTGCTGTTTTCATGCTGCCTCGCGACTTTTCAACTCTTCGAGGTTAGCCACTAAAATGGTGCGGGGCTTGATACCTTCGGCCGGTCCTATCACGCCGGCGCGTTCGAGCTGATCCATGATTTTGGCGGCACGATTGTAGCCCAAGGACATTTTACGTTGGAGATAACTGGTGCTGGCTTTGCCAGCGTTGATCACGACTGAGACGGCTTCGTCAAACAATGGGTCACGCTCTGTGTTCCCTTCGGCATTTTCTTCTTCTCCTAGATATTTTTCGGTCACCTCTTCTTGATAGTGAATGGCTTCTTCGCCATTGGCCTTTAGAAAATCAATGAGCTTTTTGATTTCGCTATTGGTGACATAAGTACCTTGAATGCGAGTGGGGAGTGGGCGGTCGGGCGGAACAAATAACATATCGCCTTTGCCTAGGAGTTTCTCGGCACCTGGGCTATCGATGATGACACGAGAGTCAATCATGCTGGTGACGTTAAAGGCAATCCGGGTTGGGATATTGGCCTTGATTAAGCCAGTGATCACGTTAACGGACGGGCGCTGGGTGGCGATCACAAGGTGGATGCCGGTTGCGCGAGCCATTTGAGCCAGGCGCACAACCAAATCCTCGACTTTACTAGGAGCGGTGAGCATGATGTCGGCTAGTTCGTCGATCACAATAACAATGTATTCCATGGCGGTAAAGCCGGATTGTTCGTTGTAATCCTCTACATTTCTGGCTCCAACTTCGGCAAACATTTTGTAGCGTTTATCCATTTCTTTGGTTGCCCATTGGAGAGCGGCGATAACTCGCTCGGTGTCGGTGATGACGGGGGTCAAAAGATGGGGGATGCCGTTGTAGCCAGTCAATTCAACTCGTTTTGGGTCTACTAAAATAAAGCGCAATTCTTGAGGGGAATTTCGCATGAGTAGCGTCGTGATGATGGCGTTAATACAAACTGATTTACCGGAACCAGTAGAACCAGCAACCAGGACGTGAGGCATTTTTTTGATGTCGGCAATTGCTGGCAAACCTGAGACGCCAAGACCAAGACCCACAGCGAGGCGCGATTTTTCCTTCTTCATGTCGGGATGGTTCATGATTTCGTAGAGGGTGACGTATTCGGGACTCCTATTAGGGATCTCAATACCAACAAGGTTTCGACCTGGGATTGGGGCTTCAATCCGGATTTGGCCGGTCGGGGCGGCTAGGGCCAGCGCTAAATCGGTTTGGAGGGCTTTGATCTTACTGAGTTTGGTGCCTTCGGCAATTTTGATCGCATACTGGGTGATGGCTGGACCACCATTAACCTCGGCTACTTTGGCGCGAATGCCAAAAGAGTCCAGGGTGGACTCGATAATCGAAGCATTTTCTTTGATGTCTCCGCGATCGGCTTTACTGCCTTTGTCAGTTGAGAGGAGCGAAAGTGGTGGGTATTTCCAGATTTTAGTGGTACTGTCAGGATTTGCTCCCGCATGAATCTGTGATTCGAAGTCCTGTCCGACATCGCGTTTGAGGAGAGGTTTGGGAGATGAAGCCTCGGTAGTTTCTTTTACATCTTCGGATCCAGGGATGTTAATTTTAGTTTTGAGATTGTCACCGCTAAATAGTTTGGTGGGAACGATTTTACCTTTATCAGTTTTGTGATTTTGGAAGACAGAGCGAATTGCTTGGAAGCCACCAACCATCCACAGAACAAATTCCTCGAGGGGAGTGTTTGTCAAGACCATAATGCCGATAAAGCTAACGGCGAGATAGATGATCACGGCACCGGGACTGGTGACGAAAATACTGATCGAATTAAAGATGGTTTCTCCCAGTGTACCGGCACGAGAGAGACCGAGGAATCCGGTGAATACTAGTGTCCCACCTAAAAGGAGAGAGGGCGAGGCGAGCGCCCATTTGAGTGATGTCATCATGAGGCTAATACAGAGGAATAGGAAGGGTACAACCAGCATGGTCCAACCGAAAGCACGATACATAATCGAGTAAACCGTTGAGAGGAGGACTCCCTGGCGGGTGAAAGATAGGAGACAGATGAGGGAGAGGGTGCCAAAAAGGACTGAGACAATACTATAGACAATGTCCTTTTTGATCTTTAATTTAAATGGATTTTTCCTCCTACCTCGACGACGACTCATATTTATCCCTCGATTATTATGGGGATAACCACAGGATTTTTGCCGACATGTTCAATAAACAAGCGACTAATCTCTTTGGATATCCTATCTTTACTATACAACCTATCTCTGGTAATGTCTCCTTGTCCCATGCTGGAAGCAAATTGTTGTTTGATAAGACTTAAGATTTTGGGGTCTATCGGGGTCGTAATACCTTTGGGGATGATGTCTAGTTCTAGTTTACTAGTCTCTTTGGATTTACCAAGGACAACTACTACCACTCCCTCCTGGAACATCATTTTCCGGTCCATGATGTGTTCATCTCCCTCAGTCACAATGCCGGATTCGACGTAGACATTTTTTAAGTCGATCGTTTCGCCAAAGTGGACGAGAGCGCCTGGTTCGATAATGATTGTCTGATTTTCCGGCAAGAGAATATGGTCTTTGGGGATACCAACTTCTACGGCTAGCTTGCTGTACTGGATAGCATGACGATAGGTGCCGCCCGTTGGCATGACATACTTGGGCTTGCACATGGACATGAGCATCATGAGCTCCATTGCGGAGGCGTGACCAGAGACGTGGAGGTCGGAAGAGATGTCAGAGTAGGAGACGTTGATGTCGTGGCGACTTAAGAGGTCGATCAAGCGGTAGACATTACTTTCGTTGCCGGGGATAGGATCGGCGGAGAAAACAACCTTGTCGCCGGGGTCGAGTTTGACGGTATGATGATCGCCTGTGGCGATGCGTTCTAGAGAGGAGCCCATTTGGCCTTGCGAACCAGCGATGATTAAACATTGTTCGTCTTTGGGAAGGCTTTGAATTTTCCTTTTATCAATTACAATGCGGGGGGGGATGGTCAAAAATCCTAGTTCCGTGGCAACTTTGACGTTCCTTTCAACCGAGAAGCCGACAAAGGCAACCTTGCGATTGTTGCGTTTCGCGACCCAAAGGGCTTGTTGAATACGGCTGATGTTACTACTCATGGTTGTGACCACGACGCGGTTTGGTTCGTCCCGGAATTCACGCTCGAAGGAATCTTCGACGATCGCCTCGGACAGTGAGTATCCATGTTTTTCGGAGCGTAAGCAGTCGGACAATAGTAGAACCACTCCCTCGGCGCCGGCTCTTGTCATAGATTGGATGTCGGGGAGATCTTGCCCTACTGGAGTCCAGTCAAACTTGAAGTCGGAGCCGTGATAGATATTCCCCACCCCTGTTTTGATTATCAAATGCTTGGTGTCTGGGACAGAGTGGGTAACCGGAATCATTTTGACTTCGAAATCTCCTAGCATAATGGGCTGGCGATCTTTGACGACATTTAAAATGCGAGGATCAATGCGAAATTCCTTAAATTTTTCTTTGATGAAACCTGCTGTTAATTTGCTTGCATAGATGGGGATCCCCTCGCGAAGCTGGGGAATGATGTAGGGGAAACCGCCGATGTGGTCTTCGTGGCCATGGGTTACAACAAAGCCGCGGATTTTGCTTTGTTTGTCTTTCAGGTAAGTAATGTCGGGGATTGTCAGATCAATTCCGGAAACTCCTTCGTCGGGGAAGCCCATGCCGCAATCGACGATAAAGATGTCATTGTCGGACTCATAGACGTACATGTTATCGTGGACATTGGGGGTGCCGCCTAAGGGGACGATTTTAATTGATTTGGTCGGGTTTTGGTTCATACCTCTTCATATTACCACGCGATCGGTAACTCGCCATGGCTAAACAAGTATTCGTTACATTTGGAGAACGGACGGGAGCCAAAGAAACCATTGTAGGCGGAGAACGGGGAGGGATGAGGCGACTTGATGACTAAGTGTTTGGTCGAGTCGATCACGGTCCCTTTTTTTTGCGCGTAGGTTCCCCAGAGGATAAACACGAGATTTTCTTTTTTTTCGGACAGGAGCTTAATTGCGGCATCGGTAAATTGTTCCCAGCCGATGTTTTGGTGCGAACCTGGACTACTTTCTTTCACGGTTAAGGTGGCGTTGAGTAGTAAGACGCCCTGTTTCGCCCAGGCTTCGAGATCGCCACTCTTTGAGTGCGGTTTCTCCCCGAGATCACTTTCAATTTCCTTGTAAATATTTTGGAGGGAGGGCGGGAGAGCCATACCCCTACCTACCGCAAAACACAATCCATTGGCTTGTCCCCGACCGTGATAGGGGTCTTGGCCAAGGATGACCACTTTCACAGCGTCAAATGGAGTGAGTTCAAAGGCACGAAAAATAAATTTGGCGGGAGGATAGACGGTTGCGATCTGATACTCTGACTTGACAAAGTCCGCGAGGCGTACAAAGTAATCTGTGGAAAATTCTGGTTCGAGAACTTTCTTCCAACTGGGTTCAATTTTGACTTCCATACCCTTTAGTAGGCGGTCATGTATTTTTTGTAGTTGTCCATGTTTACAACAACTTGCTTTGTTTTGCCTTCAACAATCTCGCGAGCCACGCGGCGAGTCAAGGCACCAATCGTACGCTGGAGGGTACGGATACCGGCGTCGTAACCAAGGGGGCGCGCCACGACTGGCCAGACAGCTTCGTCGATTGAGAGTTGAGTGGATAAAAGACCTGCGTCTTTTAAAGCTTTGGGGAGCAAGAATTCGCGGGAGATGTGGATTTTTTCTTCGTCGGTATAGGACGGCATTTGGATCAGTTCCAAACGGTCGAGGACGGCTGTTGCTACATTGGTCGTGTTGTTGGCGGTTGCGATAAATAAGATTTGTGAGAGGTCGATCGGATAATCGAGATAGTGATCGAGGAAGCGATTGTTTTGGGTGGAGTCTAAAAGCTCGACCAAGACGCCCATGATGTCAGCGCGCTCCTCGGCGCCTACCCGATCTATTTCATCAAGGAGGATAATGGGATTCCAGGAGCCAGATTCCCGGATGGCTTTGACAATCGCGCCTGGCTCGGCTTCGGCAAATAATCTTGATTTCCCGCGGAGGTCGCGAGCGCTCCCTAAGCCACCAAAAGGAATACGGGCAAATTTTCGTCCCATCGTCTCGGCAAGAGTGTAGGCAAAGGTGGTTTTACCGGTACCGACCAGACCGACGAGGAAGATGGCGGGAGCGCGAACCACCTTTTCTCCGCCCTGTTCCATGCGGAGCTTGATGGTTGCTAAGTATTCGAGAATGCGGTCTTTGGGCTCAAACATGCCGTAGTGAGTTCTATTCATATCTTGCTGGGCCGCGACGATGTCGAGCTTGTCGGTTGTATACGTCCCCCAAGGGAGAGAGGTAATCCACTGGATGTAATGGGCGGAGCGATCGTACTCGGCGCTATAGACGCCGGTATTGACCATGCGATTTAGGCGGGAGAGCATTTCATCAGCTTTTCCCTTTAAATCTTCGGGGAGTTTGGTGTTGTCTACAAGAGATTTGAGTTTGACTAACTCCTCGGAAAACTGATTTTCTTGAATGTCGGACATAGTCTAATGGTAGCATCCCACTTCACTTAAAGCTACGGAGGGACAAGCATTTAGGGAATGATGCGGATGAGCATGCCGATGTAGGCGAGGTTATATATTTCGCGACTATCTTTGGGTTCCATGGCGACACAGCCACCAGTCATTTTGTCACCTATATAGTAGCCGTGTTTGTAAAATGGTTTACCTCCTGCGTCTACGTCGTAGGCGATCTCGTGGAGACCGAGGTAAGCGCCGACGTCGCCAGCATATTTAAACGCCATCCAGTATGACATCCAGACGTTGTAAATGGTCGAGAAAGCTTTGGGTTCTTTATTTAAGATATGAAATTCCCCTACCGGCGTTTCGTATTCCCCGCCGGTTGAGATTTGGTACGTCTTATAGAGCGAGCCGCCGATAAAGAAATACATTTTTTGTTGGGAAAGATCAATTTCGAGGTAGCGCCCTGCGAGCTCACCACTACTGCTCGGGCCATCGTCTACTCCTAAAACGGTGGGGGTATAGTTGAGGCTAAAGCGAGAGTTAAGGGCGTTTTTGGTGTTTTGATAGGCAATCTGGGGATTAAAATATTCTTTTTGTTTGGGAGTAAGCTTGGGTTTGAGATAACTGAGGAGAAGCTGTTGATCGATTTCTAGTGGGTGGTTTATGTCAGTTGAAACTGGCTTGAGGAGGGAGCGAAGAAAGTCGGGACTCAGGGTAATGTCCGTTAGTTTGGATCCATCTTTGAGACTGACGCTTAAGGGTGTACTGTAGGTTTGGTTGAGGTGAAGATTATAATCTTTAAGGTTGGTGGTGTAGCGATCACGAATTTCGTAGTTGGGGGTAAAGGCGATCGGCGAGTAAATATCGTACAGGCTAATAGAGGTGCGTAATTTTTTGACGTCTATGACATAATCCTTAGGAGAAGAGATTGATTCGAGGATTCCTTCATGGGAATTGTAGGTGATTTGGGGGGCGGTTGAGTCGAGAGTGGGAATGACGAGCTCTCCTTCTTCTCTATCTAGATCGCGAGCAAAAATTGTATATTCTTGGTCGGGGAACAGAAGCGTGATCGCGGGGTTGTCGTCTACTCCCTGAGTATCATTTTGGTAGGCAGAGAAAACTTTGTACGTTAGGAAACACGATAGAACGGTGAGTGAAAGAGAGAAAATGATGGTCACGAGCAAGCGGGGCTTCATGGCGTTTCGGCGCTAGAGCTGGCTACAGACGGTGTGAGTGTTTTGATGATTTCATCCATTTCTTTCACAATAAGATAATCATACTTGGCTGGGACGTAGTAGACGATGCCACCAATCTCGGTTGGAGTCGCGAAGTAAGGGGATTCGGTTTGTTTTTGACAAAAGAAGAAGGTTGATTTATCACCTTGATTTTGGTTAAAGTAGCGGCGCATGACTCCCCCATCACTAGTTGTAAACTCAGTGTAGTCTTTCCCGCGAAGGTCACCGGAACTGCCTTGAAAATCTGGACTGTCTTTGAAGAGACAGATGGCGTCGCCAACTACGGCTTGGGTGATACTGATTTCGTAGTTGTTGCGGTAGATACTGATTACGAGGTTTTTATTTTCAGATTTTTCGGTGACAGCCCAAGATTGGGGGTGGGTAAAACTAAATGCAGGATAGACAAGGCCCTCGACTTTGGAGCTCACATATTCTTTCCAATCCTTGCCGAGACCAATTGTTGAGGTGAGCGTGAAAGTGGAGAGGACACTCCGGTAGTCGCGGAGTAAGCTTTCACTCACAATGGCGTTTTTGCCGGATGAGGGCAGGAGGGAAAAAACATACATTTTATCTTGAATTTGAGAGTAGGTTACGATTGGTTGGAGGCCGGTTTTGGCCCAAGATTCATTCCTTTCGACACCGTCGTAAACGCCGACTTTGACGGCTTTGGTTTTCCCAGCTGTCCGACCATCTTGGAGAGTTGAGACTGATTCGTCAAGGCTACCCCCCGGGGCTTTATAACTTTTAATTTCAAGGAGAGCCTGGGCGTCTGTTTGGACGATGAGACTATCCATTTGGTCTGGGGAAGTCTCGACTACTACCCAACTAGGGGGGAGGCTGAGGGTATAAAAATGGGGAGTGTTAGTGTAGGGAACGAAGCCGGTAGTGTCGGTGGCAGCGGAAGAAGAGCCGGAGTTACTAGGGGAGGTGGTGGCAGATTTACGTCCGAAAAAGCTAATTCCAAGGCCAAGAGTCAAGAGAATGACAGCGACGCCACCGGCGAGATAGAGAATTTTGGGAGGTTTCTTGTGAGAGAACGTAGCCTCAATAGTGGGGGGAGCAGAATCGACGTTTGGCACAACATCCTGGGCGGAGGGTGATGCTATTTCTTCTGACATGCTTCTATGTTAACACACGTCCATGACCTAGCGGCGGGGACGGAAGCCACCGCGGTCGCCACCACGATCGTTGCCGCGTGGTCGGAATCCACCGCGATCTCCGCCATTAAAACCACCGCGAGACTCGCGAGGAGTGTCTGGTTTGAGCTCTGACAGGGGAATCATTGATAAGTCGGTTCGACCCATGTCGTCAACTCCCTTGACCCAAACGTGAACAATATCCCCCTCTTTGACTAGAGAGGCTGCGTCCTGGACGAAGTCTTTGGACATGCGGGAAACGTGAACTAATCCTTGTTTGCCTGGCAAGAATTCGACAAAGCAACCATAGCCTTCGACACGGATAACCTTCCCGTCGTATTCTTCGCCGGGCTCGGCAACGTGCGTCATACCTTTGATCCAAGTGACGGCTTTGTCCATACTAACAGGATCAACGCCGGAAACGGTAACTTTACCAACACCAGTTGAATCATCGATATCAACATCAGCACCAGTCTCACTCATGATGAGTTTGATGTTTTTGCCTCCTGGACCGATGACTTCCCCTATTTTGTCAGTTGGGATCTCGAACTGGATGATCTTGGGGGCGTATTTACTTAATTCTTTCCTGGGCTCGGGAATAGCCTTGAGCATAACTTCCATGATCTCAAGCCGTGCTACTTTGGCTTGAGCTAAGGCTTTTTCCAAGACTGCAAAAGAAATACCTTTGACCTTGATATCCATTTGGAGGGCGGTAATACCGTCGCGGGTTCCGGCAACTTTAAAGTCCATGTCACCGACGTGATCTTCGATACCGGCAATATCTGTCAGGACGACGGATTTTTTGCCGTCAGTCATGAGTCCCATGGCAATACCTGCGACGGGTTTTTTGAGGGGGACACCCGCGGCCATGAGGGCCATACACGAGCCGCAGACTGAGGCTTGACTTGTCGAGCCGTTGCTACTCATGACTTCGGAGACGACTTGGATCGTGTAGGGAAAGGCGATCTCGGCGGGTAGCATAGGCATGATCGCGCGCTCAGCGAGAGCACCGTGACCGATCTCGCGCCTCCCCGGAGCGCCAAAGCGACCGGTTTCGCCGGAAGCGTAAGGGGGCATGGCGTAGTGGTGAATGTAGTGTTTGACGGTTTCTGATTCCATGGTCTCGAGGATCTGACCAAGAGATGGGGCACCAAGCGTCGCAATCGAGAGAACTTGGGTTTGACCACGCTTGAACATGGCTGAGCCGTGCGGGCGAGGAAGGATATCTACTTCGGCTTCGAGCGGGCGGATTACAGTCAGTTTGCGGCCATCCACGCGTTTTTCATCTTCGATAGTCATGGCACGAGTTTCTTCGGCCAAGACATCGTGGATGATTTCGCCTAGTTGTTTGGCGTCGAGCTTCTCCGCGTAGCCATCTTTGATGGCATCGACAAAACTTTCGACTAGACCATCTTCACATCCTGGGTATCCGAGGCGTTTTTTGAGGTCAACGCGAATCTTTTTACTGATTTCAGTACGGAGTTCAACGGAAATAGTCTCGACCTCGGTAAATTCTTGTTTGGTTTTACCGATTTTTTTCTGGAGATCTAGGATGGTCGCGACAATTTTTTTGATTTCAACGTGCCCAAATTGCATGGCTTTTAAGGTCTCTTCTTCTGTAACTTCATTAGCTCCTGCTTCGACCATGACGATCGCACCCTCGGAACCCGTGACCACAAGGTCTAGCTTGGAAGTTTTGCGTTGTTCATAGGTGGGATTGACGACGTATTCCCCTTCAATCATACCCACGCGGACGCCGGCGATCGGGCCTTCCCAGGGGATATCGGAGACGGTCAAGGCAGTGGAGGTGGCGACGAGTCCTGGCATGTCGGCGTCGTTCTCGCCATCGGCGGAGAGGACGGTGGCGATGACTTGGACGTCACGTTTGACGGCCTTGGGGAACAGGGGACGGATGGAGCGGTCGATAATGCGGCCTTTGAGGATAGCTTCGTCACTAGGTCTGCCATCGCGCTTGACCCAGCGGCTGCCTTTGATTTTGCCACCGGCATAGAGCTTTTCGGCGAAATCAACGGAGAGGGGGAAATAAGAGAGCGTCGTGTCGGATTTGCCCATCACGGTCGTGACATGGACCATGGTCTCGCCGTAGGTAACGAGGATCGCGGCATTGGCTTGCTCGGAAAACTTACCGTATTCTAATTTGAGATCACGTCCACCGACCTGGATGGTCACTGATGTAGTTTTGGTCATGAGATATTTAACTGGTTTATTTCGAGAGGTTGAGACTCTTGACGATCGTCCGATACCTATCTTCGACGCTACTTCTTAGGTAGTTGAGAAGACGACGACGCTTGGACACCATTTTGAGGAGTCCACGACGAGAATGATTGTCCTTTTTGTGAAGCTTCAAGTGCTCGGTGAGCTCCTTGATGCGCTCAGTTAAGAGGGCAATCTGTACCTCGGGAGAACCAGTGTCTCCTTTCGTAGTTGCAAATTTTTTAATAATGGTTGTTTTATTGTCGGCTTTTAGCATAGCTAGGGGTGGATTATAACGGATATGAGAAGATATGACAATGGGAAAGGTTAGTTGGAAGCGCTGCTCTTGAAGATTTTGGGTTTGGTCCAGTCTTCTTTGGGAGCGGAATTATTATCAACTATTGGCATGTCGGCCACAATCTTGGCCTGGGCAGCGGGAATAGTCTGAGTCTGGCGACGGGCGCCGGTGCGATATAAGACTGCCAAAGCCTCAAAAGTATCGGCGGTCATGTTTGGGGAGCTCAAGCCACTTGTTGCGTCTTCGATACCGCGCATCAAGTTGTTGGCAATATCGATGTCTAGGGGGAGCGCCAGTTCTTTGAGAAGCGCGGTCACGAGTTCAGAGCAACTTGAGCTGGGGTCGGTAATGTTGACCCCCCCGAAGGAGCCGACTTGGTTACTTAGATTGACTAAGCGATCTTGAGCAAATAATTCATTTTCTTTCTCGGCGAGGGCGCCTACATCTTTGAGGTCGGCTGCACCCAGAACGATAACTAGGTCAGCGGCGGCGCCAGAATGGGTAAATTTCACATTCTCGGGTTTAAGGGGTGGAACACCTTTCGCTGGATTCACTATCAAATTGAGATGGCCACCCTCGGTATTACTTGTAACTTTGTCGATCGTATTTTCGGGGACATCGAGGGTAATGACTAAATTTTCCCCGCCAATATCAGAAGTAATTTTGTTTAGACCAACTAGATGCGAGTCGCGGACAACAGGAGAGCTCCCCGCGACAATGGAAGTTGATTTGCCGCTTTGCTTGAGGGAGAGATACATGGCAAGCGAAGCAGCTACGATGTCTTGACTGGGGTTTTCGGGAATAGTTAAAAGGACAGTTTGTGCTGTCCCCAACTTGGTTTTTAGTGCCTGTAGTTGGTCGTTCATAAGTCGTCAATCTTTTTCTTATAGGCTATTATAGCGTCTTTTTCCTTTAAGTCAAGATTGGGGAAGAGGAAAATGCCACATTCTTTACCGGCCTCGACTTTCTTGATTTCCTCTTTACCGATCCGGATACTTTTGACTCTGGCATCTTTGGTGGTTTCACCGCGCCTAAGATGGACAGTGTCGCCTACTTCAAACCGACCAGATCCAACTTTGATACCAGCAATTTGATCACCATTGATTTCAAAAACTTTAATGATTGTCCCTATTCCAACCTCATCCTCGTCGATGGTTGGTTCCATGAGTTTGAGAACCTTTTTTTCGATATACTCGAGGAGTTCATAAATAATTTTATGGGTTTTGATAACTACTTCCTCGGTTTCGGCAAGCTTTTGGACACTCCCGCTCACACGCGAGTTGAAACCAAGGATGATGGAAGAGGTGGTCTCTGCCAGGAGTACATCACTTTCGTTAATATCGCCAGTACTTGAGCTCACGATGTTGACGTCGGAGCTGAAGCTGCCGAGAATGGCCTCGAGTGAGCCGGCGGTGTCGGCTTTTACAATTAGATTGAGGCGTTTGGCGGAGGGATCTAGTATAGGAGCTATCGCGAGGGGCTCCGAACTCTTTGGAAGTTCGGAACCTTTGAGCGCAGGAACGACAATTTCGCCAACCTGAGGAAGCTTGGAAAAACCGAGAATTTGGGCGGGCATACCAGGGGTGGCGGAAGTAATCATGACTCCGAGGTCGTTAAAAAGAGCGCGGACTTTGCAGCTGGCCGTTTCGGTACCCACTAAATCGCCAACATGAAGCGTACCCGATTTTACAATGACCGAGACCAAGGCGCCTTTTTTGGGATCGAGTTTGGCTTCGATGATGGGGGCTTTGAGATCTGCATCTGACTCAAGAGACAACTCTTCGAGTTCGGCTAATAAGAGAATAGTTTCGAGAAGAGTGTCTACACCCTTGCCCGTTTTGCCTGAGATAGTGACAAAGGGAACGTTGCCACCATAACCTTCGACAAAAACTTCATGCTCAGTTAACTTGGCTTTGACTACTTCGATATTTGCATCTGGTTTGTCGATTTTATTAATGGCGACGATATATGGGATTCCGGTAGATTTGATGTGTTTGATGGATTCGATGGTTTGGGGTTGGACACTGTCGTCCCCGGCAACTACCAACACTACAATGTCGGCGATTCCTGCTCCGCGACTGCGCATGCGTGAAAAAGCGGCATGACCAGGGGTATCAATAAAAGTAATCAGTTTGTCTTTATATGAAGCTTGATAGGCACCAATACTTTGGGTGATGCCGCCCTCCTCACGGTCGGCCACTTTGGTGGTTCGAATGTAGTCGAGGAGGGTGGTTTTGCCGTGATCGACATGACCGAGAATGGCCACAATAGGTGGACGCGCTTGCTGAGTTATTTTTGTTTCTAACTTAGTTTTCGTCATTTTCCACTCCTTTCCGGAGATGTTAAACATTAGATACTAGATTCTAGTGTCTAGAGTCTGGAGTCTATTTATTCTCGGCTTCGCGCTCTGCCTGGTAGCGAGCCATTTTTTCGAGTTCTTCTTTGGCCATGTTTTGTTTTTTGTACCAGCGAGCGATAGCTTTTTCGGTTTCTTCAGGACCACGGATATCAAGCTCGGCAAAGACTGGTTTGACTTCTTCGAGTTTGGCTTCGAGAGCAGTGACAGTTGTGATCTGCATGTCAATCAGCGTGTTTCGGAGCTTACTGGACAATCCAAGGGCGTCGATTTCGAACTGTTCGTCACCTGAGGTGGAAAGGGTGACTTTCTTCCCCTCTTCACCCTTAATGTCGATTTTGTAGCCGGTGAGCTTGGCAGCGAGGCGCGCATTTTGGCCGCCCTTGCCGATTGCTAAACTAAGCTGATCGTCGGGAACGGTGATCGTGGTTTTCCTGGTTTTCTCGTCAATCTCGACTTTCAGGCCTTCGGCTGGGGCTAGCGCGTTACCGATATATTCTTTGAGATCTTTGGTGGATTCAATGATATCGACTTTCTCGCCGTTGAGTTCGTTGATAACGGCCTGGACGCGGATACCTTTTTGGCCGACACAGGAACCGACGGGATCAACCCCGTCTTGAGTGCTTTTGACGGCGAGCTTGGTTCTATGCCCGGCTTCGCGGGCGAGCGCGACAATCTCGACGGCACCAGAACCTACCTCGGGGACTTCGCGACTAAAGAGCTCTTTAACAAGCTCGGGTGCGCTCCGACTCACGATGATAGCTTTACCTTTATATGTTTCGCGGATTTCTTTGATAAAGACGGCAATTCGCTGATTGAGGCGATAAAATTCATTGGGGATTGCTTCTGCGGGCGGCATGATGGCTTGACCACGACCAATATCAACGACAACATTCGGGCCGTCGAAGCGGAGGATCATGCCAGTCACCATGGTGCCGATTTTTCCTTCGTACTCGCCGATGATTGCGTCCTTTTCGGCTTCTCTCACCCTTTGCATGATGACTTGTTTGGCAACCTGGGCGGCAATCCGACCGAATCCTGCGGGGGTGGCATCCTTGCCATCCTTGAGAACCTCGATAGCACCGGTCTCTTCATTGACATTGACAACATATCCTTCTAGCTCTACTTCATCTTCGATCCCAAGATCACGTTTGAGAGCAGCTAAAATGGCTTGCTTGATGGCTTCGATCACAACCTTGGGATCAATGCCGCGCTCGGCACAGATTTGATTAAGAGCGAGCATAAATTCTGATTTGAGTTGACTCATAATTCCTCCGAATTTTGATATTTATCGTCTAGTGCAAAAAAAGGTGGGTCACCCCACCTCTGCTCATCTACACTACAACAGAAGGGATTATAGCACTCCCTTCAATCTTTGACTATGACAGAATGACTTACTCCAGGTCGGAGAAGTCTTCGTCCAAGATTTTAGTGTTATTAATGTCGGTTTCGAGACTGGTTTCGTCGGTGGTGGTCGAAGTAGATGGCATCTCCTGGAGCTCTGGATCAGGAACAGTGGTAGGAGTAGGAGAAGTCATGACAGCTTCTGGCAGTGAGTCTTGGGCCGCATCACTAGTCTTGAGAGAGTTACCGAGAGTGCAACCACTGAGTAAGAGAGCGGAGATACTAAGAAGAGCAAGTTTTTTGATCATAGGGCCTCCTCGGCAGCTGGTAAAGCTGGCTTACTAATAGTTTTTAGAGTATGAAGCGCGTCTTTAAGGAGAGTGTGGGTCTCGATAAAAAGCTTCCTGGCGGTAACTGCCAGATCGCGGGCAGCCAAACGCTCGGCTTTCATCTCGGAAAACTTGGTAGGGTCAATGGCCCGAAAAGCGGCAACGGCTTCGACACCCTTTTCTTTGGCCTCGACAAGCTTAATTTTGACGGCTTCGAGCTTGGTTTGAATGTTTGTTACATCTTTGCCTGCCGTGTTAAGGGTACCCAACCGTTTTTGGAAACGAGAAGTGATATTGTCAAAACGAGCGGCGTAGGCAGTAAAACGTTTCTCGAGACGGTTCGCGTGGTTTTCGGCGACTTGATTTCTAATTTGTTGTCGTTCTTGTTTGATTTCTTGGATTTCGGCTCCAAGGGGAGAGTGGTCGGGGCGGCGCTTGGTAATGTTTTCGGCTCCCTGAGCGTGGACGTTAGATGTCAGAAGCCAGATTCCAGATAGCAGAGTGATAATTGTGAAGATGAGATATTTTTTCATAGTGTCCTCCTAATTAACGAGATAATCTTTCTAGTAAGCGGCGCCAGGGAGAGGTTTCTTGGCTTTGTGACTCGACAATGTCACCCGCTTGGATGGTGCCGTCCTCACTAGTACTCGCGGCAACTTCGAGCTTTTGGGCAAATTGATATTTGAGGAATGGAAGACCGAAAAGTTTTTTCTCAACTTTGCCCTCAACGGGATAAACGGGTTCGCCGTTGGTACCAGCTGTGAGTTCATAGTCGGTTGTACCACCCACTCCATCGGTAGCAGTAAGGATGCCTCGAGAAATAAGATTGGCAAGTGCTTGGTCAGGGAGGGTGACTTCTCTCTCTTTACCGTTGGGGAGAGTAACTGAAATCTCGTTTTTCTCACCAACTTTAAACTGAAATTCTGAGTTGGTTTTGATACGATTTTTGGTCAGCTCCATGCGACCATCTTTCGTGGCGTTGATCCGTGCTTTAACTCCATCTTCTTGTTCAACATAGAGGGATTCCCCTTCTTTGATCGCGAGTGGAGGGCGTCTGACGGCTGGACCAGTGGTTGGCCTGATCTCTTGATTTAATTCTAGTTTGCCGTTACCTGTGTGGAGATCAAGGGTAGAAGTTTGGCCGGTTTTGGCTTGGATGCTTGCTCTTTGGCTTGTTTGTTGTTCCAGTTTTTGACGAGCTGTGGTATTGGTCGTGTCGGGAGTCTCATCGCCTAAGACAGATCCATTGATCTGAACAAGAGTCCCGGAGCGGTCAATGAGCCAGTCGGCATGGGCTAGAGGGATGCTAGAATTCAGAAACCAGATGCTAGACCCTAGTAGGAAGAGTAATTTTTTCATGTTGATCTCCTAAAATAGGTTAAATGATTTGTTTTGTTCGTTTATGTTGCCGCGAACGTCAGTCATCCGAACGACGTAGGTATGGGTACTCCCGCTTGCGCCTTTGAAGCAGTATTTCCCATCGACGAGGGATGACCAGGCATCACTATCGACTTTCTGCTCGATTTTGAGCTCGGTGACGGTATTGACGTTGTCAGAGGGAGTGTAGGTGACAAAGCAGGTTCCTTCGTCGCCCCAGTCGAAAGGGCCTCCGATGGTAAAGTTGGGGGCGATTTTGTCAGCGAGGTTGACCCATTCGAGGCGCGCCAAATCATTGACATAATTAAATTCTTTGACCGATTTGGCGGGATTAAGCAAAAGTTTGGCGGTATGATGGCCAATGTCGGTTGTGACATCGTGGCACCAGTCGTAGATACGACCAGGTTCAAACTTGTCGATCCAAGACATGTTATCTTCGAGTTTGATTTTGTCATCGACGGAGAGACTGTATTTAATATCTTTCCCGGGAACTTCGACGTTTGCGACCATGTGAAAACAGACAGTGACACGAGGCGAGAAGCGACTTGGGACTTCGTCAAACTCTCCTACTTGAATAGAAGAATATTCGCGGTTGATGACACGACCGTCGCCCAAGCCCTCGTCAATAGTTTGTTTGATACTGACGGAAGGATTACCAAAACGAATGTCGAGACTCGGTTCGGGAGTAGGAGTAGGAGTGGGCGAAGTGGTGATTTTAATAGCGGAGACTGGCATGATATTGGTTTTGGGAGTAGCGGAAGGAGTGGGGGTGGGCTCAATAGTCGGCTCTGCCGACACTAAAACTGTAGTTGGGGAAGGAGATGGCGATGGAGAGGAAGCGCTAAACTTGGCTTTGAAGTAAACAACTCCAAACACACCAGAGAGGAAAACAACCAGAAAAAAGCCTAAAAGAATGAGGCCTAGGGGAGATTTTTTACGGGGGATGTAGACTGGAGGGATTTCTTGAGAACTCTCGCTCCCGACTTGCAGAGGAGTGGGTGTAATTTCTGATGGTTGAATTTCGGTATCGCCCAGCATGAGTTCTATACTAACTCATTTTGAAGCTCGTGTACAAGCTCGCGGGCACGGTGGCTCAGTTTCTCTGGGAGCATGACTTTGAGTTTGATGTAAAAGTCACCCCGGCTGCTGCTACGCAAATGTTTAATTCCTTTCCCAGACAAACGGATGGTAGTACTGGGCTGGGTACCTTCGCGAATTTTTATAACTAGCTCGCCGTCGAGCGTGGGGATAGTGGTGTCGCCACCGAGTATGGCTAGGGCGAGGGGGATTTCGTGGTAGATAAAGACGTCGCTACCCTCCCGGCGGAAGATTTTGTGGGGCTTGACGTTTAGAGACACGTCAAACTCGGAGTAGCGCATGCGAGTGCCGTCGTCGGCTCCCTCTGGGATTTTGACGGTGTAACGCTTCCCCTGGTGAACAAAGGATTTTTCAGCCCCCATAACCGCCTCCATAAAGTCGATGGTCATGGAGTAGTGGGGCTTTGGCTGGTACTGCCCGCCAAAAGGATTTTGACCGCCAAAGAATGACTCGAAAATATTAAAGGGATCGGAGAAACCCTGACCCTGGCCGCCAAAGAGATCCTCGAAGCCACCACCGGTACTATAAGTATAGGTAAAGGGACCCTGGCGGTAGCTCCCGCCACCCTGGCCGCCACCAAAGCCAGCGGAGGGATCAAAGGCCGCGTGACCGAACTGGTCATACTTGGCCTTTTTCTCCTTGTTACTCAAGACCTCGTAGGCTTCGTTGATTTCTTTGAACTTCCCCTCAGCCCCCGATTCTTTATTGCGGTCGGGGTGCCACTTGAGGGCCAGTTTACGGTAAGCGGACTTGAGCTCGGAGTCGCTAGCGGATCTAGTTACGCCCAAGATTTCGTAATAATCACGTTTGGATGCCATGTGAGACATTATAGAACGAGCTTCAGCAGTAAACAAGATCGAGTGCTAAAGAGTACCAAACTGGCGATCACCAGCATCACCGAGACCGGGTACTATGTAAGCCTTCCTGTTGAGGTGGTCATCGACGGCAGCAGTGGTGATTTGAATGTCAGGGAAATCTTTGTTGAGTGATTGAATTCCCTCTGGTGCAGAAATCATCGCAACCATTTTAATTTGACTCTGAGAATAGTATTCTTTGATCCTAGCAGCAACAAGGATGGCGGAGCCACCCGTTGCCAGCATGGGATCGAGAATGAGAAAAACTGATCCATTGCCGCCATTAAGATCATTTAGTTGATCAAGGTCGCGATACCAAAAAGGCTCAGCAGTTTTTTCGTCGCGTTTTACTCCAACAGCTAACACGGGAGCACTGGGAAAGATTGCGCGAGCTGGATCGAGCATACCCACACCAGAACGGAGAATGGGGACAAGAACGATATTGGAGGCAAGATCATAGGCTTCCATTTTTGCAAGAGGGGTTTCGATCTTTACTGTTTTTTCTTGCAGGTCTCCGGTGGCAGCAAAAATCAGATGATAAGTAAGCATCTGAACAGCGGCGGAAAAATCGGCCGTATCAGTATTTTTGTCTCGCATAACTGCGAGTGTCGCGCGTACTAGAGGATGATCGACTATTTTGCAATGGAAATCCTGTCTTTCCTGGGCTACTCTTAACATTTCCCTCTCATTAAATACTTTGGTCATAGTTGGATTATATATAGGTCGAAAGGTAAAAACTAGTCTCGAAGTTTATCGAGCATAGGAATATTGTACTAAGCGAAGAAAGTCTAATGGTTCGAACCATCGAATTATTTACTGGCCAACATTTTACTGATGGTGTTACGGGTGACGGGGAGAATGTTTTCGAGTTTGATTGCCTTAGAGAGTGGGAACCAGCGAGCTTCTTGGATCTCGTCGTGATCGATCTTTGGCATGGGGTCACCGATTAATTTACACTCGGATTGGAGGCCGACAAAGTGCTTTTTGGAGTGAAAGTCGGGAGAGAAAACAAATTCGGCAACTTCGATGACGCGGATAAATTTGACATCGAGTCCGACCTCCTCTTTGGCCTCGCGTTCGACGGTGTGCGCAATGGTCTCCCCTAGCTCGATGTGACCACCCATCACGACCCATTTGCCCGGCCATTTGTACGACTTGACGAGGAGAATTTCGTTTTGAGCATTGAGGATAAAGCAGCCGACGACGATTTTGGGATATTGTTTGTCCATGAAGCTGTCCATACGATTATTTATACACTCCTTGGCGGTGAGCGATGTGGGTCACCCAGACTTCTTTACCCTGAAGGATATAGAGGATACGGTATGGCCAGGCGCGAAGAGAGTAGACTTCTTTCAGTTTCCCGGTGAGCTTTTTACCGGCATGAAGGTCGATTTCTAGGAGGGTCAGACGTTTTTTGATTTTCTTTTGTTCGGCTAGCGGAAGTTTTTTATAATCTTTTTGGGACTGAGGGGTGAGAAAGACTGTATACATAGGTTAGAGATCTGAGAGAGCGATCCCTTGGCGTTTTTTGGCTTGGGAAATACCACGGCGCAGGGCTTTGATATCTACGCTAGACATGACTTCGGCGGTTTCTTCGAGTGAAGCAAGCTCGTCGGCACTAACAAGGATGGCGCGAGGTTCACCAGATACGGTTACGACAAAACGTTCGAGGTTGTCGGCCACTTTTGCCACGAGGGAGGGCAAATTGGTGCGCATTTGGGTGAGAGTGAGAGTGTTCATGTACTTAATGTACAATATTCTGTACAGATTGTCAATTTATTCTGATCTATCAATTCAACGGAATATTACACATCGAGAACGTGATATTAAAAATAACTAAATTACCAGACAAACACGACAAACACACCCGAGGTGGAATTTGGAATTGGAATTCCTGGAGTCATAGTTGGATTATATATGGGACGAAACGGAAAAACTAGTCTCGGAGTTTATCGAGCATAGGAATATTGTACTTAGCGAAGAAAGTCTAATGGTTCGAACCATTGGCACATTTCTCGTTTATTCGGCCATAGGGGATTTGCTATTGGCGAGAGCAAAGATTGTTTGATTGGCTAGTTCGGCGTATGAGACAGAAAAATCATAATCTCCTCCGCTTAATTCTGTAGCCGTCCATCTTCACTGGTTACCAGAAATTAATTCTAGTTTGCCGGTAGCGACATACTCATTAATTATCTCTTGAGTATGAAAAACTTGTACCATGCTGTTATTGTAACAGATCAATCAAGAGTGAACCCTTGATTTGCCGATTGCGAGGATAAAGTCGTCGGCGATCGCGGAGTGTTCCCAGGCAGATTCAACAAGCGCATGGGGGTGTTTTTGGTATGGACCAACATCGGGATCGTGGATCAGTAGGTTGTCTCCCTCTTCGCCACTGATGACTACAAAATGACCTTCATAAGGACCTTCTTTGCCAGTGAGTGTATGCCAATCAATGGGAAAGCCTACTAGATTATTTTGGTGAAGTAACTCGATGAGGTCGGTGAATTTTGTTGATTTTTTGACGAACAATTTTTTCTGTCGGATCTCATTGGCCATCCAGTCAACTGTTTGTGTGTCGATATATTGCATTTCGTGTTCATAGTCTTTGCCGAACCAACGTTTGAATTGACCGGGGTCTTCGGCCGTGGTTTTAATGTCGTCGGAAGAATAGACTTTGGATTCCACGCCGTAGTGGTCGAGGAGGATGGCGAGCTGGGGTGGGAAGGTATATTTGCTTTGTTGGTGATGGATAATTTTGTTCGTCTTTTCAAAATTGGGAGTGAAGTTGGGATAAAAATATTTGATCATCATGGCCGTGCAAGCTTGACCACATTCTAATCCGCGGTTTTTGATGAAGGGGATATTGAGTTTCATGAGGATATTGTAGAAAGGTTCAATACTCTAATTATTCGAATAATTAGAGTAATTCAGTTTATTATTGCGAAGCCGCGGATGGGCGAGCCATCACCGTCTTTGATTTTGAGAGGGACGGCGTAGAACATAAAAGGCTTGTCGGATGGTAATTTGTCCATATTTACCAGATCGGTGATGGTGAGGATGCCGGACTGGAGTAATTTTCTTTCGAGATCTACGGTGAGTTCGGCTTTGTCCCCTACTACGACAAATTTGGGTTTGGCGGTGACAATTTTGTTGAGTGAACCTCTCTCCGGCCTAAAGGCCAGAGCTTCGGTCTAGGCTTGCGATTGTGGCATACTTCTCTGATCACGGATGTAAGTTTTGATCACATCTTCTTCCAGTCTCCCAACACTCTCGGCAAAATAGCCATCAGCCC
>JBDRPO010000015.1:0-41439 GCA_043827085.1 bacterium | reverse complement strand
GGTATACTCTACTCATAACCCGCAAGAGTTAACGGAGAAAATCCGTGTCTTGCAGGACAAGCTACGTCGGGCTTGTTCCGTTACTATTTAGTGTGAGGCAACGATACGACGTTGCGTTACCTTTTTACGTGAGGCAATACGGCCCCTCTAAATCAGTCACTTTACAACCAGCTTGTTGA
This sequence comes from bacterium, assembly GCA_043827085.1. Classification (GTDB taxonomy): domain Bacteria; phylum Patescibacteriota; class Microgenomatia; order UBA1400; family UBA12108; genus CAJAUT01. The sequence goes on along the minus strand of JBDRPO010000015.1, from coordinate 41,260 downwards.
GCTACTGTACAAGCAAACATCTCGTATAGTTTTTCACCGCCAACTGGATCAGTATAAAGATCAATTTCACCCATAGATAATTTTAGCCAATAGATATGACCACTACTGATAATAAGTCGAACCATTGCATTCAGAAGTGGTACGAATGAGTTGAGGCGTGATCTTTCTGCAATATTTTCGAGAGTAATAACTGACCAGGCATCTTTTAGCTCAGTAACTTGTTTTGGTTTTGGAGTAATCTGGAGTTCATTCTTGGTTTGTATTTGATAAAATTTTGTAGGTAAACCATTTTTCTGCATACCCGACTATCCCTGTTTGATAATCAAGAATAAGTGAAGCCAACCAGGTGTTGTCTGTTTGAAAGATAGATATTCCCATGGCTGCCTCGCGGAATGATCTTGTGGCCAAAGAACTGTTACAAAATGGATCGTATGCTATTTTACATTGGTAATTTGACGACGTTTCGAGCCAGCCAGATTCTTCGGAATATATTCTAGCAGAAAGTGATTGGAGACTCTGTTTAATTATATTGTCGAGCTCGAGATCAAAACTATATTGAACATTATTGTTTTCTTCCACTTTAACAACTTGAGTGAGTTTTTGATTAAATTAATTGTAATTATTGAGTACGGGGTTGATAAAATTGAAGCAATCTTGGGCGACATTAAGTAATAACTTTTGAGTATTCATATTACTAAGCCTACGAAGTCTCACCTTGATGGATGGGGAGGCTGGCGAGGTCGGAGCGAAGAATTTCCTTATAGAGAGGGTTTTTGACGAGAGCAGGATAACCATCACGCTCGACAACATAATAGGCAAATCCGCGCATTGCCTTGACGGCGGTATAGTCGGCGTGGCCGGGGAGACTCGCAGTGTCTACGGGAGTAAAGTAAACTGGCGAGTCATCGGTGGTAACCAAAAAGGTTGAACCAGTATTGACCACAAGATGACCGTAGCCACTCTCCATGTGCACAATACTCCCCTCTTGGACAGGAATGACCCTAAAGTCTGCGACCATATCGTCAATGGACAAGCCTTGATCATTGAGCGCGCGTTTTTGTAGAAGAGCAAAGCCAGTGCCAGAAAGGACGTGATATGTTTCCTGGAGCTTACCCACATGGTAGTGACCGTATGTCTTGACGTATTCCGTCCCTACTGTGCCTGGCTCCCAGACAGTGATATTTCCTATTTCGCTACTGCCGCGGATCATATAGTAGTGGATGCTTGGGCCGACGGCTTTGGGGTCCATTAACACATCTTGCATGGCCTCGTGAGTTCGCTCGGCATAGTGATCTTTGACGTGAGTAAAATCGATAGACATATTATGATCTTATCAGATTTAGTACTTCATCGCATTTTTGCTCCATTGTTTTTTGATCTATGGCTTCTAGATTAAGGCGTAGCTTGTTTTCGGTGTTGGAAGGTCGGACATTGAACCAATAATTTGGATATTCAATGGTGACTCCGTCAAGGAAAGAAATATTTTGAGCATCTTTGTATTTACTGGCTAATTCTTTAATTTTAGCAGCTTTATCGGCCACAAAGGAATTTATTTCGCCAGAATGAAAGTATTTTTTGAGTGGTCTGACTATATCGGCTACCGACTTGTTTTGTTTAGAAATATAAATTAAAAACTTGAGAACCAAAGCAAAGGGAGCCTCAAAAGTTCCGTAGCGAAATTTGTAGAAATAATGTCCGGATGATTCGCCACCAAAAACTGCGTCATTTTTAAGCATGGATTCTTTGATAAGGGAGTGACCTACGCGAGTGACCAAGGGTTTGCCACTGGCTTTGAGAATCATGTCTAGCGTGATTTTGCCTGGGCGGATGTCGTAACCGATGGTGGCTCCTGGATGTTCCAGGAGAGCAATTTGAGCCATGATTCCACGAATAATTTCTTGACGTATAATTTGCCCCTCATTATCGATAAAAAAGTAGCGATCACCGTCCCCATCGGGGACGATACCAAGGTCAGCATGATTTGATTTAACCGCATCAATCGTCGACTGAAGATTGGCGTCGACTAGTGGATCTGGTTGGTGAGCAGGGAAAGATCCGTCAAGCTCGAAGTTTAATTTTACTAGTTCACACGGTAATTTTTCAAAGATTTTAATTGTATCTAGCGCACCCATTGAGTTACTAGCATCAATAACTATTTTAAATGGCTTGATTTGAGAAATGTCGATGTGGAGCTCTTCTAGTTCGGATTTGTAGAGATCATCTAAAACTGTAGTTTTGGTGGTGATAGTTCCAGGCTTTTCAGCTTTTTGCAATTTGTTGTTAATGACCATCTCGCGTAAGTCGTACATGCCAGTATCTTCACTAACTGGTATAGCCTTGTCACGCACAATCTTAAAACCATTATCGTCTTTGGGATTGTGAGAAGCAGAGACTTGGATACCACCGTCACAGTGATAGAAGGCACTGGCGAAGTACATAGTTGGAGTGGAGGCTAAACCAATGTCAATGACATTTACTCCACTTTCTAGTAAGCCTTTTATCAAAGACTCTGATAATTGTGGACTTGAAAGTCGCATGTCGCGACTGACTAGAACAGTCAAATCATCTTTATTCTCTTCTTTTTGACGTAAATCGGCGAATGCAAAACCAAGACGATAGGCAAAATCTTCGTTAATGTCGGTGGGGTAAACTCCTCGGATATCATATGCCTTGAAGACGTGTGGATTAATTTTCATGCAGGACTCCTTTCTGTAACCAGACTTTTATCCTAGTAGAGTGAGGAGTAAAATGTCAAGGTGATCGAGGTAAGAGAGCTTGGTAGCGCCAGTTTTGACGGCGAAATCAATTTTGAGGAGTGCAGCGAGGAAGTCTTCGAGTTGTTTGCTAGACCAGTTCGCGGCTTGGGAGCGAAGTTTGTTCAGAATCCAGGGAGGAAATTTTGGAGAGGTGGCTGATTTGATGATAATGAGATAACTAATCTGGCGAGCTAGCATAGTAAAGATGATAATGTCCTCTGTTGCGACTGTAACTCGATGAAGAAGAGGGATGGCTTGTTGGGCGTTGCCGGGGATAATAGATTCTAAAAACGTAAAGAGTTCAGTTGGAGCCTTTGAGAGAGAAATTTTGGCTTTCGTGCCGATGACGCTGAGGACAGTTTTGGAGATTTTTTTCTTTTCCCAAAGGAAAATATTTTTGTCGCCAGAATATGAGGCAATTAGTCTAATACAGGAGTCCTTGTCTTTTGAGCGCAGGCGAGAGAAAAGATTTTCGATGACGAGTGTTTCGGTGGAGAAAAGATTGGCAGTCGATAGAATTGATTCAAGATCACGGGAAAGTAACTTGTCCCCTTCAAGTACACGGATTTCGTGGCCCAAGGATTTGTCGTGCTCGATGGCGTCTTGAAGCAGGCGACGAGAGGTAGCTGTACCATCACCATGAAAGATTTGAATCATAATTCTTATCCTGCAGGGTCTGACCTTCCCCGCTGATTGTCTGAGCGGGGTTGGACACTTCCTTTAAGGTCAGACCCTTAATCGCTAATAGTCAACTGGTCGCCGATGGTGATATTGTTTTCGACTGCCCAACCAGTTCGAGTTTCGAGCACCATATTGACGAGTGAGGTTGGAGAGTAGGTAGGCAATTTGTCACTAGTTTCGACGGGTACATTAGAACTAATATCTACCACTTTTCCATCTTTTAGCCAAATTATATCGATCGGGAAGTGCATATTCTTCATCCAAAACACGGGCACGTGATACTGAGGAAAGATAAACAACATTCCATCTAGAGTACCGAGATCAGAACGATCGGAAAGTCCTTTTTCCCACTGTTTGGGGGTTTGAGACAGCTCGACACTGAGATCGACATCCTTGAGTGTGAGATTGGCTTTTTTGGGGAGTCCCAAGACAACGCGAAAAATGTTTTCTAATTTGGTGAGCGCGCGTGAAGAGCGGAAGTATGGAAGAGTCCAACCAGAGTTCTCTGTGACTTGTCTAGGCGCAGCTTTCTCTTGTTTCTCTACGACGATGGGAGAGCCAGAGCTCTTGGGTAGATTATAGAGAGATTGACCGGAGGCATTGTACTCACCGTTTTCCTTAGTGAGAGAGAGACTGGCGAACTGATCGCCACCTGAGAGGACAAAAGGGGTGACAGCAACAAGATTTTTGTCGTTTAACCAGGTTTGCCAGGCTGAACTCCAGTAGGTGGCAAGTTTGTCTCCTGAGAGCTTAGTTTGATCCCACCCAGTTTCGGTGATGAAGACGGGTTTCGGGGCAAGTTTAAGGAGCGCGAGTTCGCTTTTGTAACCAACAATGCTTTGAAGGCCAGTTTTCCCAGCGGGAGCGGAAAAGCCCGGGTTTGGGTAGCTATGACTAGACCAGCCATCAAAATACGTCCAAACTAACGGATCAGATGCGGTCATACGATTGAGGTAAGTCGAGGTAGATAGTGAGGTAGTACTATTGGGGAGCGCACTATCGAGTGAGGGGCCAAGGAGGAAAAAATCGGGCGAGCGTTCTTTAAAAATAGTATAAGCGTTTTTAACGATGGAAGTGTATTTCTCTGGATCGACCGTCCCTCCCCACTCGGACGAGCGATTGACTTCGTTGAAAAGAATAATGTATCTATTTTCGACCGGCCAATCGAGTTCATTTAAAAAGTTGGCAAAATCAACTAAGTCGGTGTCATGTCCTTTTGTCCAAGTGCCACCTTGGGGGATCGTGGTGATGCGGACAATTGGAATCATGTGGAGAGACTTGGCAAGAGCCATAAAAGTTTGCCAGATTTCTTTGTTGCGATCTGTGGGTTGGATAGGAACGGTGACATAACCCCAGTCTCCCCCGTTGCTATTGACGAGCTTGCCTGCGGTTTCGATTTCGCTGGGGCTCAGGATGTGGACGCCGGCTTTGTTGTTGGGGACAGTCCGAGGATCATAAAGTGCAAGCGAAGTTTGCACAGACGTTAGAAGTAAGATGCTAGATGTTAGTAAAATTGAGACTAACTTCATTTTTTGAGTCCAAGGTGAGCGTAGGCCTTGTCAGTGACGACTCGGCCACCTTTGGTACGAGCCAGGAGACCAAGTTGAATGAGAAAGGGTTCGTATACTTCTTCAATAGTTCCTACGTCTTCGGAGAGAGCACTTGCAAGAGTTTCCACTCCGACGGGACCGCCGTGATGATGAGCGATAATGTGCTGCAAGAGTTCTCGGTCCGAGGCATCGAGCCCCAAAACATCGATTTCGAGTAGTTTTACCGTTTCTTCTACGGCTTGTACGCTTAGGTGTCCACGATAGTGAATTTGGGCAGTATCACGAGCACGCCTGAGGAGGCGATTGGCGATACGCGGAGTACCGCGGGCGCGAGACGCGAGACTCTCGACAGCCCCTGGATCAAGGGTAATTTTGAGAATTTGGGCTGAGCGCTTGAGTACTTGAGATAGATCGAGGGACGAGTAGTATTCGAGTTTGTTGATAATACCAAAGCGACTTCTGAGGGGACCACTCAGAGCTCCATAGCGAGTAGTGGCACCAACGAGTGTAAATGGCTTTAAATCTACCGAGACGGTGCGGGCGGCGGGACCTTTGCCAAGAACTAGGTCGAGGCGATTGTCTTCCATGCCAGAATAGAGCGTTTCTTCGACAACTTTACTCAGACGATGGATCTCGTCGATAAACAAGACGTCACCCTCTTCGAGATTGGTGAGGAGGGCGGCAAGGTCGCCGGCGCGAGTTAGGGCAGGCCCCGAGGTGACGTGGATACTCCCGCCCTGAACACTTGCGATAATGTGAGCTAGGGTGGTTTTGCCGAGTCCTGGGGGGCCATAGAGGAGGACGTGATCGATTGGCTCGCCACGTTTTTTAGCGGCGGAAAGAGCTAGGTTCAAGGATTGTTTGAGACGAGGCTGTCCAACAAAGTCAGCGAGATTTTTGGGGCGCAAGGTGGCGTCAATTTGAATTTCTTCTGGGACTAAAGTGGGCTCTAATATAGTGCTCATGATTTTTTACCTAGAGTTTTTAGGACTAATGATAAAGCAGCTGATTCGGAAAGTCCGGTTAAATCAAGTTTTTCTAGAACGTGATCGATCTCGCGCTTGTCAAAAGAGAGTTCGCGGAGGGCGTCGTAGATATAGCTCTCGGCGGAGGTAGTGGCTTCAACTAAAGTTTTCCCAAGGTCAAGGATGATTTTTTGGGCGGTTTTTTTACCTAGACCTTTGATGCTCATGAGGAAATCGAGATTGCCAGCGGTAATGGCAGCTTTGATGGTAGCAGGGCTAGCAGCGTCAAGAATTTTTCCGGCCATTTTGGGGCCAACGCCGGAAACACTTATGAGCTCGAGGAGAAGATCCTTCCCCTCTTTGGTTGGGCAGCCGATGAGGCGTGGAATAGTTTGATTCTCTAGATAGTGGTAGGTGTAGAGGTCGAGCTTGGTGCCGAGGGCAATCCGGCCTAGCCAAAACCCAAGAACTTCGTAGCCAATTCCAGCGACGAGAACCACCGCTCCATCTTTAGTGTGGTGAAGGATAGTACCGGAGAGATAGGCAATCATAATTTATGAACCTGGGTGGCTAGCGCCACGGCCAAAGCATCGGTTGTGTCGTCTAGTAATTTAGTTGTATTTAACTCCAAGAGTAATCCTACCATACGTTTGACCTCGAGTTTATCAGCGTTACCTGCACCAGCTACTGCGGATTTGATGGTATTGGGGGAGAGCTCGATCCAGGGTAGACCATGTTTGGCGAAGGTATAGAGGATGACGCCGCGAGCTTCGGAAACGGCCATGGCGGTTTTGAGATTTTTTTGGACGAATAGGGACTCGATCCCAACTTTATCCGGCTGGTACCTGGTCAAAAGGTTTTCGATGAATGATTGAATTTTGAGTAGATACTCTGAGGTGAGAGTGTTTTTAGGTAATTCGAGGCAGTCACAGGCGACTAGGACTGGCTTGTGCGCAGTGTCGTCAATTATTCCCCAGCCTAAGCGATGGGTTCCAGGATCGATCCCGAGGACTCTAGTCATGAATCTATCTTAAAGTTTTCCCGAACGAAAGGCAAATCAATCTATTTCCTGAATGAAGGGATGTTTGGAGGCATGGACTCCAGTAAAATAAGCTATCGCTGTTAAAAGTAAATAACTACCGCCAATAACCCTCAAAGCACCAGCATCGAGCTGGGCGATGCGCGAGACATAATCGGCAAAAACAATACTACTAATGCCGATAAAATTACCGACGACGGCCCAAGAACGTGCAATACGAAGCATTTCGGGATTAGTAGATTCTGCTTTATTTGGCACAGTTATACGTTATCACACTGGTCAAGTTAAGTTTGGCTGTGGCCTGCCCGCAGTGCTATAGCACAGCTATTGCAGGCGGGCGAGGGCGATCAGACCTGACTATGTCTAGGTCTGGCGCCTTTGTTTAGAGCCTTGATGGTGGCGTAGGCTTTGCGCAGAGAGGCCTCCGCTTCGGCGAACTCGACCTCGCGAGTTTTGTCAGCCAAGACCGCCTCAGCCTCTTTTTTGGCCACTTCGACTTTGGCTAGATCAATGTCAGCCGCCCGGACGGCAGAGTCGGCTAGGACAGTTAGCTTTCCATCAGCCCCTACTTCGAGGAACCCCCCAAAGATCGCGATTGTATCCTCTATCCCCTTCTCATCGGTATAGCGGAGGACGCCTTCGGTTAGTCGCGTGAGGAGTGGTGAATGGCTAGGTAAAATCGTGATCTCTCCTTCGACGGTGTCAAACGTGACGCTGCGAACAGTCTCGGTTAGAAGACGTTTCTCCTGTGTCACGATGTCGAGCGTGAGTAGGTTCGACATTACTTCCCTTTCTCGTATGACTTGATGACTTCGTCGATCCCGCCTTTCAGGTAGAAGTCTTGCTCGGGGACGTGATCGAGTTCACCTTCAAGAATCATTTTAAAACCTTTGATCATGTCACCAACCTTGACGTAGGCACCTGGGATACCCATAAACTGCTCGGCGACAAAGAAGGGCTGAGTCAAGAACCGCTGAATCTTCCTCGCCCGTGAGACGGTGAGCTTGTCTTCGTCGGATAATTCGTCGATTCCGAGAATAGCGATAATGTCTTGTAGATCTTTGTAGCGCTGCAGGACTTTTTGCACGGCGCGGGCGACGTTATAGTGTTCTACTCCGACGATGTCAGGCGAGAGCATTTTACTGTTACTCGTTAGCGGATCTACAGCTGGATAGAGTGCCTGTTCAACGAGAGCACGATCTAAGGCAATTGTGGAGTCAAGGTGAGCGAAAGTCGTGGCTGGGGCTGGATCGGTATAGTCATCGGCTGGCACATACACTGCTTGGAAGGAAGTAATACTCCCCTTCTTGGTGCTAGCGATGCGTTCCTGTAGCGCGGCCATCTCGGTCGCGAGATTGGGTTGGTAACCGACGGCACTGGGGATGCGACCAAGAAGCGCAGAAACCTCGGAGCCGGCTTGGCTAAAGCGAAAGATATTGTCGATGAAGAGTAAGACATCCTCACCTTTAACATCGCGGAAGTACTCGGCAAAAGTTAGACCAGTGAGGGCCACGCGAAGACGCGCACCAGGGGGTTCATTCATCTGGCCAAAGACCATAGTAGTGTTTTTGATGACGCCAGAATCTACCATTTCGTGGTACAAGTCATTCCCCTCACGCGTGCGCTCTCCTACTCCAGCAAAAACGGAGTGACCGGAGTGCTCTTCGGCAATGTTCCGGATGAGCTCTTGCATGATGACCGTTTTGCCCGTACCAGCACCACCAAAGGCCGCAACCTTACCACCACGAGCAAAAGGAGCAATCAAATCAATGACTTTAATGCCAGTCTCAAGAATCGAGGGAACGGACGATTGTTCAGTTAAAGTGGGAGCTTTTTTGTGAATGGGCTCGAGATGATCTGCCTTGACTGGTCCTTTGTTGTCGATCGGTTCGCCGAGGACGTTGAAAATGCGACCGAGCGAACCAACACCCACGGGTACGCTGATTGGGGCGCCAGTGTCTGCTACTTCCATGCCGCGCTTTAAACCATCGGTTGTGCCCATGGCAATCGTTCTGACCACGCCACCACCAAGTAAATTGGCAACCTCGAGGACCAGTCGCTTACCATCCGGTTTAGTGAGTTCAAGGGCTGAATTGATGGCTGGAACACTCCCTTCAAACTTGACATCGACAACGACTGAGACGATTTGAGTAATTTTGCCTTTTTGCATAGATCTCCTTATATATTTGTTATTCTAGCGCCATACGAGCGGTTGTGACATCCAGCAGTTCGGAGGTCACTTGAGATTGACGAGCTTGGTTGTAGTCGAGCGTGAGGTTACCAATAAGCTCTTTGGCGTTGTCAGAAGCATTTTTCATGGCTACCATGCGCGCTGAGTGTTCGGTGGCGCGGGATTCGAGTAAAATCTGATAGACAGACATCTCGAGTTGGTATGGCATGAGCATGCTGATGAGCTCTCCTCCACTTGGTTCTATCGTATAGTCGGTGGGGACTGTATCGCTATTTTCGGGAGGCAATATAGGAAGTAATTTTTGGGCCGTTATTTCGTTAGTTAGAGTAGTCAGGAATTTGGGATAGAGCATATACACCGAGTCGAATTCGCCTTTGAGAAAAGTATCTATCAAAAAGCTAGAGACGGAGCGGGATTCTTCGAATGTTACCGTTTCTCCGAGGTCAGAAAATTTGGCAGCTATAGCGATATCTTTGCCTTTCATTGTCCATTTGGCTTTGGTACCCAAGACAACAACGGAAAATTCGGCACTGTGATTTGCCTCAACTAAATCACGAAATCCTCGATAGAGATTGACGTTTAAGCCGCCACACAATCCTTTAGTGGTGCTGCTGAGGACGACAAGAATATTTTTTTCTGGACGCAAGCCGGCAAGACCATGCGATTTGGCAACAGAGCCGGCTGACAAACGAGAGATCATATCGCCTAGCTTTTCCGTAAAGGGACGGGTAGAGAGTGCAGAGTCTTGGGCTTTACGCATTTTACTGGCGGAAACCATTTCCATGGCTCGTGTAATTTGCGAGATATTTTTGGCTGATTTGATTCTCCGACGGATACCGGTGAGGCTGCCCATACGTTATACCTCTTCAGTCTTCATTAGGTGTGACGCTCCACTCGCGATTAACTCGGCTGAATTTTTCATAGATTTTAGGATAGCATCGGTAAGCACTCCTTCTTTCTTGATCGCGTCGCAGAGTTTTTGACCAGCAGAGGTTTGTAAATGACTGAGGAGTAGTTTTTTCCACTCAGACATGTTCTTAAGTTCGATCTGATCAGCGTATCCTTCGGTCACAGCCCAAATGAGTACTACCTGGGCGGCAACATCGAGCGGTTCGTCCCAACCTTGTTTAAGAATTTCGGAAACGCGAGAACCCTTGTCTAGCTGAGCTTTGGTTTTGGCGTCTAAATCGGAAGCAAATTGAGAGAAGGCCGCAAGTTCGCGAAACTGAGCTAGGTCAAGACGTAAGCGGCCAGCCACTTTTTTCATGGCTTTAATCTGTGCATCCCCTCCGACGCGAGAAACGGATAGTCCGGAGTTGATGGCGGGTTTAAAGCCGGAGTTAAAGAGATCAGACTCGAGGTAAATTTGACCGTCGGTGATACTAATGACGTTGGTCGGAATGTAGGCCGAGACATCGCCGGCTTGAGTTTCGATGATAGGGAGGGCGGTAAGCGAACCCCCACCTGCTTCTTTGTTTAAGCGGCAAGCACGCTCGAGGAGTCGTGAGTGGAGGTAGAAGACATCACCGGGGTATGCCTCGCGACCAGAGGGACGGCGAAGAAGGAGTGAAATTTCACGGTAAGCCCAGGCGTGTTTGCTAAGGTCATCGTAGATGATGAGCGCGTCTTGTCCATTGTAGGCGTAATACTCGCCGAGCGCGGCACCGGTGTAGGGAGCTAGAAACTGCATAGAAGCCGGGTCGGAAGCGGTTGCAGCAACCACAGTTGTATACTCCATGGCCCCATATGACTCGAGAGTGTTCACGAGTTGGGCGACGAAGGAGCGTTTTTGGCCGATTGCTACATATATACACTTAAGGTTTTTCTCTTTTTGATTAATGATTGTCGTGATCGCGATGCTACTTTTGCCGATACTTTTGTCGCCGATAATGAGTTCGCGTTGGCCGCGGCCCACGGGGATCATGGAGTCGATCGCAATGATGCCGGTTTGAACGGGGGTGTTTACGTGTTGTCTCTCGATCACGCCTGAAGCGATGCGCTCGACGGGATAAATACCGGCGGGAGTGGGAGCTGGTTTTCCGTCGAGAGGCCTGGCGAGTGAGTCGACAACGCGACCCAGAAACTCAGGACCCACGGGGACTGAAAGGACGCGACCTGTTGTCTCGACAATGTCGCCTTCTTTAAGGTGTTCAAAATTGCCGAGTAGTACAGCACCGACTTTGTCAGACAGGAGGGAGAGCGCGAGACCATAGATACCACCGGGGAAAAGAAGCATCTCGCTCATCTGGCAATCGGTCAAACCTGAGACGATCGCGACACCATCACCAATCGATTCAATTTTGCCTAGGCTTTTGGTAACTGGAGCATCTTTGTAAGTTGAGAGCTTTTTGAGGAGCTCACTACTTACTTTGAGCGATGCTTTAGCGGCCATATAAATACTCCTTTTAGGTTAATGATCCAGCAAGTCGATAAAGCGAACCGGAGACCGTGAAGTCAATTTCGCGACCTTCAGCCTGTATTTTTACTCCAGCGATCACAGATTTATCGATAACATTTTTGATTGAGCCAGAAGCACCAAGCTTGGTTTTGGCAATGTCCTGGACAACTTTGAGTTCAGTGGGAGCTAGTTTGTAGGTGGAGATAACAGTGATTGTATTCATAGGTTATTTGAGCTTGGCTAGCATGGCCTTGGTAATCTTTTCAGCTTCAGCCGTCGTCATGATATTCGTAAGGGTCTTTTGAGCCATGGTGAGGGCGAGCTCTATGGTTTGAGCTTCGGCGGCTTTCTTCCCAGACTCGAGTTCTCCTTCAGCATTCTTGATGATTCGTTCGGCTTCGGCTTTGGCTTTTACTTTAGTGTTTTCTATGACCTGGTCAGAAGCCTTTTTGGCTTCAATCTCGGCTTCACGGATGATGGCAGCAGCTTCTTTTCTGGCTTTGGCGATCTCAGCCTTTTTAGAATTTTCGGTTTCGGCAGCTTCTTTTTGAGTTTTGTCAGCGAGTGCCATACCCTCATTAATTTTTTTGGCACGATCATCCAGTAGTTTCATGATCGGTTTATACAGCACTTTGTTTAGTACAAAAAGAATGACGCCGAAGTTCACAACCTGAAAGAGAACTTGCCAGATGTTGATTTCCATAAAGTGCTCCTTTAGACGAATTTAAGAATAAGTGCAACAACTAAAGCGTAAATAGCGATAGCTTCGGCAAAGGCAAAACCTAGGATCATGTTGGTTTGGATTTTGCTCGCAGCTTCTGGATTACGGCCTATGGCTTGCATGGCGCCCATACCAACCATACCAATACCAATACCAGGACCTACGGCACCAAGACCGATGGCAAGACCTACAGCAAGACCACTGAGATCAACACTTGAGGCTGCTTGAACAACAGTTGCAACATCTGACATATTCTTTTCTCCTTATTTATTAATTAATTTAATGTTCGTCCCCGTGGCCTAAGGTGGCCATGTTCATAAAGACGGTAGCAAGCATCATAAAAACAAGTCCTTGGATAACACCAACAAAGAGTTCGAGAGCATAAAAAGGCATGGGAAGGCCAACGGGGAAAAGAAAAGTCATCACAGCGATCAAAACCTCACCAGCAAAGATATTGCCAAATAGACGAAAAGTGAAAGATATGACTTTGGATAAATCAGAAACAAGTTCGAGTATGCCGACGAATGTGTTGATGGGGTTGCTGAAATCAAAAAACTTCTTGAGATAAGCAAATCCCTTGAACATAAAGCCGTAGGCTTGGACCATAACCATGGCAATCAGTCCTAGGGCGAGAGTGGTATTAATATCAGCGGTGGGACCACGCATGATTGGGATAAAGACTTCTTTGCCATGAAAGAGACCATTAAAGCCAATTGAACCAGCGCCAGGTATTAATCCTGACCAGTTGCTTGGGACAATAAATATGAAAAAAGTCATGACAAGTGGAAAAAAGAGGCGAGCCTTGGTTGTCCCGGCAATACTTTCGACGATACCATAGAGACCTTCGACAAGGAATTCGATAAACATTTGTAGACGAGTAAACTTACCTTTGAGAAGAAGTCGACGAGTCGCAAGATAGAAGAAGAGAAGAGTGAGCGCTGAGAGCACCCACGAGGTGGCGATTGAGTTGGTGATAGAAATACCGAGCAAATTGAAAACTGGTTCCGCACTGATAGAAATATGTAATGATGACATACGGGTACCTATGATAACAGCCTAATATGTTTTAGGCAAGACTAAATATGACATTGAGTCATGCCTAGGTTATTTATATCACATTATTCGTGGTATTGTATGCAGTATGAGCAAAGTTGGATTGGCACTAGGCAGTGGAGGACCGAGAGGACTAGCTCATATTGGAGTGATTAAAGCTCTAGTTGAAAATAATATTTCTATAGATGTAGTTGCGGGAACAAGTGCTGGAGCTGTGGTGGGCGGGTTGTATTTGAGTCTAGGCTCAATAGAGCAGGTAGAAAAAATCTTTGTTGATTTAACTCTCAGAGATTTGGCTAACATTTTTGCCGGTATCGGCCGGAAATCTGGTGTGATTAACGGAGATAAACTAGAACAATTTATTGAGGGCTATGTGGACGGAATGCTGATCGAGGATTTAAGGATACCTTTTTCTGCGATTGCAACAGATGTACAGAGTGGGCAGGTGATTGAATTTACCTGCGGTAGTCTGACAAGAGCTATACGAGCAAGCGGATCGATACCGGGATTTGTTGATGTAGTAAATATTGATAGCCAATATTTGGTTGACGGGGGCGTATCAGAACCAGTACCAGTACGGACGGCGAAGAAACTTGGAGCGAAAGTAGTACTAGCGGTAAATTTGGATGCAAAAAATTTTATTGATGATATCTTTGTGAAAAATAAACCCCTTCCCACCACAATGGGGATCGCTGCCATCAAGCTACTCCGGTATCACTTGGCACAAGAGTTGTGTAGAGAAGCTGAAATTGTGATTGAACCTGACGTTTCGGGTATCGCATGGATGAATATGACGAGTTATCGTGATCGAGTAAATATAATTGCTCGGGGATACAAGGCCACAATGGCCAAGATGAATGAGATCAAGAAAATTGTCGGAAAGTAATAGTTCATGATAAAATGTTTGATGTGGGGCCTATAGCTCAGCCTGGTTAGAGCACCTGCCTTTTAAGCAGGGTGTCCTGGGTCCGAATCCCAGTGGGCCCACCTACACGGCCCTATCGTCTAGTGGTTAGGACATCTGGTTTTCATCCAGATAACTAGAGTTCGATTCTCTATAGGGTCACCAGCAACAAAGTGAAAATTATGATTTTTTGGATTCGTGGATTTTGGTGGCGGCACGACCGATGAGATCGCGGAGATAGTAAAGCTTGGCACGGCGAGTAAAGCTGGTCTTTTTCACTTCAACCTTGACTATGACGGGGGCGTGAAGGGGAAAGATTTTCTCTACGCCAATACCACCAGTTGCGATTTTGCGGACAACAAAAGTGGGATCATCTTTGGCGTGGATAGCGATAACAACACCTTCGAATATTTGAACACGAGATTTATCCCCTTCTTTAATGGTTTGATGAACGCGGACGGTGTCGCCGACGTGAAAGGATGTGTCTTTGTGAGTTGCAGAGTTTGCCATGGGGTGTATTGTAACAGGGATATAGATTTTCGACAATAATCGCAGAATTCCAATAAGGTTTGTCCTTTCGTCTGACGATTCTACGTTTATCTGGCTTTGGGAATTGCAGTCTGAATAGCTGCGTTAAGAAATGCGAGGAAGACGGGGTGAGGGGCGAGGGGGCGAGATTTATATTCGGGATGAGCTTGGGTGGCGAGAAAGAAAGGATGCATGCTCTTTGGGAGTTCAATCATCTCAACAAAGAAGTTGTCGGGACTGGTGCCGGAGATAACAAAGCCCTTGTCAGTGAGAGTTTTCCGATAGTCATTGTTAAATTCAAAGCGATGACGATGACGCTCGCTAATTTTTTTAGTACCATAAATTTTTTCTGCGAGAGTATTGGGTTTGAGAAGGCAGTCATAGGTACCCAGGCGCATGCTAGAGCCGTTGCCTTTAATACGCTGGTATTTAGGGTCAAAGGGTATGTCGTGGACAATAGGATTTCTGGTTGTTGGATCAATTTCGGTAGAACTTGCATCTTTTAGACCTACTACATTTCTGGCAAATTCAACGGCCGCTAGCTGGAGACCGTAGCAGAGACCTAGATAGGGAATTTTGTGGGTACGAGCATACTCAATGGCCATGATTTTGCCGGAGGTACCACGGGCTCCCCAGCCAATCGGAACAATGATGGCTTGGACATCCTCCAGCTGCTTTGTCCCCTCCTTTTCAATTACGGCAGAGTTTATACTTTTAACCTTTAGTTCGATTCCCAGTTCGATTGAAGCATGGTCCAGTGCTTCGAAAAGAGCGTGATAACTGTCTTTAAGGTTGTAATCGCCGGTTTTGAAGTATTTGCCGACAATGGCAAGTGACAAGACTTTATCTTTCTTGGCAATGGCTTTTTTGACTAGATCTTCCCAGGGTTTGAGATCAGATTTATGATCGGTGAGACCGAGCTTTGCAAGGATTTTTACGTCAAAACCTTGACTGCGGAAAGATAGTGGGATTTGGTAGATAGATTTTTGATCGGGGTTCAAGATAATATCCTCTTTATGGACATTACAAAATAGAGCTAAACGGTCTAAACGACGAGTATCAATCGGGGTCTCGGAACGAGCAACCAGGAAATCTGGTTGAATACCGACACCATTGAGTTGACGGACGGAAAGCTGGGCTGGCTTGGTCTTGGGTTCACCAATATGGGTGGGAGTCGGGAGATAACTGACGTGGACGTGGACAACTGTATCACCACCAATAAGTTTCATGATACGGGAAGCTTCGTAGTAGAAAATATTCTGATATTCACCGATGGTACCCCCAAGTTCGACTAAACAGATATCGGCATCACCTTTTTCGGCTGCAAGTTTAATCCTGCGGATTATTTCGTCGGTGACGTGAGGAATAGCTTCGATATCTTCGCCACCATAACCGTTGTCACGCTCACGGTCGATCACAGCCTTGTAGATCTGACCCATGGTGATAAAGTTGTGACTCCCGAGATTCTTGCCTAGGAAGCGCTCATAGTTCCCTAGATCCATGTCTGTCTCGGTACCGTCTTCGCATAAGAAGGCGTCACCGTGCTCGAGCGGATTGATGAGACCCGAATCAATATTGAGATAGTTTTCGCATTTCACGACGGTGACGGCGTAGCCTTTGGTTTGTAGAAGCATGGCGAGCGAGCTAGTCGTAATGCCTTTACCTAGAGATGATAAAACACCACCAGAGATGAAGATGTATTTTGTATTTTGTATATTGCGATTGGATTTGTTGAGTGGCATAGGTAATTCTACTACAAAATTTCACTCTTGGGCAAGGGCGAATTGTCGAAATTGGCGTAGAGGTCAGTGTGATAGTCCCCCTCCCCGACAAAAGTCGATTCACCGCGGAGGATTTTCTCGTACGAAAGGCAGTGTTTACAACCCGACTCTCCCGATGGGCACTTGAATCGGACGAGGGAGCGAGCCAGTTTTATTTCTTTGCCAACTTTGAGGATTAGCTCTTGTGATTTTGCGAGATCCGGCAGTTTTTTGTTGAGTGGCAAGTTATCGCGATTGAGGTACCAGTAGGAGACTTTATTGACTGGTCTGGTTTGGCAGTTGTGAGCCAAGAGGTGGTAAATCGGAAGCTGAAGTGAATCAACACTTTCCTCCCCTGCGCCGGTTTTGAAGTCGACAATGTTGACGCTATCGTCGCTTTCGTTGTATTCTAGCCAATCGATCTTGCCACAAAGGATCAAGTTATCGGTCTCGCTAAGCCAGTAGTAGGGTAGATCCATTTTGATTTTGACGGCTTTGTGCGCCAGGGGACCTGGATGGGACATGACCTGGGCAAGCATGTCTTCCCCGCGTTTTTTATATTTATCTTCGGTGGCTTGATCGGAAAAGCCCCCCATTTGACCACTGACTTTCTGCCAAGCAGACTGAAAACGTTCGATGAGAGAGGTATCAAAGCGATGCTCAGTGGGCAAGGTGGATAAAGACTCCAAGACCGAGTGGACAGTAGACCCGAGGGCCATGCTTGGGGTAATTATGCTAATTTTATGGCCACTGCGGGGATCGCGATAGATGCTTGAGAGATAATAGGCACGAGGACAGTGCTTAAAGGTCGAGATACTAGAGTGTGAGAGCCAGACGGCAGAAAACTTGTCCATGAGGTTAGTATACACGGGGGAGTTTGTGTAAGAGCGCACGCAGGGACTTGGTTTCGGGACAGTGTTTGGTGACAAGAGCCCAAAAACGCTGTCCGTGGCCACGCCACTTGAGATGGGCTAGTTCGTGGATGACAACGTAGGTGACAGCCTCTTTTGGAGTGTAGCTGAGGGCGAGATTGAAGGAAAGCCGGCCCGAGTGATTACAAGTCCCCCAGTACGAGTGGACTAGGGTATAACGGATGGAGGTGGGGTACAGGTCCATCTTAGTGCTATAAAATTTTATTTGAGATTCAATAAACCTCTTGAGTTCTAGTTCGGTAAAGTAAGTAGTTTTTTGTGACTGAGGCTTCTGTAGTGCTAGACGACGTTTATTGACCCAATTTGATTTATCTTGCACAAATTTATCAATCAGGAATTTGGGGAGGAAGAGCGGTGCACGGGCTATTAATTCACCACTAGGTCTAACCTGAAGAGAGAGAGTGCGTTTACGGGCGCGGATCAGGGTGTAGTTCATTTGGCGTCGACGTGGATTTCTGAAAGCCAGATTTGTTTGGGGAGCGCGAGCATATATGAGACAACTTCGCCTAGTTCGTGGGCAGGGATAAAGGTGGCTAGTTTTTCTTGAGGCAAGGTTTCGCCGGCCTTGTGAAACATTTGTGTATTGACACCTCCCTGGTAAATACCGGCGACATGGACATTGGTTTCTTGGAGATCTTCAAGAAGAACTTCTGTAAAGCCCTTTACGCCCCATTTGGCCGCGGTATAGACCGATTGACCTGGCTGAGCAGTAATGCCGGAGCGGGAAGAGATATTTATGATGGCCGATTCAGGAAGAGATTTGAAATGAGGGAGCATGGCTTTGGTGAAATGGATGAGACCCAGGAGATCGATCTCGATGACGTTTTGAATTTCTGCGTCGGGGATATTCTCGAGAACATCTTTCTTCTGCCAAATACCAGCGTTGTTGACGAGACTAATCAGACTTTGATCATAGTCAGTAGTGATTTGTTTAGTTGTGACTTTGATAGCGGCTAAGCTTTGGATGTCGCAGACGTAAGTTTTCGAGTTTGTAGAGCCGAGTGTGATCACTTCGGCGAGGACGTTGTTGAGTTCGGCTTGAGACCTGGCAACAAGCGCTAGATTGGCGCCACGCCTGGCGAGGGCGAGGGCAATTTCCCTGCCGATACCCTCGCTTCCCCCTGTGACAATAATGGTTTTGCCTGCAATATTCATAAACCTCCTTCGGTAATATGAGGTAAGTATAGCAATTATTTGCCAAAGGCGATGGCATCGCGGACGTGACCTTGCGACCCTAGGAATGAGCCGTAGTTGATTGTGTACTCGCCCCATTTGTCGTTGAGAGAGTCGAGCGCGGTGACAAGAGATTTTTGTTTGACATTATCGATAAAATAGCTTAATTGACCATCCTCTTGCCCCAAGCCAAAGCAAGTAAAGGCAATCTTTTTCACACGTTGACTAGTTGGGGGGTTAAGCGCGAGAGCGGAGGTGAGGAGATCGGTGTCGTTAAAAATGAGATTAGAGGTATTGTGACTGGCGTGCCAGTAGGTGTGATCGCTGTAGCGGAGGGCGAGATGGATACCACTAGCGGAGTAACCTGCAGCACGCAAGCGCCTGGCAGCTTTACTGACTAATTTGGCGAGGATGGGACGCCAATCTTTAAACTCCATGGGGTGCGGGAGGACATAGGACTGGCCGAAACTACGACGGGCGAATTGAAGATCATCAATCTCATAACCTCGGAGGCGCGTGTACCAGTAGCGGCCGAGTATTCCACCAAAGGCGGATTTGAGAGTCTGAATGGAGGCGCTATAAAATTGCGAGGCTGTGAATATACCAACTCTATTGAGGCGAATTTCATTCCTGACGTTGATACCGCAGAAATCTTGGAGGGTAATAGATTTATAAATATCTATAAAATTGTGAGAGTCGATAATATCGAAACCATTTGGTTTGTGAAGACCGGAAGCGAGCTTAGCGAGGATTTGATTAGTGGAGACGCCGATACTAACCCGGAGATAGCCACCGATCTCGACTTTGATACGACGTTTAATCTCTTTGACAATTTCTGTGAGGACAGTCCCTTCGCCTGCCGGCGAGCCCTGCTCGAGTTGCACTCGCGCATTCTTTTTAGGGACTGTCCTCTGAGGCACATGAGGCAAAGTCAAAACGAATTCGTCAATGGATTTGGAGATAACGTGGGGAGAGTAATCGGCGAGAAAACTCGCAAATTGGGAGTGGATTTGGCGATATTTGGGTGGATCGGCAACGCGGGCAATAAGCCAGGGACAAAGTAGCTTGCCTTCGGCAAGAGTCATGCCGGTTTTCACTCCCCAAAGTTTGGCTTCGACACTAGGAGCGAGGATACAGCCGTAGGGAGCAGCCGCGTGGACAACGACGACGGGTTTATCCCGGAGAAGCGGATTGGCTTGCTGTTCAACACTGGCAAAACAAGAGTTTAAGTCAATGTGCATGACGAGTGGGGAAGAAAGATTAAAGCCATGCCTGCCGGCAGGCAGGTCAATCGGGCAGGCCATCGGAAACCTCTTCAAGAGTCCAGCTCAAGTTATCGGTATTGAGGTTGAGGCGGAAGAAAAGGGAGTTACTGACAACAGAGAATATGTGGTGGCGAGTGATACCATCGCGATAGGTGTGGCGGAGACCTACTTGGAGCACGGGGTAAGTACGACGAGACCACTCAAGGGACAGTGGACGGACAGTCCGCGTGGTTGCGTTGTAACCAGAGATGACTGAGACAGGTTCGGATATTTTACGGATCATGCTTTAGTTATAAACCGAAGCATTACCGAATGTCAAGATTTATTCTTGGATTGATTTGATCTGGAGAAGAAAAGCTATTTGTTTCTTGAGCGTGGCGGTGTAGTGGATGCCAAAAGGGAGGATCAGCTTGCGGGAGTCGTGCGTATTCTCAAAAATGAGAGTTACCTGGTCGTCTCCCCTATTCTCTTGAAGTAATTTGTTGAGGGCAAGAAGAGTAGTCTTACTGGTGCCGTGGGGGACGGTAAGGTATTGATTGGTTCTGCGGTTATGGTTTCTCCTGACGCATCAGATTGATCATTCACTACATCAATGGTATCGATGATGAAGGAAAGCCTGTCTTCGCGTTCTTCGAGTTTGCCTTTGGCGATGACGACGCTATTGGGAATTAAGAATGATTTGACCTGGGCATAGGTTTTGGGGAAGACTACAGCTTCGATCTCTCCACCTTCGTCGGTGAGGAGGAGGAAGGCCATCTCTTGTTGCTTGGTTTTTGTTATCACAGTACGGGCGGTTTTGATGATTGCAGCGACGCTAACTTTTTGATCCTTGTAATCTGGAAGCTCCGATATCGTCTTTGTCCAGTCGGTGCGAGCTTTCTTTAATAGTTTTTGTGATGGGTGTTCGCGCAAATAGATGCCAAGAAGTTCTTTTTCCATTTCCATGAGCTGGCGACTACTAAACTCGTCTTTCCCAGAATGCCAGTCATCGACAATGCTAACTTCCTCGGTGATCAAGCTATCGAATAGTCCTCCTTGATTACTGTCCTTTTCGGCAGTGGACTTACCAACCTTGGTTCTCACTCTATCAATTTCATCGAGAATAACAGCGCGTTTGCCGTAGGCGTCAAAGGCACCGACTTTAATCAAGCTCTCGAGGACTTTTTTATTGACTTTCTGGGTATCAACGCGTGCGATAAAGTCGGTAAAACTTTTAAATTCCCCTCCCCCTGTACGCTCGAGGAGGATATTGTCGATCGCGGCCGCTCCCACATTTTTAATGGCGGTAAAGCCAAAGCGGATGGCACGGTTATCAAGTGATGATTTATCAGTTTCAATTTGAAAATCAGCATTTGAAGCATTAACACTAGGAGGGAGGACTTTGATACCCATAGTTCGGCACTCTTCGAGGGACAGCGCCATTTTGTCTTCGCGGCCGGATTCGGCGGACATAAGAGCAGTCATATATTCGACGGGATAATGAGCTTTGAGATAGGCTGTTTGGTAGGCGATCATGGCATAGGAGGTCGCATGGGCTTTGTTGAAGCCATAGCCGGCAAAGCGCTCGATAAAGACCCATACTTTGTCGGCCAGAGCTTCAGAGTAGCCTTGTTTAACGGCTTGGGCTAAGAATTTTTTGTGCTCTTTTTTCATGATTTCGATTGATTTTTTGCCCATGGCGCGACGCAGGATATCGGCTTCGCCTAAGCTGTAGCCAGCCATGACATTGGCAATTTTTAAAACCTGCTCTTGGTAAACGGCAATACCATAAGTCTCAGCTAAAATGGGTTTTAAATCTGGATGGAGATATTTGATAGTATCTGGTTCGAGTTTGCCTTTAACAAACTCGGGAATGAGGGCCATAGGACCAGGCCTGTAAAGTGCCACTAAAGCGACAATATCACCAAAAAGATCTGGTTTGAGTTGTTTGGCCAAGCGTCGCATACCGGGCGATTCCATTTGGAAGACACCAGTTGTGTCACCACGACTGAGCATATCAAAGACAAGTTTGTCATCTAAGGGAAGACCTGACAGATCAACTCGATGCCCTCTGATCTCAGTGATGAGTTTGACTGCGTTTTGGAGGATTGTAAGATTCCTGAGACCTAAGAAGTCCATCTTGAGAAGACCGATGGCATCTGGCTTGACGTTTAAGTCGAGCGAATACATATCATATTGAGTAGTAATTTTGCCTTCTTTAGAGTCGCGTTGGACGGGGGCGTAATTGATAAGAGGAGCATCGGTAATGATAACGGCAGCGGCGTGGGTACTGGAGTGCCTGGCTACGCCTTCGACACGTTTGGCGAGATCGAGAAGCTCTTTGTATTTAGGATTTTTGTAGAGTTCTTGGAGTTCGCCGACACTTAAGAGAGCTTCGTCGATGCTACTGCCTAAGGGGATCAATTTGGCGATCATATCGGGATCAGAGTAGGGTAGCCCTAGCACACGGCCGATATCACGGATAGCGGCGCGAGCTTCCATGGTACCAAAAGTGATGACTTGAGCCACCTTATCTTCGCCGTACTTTTGGGTTACGTATTCAATCACACGATCACGGCCAACGTCTGCGATATCGACGTCGATATCGGGAGGGCTCGGGCGCTGGGGATTCATAAAACGCTCAAATTGCAAGCCATGTGCCAGAGGATCAATGGAAGTAATGCGCAAGATGTAGGAGACGATAGCACCAGCTGCACTACCCCGACCTGGACCGATGCGAATCCCATTAGTTTTGGCCCAGTTGATAAAATCTTGAGTAATTAGGAAGTAGGAAGCGTAACCTTTACTACAGATCACGTCGAGCTCGTAGTCGATGCGTTCCTTGATCTCTTTTCCGGGGTGAGGGTAACGAGATTCGACTTGGTCGTATACCAGTTTGTTGAGAAGTGATTCGGGAGTCATCCCCTTTGGCACTGGGAATTTGGGATAAATCATTTTACCCGTCGGGATGGTGAGATCGATCTTATCGACGACTTTGCGGGTATTTTTGATTGCTTCGGGAAGATCAGAAAATAAATCTGCCATTTCTTCCTTGGATTTTAGGTAATAACTGGGCGAGTCCATCATGGTAAGGCGATTCTTATCATCCAGTGTAGTCCTAGTTTGAATGGCAAGAAGCGCGTCCTGGGCGCGTGCATCGTCTTGCCTCACGTAGTGAACGTCGTTGGTCGCGATCACAGGGATGCCAAATTTGCGAGATAGTTTGAGAATCTGTTCATTTAGGGGCTTGAGAAGTTTTTCCAAGCCATCGTGCCGCTGAAGCTCGAGGTAGTAATCGTCACCAAACAGTTCTAGATATTCTTTGAGGCGCGCCTCTGCTTTCTCAGTTTCTCCCTTTTGAAGGAACTGGGGAATTTCTCCTTGAGGACAGCTACTGGTGACTATTAACCCTTCGTGATATTTGGTCAGAGTTTCCCAGTCGAGACGCGGCTTGTAGTAGAAGCCTTCGAGATGGGCAATTGAAGAGAGCATCATGAGGTTGCGGTAACCCTTGAAGTTTTTGGCGAGAAGGAGTAGATGATTGGTTTTAAATTCGCGAGATTTATCCGTGCGGGATCCAGCGGTGTAGTAAGCTTCTATTCCGATGATGGGCTTGATACCACTTGATTTCATTGTGTTGTAAAAATGGATGGCACCGTACATGGCTCCGTGATCGGTGAGGGCTAGCGCGCCCATGTCGTAGTTCTGGCAAGCGGCAGCCAAATCCTCGTCTTTGCAGAGACCGTCGAGGAGACTGTATTGGGTATGAACATGGAGATGAGTAAAATCTATCTTGGTCATAAACAAACTTTCCGGGGCAGGTGGGACAAATTTAGTGTAGCAGGTTTTTTAGTAGTTGGGCGGTGACAGAAGGATCGGACTTGCCAGTAGTGGCTTTCATGACAGAGCCTACTAGGAAACCGAGGACGTTTTGTTTTCCGGATCGGTATTGAGCGACGACCTGAGGATTGTCCGCAATTACTTTGTCAATAATTGGCTTGAGGATGTCTTCGTCAGTAATTTTGTCGGCAGATTTTGCTTGCAAACTAACTAGGTATTCTTTGGCGCTCACTGTCTCATAGTCGATTTTCTTATTAACCAGATCATTGGCTGCAGAGCGTACAATTTTTGGATTTAATGTTTTCACTTGTTTAATAAACTTCATCATTCCAGAGTTAGTTACAATTATTTTTGCAGCTGAGTCGGAAATACCGAGGGCAATGAGTGAGTCAATCTTGCTACTCGGGAGTTCGGGTAGACGTTTCCTGATTGCAGTGACCCACTCATCAGAGATCATGAGAGGAGGAATGTCTGGATCGGGGAAGTAGCGGTAGTCTGCGGCACCTTCTTTGACTCTTTGACTGACAGTCCCTCGTCCATCGCGGTAACCTCGAGTTTCTTGGACGGGAATCTCACCTTTTACGAGAATTTCGGCTTGTCGTTTGGTTTCGTAAACTAGAGAGTTGGCAAAGAAACGGAATGAGTTGATGTTTTTGACTTCTACTTTGTAGTCTGGAAGTTGCTCGTCGGGTGATAGTGAAATATTTGCCTCAAGACGCATACTCCCCTTTTCCATGTCGCAGTCGGAGACGCCGAGCGCGCGAACGATGTCGCGGATAATTTTAAGAAATTCTTTGGCTTGTTCGGGACTCTTGATGTCCGGTTCGGTCACAATCTCGACAAGAGGGACTCCGCTGCGGTTGAAGTCGATGAGGGAGACTTTTTTGCCCTCGAGGACAGCGTGCTGGAGTTTGGCGGTATCCTCTTCCATGTGAACTCTGGTAATTCTGACTGGGCCATGCGAAGTCTCAACTTTACCACTCACGCAGAATGGCTGGTCATACTGAGAGATTTGATAACCCTTGGGGAGATCCGGATAGAAATAATGTTTACGGTCGAATTTGCTTACCTTGGCAATCTCGCATCCCAAGGCCAGTCCGATAAGAATACAGTCTTCGATCGCCTGCTTGTTGGGAACGGGTAATGCACCGGGCAACCCTAGGCAGACTGGACACGTGTAAACGTTGGGTTTATCCGCGTGAAAAGGATCATTCTTGCACCCACAGAACATTTTGCTTTGGGTTTTTAACTCGATGTGAATTTCGGCACCGCAGATTAATTGATACGTCATAGTTTGGGTTCCTTTTTGTGCCAGTCAGTTGAGCGCTGGTACTGATGACCGAGCGAGAGAAGCAGACCTTCAGCGAACTTTTTGCCTACTAGTTGGACACCGATCGGGAGACCATTTTTGTGGAAGCCGCTAGGGATAACTAGCGCTGGAGAGCCAATGAGACTGACGGAAGTGTTGTACAAGTCTGCTAGCATGTTAGCGAGAGGATTGCTAATCAAATCACCCAGATACGGCGGCATAATGGGATTTTCAGGCAGCAAGATGACGTCACATTGATCAAAAGCCTTCTCAAAAGTGTTGATGAGTAATGTACGGATTTTGAGGGCCTTGCGATAATAGGCATCATAGTAGCCAGAGCTAAGCTCATAGGTACCTACCATAATGCGACGCATAGATTCTTCAGTGAAGAGAGCGCGAGAGTTACCATACCTAATTCCGTCATATCTACCCAGGTTAGAGCTGGTTTCAGAGGGAGCAAGAATGTAGTAAGCGGCAACTGAGATGTCGGCCACGGGAAGCGAGATGTCGACTAGTTCGTGCCCCAGCTTGGCAAGCGTTGCGGCAAAAGCTTTGGTGTTTGCCGAGATCTCTGGATTGAGACCCTCGTTAAACATTTCGGGTGCAACGCCGATGCGGAGCTTTTTTGGTGACCGAGCAATCTCTTGAGAGTAGTTTGGGACACTTTCAGAAGAGGTGGTGGCATCGTAGGGATCGCTGCCTGCGATGACAGCGAGCACGGTCGCCAAGTCCTCGGCGGTTTTGGCAAAGGGACCAACAGTATCCATGGACGAGGCGTAGGCGACACAACCATAGCGACTGACACGGCCATAGGTGACCCGGAGACCAGAGATATTGTTCCAGGCAGCAGGATTGCGGATACTACCACCAGTATCCTCACCAATGGCAAAGGCACACATCCGGGTCGCGACGGCTGCAGCTGGACCACCCGAAGAACCTCCGACTACTCGGCTAGGATCCCAAGGATTTTTACCCATGCCGTAATCACTATTTTCCGTACTGGCGCCGTGCCCCCAGGCATCTTGATTGCCTTTACCGATCAGAATCGCTCCGGCCTCCTTGAGTTTTTTGTGAACTGTTGCGTCGTAGGGAGAGAGATAATCGTCAAGAATTTTTGAGGCACAAGTAGTCCTCTGCTCGGTTGTGACGTAGCTGTCTTTGAGAACGTACGGGAGACCATAGAGAGGTAGACTTGGATCGAGAGTTTTGAGATATTTGAGGACTTCTTGTTTATCGCGCACGGTAATGAGTGTGTTGAGTTTAGTGCTATATTTTTCGATTTGAGCATAGGCCTCATTAATGACGTCGGCTGGATCGATGGATTTATCGCGGTATCCCGCAAGAAGCTCGGAAAGAGATTTGTTTAGTAGCATATTAGTTGTCCTCGGAATTAAAGATTGCCGGCACGACAAAGTAGCCGTTATGTGTATGTTTGGCATTTTGCAGTGCTTGAGCTTGGGTGAGAGTACGAGAGCTATCGACCACGTCCTCACGCATGACGTTTGTGAGACCAGTCACTTGATTGGTTTCGGTGAGCTTATCGGTGTTAGTTTTCTCGAGAGTTTGGATATATTCAAAAGTAGTCTCGATTTGGCCGACCAACTTTTTTAGTCTGTCGTCAGAAAGCGGAAGATTGGCAAGCTTAGCCAAGTGCTTGACGTCGTCTGTCGTTACGAGTTGCTTCTTTGTCATGATTTCTCTACCCTATCGATCATAAATTGGACTGGTTCGACGGTGTTAATCGCCTGAATTGATAAACTCGGATGATTGGATTTAAATACCCTGAATACCTCGTCGGCGAAGGCTTGACCAATGCTACTAATCTGGTCAAAATCGAGAATAATTGTTTTAAATTTGTCTAGATCTTCGACTACTCGTCTGGCTTGAGAGCGCGAGACGTAGTCTACCCCTTCGGCGTAGAGTTTTACCTTAATCATGGTTTTATCAAAACCGATCTCACCGGGGTTACTGACGTACTCGTCAAAGATCTTTCGGAGTACTCTTTGGGTATGCCAAGAAACAGTGAAGGTGACTCTAGTGCCTTTGACTGGCTTGTCGAGCTTTTCTATCGAGTAATCGTTGATGTCATTGTCGATTCTGAGTTTAGTCCCAAAACTCTCAAGGATAAATTGGTCGACGGCTTTGGAAGTAAAGAAGATTCCTTCTCCGCTATGGCCACGAGCGGCTGTTGTTGTTTTGCCTTTTAGCAAGTCCTGAATTGCTTCGAGATCACTGTGCAAACCTCTTTTTTGCATGATGTTGTTGTAGACGCCAACCCCATTGTCGGAAACTATAAATTGAATCCTGTCTGAGCTTTTACTAACTGAAACGGAAATTTTCTTACCAGATGAGTGTTCGATGGCATTGTTGACGATTTCCGTAACCCCATAATGAGTGATTTTGCTAAAGTTGAGTGACATATCGTGCAAGAAACTAGCTTTATACATGATCTTCTGGAAGATAGTTTCATCCGACAAGTTTTGGTTGGAGAAGGTGAGGTGTACGTTTTGACTCAGTAAATGAAGGCTGTCGGGGTGAACGTAAATGGTGTACTTGGTTGAGCCAGACTTGATGAGTTTTTTTCCGTTTACTAGTTTGGATAAAATGGTGTGGATTTGTTGGCGGGAGATCGAGTTGTGTAAGAGATTGCCTACGTCAGAGGTTTTTATTGTTTGTCTTTTGGCAAGATCTAAGATAGCTTGGTCGTAGTTGGACATGCTTTTATTGTAAAGTGAAAATATTTCATTGTAAAGTCTATTGTAAAGTTTAACCCTTTCCTTCTAAAGCCTTGATGCGATCAATAATCGGGGGGTGAGTGGAAAAGAGATTGGTCATCCATGACCCGTGAGTTTCGGTCGTGACTGGATCGTCAATATAGAGATGGGCGGTCGCGGTGTTGGCAGTTTCCAGAGTTACTGATTCGTGAGCAGCGATTTTTTTAAGGGCGCCGATCAGGCCGGAAGGTTGACGGGTGAGCATGACGCCAGCCGCGTCGGCAAAGAACTCTCTACGTCTAGAGATCGTGAGTTGGATCAGTTGAGCAATAATCGGCGAGAGAATGATAAAGATGATGCCGATGACCATGACAATTGCGTTCCCGCCTGAGTTATTGTCACGATCTCCCCCACCCCGATGCCAACTTAGGCGCCAGGACCAGTTCAAGACCATGGCGATCGAGCCGACGAGGATCGCGACGATCGTCATGAGACGAGTGTCGTAGTTCCTGATGTGAGATAACTCGTGGGCGACGGCACCTTCAATTTCGGTGCGGTTCATGTTGTTGAGTAGTCCCTGAGTGACGGCGATTGCTGCATGGTCGGGATCGCGACCGGTCGCAAAGGCATTGTAGGCAGGACTATCAATCACATAAGTTTTTGGAGTAGGAATCCGTGCGACGCGAGCTAGGTTATCCACGATATTTAAGTACTGTGGATGAGTCTTCCTGGTCACTTGATGAGCTCCAGCGAGGCTCAGGGCAATGGTGTCGGAGTTGTAGTAGCTAATCCAGGAGCCAACGCCTGAGACCAAAAGTGCAAATAAGAGGAAGGTCCAGTCGTAGTTGTAGAGATAAGTGAAGAAGTAGCCAAAGGCCGTCACAAACACCACGAAGAAGGCGATGATCGCCCAACTCCGCCTCTTATTAGAGTCGATTTGCTCGTAGATATTCAACATGTTGGTGCTCCGGTATTCCTGTAATCCAGTTTTCCTGTCAAAGGGATATTTTGGGAGACTTGGTTTCGGCGGCACTCACGCTGGTTGCACCTTCCATGTCGGCGACTTTTAGACCCGCGGCTTCTTTAAAGCCAAACATGTTTGCCACTAAGTTGCTGGGAAAGGTTACTACTTTTACGTTGTAATCGGCGGAAAGATCGATTAAGGTGCGGCGAGCGTACATAACCTTGTCGGCGGTGTCTCTGAGCTCTTCCATGAGTCTTGTGACAGTCGTATTACCCTGGAGCTGGGGGTTACTCTCGACAATGACAGATAGGCGGGGCAAGAGATCTCCGAGCATACCAGCAGCTTGGCTTTGCTTCGCAAGGTTCCCAGATTTGGAGGCAGCAGTTACCGATTTTCTGGCATCGGCAAGCATAGTCAAGATATCTTTCTCGTGTTTGAGATAGCCTTTGACGCTAGCTTCAAGATTAGGAATTAGATCAGCTTGACGCTTGAGTTGGTTGCCAATTTCCTGAATACTGGCCTTGATGCGAGTTAGAGAAGTCTGAAAAAAGTTATAAAGTGAGATCAGGTAGAGACCGATCCCAACCCCGAGTAAGATTAAAAGAGATGATGCGTTCATGTATCCTCCTGTTGTTGTTATATACAGAGATAGTATAACAAATTTGCTTGTAGTGTTGACACAATAATTCTATTTGGTTTATATTTGGGTTATACCTACATCGAATTGGAAAGGACAAATCGCAACGACAAAGGCACAGATGCGTGCCCTGGAACTGGGATACGTTCCTTCAATCCCCATTATGGATTGTAGATATGATCTGGTTTTGGACGACGGTAAGAAGTTGTGGCGTGTTCAGGTAAAATATGGGGATATGCAGCTAGCTAATAGCGTTGGGGCAATCGGGGTACGATTGTCATACGAAACTAGAGGTAGGCGGCGTGTGTATACGTATAGCCAACAGGAAGTCGATTCTCTAGTTGTATATATTCCAAAAATTGATCGAGTGTGCTGGTTCCCATGTGATACTTTTATTGGTAAACACGAGTTAGTTATTCGATTAAACCCGCCTTTAAATAGTCAGAAAGCAAAGATTCTTTATGCTCATGACTATTTTTGGTGAATCTGTAGTAAAATATGTGAATTGCACGGGGCTGTAGCGCAGCTGGTCTAACGCGCCTTCCTGTCACGAAGGAGATCAGGGGTTCGAATCCCCTCAGCCTCGCAAATTAGGTTTTACCTAATAGCGAAAATTCGCATTTACTCAGTGAACCTCGCTTCATTTGATTTGACACAACCCATAAAGATTTGCTATTGTGGTCATAGATAGATTATTTTCCTGCCCGGGAGGTTTGTGGATATGGAATCTAAACTTAAGCAGCTCTTGAAAACTATAAAGCTTAATGAGTCGATGTTGTCGATGATGTTTGGGGTGGTGACGGTCATACTGATTGGCGTCTTGGTTGTGCGGATGTACGGCGCGAATAAGCCGACAATTACTCCAGAGGCAGAAAAGACAGAAGTGACCGCAGAAAAAGTGGGAGACGTGACGGTGGAAACAAAGGAAGATGGAAAACAATACCCTGCCGAATTACCCAAATCTTACACCGTGGTGGCGGGCGATCACTTATGGAATATTGCCACAAAATTTTATGGATCAGGTTATAATTGGGTCGATATCGCTCAGGAGAATGGGCTTAAGAATGCAAGCGTGATTGGTGTCGGGCAGGAATTAAGACTACCCAAGGTTGCGGTCAAAGTTCCTACTCAATTGAAGGTAGCTGAGAAGACGACTACACCGAGTATTACTGGTGATAGTTATACAGTTGTCAAGGGTGATCATCTGTGGAGTATTGCCCTACGCGCTTATGGGGACGGCTACAAGTGGGTCGAGATTGCAAAGATCAATGAGATCTTGCACCCTGACTATATAGAGGTTGGACAAGTACTTAAGCTACCTAGGTAGTTGTAAGGGTGATAGTGTTGGTGTTGCCTGGCTTTTGCCAGTGATAGCCGTGAACGACTAAGATAGTGTCCCCATGGTGGAGAATACTTCTTTGAGATAAATCGGCGAGAATGTGTTCGGCGGTGGTGAATGGACCAGATGGAAACTGGGCAACAATTGGAGTCACGGCAAAGGAGAGGGTGAGACTTTCGGCTGTCTTTTGATTGTCGGTCACTGCAATAACCGGAATCGGCAGGCGATATCGCGAGATGGCTGCAGCCGTGAAACCGGTCTCAGTGAAAACAACCATGGCATCAATCTTGGGCTTAACCCCGGACTGAACAATCGAGACGGCAGCCTCGGCAATGGTGGTTGTGGCATCGCTCCTGGCAAAAGAGAGATTTTCTTGATCACGGAGCTTTTCGTTCCATTTGGCTATTCGTGCCATAGTTTCAACTGTTCTGACGGGATAGAGACCACTGGCACTTTCGGCAGAGAGCATGATAGCGTCGGTACCGTCAAAGATGGCGTGGGCAACGTCGGTCGCTTCGGCGCGGGTGGGACGCGGATTGTTAATCATGGATTCAAGCATTTGAGTAGCAGTGATGACGGGTTTGTTTTCGCGACGGCATTTCTCAATAATGGTTTTTTGCCAATAGGCGAGCTGCTCGAGCGGTACTTCTACTCCCAAGTCACCTCGAGCGACCATGACTGCGTCAGAGGCAGCAATAATCTCGTCAATGCGGTCGAGGGCCGGTTGACTTTCAATTTTGGCAACGATGCGAGCTTGCATGTCTTCTTTGTCCATTTCGGCGCGCAGAAGCTTAATGTCTTTTCCGGAGCGGACAAAGGATAAACCAACATAGTCCACTTTGTTACGAGCATTCATTGTAATTTGTTTGATATCATTCTCGATTAACGAGGGAAAATCGATGTCTAAGCCTGGGAGGTTAACGCCTTTACGATGTTTGATAACGGCATCATTTTTGACTTTGACGATAAGTTCCCTGTCTGTGGCGGCGATTACTTTAGTTTCTACAAAGCCGTTATCAATTAAAAGATCTTGTCCAGTTTTTACGAGTTTAAAAACCTGAGCGTGGGGAATCACTACGTCAATACCTTTAACAAAGGCTTGACCAATAGTTAATTCTTGGCCAAGTTTGACGCAAACATCGGCTTTATTTCTGGTTTCGAGGCGAATTTCTGGGCCTTGAAGGTCAAGCAATATTCCGAGAGTAATTTTTTTGGTGTCGGCGATTTTTTGGGCTTGCTTGATGTGATCCCCATGCCACTCTGGTGTGCTGTGCTTAGTATTAAAGCGAAAGATATTTACACCAGCATCGATTAGCTTTTCCATGATTTCGGGAGATTCACTCGCTGGACCGATGGTCGCGACAATTTTAGTTTGGTTGTATGCATCTGCCATGTATAATAACAGAATAGCGCGGGCGTAGTTCAGTGGTAGAATGTCTGCTTCCCAAGCAGAAGATCGCCGGTTCAAGTCCGGTCGCCCGCTCAAGTTCGGTAGAATGCCCGCCTTGGCGGGGAGAGAGGGGTCCGATTCCCGTTATCCGCTCCAAAGGGATGTGTTATGGAAGCAGATTCTTTGTCATATAGAGACCTTCTTTTTGGTAACCCAGTTTGCGGTAGTAATCGCGGGTGCCGATTGAGGAGATGACGGCGATTTTTTGGTAACCTGCCTTCCTGGCAATACTCTCTGCTTTTGCCATCAATTTTTTACCTAAACCTTGGTGCTGCGTATGAATTGAATTCTTTTGAGAATGATTGACCGTTTTACCATAGGTATGAAGTTCACGGATGATGGCACAACCGAGAAGCTCGGGAAATAGGGACGTGGATGAGGTTGGGAGGCGGAGACGGAGGAGCGAGAAGAGTTTGATGTCGTGCTCGAAGGTCAATAAGTGTTCGGTACCCCAGAGAGTTTCAATCCTTAAATCGTGAAGCTCCGGAGAGACAGAAAAATCACGAGCTTTCACTTCGCGGCAGCGAATACATTGACATGACCAGCCTTCGACTTTCATTTCGACTTGGATGTACTGACGCATATTGGTGGCTTTGGTGCCGGCGGCAACCCATTTTTTACTAATGTCGCGTACCAAGCGATCGATGCGGACGAAAGGCGGAGTCATTTTTTTGATATCTTTTAATACTTCTTTGAGGAATTCATCGTTGTAGGGTACAAACTCGCCCCGCTCCCACTCCCTAAACATTTCGGTTCCAGGAATAACCTGGGCTGGATAGATTTTGACAAAGTCGGGTTTAAAGCGGGGATCCTCGTACATCAGGCGTGCCATCGACCGATCGAGATCTGGATTACTGCCCGGCAAGTTGGGCATGAAGTGGTAGCATACTTTGATCCCAGCGTCTTTCAAAAGCCTGGTGGCTTCTCCTACCTGATCAAGGGTATGTCCACGCTTAATTCTTTTGAGAATTGTCTCGTCAAATGCTTGGACACCGACTTGAACTTTAGTTACACCGAGTTCACGAAGTAGTTTAACTTCTTTCTCATCGATCCAGTCAGGACGAGTCTCGATGCTGACCCCGACAATTCGACGAGCGGCAGTCTCGTTGTAAATTTGTGCTTCTTCGAGAGTACCAGACTCGATACCATTTATTGTGTCGATCATGGATTTAAAAAATAAACGCTTGTAATCATCCGGATAGTTGCTAAAGGTCCCGCCAATTACGATAAGCTCGATCTTGTCCGTGTCATGGCCTGTTTCGTGGAGTTGAGTGAGACGAGATTCAATTTGCAGACAGGGATCAAAATTCATCTGTTTGGCCCTGGCGGCTGCAGGCTCGTCGGAGAGATAACTTTTGGGCATCCCAAGCTCTAGCGGACAAAAGGTACACTGACCCGGGCAGACATAGGGTTTGGTCATGACGGCAAAGGGCGTAACACCAGACATAGTCCTGACAGAGCGAGTAGTGAGGAGTTTGAGGAGCGCTAGATTACCCACAACCCCCTCCTTTGCAACTAGCTGACGATACGCGGCAAGGATGCCAGAGTCGCGAGGAACTTTACCGAGCTTGTCTACGCATAACTTCTTGAATGCGTATAGGTTGTCGGCCGTCAAATTGGTATGATGAGTTATGAGCAAGTCGTATATGGTAGACATAATGCGTTCAGTCCAGCGGATGTATGACGAGATAGGGATTCATTTTAGCAGAACCAGGCAGAAAACGTACGGATCCGAGAGCTTAAACTGGCCAGTGACGGATCAGTACCTGGTGAGACTAAAGGCAGGACAGTCAGTACTCGACGTAGGGTGCGGGAATGGGAAGTTGGTGTCGGGACTTCCGACCGGGGTAAAGTACCTGGGCACGGATTTTTCTAAAACTCTCCTTA
Organism: bacterium; assembly: GCA_043827085.1. Taxonomy (GTDB): domain Bacteria; phylum Patescibacteriota; class Microgenomatia; order UBA1400; family UBA12108; genus CAJAUT01. The sequence goes on along the minus strand of JBDRPO010000015.1, from coordinate 7,225 downwards.
CTGAAGCAAAGAAGCTTTACCCAAAACATAAATTTCTCTATGGCGACGTGGTGAAACCTGAGCATTGGAAAGATTTGGGAAAGTATGACGCAATATTTTGTGTGGCTGTACTACACCATATACCGGACAGAAAGCAACAGCTGTTTGTACTCAAAGAGGCAAAGAAGCACCTAAAGAAAGGAGGTTTTTTATACCTAACGGTATGGAATCTATGGCAAGAGAAATTCTTACAACACCACCTGGAGAGCTTAGAGCTTAAAAAAACTGACGAGAAGTGGGTGGAAATACCGTACAACGGTAAATGGAAGCGGTTTTGTGTGGCGTTTGATGTACAAACCCTAACTGATTTACTAATCGAATCAGGATGGGATATTCAGGAGATATATTACGCTGACTGGGAAGGCAATAAATCCGACATCATGCGGGGACAGAATTTAGTGGCTTTAGTTATTGAGCCAGGACAGGGGATCGAACCCTGGACCTGCGGTTTACGATACCGCCGCTCTACCAACTGAGCTATCCTGGCTATATTTAGTTACTTTATTCTTGTTAACGTATTTTACCAACTGGCACCCCAGATTACTTCGTATCTGGGTGCATTTCTCATGTCCCTGCGGGACTTGGGGTGTAGCTTATCCTGGCTGCGCTGCAATTTTATCATGGTATACTTGGCTTTGTTATGACTACATCGAGACTAGAACGGGTTCGTAGCCGGAAAGCCGGAAAGCAAGGTATTATATATTTGATTTTGGCTCTCCTACTAATAGTAGGGACAATTGGCTGGGGACTGCCCGCGGTTGCCAACCTCGCAGGATACCTGATTAAAACCGACAATACCCCAATCGTGGTAACTGAACTGCGCCCCACCCCACCCATTTTTTCGGACATCCCCGAGGCTACATATAGCGCCCAAGTTAGAATCGCCGGGTTTGCTCAGCCGGGACTAGAGGTAATTTTATATTTGAACGGCACTGAAACAGAGCGAAAGTTGGTTTCGGAATCGGGGACGTTTACTTTTGACAAAGTAAGCTTGTCAGAGGGAGATAACAGCGTGTATGCCTATACTTCCACCGTACGCAACTTGATGAGTGAACAATCTAAAACTTACACTATAGTGGTCGATACAACCAAGCCAACTGTTACGATAGATGCACCAAAGGATGGAGAGGTTTTCCGTGGACAGAGTCAGCGGATTACGACGTTTACTGGGGGGGTGAATGAAGAAGGGGCAAAGGTATTTATAGGTGACAGAATGGTGATCGTACAGAGCGAAGGCAAGTTTAGTCTCCCTTATCAACTCGTGGAAGGCGACCAAGAGATCCAGATTAAGGCGATTGACCACGCAGGAAATGAGGGAATGAGCTCGATTAAGTTGCGCTGGGAGCCGTAGATTCGATTAAGAGAATCCAAAGTAGAGCAAAAGGGTAGAACATCACATTGTTAAAGAGCGAGGTGATAAAGAGGAATGCTAGCATTGGCTTATAGGGGGAGCGACGATAGAGCGAAAACATTAATATCCCCCACCCAATTAGACCTAAGACGCCAGCTGTTAGTAGTAAGTAAAGATAGCTATTGTTGGGGCCGGTCGCGTGGATAGCGCGATCACTTGTCTCCATGTCGAGCGTGAGAGTATTAAACCCTCGGCCAATTATGAGATCCCATTGGTACTTTTGAATGTAGTAGAGGTCAGATTGTACGCGCGATGAGATGCTATAAGTACGAAGGAGATTGGTTCCCTCACCAAATCGTTTTGGGAGTAAGAAGATGGCAAATAGCATTGACGCAATGACTAGTAGTAAGACTAACTTATTCTTGATAAAAAAGATGGCGGTGAATACGATAGAAAGCCAGACAGAACGTGAGTAGGTAAGGAATATGGCGAGAGCGCTAAGGACGGCGGGTATAAATAATTTTTGGCGAAGCGAGTAGAGTGCAAATAAGACTAGCATGACTGCGGTGAAGGTGGGATCAAAGTGCGGAAGTGCGAGGCGGGAGAGGTGGTCATCCCAACCGAGATACTTAAAAACTCGCATATCAGGCAAGAGAAAGTATTGAGTGAGACCAATGGTTAAAGTTAGAAATCCAGAAATTAGAAAATAGGATTTAGGAATTAGGATTTTTGATTGTTTGATGACAAAATAGAGAGCGAGGTAGGCGAGGAGGCGGAAGGTGTAGAGACTGGGAGTGAGCAGGGCGGAGAGAGGATAGAGTGTGAGTGCACGAAGCCAACCGAGTGATAATCCGAGGAGAAAGACTGAGATGCCTGTAGTTCCATAGAGGACAGTCCTTTCGACTGCCGTCGAACCCTTCTTGGCTTGCAGCCAGGAATTCCTTTTAAGGACTGTCCTCGGGAGCTGTAAGACCAGGAAACAAACCACGATAATGTCGTGGAGGTAGATGGGGATGCTGAACAAATCAAAGCGCAAGAGTTGGCCAAAACCAAGAGAGATGACCAGTGTGATAAGAAGCCAGTGAGTTATTTTTTGTGCCATAGGAGATACAACTTTGACCAAGTGAGATAGGAGTGGAAACTCATCATTATCGCCATAATTAACCCTGATATGCCATCAAGAAAACCTAGGCGAAGGAGGTAGTTGTACTTGAACTTGGCGAGGGGGTAGAGCCAAATTTTAAGTAGATTACTTTTGATTCCTTGCTCGTGGCGATAGGCGGCTTCAAGAGTAGAGTAGTGGTTTATCTTGCCGAGGAAGGAGGTAACGGAAGGATGGGGATAGTGGAGAATGGGACTAGTGAGTGTGCCTATTTTGCCGGATCCCTCCAAAACTTCGTGGACGGGTCGCCGCCACTTTCCAAAATCTCGGCGAGCTAGACGAATTAGTTTTGTATGACCGGCCTCGCCGTGGCGAAGTACTGTGCCGAGGAATGTGTCTTCACGGGGAATATAGTAGGCTGAATAGACGTTAGATTCTAGATTACAGATTCCAGTAATTTCGCTTTTGAGGGCGGGAGTGATTTTTTCGTCGGTATCGATAAAAAGAACCCAGGGAGTTTTGACTTTCGCGAGCTCAGCGTTGCGGGACAGGGCAAAATCTTTTATATTTGGTTGATTTAAGGTAATTATGGTGAGGTTTTGCATAGTTTGATTATAACCTTTAGGGTCTGACCTTCCGCGTATGGTATGTCTCGCGGTTGGGCACTTCCTTTAAGGTCAGACCCTTGATCGCAGGAGAGTACCAATAAGCCACAAAGGATAAATAAATACATCGTAAAGGTAGGCAGTGGGGTAAGTGAGACGGAAAAGATGCTTGGTCACAAAGAGGAAGTGGGAGCGCCACTGATACCGGGTCCGTCCGAAGGCGCTAGATCCGGCGGAAACCGCGTGCTGTGCAATTACATCGGGATTGATGTGGATCGTAAAGCCAGCTTTGAGAGCACGGAGACAAAAATCGAGATCTTCGAAATAAAGGAAGAACCGCTCGTCGAGCATGCTAATTTTTTCAATCACGTTGTGGCTAATGAGCATGGCAGCTCCGGCCACGTGACTGACTGAAAGAATTGTTTTAGGCTTGTTCTCCCAGTTTTTGTGACGTACCATACCAGCCCATTTGTTGTATTTACCCCCCCAGTCGTACTCCTTGCCGTGATGAAGGACGGGAGAGACTATCCCGGCAGCAGGATATTTGTTGAAAGTGAGCAAGAGTTGGCTAAACGAGCCCGTGGAAAGAGAGAGATCGTTGTTCATGAGGAAAAAATGGGTGATACTTTTGTCTTTTAGAGCGAGAGAAATGCCTTGATTCACTCCACGGGCGAAGCCATAATTTGCGGGATTGTTGATGATTTTAGTACCGGGGATTATTTTGGCGAGGCTCGCGATGTCGTCTTGAGTGTTGTTGATCAGGATGAGTTGGTGACCGTCGATTTTACTTTTTAGATCGTAGAGACAGCTTTGAGTGGTCGAGATGGCACCGTAGTGAAGGATGATAATGGCAATTTTCACGAGACTTTCTCCTCTAAAAGTGAGAGTGGGGGGAGGCTAGAGCCCGCGATGCCCTGCATCTCGCCGTATATACCCGTCATGCCGGAGAGGAGCATGTCGACCTGCATATTTCTTTGTTTGTAGCTCCTACTGGCACTCGCCTCTTCTTTGGCGATTTGGGCTTTCATTTCAAGATAAACTCCGACGATGCGTTCAACATTTTGGGTAAAGACACTACTGGTCACGTAGTCGTAGAGCGATTCGGCCTTGGTTTGCTTGTGGATGGCGACTACCTTTTCGCGCGCAACATCGATCAAGTTTTTGCGCAGGAGCTGAGACAAAGGAGCGATAGCTTCGGGTAAGAGGACCCAGACCCCACCCATATTACCGATATTGTGAGCCAGGTGAGTGGGCATGGCCTGAGTCACGATAGCACCCAGGTGCGCTCCGTCTCGCCGTAGATCTTCTTTGAGTTTGCTGACCCAACCATCTGACCAGGCTTTGGTGCGCTTACTTTCCCAAAGGATCTTACCGCAGACTGTCCCCTTTTCGGTCCGGACAATCTGGCGGATGTCGGCACCCAATTCGCCTTTTTTTACTTCGCCTATATCGTCGAAGGGGTAGAGCTCGCGAAGAGTTTTTTCGAGATCAAGTTCCTGTACCTCACCTTGGAGCTGCTGACTACCCTGACTACCTTTCCTTTGCGCCTCTTCAAGGGATTTTTGCATGTCGCGGAGCTTTTTCTCGTATTCGTCGATTTTGTATTTTTCTTTCTCGAGGACCGCTTTCTCGGCATCGGCTTTGATTTTGCCGCGCTCTTCGTCGAGCTGACGAGTCTTTTCTAGTTCGAACTTTTCCCTAGCCTCTTCAATCGCACGTTTTTCTTTGCGCAGCTTGAGTTCTTGCTCTTCAGCTTCTTTGGCCTTGAGACGAAGTTCCTTGATCTCGGCGTCGCGATCGGCCAGCTCTTTACCAGTTGCTTCTTTGGCTTTACCCAGCAGTTCTTTTTCGAGTTTGGCGCGGAGCTCCACTTCAATTTCGTGGGTCAGGAGATCGTCAGGACTAAACTGGTGACCACAAGATGGACAAGTGACTGTGCTACTCATAAGAAATATTGTACCAGGATTGGATTAGAAATTTTGAGTGTAATATGGTGGACCCGGAGGTACATATTCGTAGTTATCGGCTAGACGACCCACAATATTGAGTAGATCTCGTCCTTTACCGCCATCATCACACCAATAACCGGCTACCCAAATCATTTTGTCGACAGTGAATGCTGCTTCCAGGTTGGGAATAGATGCTAGACCGCTTATTTTGTTAATAAGGGCATAGGTATAGAAAATAGGATTAGGGAAATGAGATATATTTTCATTATTGTATGTTCTCAATTGTTCTATTATTGCAGCAGTCGCGGCAATAATTGTTTCCTTGGTCTCTGTTACGGCTTCAGCAAATACAACAGGTCGTGTTTGCCGTGTGTGGGTATCTATAATTTGATTGATATCTGGTAAGGATACGAGTCGAGGTATAGGTAGATATCCTCCGTGTTCATTTCGGTGTGACATTTGCATTGGATTGGGAATTAGGTGAATTCCATGACCCGGATTAGCTAAATCATCGCCCATTTTAATACCAGCTTCCTTTATGGAGACAATGACTCTATTCGGGATTCTAAGAGAAAGATTCTGGAGATGCCGAATACCTATTTGGACTAATTCTCGCGTGATTATTTCAATTGTAGTATCGAATGACGTTGCTTTTTCGATTGAATTTGTCATTAATATATATTAACTATATAGGGCAAGATTGTATATACATCAACAATGTGTCAGTGCTGACTGGCGGGGATGGCGGGCTCTGGAGGAGAAATGAAGGATGTGTTGCGAAGCATAGTCAGCCAGGTGGTGACCACGGAGTCCATGATGACGTGGCGGGCAGTGAGCGGACTCTTGAGGATGATACTATTTAGGCTCGTGGCGCGAGAGAGGGCGACGTATGTTTGACCGTGAGCAAATGAGTGAGGCAGGTCGATCGCGAGGCGGTCAAAAGTTTTCCCTTGAGCTTTGTGGATGGTGATGCCCCAAGCCAGCATGAGGGGGAGCTGGGTGTAGGTACCGGCGACCTCGGTGGTGATTCGACCTGACTTGGCATTATAGTTAAACTTGAACATCTCCCAAGAATTGGGACCAACATCGACTAATTTCTTATTGTGCAGGCGGATAGAAATAACCGGAGAGCCATCTACGAGTGAGATATCCTCTACCCTGCCGACGGTGCCATTAATAAAACGTTTTTCCCGATCGTTACTGGTGAGCATCACTTGGGCGCCAATTTTGAGGGTAAGTTCGCGTGGAGCAGGCTCGGTGCGGCGGTCAAAAGCCCCAGTACTCTCCGCTTTAAAACTGTGGAGCTCGCCTTCTAGACTATGGAGTTGGTAGGTATTGTAGGTTTCGGCGTCACGGTTGGTGCCAGTTAAGTGAACAACATATTCTTCGGGAGGCGGAGCATAGTCCTCGTTGAGGCGAGTATTGAGGAGCGCGATATGAGCAGAGGTTGCGACATTTTCACGTATAGCATTGAGAACGGCGATAAACTCGTCGTCGGTTTGGCGATAGATATGGTCAAGCTCAATAAAGGTAAGGGGGATGCGTGAAATCACGTCGGCACTAAAGAAAAAGGGAGACGTGTAGCGAGTAGAGAAGATCTCGACGTCGTCACTCGTTACAACTGGCGGGAGCTGGTAGAGGTCACCAAAAAAGATTACTCTTTTCCCGCCAAACGGCGCCATTGTCCCGCAAACGCGGCGCATAAAGGCATCGACACAATCAAGTAGGTCTGCGCGAACCATAGAGATTTCGTCGATCACTATGGCGTCGAGGGCGCGGTAGAGCTCGGGTTTTTTAGCTTTTGCACCTTTACTCCACGCTTTTTCGAGCGTGACGTCGGGTTTGAACTGAAAGAAACTGTGGATAGTGGCGCCGCCGATATTTACTGCTGCGACTCCAGTTGGAGCCAGGATAACGATATTTTTCTCGGTGTGTTTTTTGAAGTAAGTGAGCAAAGTTGATTTACCGGTGCCAGCGCGACCGGTGATAAAGAGAGAGTCTGGAGAGTCTTCTATTAGTGAGAGCGCGTGTAGGAACTGGTGATTTAAGTCGATAGTCATGCGGTCAAGTATCTGCCGAAGAAACGGCGAAGTCAATCGTATAGCCTGGCTAGTTGAAGAGCTATTTTATCTGAGTCGTAAAGTTTTTTGGCACGAGTGAGAGCAAGACGAGAGTATTT
>JBDRPO010000014.1:0-42282 GCA_043827085.1 bacterium | reverse complement strand
CAAAAGGGCAGTGAATTTGCCATCATGTGGACTCAAGTACCACGAATAGATGCCTACTAACTTAAATTACTTAGACCCAAGAATAAACCCGCTTGCGAGAGTCGGGTACAATAAGCTAAGCAGAAATGCTTTCATAGATGTTAAAACAAACTCTCAACATGGTTTAAACAGTATTACAAAATTATTCCTCGAGATCAATACATCAAACTATAGCAAGATAACTCGAAAATATAACAACGAGCAAATTGGTGCAGACGTATTTCATAACCGAAAAAGTTTACGCAGGCCGACGAGCCGAGTTCGAGGCGGCTCGCCATCAGGCGAGAACGCCGCCTTTTTCGTATGAAGTACGTCAAACCTAGGCGAGTTAATCATTAATTCTCTCTCGTCCCAATCCACTTCACCAAACTACACATCAGATCCGCCTGCGAGGACAGTCCTTGCAGGTTCCTCGCAATCTTCTTTGCCAAAACCACATGATCCTTGATCTCCGCTTCCAACTTCTCTCGCCCATACATCGTCGCGAGCGTCTTTTTCCCCTCACGGCTATCACTCCCGACCAGCTTCCCCATCTTCTCTGAGTCTCCATACTCCGCAAGCCAGTCGTCTCGCAGTTGAAATACCCACCCTAGCTCCATCCCGTACTTCTCCAAACTCTCCAAGAGTTTTTTATTCCCACCGCCAAGTGTTGCCCCTAGTAGGAGTGGCAACACACAACTGTACTCCCCACTCTTTAGTGCGAGTACTGTCAGTAAAGTCTTCTCGTCAGCGATTCTCATCACATCCAACATCTGCCCGTACCCCACGCGGGAAAAATACTTGCCCCACACTTTGATTGCTGCATTTACTTGATTTTGTGGCAAATCCAATCCTGCAATTGTTTCCATCCCCCACCCAAATGTCACATCTCCCGCACTCGTCGCAATCGCCTCCCCCAAATGCAAATCATCAAATCGAGTATGGATTGTCGCCACGCCACGCCTTTTTATGTCTCTATCCATCACGTCGTCCTGGATGAGCAGTCCCAGGTGAAATAGCTCCATCACCACTCCTGCTTTGATTACCTCTCCACTCACTTTCCCCCCTGCCATCTCATACCCCAAGAGAGTCAGCATCGCCCGTAAGCGCTTCCCCCCTACCGACAACTCTTCTATCGCCGTCAGTACCGGCACCAACTGTGACGAAATCTGCTCTACCTCCCTCAGCCGTCTCTCAATCTCATCTGATATTCCACAATCAATCTTCTCTTTATACTTCTCCACATAGTTCATTACGATCTTTTGACTCATATCAATAGTCTACCCTCTTTCAAAACCACCTTCCCATCGACGGTTAGTACGCTCCCTGGCAACCTCATATTTTTCACAATATCCCAGTGGATCTCACTCTCATTCTCTCCCCCACCTCGCCTCTCACGATACGCTCGCCCTAGAGCCATGTGTACCGTGCCCCCAATCTTTTCGTCAAAAAGGGTATTTAACATTGCTCGTTTAATATTAAAATTAGCTCCAATCGCAAACTCACCCAAGTACTTTGCCCCTGGATCAGTATTGAGCATGGCCAGAAGCGCTCTCTCCCCTTGCTCAGCTGCCGTCCTGATCACCTTTCCATCCTTAAATTCTAAGTGGATCCCGCGAACTTCTGTCCCATAAGCCAAGGTCGGCAAATCAAAGTAAACTTCCCCGTTTACCCCCTTAGTTACCGGTGCCAGGAAACACTCTCCATCCGGGACATTCCGCGTCCCAAAACAGGCCTGGGCTAGCCTCCCCCGGATATCCACATACAAATCCGTCATCTTGCCCTTCACATGTATTTCACTCCCTTCATCCATCAGTTTCTCCAGTCCCTTGAGTTCTTTCTCCATTTTTTGATAATCGACTAAGCATGCATCATAATAAAAATCTCTCAGCCACTCAGTTGAAACTCCCGCTTCCTGCGCCATACCGTCAGTCGGATAGAAAGTAAGCACCCATCGGTCACTATCGATCATGGGGTCAAGGAGTGGTCGTAAGAGTTTAGATCGCGCTGCAAGCTTAACCTGATCGACTTGTGCTAGTTCTCGCGTATTGGCTTCAGCCACAATTCGCACATATGCGTCCGCCCATTTGATCTTGGCGGCAACAATCTCTTTGGGAACATAAGCAAGCTGCCATTTATTCGCTTCAGTGTAAAAGTCATAAGAAACTCCGCTCGCCTCAATATCAAACAGTGGATACGCCCCCCGCTTTAGTACTTCCAAAAATACCGCCTTCCCTAGTGGCATCCCCAACTCCGACACGGTAATCAACACTTTTTCTTTTGATTTTATCTTCAGTGAGTGGTCTAGTAAAACCCTAGCCAATGCAAAATCTTTCTCCGTTGGATTCATTGGGAAATTATACAACACCTATTTTCTGGTGATCGTGAGTAGTACCGCGTCACTTGGATCCAGTAAAATATCACGCCGTAAACTACCGCCAATTACCTCAATCTCGCTAGTCAAACTCCGACCCGACAAATATTCTTCTTTAAACATGTACAGACCTGGAGATACCCCCACGATCGCCAAGGGAAACACCTCCGAGTGTTTCCCTCTCTCATCATAATTCACGGCCATGACCCTAATCGCTCCACTTGCATCGTAGGCAGCAATGGCAGATACAAATGTCCCCTCCCCAAGTAGCGGTAACTTAGATCCCTCGAGCTTAGACAACAACTCCAGCGCATTAAATCTGGGCTTCTTCACGACCGCTCCATACTTCGGATTTGTGAGCATCCCCCAACCACCATGAAATTGCTTGTCCCCCGGTGCCCCATCCATCACCTCAAAAGCAAGCGCCATGTCCACGTTCGTTTTAGAAAGCGCCACATTTACCGCCAAAAAGTGCGCCGCCGCCCAACGTGAATCATAACTACTGCTGCGTTCCGGATTCACTCCCCACTCCGAAATATACAAATCTTGTGGCCGTGCAATCCGCGTCTGCATCATTTCTTTGGCGGTCGTGGCATCCTTGACAAAATCATCCACGTTGGCGCTATACCGGTGCCACGAGAAAAAATCAATTCTTACGTCATTGTCCAATTTGTCATAAAAACCCATCACCCAAGCTGGATAAAATCCTGTCGTCGCCGGCCCCCCGATTTTAAATGGCTTTACTCCCTTTACCCCAGAAGCAGCTCTTGCCGCTGTCGAGTAAAGTGACACATAGTTTTTACTCCCTCCCATCCTCCATCCACCAAACAAATCTGGCTCATTCCACACCTCATAAACCACGTTCGAAAGTCCCCCTTTATAGTCTCGGCTATAGTGCCCGACAATAGCCGCAACAACCTGTCCCCACTCTCCCCAATCATTGGGGAAATCCAAAATATCACTTTTCGAAATTGCCGATGGCATGTAGGAAAGCGAAATGTATGGTGTCGCCCCCGCACCGATAATATCTCCAACCAAAGCGTCAAGCTTAGTCCAATCATACTTTAGTCTCCCGTCAGTCCTCGACACCACGTTAAAACCATCAAACACGTGGTCAATTCGGACATAGCGTACCCGCGCTCCCTTAAGTAGTCCCGTAGTGGCCGTGAGTCTCAAATCTTGATCTGGTAACTTCTCAAATCCCTGTGCCACTCCCTCCCAAATCCGCTTGATCGGTTCCTGTGGTTGACTGATATCAACCACGATCGACGCCGCCTGAAAACTAGCTCCTGTTACCCACCTCCAGGCGTTCTGCGCCAGCGGTAATGTCAAGGGTAAAGTCACCAAAAGCCCCACCACTATCGCAATACTTTTCCAGTTCTTCTGCCAGAATTTCTGCATACAACTACTATGGCAAATAAAGCCTAGGAAAGCAAGGAATTGAATGAAATGGGAGGATAAATTTGTCGGTATTCCTCAATTCTTGACAGTGTAACGTATAATATGGGCCATGAAACAATTTGTTTTTGGTCTCGCCACGGTTATTATCTTAGGTCTTACCGGCTACTACACCTTCAAAGCGACAACTGGTTTCCTGCAAAAACAAAGTCCCAGCCCTTCCGCTTCCCCCTCTGCCACTATCAGTCCTACCCCCACTCCTACTTCTACCTCGAGACCCACTCCTACCCCCACAACTAATCCAGCTAAATCTTACGTCCCCACCACCAAAGGTGGAGTTGTCAAAGGCGCCTCAACTGCCAAAACTATTACTACAACTACTACCACAAGTTCTCACCTCACTCTCACACTCATTAAAACTAGTGCCTGCCAAACCTACGTCAGTGAAATTAAAGATATCACTGGCCCCCTCACCCTCAGATACTTTCTTAAAGATGGCTATAAAGCCTCTGTCAACGCCTGGAAAAGCAATGGTGAAGAAGCACTCTCCCAACGTGAAATTTCAGGTTCTGGTGAACTCATGCGTATCGAGGGTCTAAGCTACCTCAAACTCCAAACCCAACCAGCTAGCTGTAGCGATACCTCCGACACTTGGCTGACTATTACAGCCGAGCGCTAACCCCGACTCACGTACTCCCCCGTCTCCGTATCTACAATGATTGTCTCTCCCTGCTTCACAAATAGCGGCACAAACACTTCTACTCCCGTCTCAATCTTAGCTGGCTTCTTTGGCGCGTTCACCGTGTTACCCGCAACCGCCTCGTTGGCCTCAGTCACTTTGACCATAATCTTGGGCGGGAACCGCACGCCGATCACCTCCCCCTCATAATAATTGAAAAACATCTTCATTTCCGGGAGTAGGTACTTCTCTTTCCCGTCAAAAACCCAGGCTGGCACCTCAAATTGGTCATAAGTTCGCGGATTCATGAAGTGGTAGGTATCCCCATCTTGGTATAAATACTGTAGTTCCATCGTATCTACGTCCACGCTCTCAACCATGTCTGAAGATTTATAGGTATATTCGTACACATTCCCGGTCTTTACGTTCTTTAGTTTAGATCTTGCAAATGCACTCCCTTTACCTGGGAAATAAAACTCACACTTCACAACTGCATACGGAGCTCCCTTATAAAGGACAAACATCCCCGCTTTGAGTTGATTAGCTTTGATACTCGACATAAACACGTATTGTAACCCTGAATACCCACCTAGAGCAATCAAACAAATATGATCACGCGAATCGCAATGCTAGCCAAACAACTCTGAGATCGGAAAGAATAATGTCTCAGCAATATCGTCCACATCAGCAAACAGCGCGGCCAGCCGATCCACCCCTACTGCGATTCCTCCGGTAGGTGGCATCCCTAGCTTCAGGGCCTCAATAAAGTCAGTATCCATAGGAAACTCGGTCCGACCCAAAGCTTTGCGTTCAACAAGATCTGCTAAACAACGTTTCTCTTGTTCCCTCCAATCAGTGAGTTCTGAGAAACAATTCCCGAGCTCGAATCCCGCCATAAACACTTCAAATCGTTCTGCAAACCTAGGGTCTTTAGCAGGTTTGGAGAGAGCAGCCTGCGCTACTGGATAATCATACAAAATCGTCGGTCCTTTGACCCCTAGCTTTGGCTCAATCTCATTGGCGAGTATCTGATTCCATATCTCCTCCCACGTAGTTTCTTTGGTAACTTGATATCCTTTTTTCTTCCCCGCAATCTTCAGCTTTCTCTCGTCTAGCATCGTCTCTATCCCAATCCCCGCGTATTTTTGAAACGCCTCAGAGACTGATATCCTCTCCCACGGCAACTTAAGCGAATACTCTTCCCCCCGATACTTTATGATCTGATCACGACCTTCAAGGTCCGACCTTGTAGTCATATTTATATTTTTAGTATTCCTACGAGGTCGGACCTTTTGGGAAATATATCTCAAAAGTTTTTCAAAATCTCGCGCCACATCCATATAATCTCCTGGTGTCCGATACCACTCGAGGATCGTAAACTCCGGGTTGTGTCGACTACTTCGTCCCTCGCCATTCCGGAAGGATTTGGTGATCGTAAAAATGCTCCCGCTCCCCGCCGAGAGTAATTTCTTGAGTGCAAACTCGGGCGAACTTGGCAAAAATGCCGGCCATTTATGAGCCTGATCATCCTTTAACTCTGTCTTAAATACCTCAAGAAATGGCTCAGTACTTGGAGTAGGCAAGAGGAGTGGTACCTCCACCTCATGGAATCCCTGATTCTTAAAATACGCCCTAATAGTATCGATGACCTTTTCTCTAACCCAATACCTCACCCACAATTCTGGTTTCTTTTTTAATTTCTGAAATATTTTCATCTGTTTCCAGTGATATAATGATTTAAATGGCATCATTTATCAATAACGTAATCGGGCACCAACTTTCACTTTTTTCAATAACTTCACATCTGTCAGCAATTTTCCGCACCCGCGCACAACCGCCGACATCGGTTCATCTGTTACCCACACGGGCATCTTAGTCGATTCTGAAACCATCTTGTCTAGTCCGCGGATCAACGATCCCCCACCTGCCATAGTAATACCATGCTGAATAATATCCGAGATCAACTCTGGTGGTGTCTCCTCCAAAACATCCATTACCGCCCGCACAATTTGTTGGATAGTAGGTGCTATAGCCTCTCTCACTTCAGTCCCCGTAAACTTCATTGATCTGGGTAGTCCATTTGATAAATCACGCCCCCTCACCACCGTTTGTAATTCTTTTTTATCGTCCGAATCCATCGCGCTCCCAATCTGAATTTTTACTTCCTCCGCAGTCGAATCACCCAAAAGTAGTCCATACTTCACACGCGCGAAATGAATAATCGCTTCGGTCAACTCATCTCCCGCGATCCGCAGTGACTTGTTTAACACTATCCCCCCGAGAGACAAAATGGCAATCTCCGTTGTTCCGCCCCCGATATCGATGATCATCTGCCCCCTCGGCTCGTCAATGGGAAGCCCTGCCCCAATCGCCGCCGCCATCGGTTCCTCCACCAAATAAGCTTCCCGCGCCCCAGCTTGGATCGCGGCTTCCGAGACTGCTCGCCGCTCTACTTCCGTCACCCCCGACGGAATCCCAATTATGACGCGAGGTCGCGGAATCTTAGCTATCCACGGAGAGTTCTCATGGACTTGTTTGATATAAAAATCGAGCATCGACTCCGCCCCGTCATAGTCCGCGATCACGCCGTCACGTAAGGGACGCACTGCCTCGATCGCCTCAGGTGTTTTTCCCGCCATCAACTTGGCTTCTGTTCCGATCGCGAGGATCGCACCAGTTCGTTTATGCCGCGCGATATAGCTTGGCTCACGGATCACAATTCCCTTACCCTTCACAAAAACAAGCGTGTTTGCTGTCCCTAAATCTATCCCCATATCCTGCGAAAACATTCCGAGAAGTGCATTCAACATGGGCTTATGATACCACGCCTGATAATTATTGGCGTCATAAATATATGATAATACATCGAAAGATATCAAAACAAGCAAAGTCACTTGTGATATTATTTCGACATTATCTCTTATATGAGCAAAGTTTGTAATGCTCACAAAGAAAATTTATGCAAGGATCAGGCGAGCCGGTTCTCGCCATAGGCGGGATCTCCTGACCGCGTTCGAGGAAATTCGATCGCTAGATCGAATATTCCGTTTTTCTAGTTGTGAGTATGACAAACTTTATATTCCGCTCTGCTATAATTTTCCCATGCAATCGATTATCACCCTTACGCTCTACCTCCTTTCGATATTCATCCCCCTCACTTTTACGACTATCAACTCCGAACTCTTCGAGTTCCCCAAGTTTATTCTCCTCTTGTCTGGCACTCTCGTGATCCTTTTGGCCTGGGCCATCCATATTTACCAAACTCACGACTACAAATTTATCTCCTCACATAACTCACCCATCGTATATTCCATCATCGCAATCCTAGTGGCTCAAACTCTCGCGACCATTTTTAGCATCCATCCCTATACTAGTTTTTGGGGTTACTACAGCCGCTTTCATCAAGGTCTTTTGACCACCATTTACTACTCGGTAATCTACTTCGCAGCCATCAAATGGTTGGACAAGAAATCTACCCATAAACTAATCAAAATCACGATTGGAACATCTTTTTTCATTAGCCTATATGCTATCCTAGAGCACTTTGGGGTTGATAAAAACCTGTGGATTCAGGACGTCCAAAGCCGCGTCTTTTCCACGCTCGGCCAACCCAATTGGCTCGCCGCCTATTTAATCCCCAATCTTTTTCTCACTCTCTATCTTTCCCAAATCAACAAAAACAAAAATCCTTACTTACTGTACATCGTATGCTGTACACTTTTTGCAGCTTTACTCTTTACCAAATCCCGCTCAGGTTTCCTTGGCTTTGGTCTCAGCTACCTCACTTACTGGACACTCATCATGCGTCAATTTTCTTTTTCCAAAATTCGTTCACTCTTCATACATTATTCATCATTCATCATCCTTTTCGCCGCCG
This sequence comes from bacterium, assembly GCA_043827085.1. Lineage (GTDB taxonomy): Bacteria > Patescibacteriota > Microgenomatia > UBA1400 > UBA12108 > CAJAUT01. The sequence continues at coordinate 33,936 of JBDRPO010000014.1, read as the reverse complement.
TGCTTGGCACCCCATACACTCCTCCTCTCTCTTCCTATTTTACAAATACCGTCCCCACAATTTCACATATCCCCCAAGGAACTCAACTAGAAACTGGCGGCACTGAGTCCGGCGACATCCGCAAAATAGTTTGGACTGGAGCCCTCAGTCTCATCAAAAAATACCCCCTTTTAGGAACTGGACCCGAAACGTTTGCCTACACCTACTACTGGATCCGCCCCCTGGCTCACAATATGACAAGCGAGTGGGATTTCTTGTACAACAAAGCCCACAACGAATATTTAAATATTGCCGCAACCTCCGGCCTCATCGGACTCGTTGCCTATCTTTACTTTCACTTTGCCGTCTTCTCCGCTAGTTTGACCCGTATCCCCAAGTCTAAAAAAGTAAATCAATCCGAAGACGGCGAGCTCCGCGCGCTTTACCCCGTCCTCGGCGCCTCCATCATTAGCTTTGCCATCACCAACTTTTTCGGTTTCTCTGTGATCCCCGTTTATCTCCTCATGATAATTATTGCGGCTATCCCCTCCGCCACGTCAAATAATACTATTTTCCTAAATCCTAAATCCTATATCCTAAATCCTCTCTTCTTCATAATTCCTCTTATTCTTATCTACCCCGCTCGCCTCTACTTCGCCGACTACGTCTATGCTCGTGGTAAAGCCAATCTCGACGCTGGCCAGCTAGACGCTGCCATCCCCCTCCTAGAAAAAGCTGTTTCCTACCGTCCCAGTCTCGACCTCTTCCACAATGCGCTCGGTGAAGCCTACTCCATGCTCGCCGTAAATACGGGTAGTAGCGACAACGAAGCCACCAAAGCTCAGGCTAACAGATATGCTTCGCTCGCCATCAAGCAAGCTCTAACCACCCGCAAACTCAATGTCTATCACCTAAACGACTACAAGTCCCGCGCCAAAATCTATCTCTGGTTAGCTGCTCTCGATCCTCAGTACTACGCAAACGCCAAAGACGAGCTCATCCGAGCCAGGGAGCTGGCCCCAACTGATCCCAAACTAGCCTACAACCTCGGTCTCGTCTACACTCGGGTAAATGACCTAGGTAGTGCCGAACAACAACTGAAAGATGCCATCTCCCTTCGCCCCATCTATCCCGACCCCTACTACGCTCTCACCCTCCTCTACGAACAAACCCGTCAAACCGACAAAATTATCCCTCTCCTAACGGACGCCAAAACCAACCTCGCCACCTACAGTTCCCAACTCAAAGAAAAAATCGACAAATACGCACCGTGATAAAATATCCTCATGATCCAACCCATTCTGGCCGTACCTCACGACATTTTACGTAAAAAGTCGACCCCCATCGACCGGATTACTCCCGACGTGCAAGAAAAAGTCAAAGAACTTGCAGATACTATGATCCATGCGCATGACCCAGAGGGGGTGGGCTTAAGCTTCCCTCAGATTGGCCATAATATCCGCGGCTTCGTCACCTACCTCGAAAAAAGCCTAATAATCTACTTAAATCCTACAATCATCGATCAAAGTAAAGAATTGACCCTCGGGGGTACCAAAGAACGCCCCACCCTCGAAGGCTGTCTCTCTATCCCCTGGCTTTACGGTCCCATCTGGAGGGCCAAAAAAATCAAAATCCAGGCGGTCGATGAGCATGGCGCCGAGTTTACCAAAACCTTGAGTAGCTTCCCCGCCCGCCTCTTCCTCCACGAATACGACCACCTCGAAGGAATCCTCTTTACCGACTATACTCTCAAAGGTAATCTGCCGCTCTACCTCTTGAATCCAGAACAAGATAAGTTTAGCGAGATCGACGACCCCTCCGCTGTGATTAAGTGGTAAAAATACCCTATAACAACCGGTTGACAAAGAGAATTTTTTCTCCTAAAATCCGTGACATGACTGTAAGAACACATAATGAACTTCCCACAACCTCCGAAATATTACGAGCCATAACAAAAGGTGAACATCCGACACCACCCCCAGTTGTTCATCCCCGCCACCCGGATGTCCCTTCATCCTATCTTATGCCAGATCTCCAAGTCACTACAAATCAACTAGAAGCAGTCAAAGCAGCAACCGCTGCAAGAGAAGCTAAACCTCCCTACGACCCACTTTCATACCGACCAGAATGGCTTGGTACAACCTAACCATCCCATCCTATCTCGCTGTCATACAATATACTGTTCTATTAGCATCATAACTGTATTTAGCTCCATTAATTTTGTCCCGAAAAGTAATTTCTGTCCCTTTTCGAACCATGACTTTTGATTCAGGGTCTATACCCTCTTCCATATCGCCAAAAATCTCGCTCGCAGAATTATATTTCCACCGCTCAGGATCAAAACTCCCTGAGTTACCATACAAGTCTGTATTTAATTGTCCACACAATACCAAATAACCAAAGACAGTTTCATTAAAAATACCATCTGCCTCACTTATTCTCTCATCGCTCTCCAAACTAGCACCTATCAACTTAGTATCACCTTTCTTTGCTAATCGCTCACTTGCAGAAGTCGGGTCTGATGAATATGCAGATATTAGCATCATCACAATCAAAACCGCCCCACCTACAATCGGTGTTAACTCTCTAATTCTATCTGGATTCATATGGATATTCATCGCCACACATCCTATAACAATCAAAGTCAAAAATCAAGTCTCCTGCTATACTACAGATAGTATGACAACTCCTCTCATCTTCTTCGGCTCGGACCAATACTCATCAATCGTTCTCATATGCCTACTGGAGTCTAAAATCTATAATCTAATATCTGTCGTGACCGATCAAAGTCACGACTCGACTCCCGTCGAAAAACTAGCCATTAAACATAACTTAAAAGTATCTTATTATCCAATATTCGATCACTCTCTGATCACTAAAAATACTCTAGGATTGTGTGCCAGCTTTGACCATCTTTTGCCCACAGAAATCATTCAACTTTTTGCTGGCAAGCTCTACAACCTGCACCCCTCTCTCCTCCCCCAATATAGGAACGTCAGTCCCGTCCAGTACGCGATCGCCCTTGGTGATCACGAAACGGGGATTACACTTTTCTGCATTAGTGCCGGAATCGACAACGGGCAGATCGTTGCCCAAGTCAGCGAGCCCATCCTCCCGACTGACACCACCCCCACTCTCACTTCTCGTCTTTTCGAAAAAGGCTCTCAACTATATCTCAACTTTCTCCATACCAATAAATCAACCGGAACACTGGAGAACCGGAACACTAGAAAACCAATTTTCACCCATCGCCTCACCCGCGACTCCGGTCATCTCGAATGGCCCATCCTCCAAAAACTCCTCGCCAACCAACTCATTTCCCCCACCAACACCAAAAACGAGCTCTTGTCCCTGCGTTTAGGGTCTGACCTTAAAGAATGTGCCAAACCCGCAGAATCATCGGCGGGAAGGTCAGACCCTCACGGTACCCTCATCCTCCATGATTTGATCCGCGCCCTCACTCCCTGGCCAGGCGTCTGGACAACCGCCCCCACCAAAAAAGGTGATCTCCACCTCTCGATCGAGTCAGTGCTCCCCAAACTAACGGTTAAACTCGCTGGCAAACCCAAACCCATCAGCTATTCCGATTTTAATAAGTATTATCTCTAACGTCCCCACCTCTCCCGACTCACCCTAATCACTTTCTCTCTGTTTTCATTGCGACTAGCCGGCAGCGGCAAAGTCCGGGCCACAAACGCGCGGCCTGACATCGCGTCGACCATGAGCCTGACCGCAATCTGGTAATTTTCCAGGTTTACCAGATCTTTGTCCGTAAACACATCCCCAAACTCTTTCATAATAATTCGGGCATCATCCGCCCCGATCGTAAAACTGATGATCGATCCCGCGTTCCCCAGGATCGCTTTTTGCACCTCAATCGGGATCTGCGCCATGTACTGATTCGCCATGGTCAGATTCAGCTTGTACTTGCGCGCTTCCGACAAAATCTTGATAAAGCTCGTCGTGGCAAAATTCTGAAACTCATCGACATACAGGTAAAAATCTCGCCGCTCGCCCTCTGTACGGTCTACCCTGTTCATGGCCGCCAACTGAAACTTAGTTATTAGCATCGCCCCGATCAAGGCCGCATTATCCTCTCCCATCTTGCCCTGTGCCAAATTGGCAATCAAGATTTTCCCCTCATTCATGATCGCTTCCATATCAATCGATGACTGCGGCCGCTCAATGATGGCACGGATCAGGGGTGAGCTCACAAACTGCCCCACTTTGTTGAGAATGGGCGAGATGGATTCCTGCAACATCTTCTCTGGCATCCGGTCAAACTCATTTTCAAAATACCGCTTGATCACCGGATCCGACAGTTTGGACATCGCATTTCTGCGGAACTCACGGTCAGTCAATAAACGTGGTACATCTACCAGAGTCATGTCCGGAATCTCCGACAACGCCAGGAGGGTGTTGCGGAGGATATATTCAAGCCGCGGCCCCCATGAATGACCGTACAATTTGTTAAATATCGCCACAATCCCCGACACCACAAGCTCCCGCTGGGCGGGATCCTTTACCTCAAGTACATTTAGTCGTACCGGCCGGTCCCGATCAATCGGGTTAAAGTAGATGACGTCATTCATCCGTGACGCTGGCACATAGTTGAGGATAATATCCGACAGATCGCCATGTGGGTCAATGATGGCGACTCCCCGTCCCTTTTTCATATCATCAATAGACATATTGGCTATCAAAGTACTTTTCCCTGTACCCGTTTTCCCGATCGCCCAGATGTGACGTCGTCTATCTACATCCTTGATTCCAAAAATTAAATCACGATTTTTAAAGATTGATCTGCCAAAAAAGTTAATTTGCTGCTTCTCCTCTTCCGTCGACCCCTCTGCGATTGGCAAATTCTCTGGAGGTTCACTAAATACATTCTGCCCCCACAAAATCATCGGGATCCGCACTTTATCACTTGGCAGATGCCACACAGTGGCTAGTTCTGCAACCGAAACGACTCTCTTTTGCTTGGGTTTACGCTCAATCAAACTTCTTCTGGCCGACTCTATAAACAGTGACTTTGATAATCCCCAGCTATTCCCATCCGGCCGGCTAAACACGCCAAACACAGCCGCCAGCTCATCCAATCTACTTGCTCTCGATACTCCTATCCTTGCAGTCACACTAAATCCAGATTGCCCGATCTTCTCCTCGATCCCCCGCGCGTTGGGGAGCGTACTCCTTTTCTCGGTATATCGATTTTGATTGCTTTGCGTACCAGTGACCCGTCCTCGATCCAAGGCTGATCGCCCCTCTCCCTGCCAGCCGGGAGGTGCAGAGGAGATCACCCACGATAAGTACATTACCTCGCCAACCTCGGCCTTTGACATCACCGAAAGGTAGGAGTTAATGGGGTCAGTATCGCGAAAATCTGTCCAAGTCTTGAGGGGGTAGAAGCTCGCTAAACTTAGCCTCAGCTCTCCTACAGTCAATTTTGGCGCCAATGTGAGGAGTGGATCTGTAATCGGCGCAATAACAGCCAAGGGGTAAGTAGACTGGATCTGGGAAATAATAAACTGGGTCAGGTGGGAGGTGCAGGTCACAAGAAACCGTATCTTCTGCTCCCACACTGCTACCTCAAGGGCTACGACTGGCTTGGCTTCCCCTTTTATCCACACATCAAACAAAGATTTGTGGAGGATCGCGGGGAAGGTAGAGAGGAAGGTCGCCGCCGACTCCGGCGTAATCTCGGTCTCGCGGGGTATGATCACCAGGAGCGTTGTCAGCTTGGGCATACCATCAGTATAGCGGATAAATTATTCTAATACTCAACGTACCGTACCGATCAACCACAAACAACCAGGAACTCCCAGGACACCACCAATAAATAACCCCAAACCGAGAGCCCACCTTTCGGTGTTTGATAGTACGCGATGACTAGGTGCCTCTGTCGAAACAATATGCCTCGGGAGAATAATTGGATTAGATTCTACTCGATAAGGCGTAATATAATCTGGAGCTGCAGTATTTGTCATATTTTCATCCAATCACTGGTTTTACTGATTTTTCTGACTTGCTACTGGCTGGCTGGCTAGCCGCTTTCACCGACCTCAGGCATTTAGTGCAAAGTCTGAGGCGTAATTTGGATTCTCCCATCTGCATCCGGTGGGCGTGCAGGTTGGGTTTGCGGATCCGCTGAGTCCGGTTTTTCGCGTGTGACACGTTGTGTCCCACATCTCTCTTTTTCCCACACAGATCACAAGCGTTTGCCATAATGTCGAAATTTTAACACAAATAACATCTTTACGCACTCACCGATCCGCGTGAACGGAACAAGAGCGAGGCTCCAATAGCCAGACCCACGATAACTAGAATTACCACAAGTAATGAAGTCACGATTTTACCAACCACTGCCCCAGCAGTACTAGAGACAGTTGTGGTTGCTTTGTCGACAGTATCCTTCGCCGTTGTTGCAGTCGTAGTAGTCGAAGTTGTAGGAGCTGTGGTTACTTGACTCTTGTCAAAATTAAATAGTGTCACTTTACCTTCCAATACTTGCTTGGTGCTAGGTTTTCTCACTAAACTGTTTTGTTCGGCCGTCACGTACATGCCATCAAACGCAGTGGCAATATTACCCGAAAAATAACCACAATCAATCTCCGCAATCCGAGTCATTTGCCCACCGACCGAAGTCTTACCCCAAAGAACGTATTTATTGTAGGTAGTTTCGTATGGATAAACCAGGCCATCACAACGCCCACTCACTCTGTAATAACCATCTTGGTAAATCGAAATACCTTTGCAAGATACTGTTCCACTTGTAAGATCAACTGAGCCTTCGTGAGCGGAAGTAACCCCTGCAAACACAAACAAAAACACAACCAAAGCCAATAGTTTCTTCATATGTCCCATAATATACTACAAATCAGAAAATTGTCAAGAATAATTGTAACGAGCGAGTGGGTGCAGACGTGCTTCACAGCCAAAAAAGATTACGTAGGCGGGTAGCCGAGTACCAGGTGAATCCCGCACCAGCGGGATATCACCGATTTTTTGCGTGAAGTACGTCGAACCAGAGCGAGTAATGCTATACTTCCATCATGCTTTCAACCCTCTTTTCCAATCCCTTCCTCTTTCTCCTCTGGGCATTAGGCCTAGTTCTGGCCATCTCCGTCCACGAATACGCCCACGCCCGAGCCGCCGACCGCCTGGGAGATCCCACTCCCCGCTCTCAGGGCAGACTCACCCTTGACCCTCGTGCACACCTGGATCCCCTCGGCACTCTCGCGCTCCTCTTCCTCGGCTTCGGCTGGGGGCGCCCTGTCATGTTTGATCCCTACAACCTCCGCTCTCCGAGGCGTGACGGCGCCCTGATCGCGCTCGCCGGCCCTACCAGTAACCTCCTTTTTGCTCTCGTTCTATCCTTAATTCTCAGATTTGCCCCCACATCCACCCCTCTATCGCCCATCTTTTATGTTCTGATTCAAATGAATGTTATGCTCGCAATTTTTAATCTAGTCCCTATTTTCCCTCTCGACGGAGAGAAAATTCTTGGCGGTCTTCTCTCTCCTACTCTCTACGAAGAATACACTGGGATCATGCGCCAATACGGGACTATTATCCTTGTACTCATGCTCCTCCCTATCGCCGGCGGAACCTCCCCCATCTCCGCCCTGATCTCCCCAATCATTTCCTTTGTCACCCACCTCTTGATATAATGACCTCATCTGTACTGAGGAATTCGAAGTATGAAAAACTGGAATACCAACACAACTAAATTTAAATCCAAACTAGATAAAACAATCTGGGAAATCTCTCAAATCATCAATTTTGGCTTCGATGGCACCAAGCTATCAAAACAAACCCTCACCAAACACTGGACTGCTCTCCTCCCCCACCTCAGCCCCGATCGCGCTAGAATGATAGAATGGGTCACATGGGGCAAACAATCCTTACGCAGTTCCAAAAACAAATCCTGGAACAAATCAAACTTGATCCCCGCTTAACCTCTCAATTTTATTTCACCGGTGGTACTGCGCTCTCTGCATATTACTTCCAGCACCGTATATCCGAAGATCTCGATTTTTTCTCTGAAGCTGAGTTTGATTACAATATGCTCTTAATCTGGCTCAAAAAACTCCAATCTACAATCCCTCTTTCCAAAATCGAACAACAGAATGGAAACAGCCAAGTCACTTTCTTTCTATATCACAAAAAGAATTCAGCCCCCCTCAAACTAGATTTTGCTTACTTCCCATTTTCTCACATAGGCAAGTTTATCAAAGACAAAAACCTACGTATTTCCAGTGTAGAAGATGTGACTATCAACAAAATACATGCCATCAGCTCCCGTACGCGCTCACGCGACTATCTCGATCTCATGTTTTGCCTTCAACAACTGGGGTGGACGGCAAAAGATATTATGAAAAATTATCGCCTCAAATTTGACATCATCTTGCCCCCAGAAAGTCTTGCCACCAGCTTTACCAATGTTACCGAAGCCTCAGATCTGCCGATCTTTCTCGGCAAAACACCCTGGGACAAAGTAGAAAATTATTTCCTCAAACTCGCTAAATCTCTTGGTCCCAATCTCATTTCACGATAAATCAAGTATAATCTACAAACAGAAGGGATATGATGTAATGGTAGCATGAAGCTCTCCAAAAGCTTTCGTCTAGGTTCAAGTCCTAGTATCCCTGCATCTGCTATCATAATCTCATGATAATCACCCAATCCACTCCCTTCACCCTCGAACAAATTGAAAAACTCAAAGAGCAATTTGACGTCTACATTAAAACCGTGATCGACATCGAGCAAAAAACCTGCTCTGCCGGCATGGACCGCCACTTTGAAGGCGAACAGATCCTACTCTCTCAGGGCTCAAAACAATCCAACATCTGGGGAGGTGGGCTAGACTTGGAAACCAAGGAAATCGACTTCAATTCATTCATCAATATTCGCCCGAACGACAATAACCCCAAAAACGAGATCCAAAGTGAAACCATCAAAAAAAAATATAAAAAATTAACTGAATATTTCTTTCAAAACATTTTATGAGTGACGATGCTCGTCTCCTTATCGGCTCCCTTTCTAATGATCTCCTCCGTCTCTCCACATTCACCCATAATGGCTCCCCCTCCGCTAGGCGCTTTCTAATTGAAGCCAAACGTTGGGCGGTCCCTCTCCAGGGCGCCGATCTCCCACCATATATCACCAAAATTGTACGGGATATCAGCTCCCTACCCTCCACCCTCCCCACAATTGCCCAGGCCGAGCGCTACCTCATGTACTCTGTCCTCCTCCAAAACTACATTCTCCATTTCACCCAATAACTATCCCATAGCTTGCATAGACAGAGTATAATTTCGATGCCTACCTACAAGGAATAGCATTATGCGTACACAAGAAAGTCCTCCGTCTACCAATTTTGGTTTCTCAATTCTTGAGGGAACTACCGATTCAGCCGAGCTTCTCAAGTCTACCTGGGCGAATATTATTTCGGACGCAGATTACATCCCATATCTTGAAAATATCTTCAAACAATATAATGAAAAACACGAACCCGCTCCCCATAAAGCCTGGATCCAACTAGAAATGGCAAAGCTAGGCATCAACGAGTCAGAGACTAGAATAGTCCCAACTAACGATATAACCACGGCATTTCACTATGGTATGCATTTATTAGAACAAGGTCATAGAGAGATATGGCTGGGGACAGCCGACAAAGATGACAGTTCTGACCCCCAAGGGAAACAAAACATTAATCCTCCTCTATATAGACATATTCATAATATGAAGGATTTACTTTTCAATCTCGTCTGCACCTTAGATTTTGCAAAAGATCACCCCAACAGCTTCTTAAAAATATTTCCTCAAGACAAAGAACGGCCTTCCCTGGGATCCATGCTCATTTCAGACGGCGAAGGTGATAAATTCTTAAGGATAAAAATTCGTCGAGGTGAATACACAACTACTGAAAGACATAAAAGAAAAAAGGATAGTATCGTCGAACTACAAGTCGATCTAAACGGTTCAATTCCAATTGTAATAGTCAAAAATAAATCTGATCTAATTTGGCTAAGAATAATTTTCAATAGTTTAGAACTATTCGACAAGTTAGATTTAATCAATACTCGAGGATCAAACATAATTAACCCCGAATTCTTGATCTTCGGTGACGGCGATGCCACTGAAGTTAGTTTCTTTACCGACATAATTTTTGGAGCAAAACCAAAAAGCAAACACTACCTCCCAACTTGCCCTCGAATTTCACCCATAATACGAAAAATTATTTCCAATGAGACCAGAGTTATCTTCACCAACACTGACTCAGATCTACCACTCTTGATTGAGGATAGAATTGCCGCGTTAGAAGCGGGGTCGATTCTACGAACTGCCTTATTCGAAATCGAGCAAGGTGGAGGGATTGCTACCCAAGATATAGTTGCAGCTATTGCCCAATTGCGCCGTGCTCAATATCCCATTCCCAAGTTAATAACTAATCTCTCACAAACTGACCTATCTCAATATAGAAATCGCCCTACAAGCAAAGATATTGCGAGTATTATTCATACCATCCTTAATTTACGGGAACCAAATCTAGACGATCTACTATCTAGAAAAGCAAAGTTAAAAAATCTTATTCAGCTTCCAAAAATATAGAAGAACGTGCTATCCTAGTCTCATGCCCACAACTCACGCCCCAATCCCTGAAGACTTAGAATTTAAGCGTACTGCCCACGAAGAGCGACATCTCTTGGAGACTGTCGAGATCCCGATCGTCACCGTTTCTGCTACTTTTAAAGAAGAACTCGAAGCCAAGTTTGGCGAAAAACCAGCGCAGGAGTCACCCGACGTCACCTTCTCCCGCGCCCACTACAGCATGGCAAACGCTCTGGTCGTGGCCGCCACCAAAAACAAAAAATCTTTCTGGATGATTGATCCCACCAACTATGTAAGCGCGAAAGACTGGCCCAAGATCATGTTCACCGAAAGGATGGGGCGCCTGATCGCGCGAAATCCCCTCCTCAAAGAACTAAAAGATATCATGGATACGAGGATCAGGAATCAACTTCCCCTCACTGGCGCGATCCGCGAGCCCCTGACCTATGTGACTGGCCGTGTCACTCGCCCTATCATTAGTCTCCACTACGAAGCCGGGAACATCCTCCTCGAAAACGGCAAAATCGTCCTCCAAGTAGTGACTGATCCTCACGTCCGCCCCCAGTACTTGACTCACGCCGACAACCCGAAGCTATCTTGGGCAGTTTTTGACCAAGCGACCAAAGCTCGACTTATTGAACTGGCTTTCATCCTCGGCCATAAAGTCGACGAAAGCCGCGTAGCCGTGACAGGCTGTCCCGTCGATCCACGGATTATCCTCAAAGACAAAAATACCGCCACTACCGGCTACCGTCATCGCCCGCTACGCCTCGCAATCACCACGGGTGGATTAGGCACTAACAAACCAGAGATCGAAAATCTCTTGACTCACCTCGCCCCCGCCATCAAAAAAAGCGAAGTTCACATTGCCGCCTATTCTGGTGTCCACGTTGATTTCGAAACTATGTTCACCACCTTCGCCAAAGTCCACCATATTAAAATCGGTGACATTAAAGATGCCCAATCTCCCTTCCGCGTTTTCCACGGTAGTGACATTGTCGATGCCAACGAACTCCTCCTCGACTACATCTTTCCCTGGGCTGATGGATTTATTAGTAAGCCCAGCGGTGACATGACCTACGAGGCCGTGGCCGCCGGCTGCTTCCTCCTCACTCTCCATCCCTGGGGAGAATGGGAAGAAAATATCCGCGCCGTCACCGAATCCATGGGAGTCTCAATCCGCGCCGATATCGAAAATATCTTGGCACAACTCCAAGCTATCACCACCATGCCGATTGAAAAAAACAAGCCCTGGGTTGAACTCGCGCTCATTAGAGCCCAAGAGCACGCACGGAACTTCTCCCAAGGTGCTTTCAATATTCTCAAGCTTCACCGGAAATTATTTTAACTTTTTCGCTTCTTTGTGCTCGGTGTGTTTCATGCAGGTCGCACAGTATTTCGAAAGTGTTAACTTCTCGACAGTATTCAATTTATTACGCGAGGTAACATAGTTAAAACTCTTACACACTCCGCAGCGCAGTCCAAATTGCTGACGCGGTCCTTTTTTTGCTTTTGCCATGTCTCGTATTCTACCGCAAGGTGGAGAGCCGCGCAATCACCAGGTAAGCAAACACCTAGCGGTGAGGAGGACTTTCCTCAACAGGAGACATGGCAGAATGCCAAGTCGGGACAGCGAAGCTGGGAGGAGAGTCCTCATGGTACTAAAATTACCGATTGACACGTGAGAACAAACCATACTATATTAACTATAATGCCCGATCAACTAAACAAGCAAACACTAATCAATCTTTTGATTGACTCGCCTCTGCGCGAGCCTATCAAAATCAACCTCATCGACATCGTCAACAATACTTCGGATCCTGATCTCCCCAAAGTCTTCCCCACTATCACCAAAGAACTAGAAATTTTCCAAAAAGCCACCGAGCGCCGGATGAAGCTCGCCGACGAGACAATATCTAAGCTCGGTGGCAGCGCAGCTCCATCAGCACCTTCAGCGCCAACTCCTCCAGCACCAGCTCTGCACATTGAGAGCGACAGCTCCCGAGAAATGACTCCAGGCGCGCAGCAGCCTGGGAGTCCCCCCATGGATTTACCCCCACTTCCTCCTACCCAGACCGCAAATCAGCCACTACTCCCATTATCTGTCCCACCCCTCGACCTCCCTCCTCTCCCAACCCCCCTACCTCTGCACACCGAGAATGATAGTTCCCGAGAAATGACTCCAGGCGTGAAGCAGCCTGGGAGTCCCACACCAACCCCACTTGGTGGCATCCCCCAAACTCCCCAAGGTGATGAAGCCGCTCTCGCCGAAATCCAAAAAGAACTCGATTCCCTAAAACAGGGCGTCGCCGAAGATGCCAAGCCACCTGCCGCCCCCACTCATCCACCTCAAGCTTAATTTTCGTGTAAAATAACTAGGAAAGCCGAGATAGCTCAGTTGGTAGAGCAGCTGTTTTGTAAACAGCAGGTCGTGGGTTCAATTCCCTCTCTCGGCTCAAATGGGTTCGCCCGCCTGCAGAAACTATCGCTTCAGCGATTGCGGGCAGGAATCCCAGAGGTGGCTCAAAAATATCACTTCCCCAAATCACGCCACTTTTCAAGAATCGTCTTGGCGACCGGCCCTGCCTCGTATGACCCCTCTCCCGCCGCCTCAAGCATGACGGTAAGTATCATTCCCGGATTCTCTCCCGGGTATGCGACCGTAATCCACGCATGAGCTTTATCTTCATCAGTCACTTGTCCCGCGTGCTGTGCCGTCCCAGTCTTACATATCACACTCGGTTGGAAATCAAAAAACGGAAATGCCGTACCCCCCGTTGCGCACGCTCCCTTCATCCCCTCGCGGATAGTAGCAATATCCCCAGTCTTAAGCCCCAAGTCCTGGCAATTCACCGTCGAATTTTTAAGAAGCGACACTTGGCACAATCTCCCCGACACGACCGCGAGTGTCATCCGCGCCACTTGCAAGGGCGTCACCAGTAAATCACCCTGCCCTATCGCCATATGGTAAGTGTTCCCGAGGAACCACTTCTCTCCCGTTTTCCGCTCTTTCCACAACCGATCAGGCACTAGCCCTGACTGCTCTCCCGGTAGCTCTATCCCCGTCTTCTCCCCGAGCCCAAGCTTCTTTGCCCACTCCACGAGACTTTCAACCCCCACCTCTTCCCCAACTTTATAAAAGTAAATATCATTCGACCTAGTCAGTGCCCGAACTAAACTTATTGATCCCTCCGTCCGCCCATACTGGTCAAAGTACCAATTCCCATAGCGATAACTCCCCACTCTTATTTCTCCCGTATCCTCAAACTGAGTGTCTTTGGTGATCTTGCCCTCAGATAGTCCTGCGACCGACGTCACGAGCTTAAACACCGATCCCGGCGGGTACGTCCCAGCGACCGCACGATTGAGAAAATATAACTTCTCTTTGTCAGCCAAAAAATCAGTAACTCGTGTCGGATCATATGATGGAGAGGATACAAGCCCCAAAACCTTGCCCTGCATATCAATAGCCACCGCTGATCCCGGTTTCTCTCCCATAACCTGGTACATAATTTCCTGTAGTCTGGTGTCTATTGCTAAAGCCAAATCGCTCCCAGCCTCAGGCAAATTACTTCCTAGCTCTCGCACTTCCACTCCCGCCGAATTTACTTCAATTAACTTCCCTCCATCTCTCCCTCGCAAACTCATCTCGAACGTTTTTTCTACCCCAGCTCGCCCGATAATCATGCCTGGTGAATAACAAATCCCCTCTGTGCACCCAAGCTCATCCTGCCCGACCTCTGATAAATAACCCACAATCGGAGCCGACGCGGGCGCGCGCGGCACAACTTCTCCCCGTCGATCATAGATTATTCCTCTCGCTGCCACCTCTCGCTTGAGTTCAATATGATTTGACCGCGAAGTCAGCTCATGCTGGCCTCTCTCGATAACCTGCAAATAAATGATCTTGGCGGCAATGAGGGCAAGTCCTACGACAAACACGCTCCAAAGTACTCTCACCCTGAACCTCACGTCGCGCTGTCGCTCCGGCTTTACCAAATTTCCGAATCCTCGCCTTTTTCTCTGACTAGATACCACTAGCTCTTCTTGCCAATTCCCCTTGTTCATATTTTTATTATATGCTAAGGTGAACTTGCCCTACAGAAACGGGACGTTGCGAGGAATTTTTTCCTCCATAAAGTAGCTTTTACGGGAGAGTCTGTTCCCGCCGCCTCATTGAGAGGCTGGACAACTCACCCACCTGGTTTGATCCGGGGAAAGCTTCTTCGCCTGCCCCGTCTGCGGGGCGTTTTATTACTCTTGACATTCGGGTATAGTTTGGTAATAATTAAGCTATGCCCTACCCAAAGTATTGGACTAATGAAAAGCTTAATCAACTCAAATTGCTCTATGATTCCGGTCTCAGCATGAAAGAAGTGGGTGAGCAGATTGGCAAGTCTATTTGGGCAATCAATAGTGTCATGAAGAGAAATCGTTTGAACCGTCGCCAAGCAAACCAGACCCGTACCATTCAATTCAATAAGTCTCCCTTATCCTTTAATCCGAAAATCAAGCTTTCGTTATCAGAAAAACAACTCAAGGTGGCTGGACTCATGCTTTATTGGGGAGAAGGTGCCAAGAAAAACAAAAATGGTCAAATTAATTTGGCTAACGCTGATCCTCAAATTATTTCGGTATTTATCGCCTTTCTGCGAAGGATTTATAAGATACAAGAATCAAAACTTAGATGTCATCTATACTGCTTTGATACGCAAAATATTCAAGAAGAAGTAAATTACTGGTCAGAACTTACTCAAATTCCCCAACATCAATTTATCAGACCCTATATAACTACCAATAAAAACCCATCTCATGCTAAAATATCCCATGGAGTTTGTCATATAGTTTATTCTGACAAAAGATTGTTTAATCTAATGCTGTCAGAAATACACAAGCTAGTTGACAACCTAAATTGCTGAGGTGCCGGAGTGGTCTAACGGACGTGACTGTAAATCACGCGCCTAACAGCTTCATAGGTTCGAATCCTATCCTCAGCACAATATTATAAGATGTATGAGAACCGTAGGTGAGAATCACACATCAAGTCCCGTAGGGACCTGAGAAATGTATCCAGATACGAAGTAATCTGGGATACCAACCCTCAGCACAAACTAGCCGACGTAGCTCAGTTGGTAGAGCGCATTCTTGGTAAGAATGAGGTCTCGGGTTCGATCCCCGACGTTGGCTCAGCACAAAAAAATCCAGTCTCTCCCTACCCCACCAATTTCTTCAGGTACGCGCGAAACTCTCCGTTTACCGTCGGATCTTTCAGGGCAAACTCCACTTGTGTTTTCATATACTCAAGCTTATTCCCCGTGTCATAGTACTTTCCATTTTTGATCTCGACCGCCAGCACATGTTTTTTGTCTTGGATCATCAGTTTAAGTGCATCATTATAATAGAGCTCGCTCCCTGGCTTGAGATTGACTAGCACCGTATCTAGATAATCAAAAATATCTGGTGTGAACAAAAATCCCGAGACATTCGCTAAATCTGACGGTGCATTCGCCTTTCCTGGCTTTTCGATAATTGTGGTACAGTCAATCACTCCTGGCTCAAGCTCTGGTCCGCCCGCAAATCCATAACGGTCATAATCAGCATCAGTCCTAGCTCGCACCGAAGCCATACAGCTATAACCATATTTATCGTAAGCAGCCAAAAGCTGCTTAAACCGCGATGGATCCGCTGCAATAAAATCATCGCTCCAGGTATAAATAAACGGCTCATCTCCTATAAGGTGGCGCACATTCATAAGCGGGGTCCCGTTCCCATACGGACCCTTCTGACGCACATAGGCAAAGTTTGCCATATTCGAGATCTTCATGACAGCGTCAAGTAGTGGTTTTTTCTTCTCTCCACCCATCTTCAAGTTTTCAATCAAATCCGATGAAGGAGCATCAAAATGATCCTCAATCGTTCGCTTGTGGTATCCGGTCACCATGATGATGTCTTCGATTCCCGTCTCGACTAGTTCCTCGACGATATACTGGATAACCGGCTTATCCACAATCGGGAGCATCTCCTTAGGCATCGCCTTGGTTTGGGGAAGAAATCTGGTCCCAAATCCCGCAGCAGGGATCACAGCTTTTCGTACTTTTTGCATGTTTCCTCCTTAAAGAGTCATTAGTTCTTTTTCTTTGTCTTTTTCGAGTTCTTCAATTTTACCCATATACTGATCTATCGTCTTCTGCATCGACTCAAGCCAGCTTTTGATACTATCTTCTGAGATACCCGCTTCCCCTTCCTGCGTCTCGATCTGTTCCTTAATTTCTGTTCTCACTTGCCTGATCATTACCTTGCCCGACTCTAGTTTCTGGTGCACTAGCTTCACCAGTTCGTGTCGCCTCTCCTCGGTGAGTGAGGGAATCGAAATCTTGACCGTATCCCCATCCACTATCGGTTGGATATTGAGTCCTGACTTCTGGATGCCAGAGGACACTGCCGCGACCAGTCCCTTATCCCAGGGTGAAACTACGATTAAAGTTGTATCTGGCGCGGTAATCGTCGCCAGTTCCTTCAAGGTCATCACCGTCCCATATGCCTCAACTTTTACGTCCTGAACCAAGGACGGCTTGGCCCGACCTGTTCGCACACTGGATAAATCTTTCTTTACTACCTCTACAGTCTGGTCTAGCCTCGCCCGCAAATCACCCAAAATAGCATCACTCATAAAATGTATGTTAGCATAAAAACGCAAAGGTGGAGAGACCCTGCAATGACCAAGTGGGTTATCAGATACGGGTGAGAGGGTCTGACCTGCTAAGGAAATCCTGAGCGAAGTCGAAGGATGTTTAGTCGAGCATATATGAACTCGAGACCAGGTCAGACCCTATTGGGGTTGTGGTACGATATACACATGAATCTGTTAAGCTATTTGCGCGAAGTCCGCGTCGAACTGTCGAAAGTCACCTGGCCGACCCGCGGCGAAGCCACCCACCTGACCATAATCATCCTGGTCGCCTCCCTCGTGACTGGCCTCTATGTCGGTGGTCTCGACGTCGTGTTTACGGGCCTCCTTGGCATCTTCCTCAAATAATGCTATACTTGACAAGTTCCCCCAAGTTAAAGTTTACTAATCTGGAGAATTAGCTATGACCGACGACAAAACGCTTACAGAACGATTGGACGACGCTCAAGACGGCGATATCTTATCCGAAGTCAAAGAGAACAACCCCTACCACGTCATCTACGAGAAAAACGAAGGGCTAGAAGCCAAAGCAAAGTGGTACGTCGTCCATACCTATAGTGGTCACGAGCTCAAGGTTGCCGAGCAACTCAAAATCCGTATCGCCAGTATGAATGTGGAAGGTAAAATCTTCGAGGTCGTAATCCCCGCTCAAGACAAAATTCAAGTCAAAAAAGGCCAAAAGAAAACCGTTAAAGAGAAAATTCTCCCAGGCTACATTCTGATCAAAATGATTGTCGATGACCAATCCTGGCTCGCCGTCCGCACTACTCAAGGTGTAACTGCTTTTATTGGTAGTATCGGTAAACGCCCTACCCCGATTCCTCAAAGGGAAGTCGATACCATCATGAAGTTTATGGAGGTCAAAGCTCCCAAGTACAAGAGTACCTTTAGTAGCGGCGAAGCCGTCAAGATCGTCGAGGGACCATTTGCCGACTTCTTAGGTACCGTCGACCACATCGACGAAACCAAGGGCAAACTCTCGGTCCTCGTCAGCATCTTTGGTCGCGAGACCCCAGTCGAACTCGACTTTGCTCAAGTATCCAAGATCTAAATTAGATGTTAAAATAGCAAATCTATGGCCAAGAAAAAAATCAAAACAATCATCAAAGTCTTCCCTATGGGTGGCGCAGCTACTCCTGCCCCTCCCATCGGTCCAGCCCTCGGCCAGCACGGCGTGAACATCATGGAGTTTGTGAACCAATACAATAAAGCGACGGCTGATAAAAAAGGCCAAAAGACGCCCGCTGAGATCACCATCTACGAAGACCGCACCTTCACTTTCGTGATCAAGCTCCCTCCCGTCTCCGAGATGATCAAACAAGAGCTCAAACTCAAACTCGGCTCCGGCGTCCCCAACAAAACCAAAGTGGGGAAGCTCACTCAAGCTAAACTCGAGAAAATCGCCAAAGACAAACTACCAGACTTAAACACCACCGACCTCGGTGCTGCCATGCGCTCCGTCGCCGGCACCGCTCGTTCGATGGGTGTCGAAGTCGAAAAATAAATTATATTCATTATTACTTGAGTCCGGTCATGCCGTGACATTAAGGAGAATCAACCTGTGGGTAAACGCAAAGATACAACCGGCAAAGTCGCTCCCAAGAAACAAAAATCCATGACCATCTGGGAAGAGCTCTACACAGATCTCAGTTCCGGCGTCGCCGAAGCCCTACGCACCGCTCGTGTCAAACCCGAGCAACTGGTGAATATGACCGATGGTGACATCACTGCCATAGATGGGATAAATGACAATGGGCTCGAAGAAATCCGCGCCAAATATGCCATTGTCATCCCGAGCGAAGCCGAGGGATCTACTCCTGCAACTCAAACAGAAGAGGGCCTGCCCGCCGAACCTGCGAAGCTGGTGGCGGGCCCCAAACCCGCCAACAAACGCCACCTTTTCCGCAGAGGCAAAGCCATCCAAACTGCCAAAAGCAAAGTTGATCCCCAAAAGAAATATGTGCTCATCGAAGCCGTCAAACTAGTAAAAGATACCAATATCACCAAGTTTATCTCAACCGTGACGCTCCACCTTAATCTAGTCACCAAAGACGCCCCAACTCGTGTCGAGGTCACTTTCCCCTTTGCCGCAGGGGAGGCCAAACGAGTCGCCATCGTCTCCGATGAGCTTCTTAAAGACATCGAAAAAGGGAAAATCGAGTTTGATATCTTGGTTACCTCGCCCGCCTTTATGCCCAAGCTCGCCAAATTCGCTCCCGTCTTGGGTCCCAAGGGGCTAATGCCCTCGCCCAAAGCTGGCACTGTCACCTCCGACCCCGAGAAGAAAGCCAAAGAATTCGCGGGTGGAAAAACCGTGGTCAAAGCAGAATCAAAGTTCCCCCTGATGCACGTCACGATAGGCAAAGTTAACCAATCCGAAGCTGAGCTCATCGCCAACATCCAAGCACTCCTAGATGCGGTCAAACTCAAAAATGTGACCAAAGCTACTTTGGCTAGCACTATGTCACCAGGCATAAAATTGCAACTCAGTTAAAATTCTGTTACAATGATTTCATC
Source organism: bacterium (assembly GCA_043827085.1). Taxonomy (GTDB): domain Bacteria; phylum Patescibacteriota; class Microgenomatia; order UBA1400; family UBA12108; genus CAJAUT01. The sequence goes on along the minus strand of JBDRPO010000014.1, from coordinate 14,138 downwards.
CTTTAGACAGTGTGCAATCAATAAGTCACATCCAGGGAAACCCACTTTTTTGTGGTCTGACTGTCTTTAGGACAGTTTTTTAGTATATAGGAGTACCTATGCCAAACAAACAAAACATCGCCGCCGTAGCCGAGCTCGAGTCGAAACTCAAGACTACCCAAGCCGTCTTCCTGGCCGACTATGCCGGGCTTACAGTGAAAGACCAAGTCAAACTCCGTGACCTCGTTCGCGCCGCCGGCGGCACCATCACCGTCACCAAAAATAGCCTGCTCAAAATTGCCATGACCAACAGCGGTATGGATACCGCCAAACTTGAGTCCGAACTCACCGGCCCCAACCTGACTCTACTTGCCGATAGTGACGCCGTCGCCCCCCTCAAAGCGCTGGTTGAATTCGCCAAAACAAACGAGAAAGAATTACCAAAGGTAAAGGCGGGTATACTCGGCAAAGAAGTACTATCGATCACCAAAGTTATGCAACTTGCCGCGCTCCCCAGCAAGAACGAACTCATCGCCAAACTCCTCGATACTCTGGCAAACTCAGCTCGCAACATGGTAGGAGTCCTCGTTGCCCCCATGCGCAATCTCGTTTACGCTCTTTCTGCCGTTAGTAAAAAGCAAGCTGCCACCAATTAATTTGTATTATTTGTATAAATAAAATATAAAGAAGGAGACAATATGTCTGATCTAAAAGCTCTAGTCGAGCAGATCGAAAAATTATCCGTTCTCGAAGTGGCTGACTTAGTCAAAGTCCTGGAAGAGAAATTCGGCGTTTCTGCCGCTGCTCCCGTGATGGCCGCTCCCGCAGCTGCCGCTGGTGCTGCCGCTCCCGTCGAAGAAAAAGAGACCTTTGACGTCGTCCTCGCTTCAGGCGGATCCAACAAGATCGCCGTCATCAAGGCCGTCCGCGAACTCAACCAAACCCTAGGCCTCAAAGAAGCCAAAGACTTGGTCGAAGCCGCCCCAAAGACTGTTCTCGAAGGTGCCAAAAAAGAAGACGCCGAAACCGCCAAGAAAAAGCTTGAAGAAGCCGGCGCCACCGTCGAACTTAAATAAGAACTTGTGTTACAAGCCAATACAAAGCCCCCTAATCTGGGGGCTTTTTGGTAAATAGCCAAATTTAACCCAAGTTAGTCAGCTTCGTCCCACATTAACTGCTGTAATCCGCTGAGTCCCCCAAAGCTAATTCCCTCAAACTCAATATTAAATTGACCCGTTGGTTCAGGCGTAACCATCACTTGCTCAGCCCTCCTTGCATAAAATAATATTTCAGCTTGAAAGTATGTCATTGGATTGTCGGGATCTTCTAACGCCAAACCAGCAATTGCTGCAAAGTGCTCCGTACGACGATAGCCTAGATACATGTCTGGGGTCAATCCTAGTACATCAAGCGACTCCACAATCATCGCCGCTCTTTGCCTATCCTTTTCTTCTTTTCGGTGAGGAGCACTCCAGTTGCTGCCAATCCCTTCAGTATGCCACTTTACCATTCCAACCATATATTTTTCCACATATCCCCAAAAATAGATACGCTACCACTAGTGTCGCACCAAATCCGTACATTACTCACATGACTCTACGATGTCGCACAATCTATCTATATCAATCTATTTAATAGTCACGACTTTAACATCAACTCACATCATTACACATCATATACACAATCAAATGATATCCTATTGACACACAAGAGCGCAATTGCTATTATGTGCTCATGCCAGATAAAGTAGATTTAAAAAACCTTCCCGATTTACTTACCGTTCGTGAAGTCGCCGATCTCCTCCGAGTCTCCCCTCTCACCCTCAAACGCTGGGGCAAACGCGGCAAACTCCCTGCTATCCGCATCAATTCTAGGGGTGACCGCCGCTACAAAAAAGAACAGGTCCAGTGGTTATTGGGTATTAACCCAGATCAGAGTTAAACTCTTTTCTTTACACGCATTACTTTCTTTTCCTCTTTATATTGTTCTTCCAAAGATATAAGTGAACCTCTCTCCGGCCTAAAGGCCAGAGCTTCGGTCTAGACTTGCGATTGTGGCATACTTCTCTGATCACGGATGTAAGTTTTGATCACATCTTCTTCCAGTCTCCCAACACTCTCGGCAAAATAGCCATCAGCCCAAAAGCTCTCTCCCCACAGGAACTCCTCTAACTCCGGGAATTCTTCTCTGATCTTACGGCTGGATCCGCCTTTAAAGATTTGGACAGCGTAACTAATTGAGACTTTGGGCGGCAGCTGTACCAATATATGAACATGGTCAGACTGAATAGCTAGTTCATGGATCCACCAGTTGTTGACCTCACACGCTTGGTACAACAATCCCATCACCCGTTTGGCTATTTTGCCTTTGAGTACCCTTTTCCGGAACTTAGGTATCCACACTATGTGGGTTTTAAGCCGATGTTTGGTGTGAGCACCGATCCAATATCCATCTCCCATGGGCATAGTATGCCACAATCGGACAAGTCGTCCCGCCTCCAGCGGGACTCCCATTCATCCCCAGGCTTGAAAAGCCTGTGGTTTTCTGCAAAGGAATTTATAATTTGAGGTCAAGTTTGCCTGCTCGAAATGCAAGGCCGACACCAGTGGGAAAATCACTTTTGGATGTAACTATTTGAGTCATTCCGATGAATCGATTGATCGGAATGTTGTCTATATTTGTCCATGTGAGCAAAAGCGTCGGCGTGAGTGTCGATATGACTAGACGTTTGCAGATAGCTCAAGTGCCAACCTTCTTTGTCGAGATGGTGAATTTGCTCGATTTTCACTTCTGGATCGCCGAGATAGACTGGCATGTGGTCGTAGAGTGACTGGGAGAGATCGATTATTTGCATAATGTAACAGTCTATTTTTTACTTATTTCTGATTGAATTATTAGTATTTCTTTTTCTGTTTTTTCTTTTCTTTGTTTTGTCCGAAGAGCAATTAATTTCTCTTCCAATATCTCTTCAATTCCCATTTTTACTGCCTCGAAATATGCTAAACATTCCTGTTCACTTAGTACATGTAGTCCTAAACTTAGGATGCTATATAGCCCTGCGTGTTTGACCAAAAATTCGGGGAGGAAATCTTTTAATAATTTTATTTTACCTTTCATGTCGGTATCTATATATTTTTGTTCGAGCCAGTCATGTCGTTTTTTTGCTTGAGAATGTGCTTCGTCAATGAGATCCTCAAAAATTCTTCTTAGATATACAAATGAGCCTATGCCAACTCCATGTGCTTTTAAGCCTATTGCCCTAACAAATTCTGTCATTTTTTCAGGGGAAAGAACATCATCATACTTGGCGATCTGACCTTTATGTAGATCTGCTAACGAAGGATATTGCCCTACCTTCATTAAATATTTATCTTTAGCGTTATGGTAGAGATAAAAATTGAGGACTGCTCCTGTTCGTTTACATTCTAGTTTTACGTTGTGTAAGCCATTCAACTGATTTAACAAACGATTGTAAAGTGAATTATCATGTCCTTCAAAAGTAGTGTTTTCTTTTAATATGTAGAAGTAAGCATCAAATTCGTCATCAAATCCCATTATATTCATAACCTTAGTTTCATCACTTGCTTTATACGGAATGATTTCATAAGGTGGAACGTCGAAGAAAAAGGTTTTTGGGTCTAGTTTGTTAATAACAATATCTAGTTCTTTTTGTGACTCCGCGCTTGTATCACTTGTTGTGATGGTATCCATAGACTGTTTTTTTAAAAGCCCGGGGTGACCCGGGCTTTTGAGTGAATAAAGCTTATTTCTTTTTCTTGGGAGGCTCTTCGACGACCTCGCCCTCTTCCGCTCCTTCGGCAGGCTCAGGACCTTTCTGGCTGTCGCCAGATGCGGCTTTCTCGCCTTCGGGGGGTGGAGTCTGAGACTCAGATGCCGCCTTGTAGAGTCTTTCGCCGTACTTGGAGAGCGATTCGGAAGCTTTCTTGAGCGCTTCGTCTATCTCGGAAACCGTGGCCTCAGGCTTGTCTTTAGCATCTTTCAGGGCTTTAACGGCTTCTTCTATCTCTTTCTTCTCGTCCTCGGTGATTTTGTCACCCGCATTCTTGATGGACTTTTCGGCGGTGAAGATCAGCGAGTCGGCTTCGTTCTTTTTGTCAACGAACTCTTTCTTGGCTTTGTCTTCGTCGGCGTACTTCTCGGCCTCACCCTTCATACGCTCGACCTCATCGTCTGTCAGATTGGTTGCATTTTGGATCGAGATCTTTTGCTCTTTGCCCGTCCCCTTGTCTTTGGCAGAGACGTGCAATATACCCGAGGCGTCGATGTCAAAGGTGACTTCGATTTGCGGGATGCCGCGAGGGGCGGGGGCGATCCCGTCGAGCACAAAGCGCCCAAGCGTTTTGTTGTCGGCGGCCATCGGGCGCTCGCCTTGGAGGACATTGATCTCGACCTGGGGCTGGTTGTCAGCGGCGGTACTAAAAACTTGGCTCTTACTGGTCGGGACGGTGGTGTTTCTCTCTATCAATGGAGTGCGGACCGCTCCCATGGTCTCGATACCTAAGGTGAGCGGGGTCACGTCTAAGAGGAGAACGTCGTGGACTTCGCCGCCGAGGATTCCGGCCTGGATCGCGGCGCCTACCGCGACGACTTCGTCAGGATTAACCCCTTTGTGGGGCTCACGACCAAAGAAGTTTTTGACCGCTTTTTGCACGGCTGGCATACGGGTCTGGCCACCGACCAAAACAATCTCGTCGATTTCGGAGGCTTTGACTTTGGCATCAGCCAGACATTTCTTGACGGGCTCGATGGATTTTTTGATGAGGTCACCGGTGAGTTCTTCTAGCTTGGCGCGGCTTAGTTTCATGGTGAGGTGAAGAGGACCGTTTGGCCCCTGAGTGATAAAGGGCTGGTTGATCTCGGCTTCAGTACTAGTCGAGAGTTCAATTTTGGCTTTTTCGGCGCTGTCGCGAACCCTTTGAAGAGCCTGTTTGTCTTTACTGAGATCGACACTATTGTCTTTTTTGAACTCAGCGACGATATACTCGATGATCTTACTGTCAAAGTCGTCACCACCCAAAAATGTGTCACCATTGGTCGCCTTGACTTCGAAGACACCGTCCCCGATCTCGAGGACAGAGATATCAAAGGTCCCGCCACCGAGGTCGTAAACCGCGATCTTGCCTGTTTTCTTTTTGTCCAAACCATAGGCGAGGGCCGCGGCTGTCGGCTCGTTGACGATACGCTTGACGTCAAGGCCCGCGATTTTGCCGGCTTGCATGGTAGCTTGACGCTGTGAGTCGTCGAAGTAGGCGGGGACGGTGATGACGGCGGAATCAACTGTACCACCCAAATAGGCTTCGGCGTCGGCTTTGGCTTTTTGGAGAATTTTGGCAGAGATTTCTTGGGGAGAGTAGACTTTGCCACCCACTTTGACGCTGGCCATGTCGTCTTTGCCAGGTACAATTTCGTAAGCAACTTTTTTCATGGTGTCTTTGACCATGGGGTCAGACATTTTGCGGCCCATGAGACGCTTGATACTATAGATGGTGTTTTGACTGTTTAAGATCATTTGGTTTTTGGCGACGATACCGACCAAGTTTTTCACGGGTTCAACGATGGAGGGAAAAGTATTACTACCTTCATGCAAGGGAATAACTTTGGGTTTGCCACCCTCCATCACGGCGACACAACTATTGGTGGTACCGAGATCGATACCGATGGTTTTTGAGGATGAGGTCATATTGACTCCTTATTTTTTAGTAATTTATTTAATTTGTATGGCTTCAACCTACAAGGACACACCTTCCGCCTTTGGCGTCCCGACTTGGCCGTTGGCCACGTCTCCTGTTAAGGAGTGTCCTTTGGGAACAGCCCCTTTGGGGACAAGGGAACCGGAACCAACGATAACTCGGGCGGTGCGGAGCACGCGGTCGTGAAGGCGGTAACCGGGACGAATAACTTTGACAACTTGGTTTTTTGCTCCCTCCCCCATTTCTTGGCATTCCATGGAGTGAGGATCAAAAAGACCATCAGTTTTAACCTTGGTTACTCCCTCTTCAACCAAGAGTTTATCGATAGAGTTTAGGATCATGTTAATACTTGGATCCTTAATTTGAACTGAAGCTAGAGCGAGATGATCGCGGACATCGAGGATTTTGGTGAGTAAGCCGGAGGTAGCAAAGAGGATAACGGAGGAGCTTTGATCGGCAAAGCGGCGTTCTAGATTGGCATAGTCGGCGAGCGCTCTAGCGAGCGCAGATTCTAGACGCAAGACGTTAGATGTTAGTTCGTCGATTTTTGGATCAATTTTAATTTGTTTTTTTGGCATAATTTAACTCCAACTGGCGGATATTTCGTCGATTAAACTACTCATGTGGCGGAGCATGGGCATGACGTAGGGGTAGTTCAATCTAGCTGGGCCGATGACACCCAAGTGACCAGAAGCTGTGCCGGCTTTAAAGTCGAGGTAGGCCATGGCACAGGGATAAAGGTACTCGTTCCCGAACTCGTCGCCGAGGACGATGTGGAAGGGCTGTAAATCCTCTGAGCGGGCGAAGATTCCCTCCAGTTCTTTGTACGACTCGATCATGGAGAGAACCTGACGGGTTACGTCGATGTCGAAGAACTCGGGGAGGGAGAGGAGGTTGGCATAGCCGGCGGAGTAAACTTTGCCGTCGCTACTGGTTGCGAAACTAATGTTACCGGTTTTCTCGGACAAGACTTTGACAGCTTCGGAGAGAAGTGTGTTTATTTTGGCGCGGTGATCCCAGATGCGCTCTTTGACCGCTACTTCTTCAGTTACCGAGAGATCTTCTTCGTGCATGAGCTCGGAGACGTAGAGCTTGAGGGCGATCGGGGTCGGGATGCGGCCAGCGCTAGTGTGGGGCTGTTTGAGGTAGCCCAGATCCTCGAGGCGGACCATTTCGTTCCTGATCGTGGCCGGAGAGACACCAAGATTAAACTTTTTGTCGAGAGTATCGGAGCCAATGGGCTCACCAGTCGAGGTATATTCCTCAACGATGGCTTTGATGATACTGATTTGGCGTGGACTTAAAGGTTTCATTAGCACTATGATAGCGAGAGTGCTAGAATGTGTCAAGCCCTAGATTTTGAGGATTTCAGTGAAGGCATCCTGGGGAACTTCGACGCTCCCAAGCATTTTCATTTTCTTCTTCCCCTTCTTTTGTTTTTCGAGGAGCTTGCGATTCCTAGTCATGTCGCCGCCGTGGAGCTTGGCAGTCACGTCTTTGCGGAATGCTTTGACGGTCGAACGGGCGATGATCTTTCCGCCGATTGCAGCCTGGATTGCAACCTCGATCAATGAGCGGGGGATCACTTCTTTTAATTTATCGACAAGTAGCCGTCCCCTACTTTCGGCTGAGAAGCGGGGAGAGACAAAAGAGAGAGCCTCGGCTGGCTCACTATTTAAGAGAATGTCGACTTTGATGGCGTCTACTGCCTGATATCCTGCGTGATCGTACTGGACACTGGCGTAGCCGGAACTGACTGATTTGAGACGATCGTAGAAATTGGTAATCAGTTCGGATAAGGGCATCAGGTAGTTCAAGCGAACTTTGCCTGAGACATACTGCATGTCGATAAACTCGACGCGCTTACTCTGAGTCAGCTCCATAATGCCACCGACGTATGATTCTGGAGTGTAGATAGTGAGGGTGACCATGGGTTCTTCGATGCTATCGATCATTTCAGGCCTAGGCCAGTCGGCAGGAGAGGAAATTTCTAGGCGTTCGCCGCTTTTTAAGGTCATTTTGTAGGGGACGGAGGGATAAGTGTTCACAACCTGGACTTCGAATTCGCGGGATAAGCGCTCGGTCACGATCTCGGCGTGCAAGATACCCAAGAAACCGACGCGGAAGCCGTGACCAAGAGCGGGACTAGAGGCGGCACGATAGGTGAGGGCGGCATCGTTCAAGGCAAGCTTGCCGAGGGCATCGACGAGGTTCCGGTAGTCACCGGCATCCATTGGGTAGAGATCCATGAAGACCATGGCTTGAGGACGGGCATAACCGGGGATCGGAGTGACCTCGGCACCCACTGTGGTTAAAGTGTCACCAATCGTGACGGCGCGAATGTCTTTGTGGCCGGTCGCGATGTAACCGACCCCGCCTGTTTCAATGGACTCGGCGGGGCGCGGTGTAGGAGAGAAAAAACCGATTTCGAGGGGGGAGAGTTTCTCATGAGTTGCAAAAAGCATGAGGTCATCACGATTAAGCTTGTTGATCTCCCCCTCTACGACTTTGACAAAGGCAATCACGCCTTTGTGGGTATCGAAGGTAGAGTTGAATACGAGTGCGCGGAGTCCTCCTCCCTGTGAAACTGGGGGTGGTGAAGGGATTTTGGTGACAATGGCATCGATGAGTTCAGAAACACCAGCGCCGCTTTTGGCAGAACCAAAGAGGATATCATCTTGTTTGAAACCTAGAGTCTCAATTAGTTCGGCTGCAACTCGTTCGGGTTCGGAGGTGGCCATATCGATTTTATTGATAAAGGGAATCACGACTAAACCCGCTTCTTTGGCTTTATCGAAGTTGGCGATAGTTTGGGCTTGGACTCCCTTTGTCGCATCCACAACTAGAATGGCTCCCTCGCAGGCATGGAGGGCGCGGCTGACTTCATAACTGAAATCGACGTGACCGGGAGTATCTATCAGATTGAGGATATGATCGTGGTAGAGCATGCGGACGGGGGCGAGTTTGATGGTGATCCCACGTTCAATTTCGATCGGATTGCTATCCATGAGGCGGACAATCCCACCTTTAGCAACGGTGCCTGTCGCTTCGAGTAGACGATCGGTCAAGGTAGTTTTGCCATGATCGATGTGAGCGATGATGGAGAAGTTTCTGATGTTTGTACTCATAAATACTTTAAGGTCTGACCTTCTGACGGCAGGTTGTTTAATAAGTTTGGGAATTGCAGTCTGACCAACCTTCGGCGTTATTATACAGGGGTTTCAGAGGTTTCGAGAGTTTCGTCTGACTGCGAGAGAGCCTGGTGCCAGCTGCCAATTCTCCTGGCCAAGCGGGCAAAGACGCCTAGTTCTTTGATGTCAAATAGATAGGAAAGGAAGAGATAGACTGCCAAGCCAATCACGCCGACGGTGACAGTCAAGAGGATGAGGGGGATGGTGCGGGTGGTATCAAAGATCAAATTGTCTAGCACTCGTAGCGGTACCCAGAGGGCAAGTGAGGTAATAAAGGTGATGCCGATCATTTTAAGAGTCGGGAACACTAGGTGCGAGGAGGCAAAGCCCGCGAGACTATAGAGGAGGCTCGTCAAGACGATGGTTTCTAAAACTGAGGCTACGGTGATGGCAAAGGCCATGCCGAGCACACCGGACTTTAGGACAAAAAGGAAATAATAGCTAAGGCCGATATTGATGGTGGTTGCGAGCAGATTAGTAAAGAAAGGGGTGGTTGTATTGTGAAGGGAGTAAAAAACCCGGACAAGAATGTGGGTGAGTGAGCGGGCAGCAATCGAGACAGCGAGGATCGCGACCAATTTTCCAGTTAAGACAGTTTCTGTCCAGGGGAAAGAATCGGCTCCGTAGGCCAGACGTACAAGGGGAATTCTCAGCACCAAAATGATGACTGAGGCAGGAAGTGCTAGGTAGAGCATTTCGAGAATGGTGTTATTGACCATTGCGGCAAGGGTGGTGAGATCATTTTTAGAGGTGATTTTGGTAAAGAAAGGAAGTGAGGCCTGGCCAATAGGGATACCTATCAGGCGGACAGGGAGGTTGGCGAGTTGTTGGGCGATCGAGATAATCGTGACGGTACCGACGGAGAGCCAACTCCCGAAAGTAATTATAGCGGTAGCTTCGATTTGAACCAGGGAAAGGGTGAGAACACGCGGGAGCATGAGACGACTCATTTCTTTTACGGCTCCATGTTTACCATCCCAGGCGAAGTGATAGCGAAAGCCTAGTTTTCCTGCAAGTGGCAGTTGGGCTAAAAGGTGAAGACAGGCGCCGATCACCACGCCAATGGCTGCGCCATAGATTCCAAAGGATTTTCCAAATACTAAGATACCAATAATGATGCCGAGATTGTAGAGTACGGGGGAGAGTGCGGGGATGAGAAAACGCTTGTGGGACTGGATCACACCGGTTAGGAAAGAGGAAAAACCAAAGAATAGTTGGGCTGAGGCCATGATTCGAGTAAGGTTAGCCATTAACTTGAGTTGGGATTCGGGAAAACCGCCGGCGATCAGGTGACTTAAGGGATAGGCAAAGATGATAATCCCTATAGTTAAAATCATCATGATGACCATGACGGCATTGATCATGGAGGAAGCGATGAGGTTACTCTCTTTTTTGTCCCCCAAGTAGCGGCTAAAGACAGGAATGAAGGCAGATGAGAGAGCTCCGACAATGATAATCTGGAAGATCATGTCGGGGAGGCGGAAAGCAGCCCAAAAAACATCGACGATAGCTGGATCGGTGTAGAAAAATGAGATAAGGAGGCGAGTGCGGATGAGTCCGAGGAGGGCGGAAGCGAGAGTGGCTCCCATGATGATGGTGGCGGCAGAGAGGATGGAACTACTTTCTTTCTCGAAGAGGTCACGGCCATTTTGGACGAAGCGTTTAAACATACATGTTTAGGTTACCACAGGGTCTGACCTTTTGGGTAAGGTCAAACCCTCTGACCGCTCGTTACTTTCTGTCTTTGGGGATTGCAGTCTGACCAACCTCTCTGGTATACTTCACCACGATATGCCAATCACAAAATCAGCCATTAAAAAAGAGCGCGTAGATAAACGACGGACTGCACATAACCTGATCGCAAAAGGTCATTTGAAGTCTACTGTTAAGGAGGCACGGGAAAACCAGAGTGCCGCGAGTTTAAAGGCGATGTATAGCGCGATGGATCGTGCAGTGAAGCTAAACCTGATTGCTCGAGGCCATGCTAGCCGACTTAAATCGAGAATTTCAAAGCTCACAAAGAAGAAGTAGATTTTTTGGTTGTCTCCCGTAAGTATTAGGTGATAGACTGGAGTTATGAGACTGCCCGCTTTTTTTGGTCATAAGCGATCTATCAACTTACTTCCTCGAGATGAATTTGAAAGTAGCACGATTGGGGTGGTACTGGAGTGGTCGCTTGTATTTGGTAAATGGGCTGTAATCATAACTCAGCTTGTCGTGATGGGGGCTTTCCTGTATCGGTTTACTCTTGACCGTAGTTTGACAGACCTCAGAAAAGCGATGGCAAAGCAGGTGACTGTCATCAAGTCATATGAACAGGTTGAGCGCGACTACGTACTTTTGCAAAAGAGGGTGACACAAGCCAAAAAAGCTTTGGAGAGTGAGGATGTAACACTCAAAGCAGTCTCCGAGTTAATGCGGATTACGCCAAGCGAAGTTTGGTTTGACCGGGTCAGTTTATCTCCCGACTCAATGACTTTGACAGCTTATGCGGCGTCGCTCCCTGGTTTTGGCCAGTTCCTGACGGCGGTACAAAGTAATCCAATGTTTAGTGGGATTAGAGTCGGGAAGTTAGAAAGCAGTACTGCAAAGGGAGCACAAATACAGTTTGATTTGTCACTAAAATTGACAGATACTTCATCACAAAAAGGGAGTAAAAAGTGAACTTCTCGACGCGGAAATACACCCAGGATTTACAGAGGTACTATCGTCTACCGGCGGTACAGGTTTCTTTGACTTTGGTGTTGTCCTTGTTTGTGATGGCAATTTTTATTGTGTTTGCGCTCAGACCTACTATCGTGTCGATCGTGACTTTGAAAAAAACGATCGTAGAATCAACCAAAACTTTGCAACAACTTGATGCTAAGGTTTCGGCACTCAAGAAAGCATCTACCCAACTCGAAGCAATGAAGCCATATCTCCCAACTATTAATTTAAATATTCCTAATGAGGGGGCGATGTATTCACCACTTACGACTGCTGTCGAGGCACTGGCTTTGCAGACCGGAACACAGATAGAGAGTGAGTCGCTGGGTGGAACGGTACTCTTTTCAAAAATTCTGTCGCCATTTGCACCTAGTAAAAATCAAAGTGTAGTGGAGTTGCCATTTTCTGTTAGAGTAACGGGAAATTATGCGAATGTAGCGGATTTTTTGAATAAACTATTACTCATGGAGCGAGTAATTGCGATTGAATCTGTGACTATCACCAAAGAAACCGGATCAAAGAGTACGAGTGCGACGATTGCGCTTAGTGTGAGTGGTAGTGCGTATTATTTGGCTAATGAGGAACAATTACAAAAAGCAATACCACAGAGGGGAAAGAAATAATGGCCAGACATGATAGTATACTTGTCAGCAGAACTCTTTACCAGATAGGGGTGGTGACACTGGTCGCAGCTATCATGTGGGTAGCAATTGGAGTGTATACCGCGATGACAAAACAACCGGCGATGAGTGTGGACAAAAGCTTGCTTGAGCCGATTACTACTACAATGGATCAAGAGGTAATTACAGCGCTCATGAGTAGGCTCAAAATTGAAGTGGATGTGATACCCGAAAATGTTAGTATGGAGTCAAGCGAGATACAATGAGCTTACTTACGCGAAGGATTCCAACCATACTGGGGTTGTTTTTGCTTGTGGTATCTGTGGTGGGAATTTTCTATTATCTACAGGGAAGTAAGACAAAGATGGTAGAAGAGGTGGTGCCTTCTAAAGTGCGGATTACTAATGTGGCAGATAATAAATTTAGTGTGTCGTGGACGACGAGTAAACTCGCCGCAGGGGCGGTTGAGTATGGTGCTGTTGGAGATAAACTTGTGAATAGCGCCCACGATGAGCGAGATAGTGCTAGTGCTGGTGAGTACTTGACCCACCAAGTCACAATCGAAAATTTGCAGCCTAGCACTCAGTATAATTTTAGGATCTTATCGGGGATGAAACAAACAAGATTCGATAATAATGGTAGCCCATACTCAGTGACAACAGGGCCCGTGATCGGAGCAATGCCAGCTTCACAAAATTTTTATGGGAGTGTACAACTATCTTCAAAACAAGTGGCGAGCGGGGCGCTCGTATATTTAACGCTTCCGGGGGGAGCACCAGCCTCGACACTCGTCAAAGACTCGGGTAATTATGCGTTTACTCTCTCGACGATGCGCAGCTCGGACTTGCGGACTTTCGTCCAATATGATGCTTCGGCGACGATTGCGAGCGTGACAGTAGAATCGGGGAAATTGCAATCGGTGGCATCGGTATCTCTCGCCAATTCGGCGCCGGTACCTACGATTACACTCGGACAGAATGTGGAGTTTTTGCAGCAAATGCAAACGCCGGCGGTTGCAGAGGTCACTCCACAGACGGCAAGCTCGAGCGCAGATCCAAGTTCAAACCCTAGTGCAAGCGTGATCCCAAGTACTAGCCCAACCCCTACTTCGGCGGCAATATTAAATGTAGAACCTATGTCGGAGGTTGATGTAAACGCGGTAACAAGTGGAGGAGTCGTAATATTAAATCCATCCAAAGATAATGAAACGCTGGCAACACTGAGACCGGAGTTTCGTGGTACGGGACCAGTCGGAACGACTTTGACAATTGCTCTCACGGGACAAAAGGCAATTAGTGATACGGTAGTGGTGGCGACAGACAAAACTTGGAGTTGGGCACCAGTTATTGATTTGAAGGCCGGAAAACAAACAATTACAATCACATACAAGGATGGGTATGGAAAGACGCAATCAGTTGCAAGACCATTTACCGCTTCAACAACGATGGCGAGCGCGGAGCCGGCATTTGTGGCATCGCCGGGGGCGAGCCTGAAACCAACAAATACGCCGCGAGCTGGAATGCCGGCTACTGGGTCAGGTGTGCCAGTTACGGGAATAATTGAGAATACACTATTGACTGGAGTCTTGGGAATCGTCATTATGATAATAGGTGCGAGTTTATTTATGCTTTGAAGGTGGAGCTATGCCTGACCCAACAACAGCAACAATCTCTGATCCACAGTCACTCGTGGACGCGGCTTTGTCTGGAACATCAGCGAAACCAACTTCGGTGACAGAGCCAGTAACGCCTCCTGTTCCACCCACTCCTTCTGCTCCCTCTATCCCAACTCCTCCCCAAACACCAGAATCTGTTGCGACACCTTCCACACCAGAACCGAAGATGGATGAGGTTAAGGAAACGGTGCCACCTGCTCCTACATCACTCCCACCCCTGACTCCTTTGACAACGGAGCCACCAGTCACCCCCCCC
>JBDRPO010000013.1:0-14332 GCA_043827085.1 bacterium | reverse complement strand
TTCTCATACCTCCGCACAATTTCTGCAGTTAATGATTGTTTCTCACGCATGTTTAACATATGTACTCCTTATTTTTTTGGAGTACATTATCTCGTGAGGCAACGAATCAGTTTGCGTTACATTTTAGATGAGGCAATTCGCATTATAGTTGATTACTTCACAACTCTGCTATACTATTTCTCATGACTCCGACACTCGCCAAAAATATTTTGGGTATGAAAGCCGAGGGTGCCTACGCCGTTCTCTCGAAAGCTACCAAACTCGAAAGCGCAGGTAAGAACATCGTCCACTTTGAGATTGGTCAGCCAGATTTCCCAACCCCGCAAAATATCGTTGACGCGGGCGTCAAAGCCATCACCTCTGGACAAACCAAATATACCTCTCCCCTCGGGATCATACCTCTGCGTGAAGCCTTAGCCAAACGCGTCAGTGACACTCGCCACCTCTCTCTGACTGCCGACAATATCGCCGTCTGCCCGAGCGGCAAAACTGCCATCTTCATGGCCATGGCTGCGGTTCTTGAGCCAGGGGACGAAGTCATCTACCCGAATCCAGGCTTCCCCACCTATCAAACGCTCATTGATTACTTGGGTTGCGTTCGTAAACCCATCCCCCTCCTCGAAGAGAATAGTTTTAGCTTCGACATGCAGGCTTTCCACCAGAGTTTCTCGGCCAAAACTAAGCTCATTATCATCAACTCTCCGAGTAACCCCACAGGTGGAGTCATGCCCCAAGCTGATCTCGATGAAATAACACAAACTATTAAAGGTAAAAACTGTTGGGTCATGACCGACGAAATGTATGCCAGCATCACCTATGGCAACCAGCCATACCCCAGTTTCTACGCCATTCCTGGCGTCCAAGATCAAACCATTCTGGTTGACGGTTTCTCCAAAACTTATGCCATGACCGGCTGGCGCATTGGTTATGTTGCCGCACCTCCCTCCCTCATCGAAAAAGTCGATTTCCTCCTGACTCATACCGTAGGCTGCACCGCGACCTTCACCCAGTACGCCGCGCTTGAGGCCCTCACTGGTTCTCAAGAACCAGTCAAACAAATGGTCGCAGAATTTAATTCGCGCCGGGATTTTGTCGTCAAAACTTTGAATGATATCCCCGGCGTCAAGTGTCCTATCCCCGAGGGAGCCTTCTATGTCTTCCCCAACATTAAATCCTTTGGCAAAACCTCAGCTGAGATTGCGACCTATCTCTTAGAGACCGGCGGGGTTGCGCTCCTACCTGGCACCAGTTTTGGTGAATATGGTGAAGGTTACTTGCGCATTTCTTACGCGACAAGCATGGACAAACTTGAGGAAGGCTTGACCCGCGTCAAAAATGCGCTTGCTAAACTCAAATGAAAATCAATCTTCTCTTAACTGGCGCCCGTGGCTCTTTAGGTCAGAATCTTGCCGAATATTTTTCTTCTCATTCAAACTATCAACTATTTACTCCGAGCCACACTGAGCTCGATTTGACCGATGTGGCCTCATTGGGTCAGTACCTCACTCGGAATAGTATCACACACGTTGTCCACGCCGCCAATCTCGGCGGCCCCCGTGGTCAAGAAGATCTCGCGGGCGTCGTCACGACCAACTTGCGCATGTTTTACAACTTAGTCCTCCACGAGGATAAACTCAAGAAACTAGTTTACTTTTGTAGCGGTGCCGCGTTTGACAAGAGTAAGCCCATCGTGGGCGTGCAAGAAGAAGAAGTGGTGAACTATCTGCCGCGCGACGATTACGGTCTTTCCAAAAATATCCTCGCCCGCTACCTCCTGGCGCGCCGTGATACCAAAATTATCGCTCTCCGCCTTTTTGGCATCTATGGGCCGCACGAAGATTATCATTTACGTTTTATCTCCCACGCCATCGTGCAAAATCTACGGGGGCTGCCCATCACTATTAACCAAAATGTGGTTTTTGACTATCTCCCCGTCCACGATTTATTTCCCGTGGTTGATTACATGCTGTCCCACCAAGTGGATCACAACATTTACCAAGTCACCTCCGGAGAGAAAATTGACCTTGTCACACTAGCCAACTTAGTCAATGAATTATCTGAGCGTCCTGTACCCATTTCTGTGACCAAACCGGGATTAGCCAAAGAATATACGGGGAGTAATGCGCGCCTCAAAGGGGAAATGGGCCAAGAGTTCCACGTCACTCCCCACAAAGAGGCAGTTCAAGCCCTTTTTACTTGGCTAAAACATAACCCATCTTGGTCAAATACTCAGCCATAAGTACTGCTCCCCCGGCCGCCCCGCGGATCGTGTTGTGCGACAAAGCGATAAACTGCCAGTCAAAGTTGACCCCAGGTCGCAGTCTCCCCATCGTGATCCCCATCCCGTGTTCATGATCACGATCAAGCCCAGTCTGAGGTCTGTTCTCCTCCTCAAAGTAGGTGATAAGGTTCCCTCTGGGAGACGTCGGAAGCTCCAACTTAGCTAGGGGATTACCAAACCGAGTAATTGCAGCTAGGATTTGCTCCTTAGTGACTTTCTTTGTAAAATTCACCCCCACGCTCGCCATATGGCCATTCGTAACCGGTACACGGATGCAAGTCGCCCCAATTCTTGGCAAGGTAGCGAGTTTGATCGCCCCACCCTCGATCTTCCCCCAAATCCGCATTGGCTCTTTCTCTGACTTTTCTTCCTCTCCGCCTATTAAGGGGATCACATTATCGACCATCTCTGGCCAGGTTTTAAACGTCTTTCCCGCTCCCGATATGGCCTGCAAGCTGCATACTTCGACTTTGGTCGGCCCAAACTCAGCTAGTGCCGTGAGGATCGAAGCATAAGACTGAATCGAGCAGTTGGGTTTGACAGCGATGAGTCCCCGCTTCCACCCACGCTTTTTCCGCTGAATCTCGATTAGTTTAGCATGTTCACCATTTAACTCAGGCATAATCATGGGGACGTCGCTGGTCCATCGGTTAGCCGAGTTATTGGAGATCACCGCCACCTCCGCTCCCGCATACGCATTCTCAATCCAGATAATGTCATCTTTTTCCATATCGAGTGCGCAAAAAACTAAATCAACTTGTGCTGCAATTTTTGCCAGATCTTCTTCTACCGCCATGACTTTTATCTCTGCGACATTTTGGGGAACTGCAAGACTCATATTCCATTTCCCCGCCACCGCCTCTTTATAGCTTTTCCCCGCTGACGAGGGCGATGCCGCCAAAACCACTACTTCATACCAAGGATGGCTAGCTAGGAGCGTGACAAACCGCTGTCCCACCATCCCCGTTGCCCCCAGTATCCCGACTTTTAGTTTGGTTTGATTCATATTCTCTCCAATATTTTAATAATATCGCCCACGACCCCACCCGCGGTGACTGGGACTCCTGCCCCAGGTCCCTTGATGACTAGGGGCCGATCATGGTATCGTTCTGTTTGAATAATAAGGATATTGTCCGGTCCCTGCAAGCTTCCCAGATCACTCGTTTGTTCTACTTCGCAGACGCCTACTTGACATCCCTCAGGCGTGACATCTGCCACATAACGCAAAGTTGTCTTCTTTTGTTTCGCCAAGTCCATGCGCTCTTGCATCTTTGCATCATACTCGGTAATCCGCTGCATAAATTCCGCTACTTCGACCTTTGCCAACTCGCCGGGATACAGTTTCTCGATTTTTATTTGATCCAGTTCTCCACTTTCCCCGATTAGTCGTTGTAGGATGAGAGCTTTCCGTGCCACGTCCAGTCCCGATAAATCATCTCGCGGGTCAGGCTCGGTGTAGCCCATTTCCTTTGCCTCCGCTACCACTTTACCGTAGTCCACGCCCTGCTCAAGTTGAGAGAAAACAAATCCAAGCGTTCCAGAGAAACATCCTCTTATCCGCACGATTTTATCTCCGCTAGACAATAGTTCCCTGATCGTCGAGATGACGGGGAGTCCCGCTCCCACCGTCGTTTCATAAAACACGTGCTCCCGATATTGCACAACTGCCTGATACTCTCTTTGCGTCCTACTATATGGTTTTTTGTTTGAAGAGACGATGTATCCGCCTTGCTCTAGTGTCATCATCAGGTAGGGGAGAGTATCATCACTGGCCGTCGTGTCTACCACGATTAGTTTGCTCCCGACAGTCTTGATCCAACCCTCAATCTCGCTAGATTTTGTCTCGGACCTCGCGATTCCCACTATTTCAATCGGTAAATTCAATTTATCTAGTATCCTCAGCACTTCGCTCCCCACCTTGCCTGGTCCCAAATAGACGACCGAAACTCTTTTTTTCATTTGCCTCCGACCACCGATCCAGACTCTTGCGGATCAAGGAAACTTTTTACGTAAATGGGGATTTTCTTCTTTCTCACCGGCTCAATTGCTTTGTAATAAATAACTTTTGCCCCCTCTAAACATAACTTTTCGGCTTGGTTATAGCTCAGCTTAGTGAATTTCTTGGCTTTGGGTTCTTTATGCGGATCTTTGTCATAAAACCCGGCCACATCCTTCCATAAGTATAATCCGTCAGCGTCCAGGAAGTTTGCAATAAAAGCTGCCGACAAATCTGATCCGCCCCGCCCGAGAGTTGTTGTACAGCCGTCATGGGTAAAGCCGATATACCCAGTTACGACCGGAATAATATCGTTTTCGATCAAAGGTAAGAGAATCTGCTGAATATATTTCTGGCTTTTGACGTAAATTGGTACGGCATTCCCAAAGTCATCGTTGGTCGCCAGAAATGTTGAAGCGTCAAGCGCATAAGCCGGCATTCCTGCGTTTTCCAACGCTTCCGTCACGATCCGACAGCTCGCCCGCTCCCCCCAAGACACGATGTAATCTGCGCGCGCTGGAGTAATCTCTTTTTGGACAATATTTTTCAGGTAATATTCCAGCTGATAAAACAGCCGGGACAATTCTATTTTGGTTCGGATACTTAACCGACTATCGCTGATCTCGTCCAAAGTCGCAAAATGAACCAATTTAATTTTAATCAAAATTGTCAAAGCTGCTTTACCCTTTTTTTTCTTTAAAAGCTCTACAATCTCGAACAACTGATCAGTCACTCCCTGCATCGCCGACACTATGAGTACCACTTTGTGGTTGCGCTGGTAATCCCGCACGATTTTACACGTTATCTCAATATTCTTTGCATCAGAAAGAGATGCTCCACCAAACTTCATGACAATCATAGGAAACCATTATAGAATACTCCCATGGCTACCTCAACCTCACTTTCCCACTTTCTCAAAAGCTCGGCAATATTTACCATTTCTGGCGTGTTGGTTAACCTGTTGGGTTATGCTTTTCATATTTTTGCCGGCCGCTACCTCGGCCCAGGCAGTTACAGCGAAATTACCACTGTCTTCGCCTATGTCATGTTGTTATCCGTCCCCATCATGGTGGTAAACTTTGTTATCGTCAGTCAGTCTGGTAGTTATAGTCACGGTCCAGCTCGAGCTGCCTTTTTGAGTTCACTCCGCAATTACTTTGATACTCTCGCTCGCTCATATTCTCTTCTCGCGGGTCTCTACTCTGGCCTAGCACTTTTAGGCTACCTCAATCACCTATCAATTGCCACTGCCCTTGTGATGCCCGCCTTCGTCTTGACTCTTATCTATGCCCAGCTTTACCCAATTCTTTTACAATCGGCCAAGCGTTTTATCCCACTCTCTTTCATTCTCCTCACCGCCGGCTTCCTCAAGCTCGCCGCCGCCCTGACTGCTCTCTGGCTGCCCTCTGCTCCATTGATCTTATTCCTCTTGGCCCTTGCTAACCTAATTCAGGTTTGGCTGGCCCGTAGATATCTCCCCGCGGCTCCTATCAATGTTACTCCTTTTTCTCCCGCTCAAATCATTGCTGATCCACGACTAAAATTAATCTTTCTTTCTCTCCTTGGAATAATCGCCCTCAATAATCTCGACGTAGTCATAGCTAAGCAAGTTCTACCCGCAGGTATGGCAGGTATGTATGGAGTCTGGTCCCTTTTTGCCAAAGCCATCACCTATAGTTTTTTGCCGCTATCATCGGTAGCTCTTGTTTTCTTTACTGACCGGGAGTCTATCCATCACTCTTCTCGCATTCTTTTTTACTCCATCATCTTCCTTAGTGCTACTGGCATTACGGCCTATTTTGCCTTCCGCCTCCTCGCGGAACTCCTCGTTACCAAGCTGATGGGACCAGCTTTCAGTCCTTTGTCCTCACTCTTGCCTACCGCGGCTGTTTTTGGCACGCTTTATAGCATGATTTATTTAATCAATAATTATTACCTTTCGGTTAACTCCAAGCTTGCACTTTTACCAACTATAGTTGTGCCAATCTCAATGCTAGTCATTCTCTTTACCAACCACTCTCTATCATCTTTTACCGCTACCATCACTCTGTGCGGGGGGCTCGCACTCTTAACTTATCTTTTATCTATACTTTGGCGTACCACTCGTACATCCGTTTCGCCGTCACACTGATTGAGTTTTTTGGTGTCCAACTCAAAGTCCTCTTCACTTTGTCGTAGTTAAGTGATTGATAGGGGATCTCATTTTTTGCCTGGTTTAAAATTTTATAAGCAATCTTTTTTCCTAGGCTCGACTCAAGCATCTTCACCACCTGAAGGACCGTTAAAGTCTCGTTCGAGCCAAAGTTATATGCCTCACCCTGCGTCTGTTCAATCTTTTCCGCGAGTCTTAGATATCCCTCTACCACGTCTTTAACATAAAGGTAATCTCGCACCATTTTCCCGTCACTACGGATTTGAAGCGTTTCTCCACGTACGAGTGCCAAAAGTACACCCGGAATAATCCGCGAAGTATTTAAATCACCTTCGCCATAGATATTACCAAACCGTGAAACAGTGACCGGGACTCCGTAAGTTTTAAAATAGCTGTAACAAATAAGGTCGGCCGCCGACTTGGAGACTTCATAAGGATGATCCCCCTGCAGCGGTGTCTCTTCCATGTATTTCTTTTGATTCGTTTTGCCGTACGCTTTGTCTGACGAAGCGACCACGATTCCCTTGATTCGTGGATATAGTCTCGCAGACTCAAGGACGTTCACCGTCCCCATGATATTCGAGTCCAAAGTCCGGCGGGGATTGTAATAGGCCACGTCTACTAGAGCTTGTGCAGCTAAATGGAAAATATATTCCGGCTCAGTTTTGGTAATGAGATCATGGAGCGCTTCAAAATCCGTGATGTCTACGTCGGCGACCGCCACTTGCTCATCCAGTTTTTGCGTCACAAAATATGATTTTGGTTCTAAGAGTAAATTGGTTGTCACCACCTCCGCTCCAAACTCAACTAGCTTCTCAACCAGGTGTGATCCCACAAACCCTGTTCCGCCTGTTACGAGTACTTTTTTACCTTGCCACTTCATGTCCACGTCTTCCATGGAGCGCCATCTGAGCTCCACATTTTATTTAGGTCTTCAACTTCTTTAATGGTGTCCATACAAAACCAAAAGTCTTCGTGTTGGTATAGTGACAACTGCTGTTCCCGCGCCAGGCGCTGGAGACCCGGATGTTCTGTCTCTCCCACTTTAAAATATTCAAAAACTTTGGGCTCAAAGACCATAAACCCACCATTCACATATTCGCTCAGAATGGGCTTTTCCGAAAACTTTCTCACAATTCCTTGTTTATTTATTTGCACCATTCCATATTTTGATCTAGGGTGCACTCCCGTAATCGTACCAATCGTTTTCTGTTTTTTGTGATATTTGACTAATTCGCGGATATTCACGTTACTCACCCCATCGCCATATGTGACCATGAACGCTCCCTCACTCGCCGGTAAATAATCTTGGCACCTGAGTATCCGCTCACCTGGTAAAGTATCTACTCCCGTATCTACAAAGGTAATCTTAAAGTTATCAACTTCTTTGCGGTGATCTAGGTAAAATTCACGTTTATGCGTGGTCGTATCTAGGGTGAAATCAGAAGTGAAAGCTTTTTGGTTCAGGAAGTAGTCTTTGATATAATCAGCTTTATACCCGAGAGCCAAAATAAACTCGTTGTATCCGTGTTCGGCGTACATCTTCATTATGTGCCAAAGAATGGGTTTTCCTCCCACATACACCATAGGCTTGGGCTTGAACTCCGTCTCTTCCTTTAATCTCGTTCCCGTCCCACCGCACAAGATAATCGTCTTCATAACCTACATATTATACAATAGTATCTTGTTATGCAAAAAGAAATCACTCTTATTGTCCCAACCCTCACCAATTTAGCCGGGCTCCTCTACGAACTCAAAGCCCTATCTAAATTCCCCATGGTCATTGTTGACAACGCCCCGTCCAAAGCAAAACTCCTCGCTTGTCGCAAGCACTCACTCTGTACATACCTACCTCGAACCGAGAATCAAGGTTTTGCCAGGGCGATCAACTTAGCATTCCCCCACGTCAAGACTGACTGGATCTGCATTCTCAATGATGACATTGAGTTTTTGGGTGAGCCTCCATTCTCTAAACTTATCGCAATAGCCATCAAAAATGATTGGGACGCCGTCTCGCCTCTTCTCACCAAAAGGTCAGGGGAGCTAGAAAATCTAGGCTATCGCGTTCTACCCATGGGCCGCACCCAAGCAATCTTCTACCACACCTCCCATCTCGACGGTTTAACTGCCGCTTGTTTAGTTATGAAGTCTAGTGCATTCCGTTCGCTTGGCGGCTTTGATGGTCGCTTCTTTGCTTACCTCGAAGATGTCGATCTATTCTTGCGCTTAAATAGGGCAGGGTATCATTTTGGTGTCGCGCCAAATATCCGTGTAATCCACAACCACATGACGACCAGTGGTGGCATGAATAATTTCAAAGCCAAAATGGACTTTAAAAACTGGTTTTTTGTCATTGGTAAAAACTGGTCTGCCCGAGATCTCTTTACTCACTTTCCCGCCATTTTTGTTGAGCGCCTCCGCAATCTTTCCGGTCTCGCGAAAGCGACCTGGCGAGTCTTTGGTCTCCGCTCCCTCTACCTTCTGCCACGCGATTTATTCTGGATCCTGAAAGAAATACTAACCTTTCCTTTTAAACGCACCACTGCGTGGTAAACTAACAGTATGGAAATTAAAGCCTTTATCTTCGACATGGACGAACTGATGGTCGATAGCTTTATCTATCACGGCCTAGTTTTTGCCGAAGTTTTCAAGCCCTACGGCATCATTTGGCGCGGAGAGGGGAGTCAGCTTACTCCAGAGATCGAAGCTCCCTTGTTTGGCTTAAGCATCAAGGATATTTTTACGATTCTAGTGGAGAAATTTGGCTTGACCGATCAAGCAGATCCCGCAGAACTGCTCCTTCAATATAACGAGCAGCTTATCCCAGTCTTCGAACGTGAAAATATCCAGCCAAAAGCTGGTTTAGCAAAGTTAGTGGGAGATATTGCTCAACACAATTATCCCGTTGCTCTCGCTTCCTCAGCCTCACATAAGAAAATTGAGGTGATCTTACGGAAAATTGGTCTTGCCCATTACTTCCCCGTATTGGTCTCGGGTGAGGACGAGATCAAACACGGCAAACCCGCACCTGATATTTTTCTCAAGGCTGCCGAGAGATTGAAAATCTCTCCCCAGCACTGTGTAGTATTTGAAGACGCCGAAAATGGAGTCAAAGCCGCCAAAGCGGCCGGGATGAAATGTATTGGTGTGCACAACCAAACTGTGTTCAAGGTAGCCGGCAAGCGGCAAGACCTCAGTCAAGCTGATCTAGAGGTCGAAAGTCTAACCGAACTCACGGTTGCAAAAATCCTCCGCGCACTTACTCCTTCATCCCCACGTAACTAACCTTCAGCGCCAGTGGCCGCTTGTCCTCCGATTTATGCAACCATGAATTTGTGGGTACTGTCGTGTGAGCAAACTGCAAGGAAATTTTATTTACTCCTAATTTAAGCCCGCGTGTGATCATGAGCTCTTGGCGCGACTCACCTCCCCGCGGGAATATCATCTTCCCCACGTATTCATCATTAATCATGATTTTTACTTTTTGCGCTCTATCCAATGGAGAGCCATATATCACTAATTTTTCCATTGCTTTTGGCTGGAAAGACAACACTATCTCGGCCTCATTCGACATCGCCCACCGGCTCACAGTTCCCGGCTCCGGTGGACTCCAACCGGACAAAAGGGTCAAATCTTCGTCCTGTCCGTCAAACTTGACGGCGCGGATAGCGAGATCATATGGCTCGCGCTCCCACAGCTCATATCCATTGTCACCCATGACTCTTACCAAGCCGATTTCTTCAAATAGTGCCCTGACTCCTTCCGTATACCTCTCCCCATCCTTCAGTAGGACGTGTTTCACCCCATAAAAATCCAACCCGCGCACCAACTTCTGCTGGTCGATCTTATCCATAGCCAGTTGAGGATCTGTCGTCGCCAAATCAATCACTTGACCCAAGGAGCCAGTAACCGGGTTGTTCACAAAATAGGCGAAAGTCGGATTATTGATCCTCCCGGCGTAAATCCCAAAAATCGGCTGTCCATGTGTCAAAGTCTCCACAATATTCCAGTGAGAGTGGAGGTGTCCATGATACTTCACCCCGTCGCGGACGGCGAAAGGCAACTCCAGTAGTGGCAAACTGTCTTGTTCTTTCAGATAACGATAGATTTCGCCAGGAATCGGCTCGGCTGTCTCCGCTTTGGGCACGGCTCGCTGATCAAACCAAAACACTACGAGTACTATCGCCAAAAGTACCCACCGTCGGGATTTTGTCACCCGCAGATAATGATACTGAATTACATGCGCTGCAATTATCGTCATCAGGAATATTACTGGGATTACAAACCTCGCCGGCGCCCTCGCCATCTGAATATACGGAATGTGCGCGATCAGCGAGTAGGGTAGGGGAACCTTGTAAATATGGGATCCCACCTGTAGTTGTGGTCCCAAACTAATCAGGAAAAAAGTCATTGCCGTCCCAAAAATAGGTCGTAGCCAACGAGGCAACTGTTTGGCAAATCTGCTATACAAAAACACCGCCAACAACAGAATAACCCCAGGATAGACAAAATCTTCGATAATTTTATTTAAATTAGGATAACGCTCATTTAACGCGGTAGTCAATTTTATGTACATTGAATTAGACTTGCTCGGCACCAGAAAATTCGTCAAATTAGCCGAATAAGCCATGATATCAGCACTTCCGGTCTGTAAATCTGCTGGTTCGTATTTGACAACTTTTGCCGCCTCCGTGAGCCACGGCAACAGGATGACTATTGCGATGATGCCTGCCCCTACTAAATATTTAATTTTAGCTATGGTCTGTTGCCAAACTTCGCGCCGGTAATATAAATAGCACCAACACCAGAGTCCTATCGCCATCACTCCCCACATTAACGTGTAGTTAAGATTAGTTAAAACCATAACCGCCCAACTAAGCCCAAGCACCACTACACTACGCCACGTTATCTTTTTAACTTTTATCATTTGCACCACAATTAAAGCCGACCACGGAAAAACGTAGAGGGGAGGGTAAGTTTGGTGCGCGCCGATCCTAGTCGTCACGATCGGCGTATAAGCGAATACCAGGGCCATTATCCAGGCGATGGCTGACTTGATCCCGAGCCGTAGTAAAAGGGCGTCCATGAGCACTCCCCCCGCTACAACCGCAAGAAGCGTGATTAGCATGAGAGACTGATGGGTCGAGAAAAATGGTCTAACCACTAAATAAAAAAACCCGTTAATCGGCCCGACGTCATCCATGGCGAACTTCCATCCGTGCGGAAACATTACCGTCGTTGCTGTAGCAAAAGGATTTTTGCCGGCCAAAATATTCGACCGCACCGTCTCAGCGACAAACTCAAGATCCGGTGATTCCCCCTGAATTGTTAAGACGTTCTGATTTTCTTGAGTTATCACTTGTTGCCAAATACTGTTATAAAACAAGAACGATATCACGAGCATTATTATGCTCATCCACACTATCCTTCCCCTATACATTCCCATCATCATATTTTATACTAACTCTCATGGTTGCTACCATGGAAGACCAGGAATACGAAATCATGTATCAGGTTGAAGATACTCATTTTTGGTTCCGAGGGATGCGCTCAGTCATTCATACTCTTCTCGCCCAGCTGACATTTCCACCCAAAGCAAAGATTCTTGATGCTGGTTGCGGGACTGGTGCCTATATGTTGTTTCTCAAACGTTTTGGCCAGGTTATGGGGATAGACTATTCTCCCAGGGCAGTACGTTTCTCATCCCGTCGTGGACTTAAAGTTCGCAAAGGCAGCATTAATAAATTGCCTTATCGCGACTCCACTTTCGATTTGGTGACTTGCTTAGATGTCTTCGACGCAGAAACAGTTAAAGAAAAAACTGCAATTTCAGAATTTTATCGTGTGTTAAAGCCAGGAGGTTACTTGATCATTCACGTTCCCGCCTATCAATGGTTACATTGTTCACATGATCAAATTTTTCATACCGCCAGACGATATACTATCCGTTCACTCGCCTCGGTCGTAACTCGCGTCAAACTCAAAATTATCAGAATCACCTATGCCAATACTATCCTCTTCCCCCTCGAAGCCCTCAAACGTCTCTCGCGCAAATACTTTCCCTCACTTTATCGAGAACTCAAATCAGACGTCACCTCAGTCCCCATCTTACTCAACTTTCTCCTTTACTTACCCTTGTTTCTAGAAGCACAACTGCTTCGTTTTTTTAATCTACCATTTGGACTTTCCGTTATCGTCGTAGCCCAGAAGAAGAAATAGACTAGACAACTCCCACCAATTTGCTACAGTTAAAATATGGCTGAAGCTATCGATCTTTCTGAGCGCGCCAGCGAGAGCAAAAAGAAGATCGGTCGCTCCGTCTCCATTAACGGTGTACACGCCGTCGACGTCAGTCTCAACCAAGCGGCGAACCTCCAAGACCCAATTGTCGACTTGAACATCAAAGTGAATAATCCCATCGGTCGCCTTTGGCTGGCATTAAAGCGTATCTGGAAAAGTCAAAATACCATTGTTTCTTTCCGCTTCACCATTCCTCTCCTTGTTCTCCCAATCGCCCTCTACGTCCTCTGGCTCCTGTGGCAGGGGAGGGGAGCTAACCTACCCATGTCTAAACTTGGAGTTATTCATCAAGTGACGATGGCGGGTACTCCCCGCGACATCTTGGTCCTCCCCACCTCTGATGTGTACGTCATTGACTATAGTAGCAATTTCAATCAAGGTACTCGGCTAGCCGAGAAACCGGTTATCGTGGTCGGTACCTACCACGCGCCCAGTAACACTCTCCGAGTAGATAGTCTCACTCCCTATAGCGCTCTTGATCTGCCCCAAACTACTGTTCTCCCCTCTTCGTCTCGCTCAGTTTGGACTACGATTTGGGACTTTATCACTCAGTTCCGCTAGGGTCATTTTAGGTAATCTTAAATTCCTTTACCACTTCAGTCATTCGAGCCTTTACACTATTCCACTCAATTTTGGTGTGGAGTCTTGGCATAACTTGATCTTCAGCATCAGCAAAATATACAAGAGATTTGAGTATATGGGGGATATTAAATTCAGAATTCTTATACTTTTCTTTCATTTTCTCAAGCAGCTCTGAGAGGGGATACTTTTGCATTAGAACATACATATCTATAAAATCTTTCTTACTCCCACGCATCCCAATAGTCTGTAATTTTGTACAAGCGATATCCAAGACTGAACTAAGCTTTATTCCTTGATAATCAATAGTTGGTTCAAGTAAGGGATATGGGTATCCCAAAAACTGCAACTTCACTCCATCAACATATCCATTGAGAGTATTTTCTGCCAATTCTAAATCATCAATTTGTCCGATTTTCTCTAGTTCAACTTGAATTATTCTTGGATCAAAAGATGATCCAGAAAAAAAATCCAAATCCTCACTTTCCCTATGCCCCAATTGCAAAGATAGTGCAGTACCTCCCGACAAGTAAAAATTAGTCAAAAAACCAAGAGAAATCTCATTAGTTTTTGACAATAATTGAGCAGTTTTTACAGGGAGTGTTTGAGAAAAAAATTTTGCGTTCATGACAGATATAGTTTCCAAAAATTTGCCGATTTTGGATTTAATTTATAATTATTCAATTCATCAGCCAATTTTCTTTTTTCTACTCGACCAAATAACCAATTGATTGCTTTAGTATTTCCACGATTCAAGATTGTTTCAGTCACGTATTTTGAGTTTTTTCCCCAAGATAACTCTTTTATATCGTCCCCCCAAAAATACTTTGTCACAAAACCCGGTAATCCAGACATAATTAACTATATTATACCTTAATCTCAATTAGTGATCCCATGAAAGCATTTCTCTCCTGGTCGAAGGGGTAAACTATACCCCCTGCCAGATATATTGGTACACAAGTACCAAGAAAGGAGAGAATATGCAGACATATATCGGTGTCGATCTGCACAGGCAATTTTTCGT
>JBDRPO010000012.1:0-25360 GCA_043827085.1 bacterium | reverse complement strand
TAGTGAAATGGAAGTTCAAGCTGTGGTGGAAGAAATCAACAATCGACCACGAGAAATTCTTGGTTTTAAAACTGCAAATGAGGTGTATTATCAATTAGTAGAAAAGGAGCTAGGGGGTACGATTAGAACTTGAGTATGGGAATCCGAACACTTCTCCTTTCTCGAGTTTGATTGTAGCTCTCTTTTGAATGCTTCGAAAGAGGTCTCATAACCCAAGCATTTCCTGGGTCTCTGATTGATTTCTTGGAGAATGAGATTGAGTTCAGTTTGAGTGAAGGTGGTGAAGTCAGTCTTCTTGGGGATGTATCTCCTGAGAATTCCATTGTGGTTTTCGTTCGATCCTTTTTGCCAGGAACAATAGGGATCACAGAAATAGGTTTTGATTCCCAGATTTTGTAGTTCACTATGGTTATAGTTCTCTTTCCCATTGTCCATGGTGACGCTCTTGGTGATCTCCTTGGGATACTTCCCGAGAAGTTTCTTCTGTGCCCAGATTCCGTACTCTGAGTCGATCTTGGGAATCAGTTGTCCCCTAAAGTATCTAGTCTTCCGCTCGAGCATCGTTTGGATACCACCCGTATGTTTGGAACCTTCCACAATATCTGTCTCCCAGTGACCAAAGGTCTTGTTCTCCTTTATTTCCTCTGGACGAAGACGAATACTAGTTCTGTTCGTAATACCTTTTTGGTATGAGGATCTCCCGTACCACTTGCGACGACGATAGTGCTGCCGAGTTAGGTACTCGTACAACTGTTTCTCCTTTCCTGCGTCTGAATCAATATAGCGATAGATGGTTTCATGGCAGATCACAGACTTTCCTTTATGGTTGCGTTTGAGTCTCCCCGCAATCTGTTCTGGACTCCAACCTGAGCGAAGTTTGCGAACAGCATAGTCATACACCCAAGGACTTTTGAGCGGGTTAAGACGACGACTGGCACGATTCCTCTCCTCGCTTAAAAGCTGGGCTTGGTGTGGCTGATATACATCGGTTACACTATTTCGCTTTACCTCATCACTGATTGTGGAGACACTCCTATTTAACTTGCGGGCTATCGCCCGCAACGAAATATGAGTCGCTAAACTGATGGCAATTTGATCTCTTTCAGGAGCAGTTAACTTAGTTTGTTTTTTCATATCCGGACATTTTACTGTTCGGATTCGTTTTAGAACTCACGTCTTCCCTCTATTCACCTGCTAAAATAGAGTCATGGCTACTTTTTATAAATACAAAGAACTCTCAGCCGCCCAAAAACAGCAAATCACCCTGTCTCTCCAGAGCGACAAAGCCTACCATTTTCTTCAGCTCTACCTCCAGCAAATTACCAGTGGGCACCCAGTCAACTTCGGCAGCAACCTCATCCTCAGCGCCGACGCCGCCTGGGATGCTATCGCCGAGTGGGGTGGCTCTACCGATGTCGGCTTGCCAGTCGGTGACCGCGGTAACTGGCGCCTCCGCGCCAACCGTCTCCTCAACTACCTAGAACGCACCCAAATTGGCGCTGCTACTCAAGCCGGCATCGCTTATTACAATAACCTAGAGCAGGCCAAGACTCCTCTTCCCACCACTGGCCCCACCTCACCAGAATATAGTAGTTTCAGTCAGGCTCAATCTCTCCGCCGCACTACGATCGACGCCCTTAATCGCCAAGCCATGGGTCAGCTACGAGACCGCATTTCGCAAAGTAAATTTGTCCAGCGCTTTGACCCCAAAACCGCCTCCATTCTCACCGCCCTCCTCACCGCCAATGCCGCAAATCTCCGCCATATTGACGAACACACTCCCGAGAAACTCAATCAATTGTTACTACCTTTCGCTGGCGCTGAGGGTATCAACCGCGCCGCGCACCTTCTTCACTCCGATGTCGCTCTTCATCTCAACTCTAGAGAAGAACTCGAGGGTGAATTAAAAGACCTTGTCGACAACGTTAATTCTTCTGTCCAGGCAGACTATGGTGGTGATGAAGATAAGTTTCACCTTGATCAAACTAGGCTTCGCGCCCTCGGGTCGCTCTCTCCCACCCTCTCCGATATTCCTGGTCTCATCCATCACCTTGCCTCCAGCTCTTCGGGCGAAGATCAAGAGAAATTTGCCCTCGCCCTCCGCCGCGAGATCATCCTTTCTTCCAGGGGCGCTCACAAAAAGGGAATAGATATTCTAGCCAGTGCCCTTAGATCGTCAGGGTTGGGTGGTGACCCCGAAAAATTTAAACTACTTCTTACCACGCTTGATCCTCTTTCTTCCCTGATCGATGAAATCGAGATTACTCACCGCCAAAAACTTCTCAGCACGAGTCTCTTTGAGAAAGATCCCCGTAGCCTCAGTACCCTAAATCTCGCCGCCGAGCTCGGCATTGAATCAAGGGCATTCTGGATCAGTGACCAAGATCTCGCCGCCATCTCCGAAAGCCTCGTCCCTGGTTCTGGTAAGGATAAAAACTACGTCCTCCTCCAAAACGCCTACGGGGCTGAACTGGCGCTTGGCCCTAGAGCTGACCTGCAAAGATTGGGTCAACTTGGTGATCTACTCGATCTTCACAAACAACGTAGTATTTATCTATCTAGGCTGCGTAGCGACTCTTGGTTTGCTACCCGCAGTTCCCTTGCGAAAACCTTGGGCAGCCTCAACGCTAGAAGTCAACCACTCGATAAATTTATTGGTGGACTTTGGGGTGGCATTAACAAAGTCGATGATTTGATTCACTGGCCCGTCCGCACCGCTCTCGATTTTTGGGATAAGGTAGTGGATCGCGCTAGCATCCCCCTTGGCAAAAGTGGTCTCAAGTTCCCCCTTCTCTCTCCCTTCGGCTTCCTTTACGATCGCTGGATCGAACTCGAAAGACGCATCGCCCTGAGTACCTTTAAGTGGTCTACTGGTCTCGCCCGTAGTGGCAAGTGGTATTCGGGGATCTTTCGCCAAGTCTCAGATTTTTCTCGCGCCTACTTCAAGTCCGACGCCAATTGGGGTCGCGCCAGTTTCGTTTTCTTTGAAAAAAAGTGGGGTAATGCCTTAAATTGGGCCGCTCAAAAAGCTGGGAGTGAATCTTGGGTCGCTCTAAAAGCCAGTATTGGTACAAAGGTAATTGAATTTGGCATGAAAGTCGCTCCCGGGCTTACCGAAAAACTTGTCAGTGTTCTCGGTGTTGCAACCAGCGAGCTCGGTATTGGTCTCCTAGTCCTTGGCGCTCAAGCCCTGTGGGAAGTTGGGAAATCGGTGGTTGGAAAAGTTACCAAACTCCTCGGTTCCATTTTCCATGGCAATGCCAACAATCTCTGGGGTGCTATTCCCCTCGCCCTCGGCAGTCTATTCCTCGCCATCAATGCGGTGCTCGGTGGCCTCCCCATCATCGCCCTCGCCGTTTTTGAAGTCCTCCGTGCCGCCGTCAAAATCATTTGGGAAAGCCTCGTCGCCCTTTTTCTTCTTGCCGCCGCCGTTACCCTAGTCGTCGTCGCCTTTTTTACCCTCATTTGGTATGGTCTCATCACTCCCACCATGCACCTCGACTCCAACTCCGGCTACCAACAGCTTGTCGCTGGAATCGTGTGTGAGGAAGGTGGCGGTGGTCCAGGCAGTGCCGCCATTTGTCTCGCCGAATACTTGACCAAATGTAATCTCAACCCCCTATTTGGCAACATGGTCGGTAACGCCAACTGGAAATGTTTCCTCGCTTCAACTGCTCTCAGCGAAGCTGCGAAAAATCAAATCGAGCAAAGCTCTCACGTGGATGGCCACCTTCAATGTGTCGGTCTTATTGCTGCCTACATCGCCCAAGCGTTTAATCAAACCATCCCCCAAATCAACGCCAAATACTACGCTACCACCAAAATTGACGGTTTTACTTTTAGTAAAACATGCAAGCCAGGCACCGTCTTCGTTGACACTGGTGGGTCAGTTGGCCATGTCGGCGTAGTTGTCGAATGTGCTGGCGCCAATGTGGTTTGTGTCGACGCCAATTACGCCGGTCCTGGTGTCACCCGCAATCAAGACACATGTCGATACGACACCAACAAAATTGCTGGTTATCTAACAAAAATATAGACTATACTCATGTTCAAACTACTAACAAATAAAAAGTTCCTTCTTTCTCTAGCTGCTCTTGCCTTCATTACGCTTATCTTCAGTTTGTTTCCCAAAAAACAAGCCCTCCCCACCATTATCGCCTCCAATCCCGACTCCAACGCTACTCAAGTTAGTGTCTATAACCCTCTCGAAATCACTTTTGACCAAGATATTAGCCCCACAAGTTTTTCTATTACCTCCATTCCCTCCGAAGATTGGTCCCTCTCCCTCAAATCTCCCCGAGTCCTCACCCTCTCCCACACTCTTTACCTTCAAACCAACAAGCTCTACACTCTCAATCTCAGCTACAACAACCAATCCCTCACCACCCTTACTTTTACCACTAAAGAAGAAAGGAATGACCCTCGCTATCTCCAGGACGTACAAAAAGATATGGATCGCGACTACCCGCTCGCTACCAAACTACCCTACAATACTCCCTCTTACCGCGTCGTCTACTCTGCCCCCCTCACTCTCGAAATTACTTTGAAAAGTCAAACAATTTCCTCCACCAAAGCCATTGCGGATATCAAATCCTGGGTCACCCAAAATGGTGGTGATGCCGCCGCTCACAAATACGTGATTGGCACTGGTCCGCTCCCTTCTTCCGCCGGAATACCGGAAAACCGGAACACTGGAACACCAAACCCTTCCCCGACACCAATTCCCTCCGAAAGCCTTTTTGAATACCTCCCTGCCGAGTAACCATCATGATATCAGTTCGGGTTGTTTTTTGCTTTTCCCCAACTTAATGGTCGCCTTAACTTCTTTCAAATACTTCTCTATCATCTCTCCTTTTGTTTTTCTAGCGACACATATCGCCAAATGTCATCGTTTCTATTTTTCAAAAATGAGTAATTGCGACATGCTCCAATTTCTTTACACCACTCACTCGTGGCTTGTCGACTCCACATTTCACAGTTTTTCTCATCTCCTAGTGCCGAATACCAACCAGCCCAGGCGTCAAATCGCAAAGATCCCGATGTAAACAGAAAAACTGGCTCTTTATATTTTTTCATCTATTCCCCCCACAAATTGCAACCAATTATTTCTATTTACTGTCATGTATTTTGCTTCTGGATAACCCTTCGTCCAGCTTTCTGGTTTTTTACCAAATTTCCTTCCCCGTTTAAATTCGTAGCCCACAAGTTTCCCCCCCCACTCTTCAACATAATCAATTTCTGCCCCCGTCGAAAGCCTCCAAAAATAGCGACCTAAATCTAATCTCTCTGATTCAATATTTTTTAGTCGTTCCGCAATTAAAAAGTTCTCCCACAAAGCTCCCACATCATTTCTATCAACAAGTAAACTAAAATTATTAATTATTGCATTTCTCACTCCTAAGTCATAAAAATATATCTTGTCCATTTTTCCTACCTCGTTTCTCAAGTTACGAGAAAACCCCCTCAACCTGAATATAACAAATGACTTCTCTAATAAATCAATGTATCGTTCAGTAGCCCCCCTTGATAAACCAATCCTAGCGGCAATTTCAGCTATCGATACTTGTGATCCCACCTGGAAAGCCAACAATTTTAATAAATCAGCTATTTTCATTGCGTTGCGCACGTCTCCAAGTTCCAAAATGTCTTTATATAAATATTTCTCTTTTAACTCTCTTAAATACTCAGCTTTTTTGTCACCCCCTTGATATGAGAATGTCTCTGGATACGATCCATAAATCAACCTATGTTCTAACTGCTCGTCCATCCCGTGTGGAGAATGTTTAAAACTCAACTCCTGAGTAGATAGGGGTAATAATCTATATGTGTAAACTCTCCCCGTTAGTGGCTCACTAACCTTATTTGCCAAATCCAAACTAGAAGATCCTGTCACAATTACTTTTAAGTCTGGAAAATTGTCAATAATAATTTTTAATATTAGGCCGATATTTGGTATCCTCTGAGCTTCATCAACAACCAAAGTATTTTGTTGAGCTACCAACAAACGAATATTAGTTATCTCTCTACTTTGTAAGACTGTCATCCATTCTCCGCCTAAATCACCATTCAAAAACAACGTCTTTCCAGGAATCTCCTCTATCAACATATTTACCAATGTTGTCTTTCCTGCCTGTCTAGGACCATAAATCACCACGCCCCTACCCCTCTCGAGTAGTCTCTCTTTAATCTTTCCCATCACCCGGCGTTGATATATCATAGCCAGATATTACCCTATTTCCGTCATTGTGTCAACCCAAACAACGTTATTTCCGCCATTAGACCTCACTAATCACATCAAATCCTTTGTAGCTCCCCACAATCGCGAGTCCAATAATTTTTCCACTCACCATCCCCTTATCACGGATTTGTTTGGCAGTTTCGTTTAGCGTAGCCCCACTCCCCACCGCATCGTCAATCAACAAAACGTTATTGTGATTACTTTTATCACTTACCACGATTGAATGTCTGGCATTTTGTATACGATCAGGCAGTTTACTCAAACTTTTCTGAGGAACAGCCACCTCAGATCTAATTTTCTGAATTTTGATAAATTTCACCTTGAGTTGCAGTCTTTTTTTTAACACAGTCATAAACTGTAGTTGTCTCTTCACCGTTGGTGGGATAAACCCAACACTAGTAATTTTCTGTTGCTTAATTAATCTTTCGATTGCTGGAGCCAATGTATCAATCAATTCATTCATCAACACTAGCTCCTGACTTTGTTTTGCATACAATAGTAGTTGGCCAAGCCTTGTCTTACCAAAACGATCAATACTATAAAAATCTAAATAAAATAAATTGTCTAGAAATACCTGCTGATATGTACTTTTCAATTTTGGTAAACCATTAATTAAGCCGTGTTTCTTATATTGTAAAAACCTCCTGAGCATAGCGACATATTCTTGTGCAGTTTTTTCAACCGGCAATCCCATTTTCTTACACCATTCATCAAAGCCCACGAGCCCCCCTAACTTCTCGCCTAATGGGGTTATATACAAGTAATTATTGTCTATTAATTCCACAATACTCTTTGCGAGGTTGTTCGAGGGAGCCTCTATTTTTGGTGTCCTAATTTCATAGTAAACTATGGGCGGATGACCCCTTTTGCTCAAAACACCCAGTCTAAGCATACTTGATAATTGTTTTCTTACCCCACGACTAGTGATCCCCACAAACTCGGTCAATTCTTGGCCCGTAGCCTGCTTATACTCTTGAATATATTCAATTATTTTCTGACTTGTCTTCACAATTAGTATTGTAACACAAATTAGTTCCTACTCTACTAGGAACTAGGAACTAATCCTAAAAGGATAGAATAAAGCTGGTATACTTTAATGTATGCAGCAGCACCCCATCCCTCAAAACGTCACTCAGTATCAATTCCGTCTCGTCGGCGACATGACTCTCAAGCAATTCCTCGAGCTCGCGATCGGCCTAGTCCTCGCCTATCTTTTCTACGCCAGTAATCTCATTTTTATCTTCAAATGGCCACTCGTCATCCTCTCCCTCCTTTTTGGCGCCGGCCTCGCCTTCTTTCCCCTCGAAGATCGCCCTCTCGACCAGTGGATCATAAATTTTATCAAAGCCATCTATGCTCCCACCCGCTTCATCTGGCAAAAAACCAACAAGATTCCCCCTCTTTTTCTCTTTACGGCTCACCCCCCAGAAGTAGTTAACACCATAACTAAAACCATCAAGGCCCCCACCACTCCAATTAACACAAAAACTGTCTCAGACTTAAGTGACGACGAGGTCACGCGCGTCTCTTCCCTCGACTCCCTATTTGCAACCCTCCGCACATCAGGCGCACAAGCGCCTGAGAAGTGGCTCCAGACGCAAAGCAGTCTGGGAGCCCCCACCACTGCTCAGCGCCCCTCTATTGTCGTCCGCAAACTCAAGCCCGCTGCTACTGTTAAAGACGTCATCCTCCACACCCCAGTTGTTGAACCCACCCCCATTCCCAAATCCCCCTCATCACCCATTGCCCATCAATCGTCAATCAATAATGTTATCTTCACTGCCCCCTCAGCCCCCTCAACCATTACCCATCAACCATCAACCATGAGTTCTCCCAAGAAAATTACCCTCCCTGCCTCCCCCAAATCCCCCAATCTCGTGACGGGCGTCGTCGTGGATAAAGACAATAAACTTATCGAAAATGCTATCGTTCAAATCGTGAGTGGTGACGGCATCCCCGCTCGTGCAATGAAAACCAACTCGCTCGGCCAGTTTTATACTTCCACTCCCCTCGGGGCCGGCACTTACGTTATTGAGGTTGATAAAACTGGCCTTTCCTTCTCTCCCCAGCAAATCACCGTGAACAACTCCATCCTCTCCCCCATTGAACTCAGAGCATCGTCTTAATGCTTTGGTGTAAAGAAAAATTGGCGGATGAAATTTTGTCAACATTACAGGCGCGGTAGCAGCATGTACCGGAGATCAAAATTTGCGTCCGGCAGTTCGTATTCCCTCACGTAAAAAGGTAACGCAACGTCGTATCGTTGCCTCACACTAAATAGTAACGGAACAAGCCCGACGTAGCTTGTCCTGCAAGACACGGATTTTCTCCGTTAACTCTTGCGGGTTATGAGTAGAGTATACCTTATAAAGTTGCTGGCGTTGTCGCTTGGAAAGAATCCCTAATTTTAGCAACCGTTTGTAGGGAGTCAAAGCTTTGTCGTAGTGCTTCGTGGTGTGGGTTCCCACTCGCATCTTTTCGATGAGCTTGGTCGAGCTTTGGAAGTAGTTTATGAAGATTTCGGCAAGTCGCAGAATCTCTTTGGCGATAGCTATTTGCTCCTCAGTCTCAATTCTGAGATATCCCAGAAACGTTCGCAGACTCGTGAAATTCTTCTGCTCCACGTAGCAGTTGTCATTCTTCTTGCCGGCCCTGGTTCTTGTAAAAGTGATGCGCATGAGGAGGCAAAAACGATAGAGAATGTCATTGATAAATTCTCCTCCATTATCGGAGTCTATGCCTAAAACTAAATAGACTAAACGTTTCATCATGGCCTTCATTCTTTCGTGAATTGCGTGTTGTCCACGATTAGGAGAAATCTCTAAAAGTACCCACCCTATACAAACATCAGTCATATCGATTCCCCAGGCGAAATCACCACTTAAATTGGATCCACAAAAAGCCACGGTATAGGCTTCAAAGAACCCGGGGATATTCTCGTTCCAGTCACTCCAAGTCCGGACTGGTATTTGGTGTTTGAGGAGAGTTCCTGGCTTGGTCATAGTTCTCCCCCGGATGGTCATTTTCTTGCGAATGGGAGTGAGTAGGCGATCAATGGTGGCAGCAGAAATGGCTTTTAATTGGGTATCAATTTCGACGGGATAATCCCAAAGCTTGTCCCTTCGCAGTACAAACAAGTAATCAGCAATGAGGGGAGCTAGTCGTTTTCCACAAATAAAGTTAGAGATGTCCCACAGTTTAGAGAGTGGCTTGAGGATCACTCCAGAAACATAGACATGGGGACGGACTCTGTGGATCTTGTTGCGGGTACGAAAGTCATGGTGTTTGGCCAGGCCAATTACTCGCCGAGCATAACTTCTGTTGTATCCCGTATTTTTGATAAACTCGTCTAAGATTTGGGTCTTTTCAAGTTTGCCAGCTTTCTCATACCTCCGCACAATTTCTGCAGTTAATGATTGTTTCTCACGCATGTTTAACATATGTACTCCTTATTTTTTTGGAGTACATTATCTCGTGAGGCAACGAATCAGTTTGCGTTACATTTTAGATGAGGCAATTCGGGGGCTGGATTTTGATCCTAGCCTAACCTTTATTAAATTTGAAAATGATGAAGACTACCTTTTCAAACCAGTAGCCGCAACCTCCAATGAACTTCACGCCAAACTTCTGACTAACCTTCAAAATCTGTCCTTATAAGTCAAGTCAAAGTCAATCATCAAAATCAATCATTTCTTTATAAACTCTTGAAATATCTCCAGTTTCCTCGACAAACGACTGATAAGAGTTTTTAGGATTTGTTTTTGAAAAATATCTCAAAACATCTTCTGTCTTCACCCAGCTCTGTTTAAACAAACCCATATAATTTCCATAACTCGAATACTTGTACTCTAGCAGACCTGCAAGGTCAGACCTTACAGGTAACAAATCGATCGGATTTCTGTGGATATATTTAGTTACATAAGTAAATTGATTCTCGTTCTTGATTTGTACAGCCTTATATCGACCCTGAAATAAACCACCTTGGCGTTTATATTTTTTATTAAAATATAAAACATACTTCGTCATGATTGTTTGCAAAAAAGATGCCATACATCTGTTACCATTCTGCTTTAGCATCAAATGAAAGTGGTTTGGCATTAAACAGTAGCAAATTAACTCTATTTCTTGTGCAAAGTTATTTGGTATTTTAGTGGGAGCCATAGATTTTGTAGTTCCATCAGCCTGCAAGGTCTGACCTTGCAGGCCTGATTCAACCAGATACATTTTCAATATTCCAAGAAAGTTCTTGTAGTCACTCTCATCTAGAAAAATAGTACGTTTCTCTACCCCACGATTGTAAATGTGGTAGTAGCCACCAGACTCATATTCTTTCACACTGTTTTTTGCTGGCATATACATCCCTGCAAGGTCTGACCTTGCAGGCCTTTACTCATTTCATAATACACCGTACACTAATACTATGTCTGCCCCAAAATACGTACTTTGGTTTCATGAAATCGACAAGAGTGATGTAGCTACCGTTGGCGGAAAAGGTGCCAACCTGGGAGAGATGACCAAGGCCGGTTTTCCCGTCCCTGGTGGCTTCGTCGTCACCTCCGCCGCCTATAAACACATGATCGAAGTCAATAATCTCGAAGACAAAATCAAAGCCATCCTCAAAGGACTAAATGTGGAAAATGCCGACGCCTTAAACCGTGCTTCCCACGAAGTCCAGAAACTCATTACTCGCTCTCCCTTCCCCAAAGACATCGAAGAACAAGTCTTTAAAGCCTACGATAAACTCGGCAAAGATCCCTGGGTAGCGGTCCGCAGTTCCGCAACCGCCGAAGACTTGCCCGAAGCCAGCTTCGCCGGTCAGCAAGAAACCTATTTAAACGTCCGTGGAGACGCCTCTGTCATCGTCCATGTCAGGAAAGCTTGGGCAAGCTTGTTTGAGCCCCGCGCCATCTACTACCGCGTCCAACAGGGCTTTGACCACTTCAAAGTCGCCCTCGCCGTTCCGGTCCAGCGCATGGTTCAAGCTGACATTTCTGGCATCATGTTTAGCATTAACCCAGTGACCAACGATAAAACTAGGATTATTGTCGAAGCGATCTGGGGACTTGGCGAAAATATCGTTCAAGGCGCCGTCACCCCCGACCATTACGAAGTAGACAAAACCGAGCTGAAATTACTTGAGTACAAAACAATCCATCAAGACCACGAACTGATTCGTTCTGGGGAAGGGAACATCCAACGTAAAGTCCCCAAATCAAGAGCCGACAAGCGCAAGCTCACCGATAAACAGGCGGAGGAAGTAGCAAAGCTCGGCAAAAAGCTCCAACAACACTACTTCTTCCCCCAGGATTCAGAGTGGGCGATCGAAAATGGCAAACTATATGTTGTCCAGACTCGCCCAATCACCACGGTAAACGCCACGACCGCCAAAAATGAAGCCACCAAAACTGAGGCCAAGCCCATTTCCGGCAAAGTCATTCTTCAGGGTCAGCCAGCCAGCCCAGGCGTTGTCACTGGTATTGTCAATATTCTCAAATCTGCCAAAGAGATCGGTAAGATCAAACGAGGTGACATCCTCGTCACCGACATGACCACACCTGACTTTGTCCCAGCCATGAAACGCGCCGTTGCCATCGTCACCAACAAGGGTGGTCAAACCAGCCACGCCGCGATCGTCAGCCGCGAGCTCGGTGTGCCGTGCGTGGTCGGCACCAAAACCGCTACATCCACTCTCAAGCAGGGTAGAGTAATCACCGTAGACGGTGCCGCTGGTCTCGTATATGAGAGCAATCTTAAAGCTTCCTCCATCAACTTTGTGCCTGCTGAGGGAGCGCACTACACTCCCCAAGGTCCCATTTTAAAAACCGCCACTAAAGTCTACGTGAACCTCGGTGAGCCAGATTTAGCCGAAGAGATCGCCAAGCGCAATGTCGATGGGGTGGGTTTACTTCGCGCCGAATTTATGATAGCCAACATTGGTACTCATCCCAAAAAGCTTATTCATGAGAAAAAGAGTAAAGTTTTCGTTGATAGTTTAGCCGATGGTATAGGGAAAATCTGTGCTGCTTTTGGTGATCGACCCGTCGTCTATCGCGCGACCGATTTTAAAACCAACGAATACGCTCACCTCAAAGGTGGTAAAGAGTACGAGCCTGAGGAGCCCAACCCCATGCTAGGTTACCGCGGTGCCTATCGCTACATCCACGATGCTGATGTTTTCGACCTTGAACTCGAAGCCATCAAAAAAGTCAGGAATAAAATGGGCTACAAAAATCTCCATCTCATGATTCCCTTTGTAAGAAACGTCAAAGAACTCCAGGAAGTAAAAAAGATCGTCATCGCCAGCGGCCTCTCTCGTACCGCCAACTTCAAGCTCTGGATGATGGTCGAGATCCCCGTAAATGTCATTCTTCTCGATCAATTTATCGATGTGGGAATCGATGGCATCTCTGTCGGGACAAACGACCTGACCATGCTTATGCTTGGGACCGACCGCGACAACGAGACAGTCGCTGCCGACTATGACGAAAGGAATCCCGCCGTTCTCTGGGCTCTCCAGCATATTATTCGCACCGCGCACAAACGCGGCATTACTGTTTCTGTTTGTGGCCAAGCCCCAAGCTCTCACCCTGACGTCGCCGAGTTTCTTTGTAAGGAAGGGGTTACTAGCGTCTCGGTCACTCCAGATGTGATAGAAAAAACACGCCAAGTCTTTTACGATACCGAACTGAAACTAGTCAGAAAACATTAGTCTATGCCTAAAATTACGCGCATTGTTGCCCGCGAAATTCTCGACTCTCGTGCCACACCCACCATCGAGGTCTCAGTTCTAACCGATTCTGGGGTCTACGGCACCGCTTCCATCCCTTCGGGCGCCAGTACCGGCAAGAATGAGGACGTAGAGCTCAGAGACGGTGACATGGCACGATACCATGGCAAAGGGGTCTTAAAGGCCATTGAGAACGTCCACACTATCCTTGGTCCCAAACTACTGGGGATCGAAGTTTCCGCACAAGAAAAGATCGATCAGCTCATGATTGAGCTCGACGGGACTGACAATGAAAGTAAACTTGGAGCCAACGCGATTCTTGGTATCTCCATTGCCTGTCTCAAAGCCGCCGCTGCCGCAGCCAAAACTCCACTTTTTCACTATATCGGTTCCCGCTACCGCCCCGGTGTGAATCTACAAATCCCCGGGCCAATGTTTAATTTAATTAACGGTGGCAAGCACGGTGCCGGTAACCTCGATTTTCAAGAGTTTCATGTCATCCCTTCCACCAAGCTCAGTTTTACCGATGCTCTTCGCCTAGGGGTTGAAACCTGGAACAACCTCAGAATCGAATTAATTCACCGAAATGCCATTCACAGCGTCGGCGACGAGGGTGGATTTGCCCCCAATCTTTTCACGAATGCCGATGCACTCGAGCTCATGTCTCTCGTCATCAAAAACTCCAACTATCGCCTAGGCCAAGATCTCTACCTCGGTCTCGACGTTGCTGCCGACGAGTTTTACAAAGATGGCAAATATAACATTAAAGATTCCCCGAAGCCACTCGAACGTGACGGTCTGATCGAGCTCTATAAAACTCTTACCCACGACTATGGCCTCCTGGGGATCGAGGATGGACTTGAACAAGAAGATTGGGCCGGCTGGACCAAGCTAACTCAGTCTCTCCCGTCCGGGGTTATGATCATCGGTGATGACCTTGTGACAACAAACGCAAAACGTCTCCAAAAAGCAATTGACAACAAAAGCTGCAATGCCGTGATCGTCAAACCCAATCAAATTGGGACTGTTACCGAGACAATTGAACTCATGAACCTCGCCGAGAAAAACAATATCACTCAAATTGCCTCACACCGCTCTGGAGAAACAAACGATACCTTTATCGCCGACTTTGCAGTAGGGATGGGAGCTCACTACGCCAAGTTTGGTGCTCCTGACCGTGGGGAACGCGTCGCCAAATATAATCGTCTCCTTGAAATAGAATCATATTTAATTTCCGTTAATCTGGCCAATAAGGCTCAATTAGGCTAATATTGAGCCATATGCAAAAATCTCGCGCGGTCTTAGTAATACTCGATGGCTGGGGAATCGGTCCCGACTATCCAGGAAATGCAATTAGACTCGCAAAAACTCCCACCTTCAATATGCTCACCAATACGTTTCCTCATACGGAGCTTGCCGCCTCTAGTGAATCAGTCGGACTTCCTAAAGGTGAAGATGGTAATACCGAAACCGGCCATCTAAACCTTGGCGCCGGCCGAATCGTTTATCAAGATTTGCCCCGAATTAATATGTCGATTGCCTCTGGTTCATTTCTTCAGAACAAAGCCTTTCTTC
Organism: bacterium; assembly: GCA_043827085.1. Classification (GTDB taxonomy): domain Bacteria; phylum Patescibacteriota; class Microgenomatia; order UBA1400; family UBA12108; genus CAJAUT01. The sequence goes on along the minus strand of JBDRPO010000012.1, from coordinate 10,820 downwards.
AAGCCATTGAGCACGTCCGGAAAAACAACTCACACCTACATTTACTGGGTCTCATTGGCCAGGGAGGCGTACACAGCAGCAATGAACACCTCTACGCACTTTTAAGACTTTGTAAAGAACAAAAACTCCCACAAGTTTTCCTTCACCTTATCACCGATGGCCGCGATTCAGGACCTACCTCAGCTTCTATGTATCTTCAACAAATTCAAACAGAAATTAGCGAAATTGGTGTAGGGCAAATCGCTACCGTTGTCGGTCGCTACTTTGCCATGGATCGCGATCATCGTTGGGAACGAATCAAAGTCGCCTACGACGCCCTAGTTACTGGAGTTGGTGAAACTTCCCAAGATTTTTTTGCTACCATTGCCGCACGCTATAGCCAAAAGGAAAATGATGAGTTCATTAAACCAATCATCATCCCGGATACTCCCAGGATAGGTAGCAGTGACGCGGTTATTTTCTTTAACTACCGGATCGACCGTCCTCGCGAACTCACTCGCGCCCTCACACTCTCCGACGAAGATTTTGTACACCATACAGAGGCATTCGATCCATACGGGGTTAAATATCACAAATCTCACTTAGCAGAAGTGGTCCCGCCAACCAAAATTTTTGCGCGTCCCAATCGTCCACAAAATCTCTATTTCGTTACCATGACTGAATATGAGAAAACCCTTCCCGCCGTTGTTGCCTTTCCTCCTGAATTTGTGGAAATGCCCCTTTCTCGTGTCGTTGCGCTCGCCGGTAGGCGTCAACTCAAACTAGCCGAATCAGAAAAAGAACGCTTCGTCACCTATTATTTTAACGGTCAAAGGGAACTTGCCTTCCCCGGTGAAGACGTTGATATCACCCCGTCCCCCAAAGTGGCAACCTACGACCTTCAACCCGAAATGTCTGGTATCGAGCAAACCCGTAAACTTATTCATGCAATCGATGGAGAGCTCTACGACCTGATCGTCATCAACTACCCCAATCCCGACATGGTTGCCCATACCGGCAATCTTGAAGCTTCCATTAAAGCTTGCACTTTCATCGATACCTGCCTAGCCCAAATCTACCAACGGATCATGCAAAAAAACAATGTCACCATGCTCATCACTGCCGACCACGGGAACGTTGAAGAACTAATTAACCTCGAAAACGGCGGAGTCGATACCGAACATTCCGCTTTCCCCGTACCGCTCCTCATTGTTGGTCGCTCTTTCCTCAATATCGGTAAGTCACTCCCTCGTGGGATCCTCGCGGACGTTGCCCCCACCATTCTCAAAATCCTCGGGATCGACCAACCCTCCTCCATGTCCGGCCGCTCGCTGCTCTGACACATGTCACCGCGCCACAACTAACACAAGTTCCCCCCGCACTTTTGCTTTCTCATACTTATCTATCAACTCCTTAACCGTGCCCTCTACCCTCTCCTCAAACTGCTTCGTTAGTTCCCGCAGGAGAACACAGCTGATATTCTCGCCCATTACTTCTCTAACATGTTCCAGGTCTTTTACGAGTCTGTGTGGTGAAACATACAATACTATTCGCGTAGACGGTATTTTGTCCATCATTTCTCTCCCTACTTCCAACATCTTGTTAGATTTACCGCTTGTCTTGGGTAAAAACCCTAGGTAGAGTGTCATCTCGCCACCCATTCCAGAAAAGGGTAGGGCAGTGGTGAGCGCCGTGGGTCCTGGTACTACTTGGACAGATAACCCAGCATCAAGACATCCATTTATTGCTTTGTATCCCGGGTCAGAAATTGCCGGCATCCCCGCGTCACTTACCAACCCTACTTGCACACCCTCCGCCACCATCTGTACAATCTGCTGAAAAATCCTATCTTCGTTAAACTCGTTATATGGTACGTAGCGCGGCTTCTTGCTGATTAATTTTTTCTCCAGCAAATGGTTAATCAGTCGCGCACTCACCCGCGAATCTTCACAAAACAATACTTCAATTTTCTCGAAAGTCTCGATCGCACGCAGCGTGATATCTCCTAAATTCCCAATTGGCGTTCCGATGACGTACAAGCAACCATTACTCATGTTTAATCAGCTTTTTAATAATAGTAATTATCATTGGTATTACCGAGATCGCTACTATCCCCAAGATCACAAGCGAAAAGTTTTCGCGAACCATGGATATATTCCCAAAGAAATAGCCCGCAAGCGTCGCAACCAAGACCCACACAATCCCACCAATCACATTGTAAGAAATAAACTGAACATACTTCATCTTGCCTATTCCCGCCACAAACGGGGCAAACGTACGCACTATCGGGACAAATCGAGCCAATATTATAGTCTTACCACCATGCATATCAAAAAATTTCTGTGTTTCATCAATGTGTTCATTATTAATCGGGATTCGGGGGTTATCAATCAACTTCTGGCCAAAAAAATGGCCTATCCAGTAATTAGCTGTATCGCCGAGTATCGCCGCAACAATCATCAGTCCCAACACCAAAATTAAATTCAGACTACCTAGAGCAGCAAACGCTCCGGCCGCAAATAAGAGTGAATCACCAGGCAAAAAGGGGACAAAAACTAGTCCCGTCTCGACAAAGATAATTCCAAACAAAATCGCATAGGTCAAGACTCCATAATCCAAAATTATCTGGCCCAAGTGGACGTCAATATGCAATATAAAATCAAACAATTGCGTAAGCATTTGCTTATTATTGCCCAAAACGTCTCACAAGTCCAACTACCGTCCCTTGCACCGTTACGCTTCTGGCGTAAATTGGCTTCATCGTCGAGTTGGCCGGCTCTAGTCGTATCCGTGTTGCCTCGCGGAAAAACTTCTTCAGCGTTGCCAGACCATTATCCAAGAGAGCAACCACTATCTCCCCGTCACGAGCTTCCTTCTTCTCCTCAATGACTACAAAGTCACCGTCCAGTATCCCTTCCTCAATCATCGAGTCGCCCCGAACCTGGAGAACAAAAGATCGCTTCTTTCCTGAGAGCATCGAGGAGGCAATTTTCAAAGTAGCATTTGGATCCGTCATCGGCTGGATCGGCCGACCCGCTGCGATCATGCCTAGAATTGGCAGTTCCACGCTCTCTAGGCTATTTCCAATTTTATGATCTAAAAGTTCAATCCCTCTGACAGCTCCTTCATAACGCTTGATCACCCCTTTCTTAACCAAGGTCTGCAGATGCTCATGGACAGTCGCAAGAGATGATACCCCCAGAGAGTCAGCTATTTCCTGAAGAGTAGGGGACGATCCAAATTTTTGGATATATTGCCCAATAAAATCTAAAATCTGTTTTTGTCGTTTGTACAATGTGATTGGCATAATTCTCTCCTTCCGTTCACAATACCCAAATATTAACCGTATGTCAATACCTATGATATCCTATCCCTATGAAAAAACTCCTACTACTAGTATCTAGCATCTGGTATCTAATATCTGCACCCATGGTGCATGCCGCCTCCGAATTCACCACTTCCTTTAACTCGCTCTACGTCATCAAGAATTCGGGTGAAACTGCCGTGATCCACAAGATTACCCTGAAAAATAACCTTGCCCACATCTATGCAACAGACTATACGATCGCGACCAGTGGCGACGAACTAACCAACATCACCGCTAGCGATGAATCGGGGACCATCGCCAGTACAACAACCGTTCAAAATGGTACAACTAGCATTCACTTGACCATCGATCGACCTGCTATCGGTAAAGATCAAGAAAAAACGATTACTCTTAACTACCATACCACCGGGGTTGCTGAGATTATCGGCGATACGATGACTGTGAATATTCCCCGTCTCGCGAAAGCCAACGAAGCCGAGAACTACACTCGCGTGGTCAAAATCGAAGGTACTCAAGAACGGTCCAGCCTTATTTTCCCGCCCGCCAACAAAACTGAGCCCCTTGATGGTTACACAAGCTACACCTTTATCGGCCATCAAAGCGACTCTCTTACTCTACTGTTTGGGGACTCAGTCACCTATAAATTAAATCTTATCTACGAACTCAAAAATAAGGAGCTCTCTGCCGCTGACTCCGAACTCGCGCTGCCTCCAGACACTGCATACCAACACATCTTACTAAATCAGATAGACCCACCACCGATAGATATTCGCCTCGACGAGGCTGGAAACTGGCTTGCCCGTTACCATCTCAAACCACAAGAGAAACTTTTGATCAAAACTGAGCTCTACGCCACAGTTCATCCTCAACCAGTTCTCTATGATCCAAGTACAACTAATTTGGTAAAGATAGGCCGCTCCAAATACTGGGACACCAGTTCCGAGATTGTTAGAGAGTTAGCTGAGAAGTTAAAATCACCTGAAAATATCTATCGCTACCTAGTCACCAACTTTACTTATAATTATGGCGGCGTTACAACTGGTGGGGAGCGCCTAGGTACAGTTGGGGCTCTCTCGTCCCCCAGTAGCGTCCTCTGCACCGAATTTACCGATACGTTTGTTTCCCTCTCCCGCTCCCTTGGTATTCCAGCGCGAGAAATCAATGGTTACGGCTACACGAATAACGATATTCTGCAACCAAGAAGTGGTGGTAACGACATCCTTCATTCCTGGCCAGAATATTTTAATTCAGAGAAGGGGAAATGGATCGCCATTGACCCTACTTGGGGGAATACTACCGGTGGTATCGATTACTTCAATAAACTCGATTTTAGCCACATTGTATTTGTCAGACATGGGCTAGAAGACAGTTATCCCTTGCCTGCCGGTTCCTACAAAAGCAACTCTGCCGATAAATTCGTCGAAGTCCAAATCGGCGAATCTATCCCTGAGGAACGGCAATCTCTCGAAACCAAAGATGGAACCATCTACAACACCGGGAACGTCGCACTCATCAACAAGACCGTTGGTTATCTCCCGCCCTATGGTACCTACAAGATCCCACTTACCCAAACCTCCTCGCTATATGATAAGATCAGGTTATTATGCGCAAAATTATTGTCAAAGTTTTGGCGACTGCGGCCAGCTTCTACGTAGCTCAATACTTCCTTGGTGGTATTCATATCGATGAAACCTGGTCCGCATACCTGATCGCCTCACTTGTCTTTGTTATTTTCAACTTTTTTCTTACTCCAATCATCAAGTTACTCCTCCTTCCTATCAATCTCTTGACTCTGGGATTATTTCGCTGGGTTACCAATGTCCTCGTCCTCTACCTATTTGATTTAGTCTATGACGGCATCAGTATTACTGCCTTTATCTATCCAGGCATGAGTTCGTCTTTAATCTCACTTCCCTCTGGGCACCTAGCTCTGTTCTGGGTATTAGTCATCACTTCATTTCTTATGAACATCACCTACTCTCTTATTGCTACCCTTTTCCAGGCAGACAACTAATATGTTCACCCTGATTGCGCAGATCATTATCTCCATCACTCTCATAGTTTTAGTCATCCTTCAAGCTAAAGGGACAGGTCTATCCGGAGTTTTTGGCGGATCCACTAACTATCACGCCAAAAGGGGAGTGGAAAAAACCTTGTTTTACCTGACAATCGCTATCGCCATCGTGTTCGTGGCTCTTGCCATCATGAACGCGCTTTAACCTTTATGTTCAAAGCCATCCGTCGTTACTACTGGGTCTCCCAAAGTTTCCTCGCTCGCCACAATCGAATTATCGTCCGCACCACGATAGCCATGCTTTCTCTGATTTTAGTTTTCTTCTTTTTTGCCCGTTATCTACCCACTCCCAAAAATACCACCCGTATCGGTCGCGTCGGTAAATATAATTTCGAAACTTTTCCTCAAGACATCCAAGCTATGCTCAGCAACGGCTTAGTCTCTATCTCCGAGAACGGGCAAGTGAATCCAGAATTAGCTAAAAGCTGGGAACTTAAAGATGATGGAAGAACTTATGTCTTCACCCTTGACACTACCAAACGTTGGCACGATGGCTCTGCTGTCACCTCCAAGGATATTTCCTACAACTTTAAAGATGTCGAGATGGAACAAGGAGACGGCACAATAACTTATCACCTCAAAGAGCCATTTTCTCCTTTCCTGGCAGCAGTGTCTCGACCTATTCTCAAAAAAAATAAGCTCGGGACTGGCGAATTTCGTTTAACTAAAACTGAGATTTACAGCGGCGTCCTTCAATCTCTCACTCTTGAAAGTGAAACTAGTCGTCGAATCTACAAATTCTATCCAACGGAAACTAGTGGGCTCACCGCCTACAAACTCGGAGAAATCGACACAATCGAGAAACTTTCATCTGTGCCCGAATCCATGAGAGCTGACCCGACCGGCACGATTCAAGAAGATACAGGAACAGCTAATCAAGCAAGTGTACTCTTTTTTAACAATAATGATGTCATCTTAACCAGTAAATCTGCGAGGCAGGCGCTTGCTTACGCCATCAAAGATAAAACATTTGGTAAAGAGCGCGCTCTTTCTCCGATCAACAAATCGTCCTGGGTCTACAACAACCTTGTTAAATCCTACGACTATGACCCAGACAAAGCGCAATCACTCTTTTCTCAAGACATAAAAGATGCCAAATCCCAAAAACTAGAGCTCAAAACCATGCTTCAATACCTGGATGTAGCCGAAAGCATTGCGCAGTCATGGCGTGAAGTTTTGGGCATCCAAGTTGACGTTAAAGTAGTCTCAAACATCACGAGCGACTATCAAGTACTTTTAGCTGACTTTACGGCCCCCATCGACCCCGATCAATACTCTATCTGGCACTCCACCCAAGGTACCAACTTTACCCACTACAGCAATCTCAAAGTCGATAAACTTCTCGAGGACGGCCGCCGCACCTCCGACCAAAAACTCCGCAAGGAAATCTATCAGGACTTCCAGCGTTTCCTCCTTGAAGACTGTCCCGCCGTCTTTCTCTTTAAAAGTAACTCCTATTCTCTCTCCAGAAAACCGTTATTCTAATTCACAAGCTGCCTTCTCTATTAAATCAAAAAAGAACGCTGCTTGCTTATGTGCAAATGGGGATTCTCCAGGATAATAAGTTGTATGGCGGCAGTTATCAGATACATGATCAAATCCTAAAGCCTTCAAACCTATCTGGGTAAATCGCGGATGACTTCCAGCCTGCACGGCTTTTGTGGCCAAAAGTTCAATCAATAATTGCCTATCTTCAAGTGGGACATCCTTGCAATCCACCTTACTAAAATAAACAGCAATTTCACCTGCAGCTGTCAAACTACTTTCAAAAAATTCTGGGTCAGATACTTTCATAAACCCCCTTTAGTATTTACAAAGCAGGGAGCGGGTAACGGGAATCGGACCCGTATCTGCTACTTGGCAAGCAGCCGTTCTACCACTGAACTATACCCGCAATATTAACTTTTCAATTTTCACTTACTATCGAAGTGCTCACTATACCCGCAACGTTCATTATTTTAACATGACATTGCTTTGTCGGGGTGCCCAGACTCGAACTGGGGACCTCCGCGTCCCAAACGCGGCACTCTACCATCTGAGCCACACCCCGAGGTGTGAATTATCATCATTATATCTCAATCTTGTCATCGACCCTGAGCGAAGTCGAAGGGTGCCGAGGGAGGGACTCGAACCCACACGGTATTTCTACCAAGAGATTTTAAGTCTCTCGTGTATAACCAGTTTCACCACCTCGGCTTGATGGCAGTTAAATTATACAACCTAACCCTGTATAATCATAAGCATTGCGCCTATAGCTCAGCCTGGATAGAGCAACTGCCTTCTAAGCAGTAGGTCGGAGGTTCGAATCCCCCTGGGCGCACTAAAGTCTGTTAATATAAATATTATGCAAAAAATTGCTAATGTCGCGCTAGTTATTGTATTCATTGTTCTTGCTGCCTCTATAATTATCAAGCCGTCTCAACAATTATCAACTAAAGAGGAGTCTAGTCCTATGCCATCAGCCACAGAGAGCACCAACTTAACCAAACAGTATCAGAAAGCCGAACAGGTGATCAAGAAGGGAAAGTCCTATACAGCCATCCTTCACACAACTGCTGGCGACATCACCATTCAACTGTCGCCTGACATGCCCGTCACCACCAACAATTTTGTCTTTCTTGCCCAACAAAAGTTTTATGATGGTGTCATTTTTCACCGCGTTATCCCTGGCTTTATGATCCAAGGCGGTGACCCCACCGGTACTGGCACGGGTGGCCCAGGCTACAAGTTTGCCGACGAAAACTTCACAGGTGAATACAAGAGGGGAGTTGTGGCCATGGCCAACTCCGGCAAAGACACCAACGGTAGCCAATTCTTTATCATGCATGCCGATACACGACTACCACCCAGCTACGTCATCTTTGGCATGACCACTGGTGGACTTGACGTAGTCGATAAAATTGCCGCCGGTAAAACTGGAGCAAACGATAGACCTCTTGAACCAGTTTCTATCCAAACAGTAGAGATAAAGGAGCAATGAAATACTTCGGCGGAATCCCCCTTGAGAGGACTGAAAAGTAACATGGTCACAATCACCGGTGGACTACTCGATAAACTCAAACTCAAAAACCGACCACTCTACGATTGGTTCTTATCTCGTAGTATTGACCTGCAAAACCTCGGCAAATTTACCTCCAGCCTCGCCATGGCGATTTCCCTCGCTACCGCTCAACCTGTCATGCCTCCCCAGCCAGAATCCGCCATTCCAGCCACCCAGTCCTACCTCAAAATTGAGCCTACCGAGCTTAGAGGCAAAACCGATCTAGAGCGCGCCAGCCTCGTCTGGGCTCGCTATGGTCACTTGATTAGAAATTCTGCCGCCGAGTATGGCCTCGAACCTGACCTCATCTTTGCGACCATCATGGTCGAGTCAGGTGGCAATACTTACGCCGTCAGACAAGAACCTCGTATCCACGACGCTAGCTATGGCCTAGGCCAACTACTCTACGGCACCGCGCGGGGTTTAGGCTACCGCGGCAAGCCAGATGGATTGTACGATCCAGCCGTCAACATCGACTTGATCGCGCACTACCACAAGAGGAACTTTGACCGTTATCAGGATCTTAATCCCCAAGAACTAACTATCGCCTACAACACTGGCTCTCCATATAAAAGGGCTCTCCCTGGTCACCTATCCAAATTTGATAAATGGTACAACTCACTTGCCAATTTAGAGGTAGACTTATCATGAAAGATCACAAAGACACTCCTCCCAAACCAGAATCCAACACCTTCTTCGAAAAACTAGAGCAAACAAATCCCACTCAGGTCGCCTCCAGCCTCGCCGCCCAAATTACCTTAAAGGTCAAACAACTCAAGAAAAAAGACGAAAGTCAGTATCCTAATATAATGCTCTCGCATCGTGGTGGGTGTAGCGAGCACTTCGAGTCACGAAGTGACCCGAGAAATGTATCCAGACAGATAACAACAAGTCTAGGATACCATTTGGTTACCTGCCCGCAATGCTTCGCATAGCGATACAGGCGGGGAGCGCGTCCCCAAACTTAGGATATAATATCTCCACACCGTGGTGGGTGTAGCTCATTTGGTTAGAGCGCGTCCCTGTGGAGGATGAGGCAGGCGGTTCAAATCCGCTCACCCACCCCAATTTACTTTTCCTCTGGACAGACTAGATCAAAATAGTACAACCCACAAGCGGAGTTAGAACTTTATAATCGAAAATAAGCTGCATGGTATATAGTTAATCCATGAACAAACCATCGCAAGTAATCGTCTACCAAGCCAAGAATGGCGCTATCGAACTCAAGGGAGACTTTGGCCATGAGACAATCTGGGCAACTCAAGCTCAAATCGTCGGTTTGTTCGATTTGGATCAATCTGTTGTCTCCAGACATATCAAGAATATTTTTCAAGACAAAGAAATCGACATGAAAAGCAATATGCAAAAAATGCATAATGCAAATTCTGACAAACCAGTAGCTTACTACTCTCTCGACGTAATTTTAGGAGTAGGGTACAGGGCTAACTCCAAAGTAGCCATATCTTTCAGACAGTGGGCTACCAAAACACTTCGTTCACATATTCTCACGGGCTATACCATTAACAAGAAAATAATTGGCAAAAACTACGACAAATTCCTCCAAGCAGTCGAGGATGTGAAAAAATTACTACCCACTAACAACAGTGTGACAGGTACCGAAACTATTGAGCTAATCAAGCTTTTTGCCTCGACCTGGTTCTCTCTCAACGCCTATGACAAGTCGACCATGCCCAAAGAGGGCGCCACACTGAAAGAAGTGTCACTAACAATAGAACAAGTTGAATCTACTCTAACCGAGTTTAGACAAGCTTTAATCACAGAGAAAATTGCAAGTGAATTATTTGGTACCGAGCGAGTAAGAGGGGGTATAGCCAGCATCGTAGGCAACATACTCCAGTCATTTGGAGGCGAAGATCTATATCCGACAATCGAAGAAAAAGCCGCTCATCTCCTTTACTTTATGATCAAGAATCATCCTTTGATTGATGGCAACAAACGCTCGGGTGCCTTTATCTTTATCTGGATACTACGTGAGTATAACTTACTTGATACGAGCAAGTTTACGGCACTAGCGCTAACGACACTGACTATTTTGATTGCTGAAAGCAATTTCAAAGACAAAGACAGGGTTATTGGGCTAATCCTATTACTTCTGCAAAAAGAGTTCGAACACACTCCCTGATCCCACCCAAAAGTCACTCTTTGCGTATCAACTCAAACGATGAATGCCTCTGTATCTCAACTTCCGTGTCTTTACCTATAGATTCATATTTTCCCTGCATAGTCAAATAATAAATTTACGAGTTCTAGAACGGATCATACCCCCAGGTAAAATACTGGGATATGAAAACACATAAGAAAATCAATTCGGGTGAACGAGAACTTTTAGCAAATTATTTAGCTGCAGGTAAAAACAAACCTGAGTGTAGTCGATTGTT
>JBDRPO010000011.1:0-8531 GCA_043827085.1 bacterium | reverse complement strand
GGCAGTGAATTTGCCATCATGTGGACTCAAGTACCACGAATAGATGCCTACTAACTTAAATTACTTAGACCCAAGAATAAACCCGCTTGCGAGAGTCGGGTACAATAAGCTAAGCAGAAATGCTTTCATAGATGTAAAATAAGTCTCATGAATAACGGGAAAGAGGTTATTGAGAAGAATGGTCAGATATTTGCGATCATTATCCGAAGAGAGTACCGACCCGATGGCGTCAACTTCTTAACCCCCGACGACTACACTCTCCAACTGGGTTTGATTGGTCACCCCAAGGGTCGTCACATCCGAGATCATATCCATAACCCACATATCCACTATCAGGTCGATACCACTCAGGAATTTCTCTACATCGAAACTGGCAAAATCAAAGCCACTATCTATGACTACGGCTGGAATGTCATCAAAGAAGTAGTCTTAAATCAAGGAGACATCCTATTACAAGTTTCGGGTGGTCATGGATTTGATGTCCTCGAGCCCTCCTACCTCATCGAAATTAAGCAGGGCCCCTTCCCCGGCGACAAACTCATGAAGTTTTATAAGGAAACTCCCCTTGACCATTAACCATCAACTATCAACTATCAACCACTCCCCCATGATCCCCGTCAACGCTCCTCAGATTACGGCCAAATCCAAAAGTCTTGTTGTCAAAACCTTGGACGATGGCTGGATCAGCTCCGCCGGTCCCTACATTGAGCAGTTTGAAACTGAATTTGCAGAATATCTTGGCGTCAAACACGCCATTTTAGTCAACTCCGGTACCGCCGCACTCCACGTCGCTCTCCTTGCCCTAGGAATTGGAGTTGGGGACGAGGTCATAGTCCCGGCTTTCACCATGGCCGCCTCCTGGATGGCAGTCATGTACACGGGAGCCAAACCAATCTTTGTTGACGTCACACCCGACACCTACACCCTCGACCCGGTACTCCTTGAAACTGCCCTAACCAAAAAAACCAAAGCCATCATGCCGGTTCATATCTATGGTCACCCAGCTGATATGGATCCCATCCTGGCTTTCGCCAAAAAACAGCGCCTTTTTGTCGTCGAGGACGCCGCTGAGGCGCATGGTGCTAACTATAAAGGAGTAAAGGTTGGGGGGATTGGTGACATCAACGCTTTCAGTTTCTACGCCAATAAAATTGTGACCACCGGTGAGGGCGGGATGGTTACGACCAACGACGATAAGCTCGCCGACCTCGCCCGTCGCTACCGCGACCTCTGCCACACGAGCGCCAAACGTTTCATTCATGACCGCCTCGGCTACAACTACCGTGCGACCTCTCTCCAGGCCGCCCTTGGCCTTGGTTCTCTCCGCGCCATCGGCGCATCACTCAAACAAAAGTCCCGCATGGCTAAGTTGTACAGGAAAGGCCTCTCCACAATTTCTGGCCTCACGCTTCCCGTGACCCGCGACTGGGCTACCAATGTCTACTGGATGTACGCAGTCTTAGTCGATCCCAAGGAGTTCGGGATGAATAAAGATCAGTTGCGTGCTGAGTTATGGAAGCGCGGTGTCGATACCCGCGATTTCTTCTATGCCCCCCGTGATCAACCCATCCTGCGAGGACTGTCCTCGCAGGCCAGCTTTCCCGTCACCGATCGCCTTGCCGCAAACGGCCTCTACCTCCCTTCCGGCCTCGCCTTAACTGATGCGCAAATCAACTCCGTCTGCCAAACTATTGCCCAAATCTCAGTCGCCAAGCCTCAAGGGTATAAGTAATTCCCATCTTCACAAGTTTTGATTTTGAAACTCCTCCGAGCCGAGGCTGATAGTGTGTGGGAACTTCAATAGTTTTCCACCCCGCTTGTTTGGCGTAGAAAACTAGCCGCAAGTGATAGTCCCCGTAGCCGTAATAAATCCGCTTTAAGCCGAGTTGCTCTAAATCAGCTTTTCTCACCGCGTAATAACCGCTCGTATTGTCCCAAATGGGGAGTCCAAACAGCCTAAACATCGCGTTAAACAGGAAGGTTGGCAACATCCGCCATCCCTTCATCCCGCCTTCACCTTTAAACCGCGACGCCACAACTAACCTAGTCCCATCTTTTAAATGCTTAAGCATGTTTGGCATATCCTCCGGATCATGATTCCCATCCGCGTCCATCCCGATAATTATATTGCCTTGAGCTTTACGTACTCCGTCGCCAATCGATAGTCCAAGTCCATGATTCTGCTTTCTGACTATTATCCTGATATCCTTATTCCTGATTCCTGCCTTTCTCACCACCTCCGCCGTCCCATCCGGTGAGTCATCGTCCACTACCAACACTTCATGCATATATCCAGCTTTGGAGAGCACCTTCGATACATGCAGTGCATGCGGGACTATCGCGTCTTTTTCATTAAACGTTGGTAAAATGACTGAAACGAAATCCATATAAACACTCCTATTCCTGCTAATGTTAGCAGGTTGCCGATTTTCTGCACAGGGGTTGCTTCATATTTTATCTCCAATATTTGTTCGCCTTTAGCAACAGTACAGCCAATGAGCCCCGAGTCATCAATATGGGTCAAAGTCCTCTCTGTCACCATACAATTAGACGGAATCGTCCATCCAGGAAAATAGGCCGTGTTAATTCTCACTTCCCCAATCTCATTAGTTCTGATCAAATACTTTTGAAGATTTGATTTTTCAATTTGAGTTTCAATTTCGCCACTGCCGCTCACAAATTCAATTCTCTTCCAAAATGGAGAACTATCTCGCGTAGCTCGGGTCAATGGAGCATACTCCCCATAACTATCACCCGTCTCGCGGGAGAAAAACTTCTCTGTCTTATGCACGTCCCAATATTTATTGGTGTGTGCAATCGGTATAGCCTGTACCACCATCGTAACTGTAATACCAATTACCAGTAACTTAATGATCTTGATAACTTTCAACTTCTCAACCAATATTGCCCCTATCCACGCACATCCAAACACTACACACAGAAGTAGTCGCCAGGGGAAGTCGATAAATTGTGATAATCCAAATATTTTATAGATAGGAATAGATATCGGTAGTATCAGTAGAATCATAAGCCACGTAGTTACACTCACATAAATTAGCTCTTTATCTTTAGTTTTCCTCGCCCATATTGTCCCACCCAGAAGAACGAGCCACAAAACTAGTCCCAGCTCGAATGACATCCCATCATTGGGTCCAGGGAGTGACACTCCGTACCCCCACGGGAAGTGGATAAGCTGAGAAAGTGATGGGAACATGAGAAAAGTATCCGAGAGGGCAGGAGAATAATACGTAAACTTAGTAAGCGCAAGTGTTGGCAAGATATTAAACGCCGCGATCATCAGAGCTATCCCAAATGAACTCGCAAACAAATTTAATTTTGGCTTGATAAGATCCCTCTTCCCGACAAACACACAGTAACCGAGAAAAAAAGCTGAAAATAATGCCGAGGCAGTAGGGTGCGTCAAAAACAATCCCATCCAACCTACTATCAAAATAGGCAGCGACATCTTTGTCCAACCCATGATTAAAAGTGGCGGAAACATAAACGCCATCGCCTCACCCAGTGCTCCTCGCACATAAATATCCACGAAACGATATGGAGCTAAAGAATAGATAATGGCTCCTACCCACGCCGCTTTCCGTCCAAACTTGGTACGTAGTGCCGTGTACATAAAGGCACCCGAAGCAATGTATGTAATTCCCAAAGTGAGTTTATAACTATCAAAAATACTCGCCCCCAACCTATGCCACAACTCCCCCAACATGTAGGGGAGCTGATAATTAAGCATGAGAACCGGAGAACCAATTCCACCCAGCAGTTCCTTAGCCCACATTGGTGGGAGCTGACCATCTATTAAAGCAGTGTGATACGCAATCGCCCGAGCAATGTGAGGATTGCTATCATGAAACATCGGCAGTCCATGGATCGCGAGGTCGCGCATAAAATAGGTGAGGAGCATCGTCAAACATACTCCAATCAACACGTCTCGCATCCACTTCATACACTCATAGTATACTTAAAAGCATGGTTTATGTCTTAGCTCTTGCTACTCTGTTACGCCTCATTTTTCTCAACCAATCCCTTTGGCTCGACGAAGCGATCCAAGCCGAAGCACTGATGGGACATTTGGGGCCAATCCTACGCTATGCCCTCGCCGATTTTCAGCCTCCCTTATATCATTTTCTTTTGCTTGGTTGGACGCGCTTTGCAGGTTTTTCAGAAGTAGCGCTCCGCACCCCCTCGCTTCTTGCCGGCTTGGGCACGGTATATTTTGTCATCAAAATAGGCGAGCTCATTGGCTCCAAAAAAATTGGAGTTATCGCTGGCCTTTTGACTGCGACTAACCCACTCCTCATTTATTATTCCCAGGAAGGTCGGACCTATGCTCTGACCTGTTTCCTCGTCACCGCCAGCATGTATTATTTTATTAAACTCATTAACTCCAAAGACTGGAATCTAAAGTCTAGAGTCTTATATCTATTATTTACAATTCTATTTCTCTGGACCTCTTACCTCTCTTGGTTTCTTGCTCTCGCGCAAGGAGTATATTTGATTGTCAAAAAGCGTTGGGATATCTTCTTCCCCCTTTGCCTTGCTGCAAGCACTCTACTTTTTTGGCTTCCCTCCCTCTTATCATCTATCCACCTTGGTCTTGGCGACGCCTCAATGATTCCCAACTGGAGCCAAGTAGTTGGCAGTGCGTCAGTTAAAGCTCTAGCCCTCACTTGGGTCAAACTTAATCTCGGCCGCATCAGCTTTGATAATAAACTTATCTATACTGCCATTGTCAGCTCACTCGCACTTATCCATCTATATATCATTAAAAAATATCGCCAACTAGTTTTACAAATCTGGCTCCTTGCCCCCATCATTTTGGCCTCACTAGTCTCGCTCTATATTCCGGTCTATAACTACACTCGTGTCCTCTTTGTTGTCCCCGCCTACCTCCTCCTCCTTGCCATTGGTTTATCTCAATTTAAATCAAACATTCTTACCTATTTACTGGTGTCTATCTGTCTAGCATCTAACGTCTATTTTTGGCTCACTCCTCGCTTTCACCGGGAGGACTGGCGCGCGCTGACTCGTGATCTCAACTCACGCTCAAGTATCGTGATTGCAGTCCCGACGCTCCGCGTTACAACTCCTCTGTCCTACTATCACCTTTCTCAGGAATTGGTTGAGCTCCCAACAGCCACCCTCACAGGGGCTCCCATTGCCTACATTCGCTACGGTGAAGCCATTTTTGATCCTGAGCTTAAAGGTCAGGCAAAACTACTTTCGTCAGGTTATACTATTACTACTCAAAAGGTATATTCAGGCATACAGTTGGATATTTATGAAAATAGGAATTGACGCCAACGAAGCCAATGTTAAAAATAGGGTCGGTACCGGTCAATACTGTTATCACCTCCTCGAACATTGGCATAAAGAAGAAAAGTTAGATTTCCATCTCTACCACCGTGACGAGCTTTGTGGCGACATGCCACCAGAAAGCTCGCATTGGCACTACCACCAAGTGGGTCCCGTTCGGGGCTGGCTCCGTTTTGGCCTACCCCTCTACTTGCTCACTCACGAGAAAAATGACGTTTGGTGGTCACCCGCCCACTATATGCCGGCCTATACGGGAGGCAGGGGTGTCGTGACCATCCACGACCTCGCCTACGAATACTTCCCCGATCTCTTTTTGCCGAGCGACTTGTACAAGCTAAAATCCTGGAGCCGGCTAGCCGTTAGACAAGCCAAGCAAGTAATTGCGGTCTCGGAAGCTACCAAACACGACCTCATCAAGCTTTATGATCTCCCTGAAGACAAAATTACCGTAGTTCACAATGGTTACGACTCTGATATTTTTAATATTAATCAAAAACCTGACAAGAAAATCCTCACTCACTATAATCTAACATCTAACTCCTATCTTCTATTTTTGGGTACTATCCAGCCCCGCAAAAACGCCATTAAATTAGTCCAAGCTTTTCATTTGCTTAAAGCAGGTGGTTATAAAGGCAAGTTGGTGATTGCTGGCGGCATCGGTTGGCTCGCCGATGAGACGCTTAGTGTGATCAAAAATTCAACCGAAGCCAAGGATATAGTGCTGACCGGCTACGTCAGCGACGAAACGAGACGCGCTCTCTATACCTACGCCGATGTTTATATCCTTCCCTCTCTCTATGAGGGTTTTGGTGTCCCCGCGATCGAGGCCATGGCGTGTGGCGCGCCCGTTGCGGTATCAAATAACTCCTCTCTCCCCGAAGTAGTAGGGGATGCTGGACTCCTTTTTAATGCATCCGACCCAGCCGACATCGCCCGCGCCATCCTCGAAATCAAGAGTGATCAACCAAGTTGGGTGAAAAAATCGCTATCCAGGGCTAAAGCTTTCTCGTGGGAAAAGTGTGCCAAAGAAACTTTGAAAGTATTGACTTCGGGTAAAGTTAGGTGAATACTTTAGTTATGGATGAACAAAGAATAGCCATTTTTAATAAAAAAGAGATCAGAAAAACAATTCACAAAAATGAGTGGTGGTTTGTTATCGAGGATGTTGTTGTCGCGTTAACTGACTCCATCCAACCATCTGGCTACATAAAAGATATGAGACGTAGGGATGAAGAACTCTCTAAAGGGTGGGGGCAAATTGCCACCCCCCTTCCAATCAAAACATCCGGAGGTATACAAAAACTAAATTGCGCCAATACCGAAAGTATTTTCCGCCTTATTCAATCAATACCATCTCCAAAAGCTGAGCCATTCAAACGGTGGTTAGCTAAGGTTGGCTACGAGCGCATCCAAGAAATAGAAGATCCCGAACTTGCCCCAATTATCTCCAGAAACTTAAAAAGATAAAATGAACAAGTACCTCCTTTTTTTCATTCTCTCTTTTACAGTTTTTCTCACACACGCTCTCTACACCAAACACGCGCTCTACGGCGACGGGAATGGCTACTATGCGACTAGTCTCAGTCTCCTGACAGGTGGTACTTTCAATTCTCAAAGTGTGCTGGACTACCTAAAAAACTTCCAGGGTAAAGATTATGTTTTCTCGCGTGTTTTCTGGGACACTGACCATAACCCGTATTCTATTGGTACTAGTCTCTTTTGGCTTCCTGGTCTTGCTCTCGTCTCCGTATTTTCGGGCAATCCCTATAATCTCATTCACGAACTAGTCCCCGGCGTAACTGGTATTCTCCTAATCCTTGGTGGTCTCTACTTTATAGAGCGCTATCTCCTCAGTTTCTTTAGTCCACGCACTGTCTTCTTTACCATCCTTTCTTTATATCTTGGTTCTAACCTTTTCTACTACAGCTCTTTCGAGCCCGCGCTCTCCCACCAACCCGCCTTCTTCCTCATCGCCTTCCTCCTCTACTGGACTCACAACTTTTCCTATTCCAAGTTGAACCTCATCTCTCTAGGCTTCCTTTTCGGTCTCCTCCACATCACCCGTATCGCCGACACCCTACTGCTCATCCCCATTTTCTTTACTTTGAAGCTCGACCTCAAAAAACTTGTCTTTATCACTCTTGGTGGCCTCGTGGCTATCCTCCCTCAACTTAGTGTTCAATTCTACTCCTACGGCTCGCTCCTGCGCAACTTTTACGTCACCGAAAGCCCCAATGTCTGGTCATTTAACCTGAGGAATGTCGTGAACTATCTATTTTCTTATCAGAAAGGCCTTTTTATTTGGTCGCCCGTCTATCTTCTCGGCGTCTATGGTCTCTTCAAACTGCAGAAGCTACCCATGCTCGTTTCTATCCTTTCTCTTTGGCTCCTGGGCTCATTTTGGTCCGCCTCCTCCTCCATGACCGCAGGCTTTGGCCAGCGCCTATCCTTTGCCGCGATTCCCTATTTTGCCCTTGGTATAGTCCACATCTATGAGAAAGTCAAAATTAACTCTCAAATTTATCTCACTTCACTTTTCATAGCCTGGAACGTCTTTTTGACTTATGGCTTTTATATCCTAAAATGGAAGAACTTATCCTAATTGAGCTACAATAACCATTATGAACTTCCCGCTCTCAGACAAACACGGCAAAAGCATGACCTGGAAAGAGGGAGTGGGCAAGATATTTAAACGTTTTGAGTCTTACTTCCTGGACTTTGCTCTTATGCTTCTGCATATCACGACCTGGATCCCCCTCCACTCACTCAGGAACTGGATCTGGCAACTTTTTGGTCTGAAGCTTGGGGCAGGTAGCACCTTGCACACAGGAGTCCGAGTCTTTGATCCCAGAAATATCCGGGTAGGGGAGGGGACGATTATTGGCTTCAGCTGTTTCCTCGACGGCCGCGACCAGGTTACAATCGGCAACCATACGGACATTGCTTCCGAGGTCATGATCTATAGTAGTGAGCATGATTTAAGTTCCCCCGAGTTCTCTGCCGTCTCCTCACCTGTCAGAATCGGCAGCTACGTCTTCATTGGCCCTCGTGCCATCATTTTGCCCGGGGTGACAATTGGTGACCGCGCGGTAGTTGGCGCCGGTGCCGTCGTCACCAAAGACGTAGGTCCTGGTACTATTGTCGGCGGCGTACCGGCCAAGTTGATCGGTGAGCGCACCCTGAAAAATCCGCATTATAAA
>JBDRPO010000010.1:0-51936 GCA_043827085.1 bacterium | reverse complement strand
GTAACGGCTACCAACTCAATCAAAACATCATCACCATCTTCGCTCCGCATGACACCACCGTCGTACGGAGACAACAACAAATGGAAGATCTGCAAGCAAACAAGGCTAAACTTGCCAATTCATTGTATATCAATGCGTCACGGAAAGACGACAAGCTAACTAGAAGGAGTTTTTAACAAAAAATTTAACGAAAACAGCGCCGTTTATGAAAGACAAATCAGTAGCAAAACCAACAGGAAAACTTATAAGGAGGATTGGTCAATTCTTGGTCAAAAATTGGTCAGCTTTTCAAGGTGGGCAGAACGTGGGCAAAATGAGGGCGGATTTAGAACCTTTCAAGGCGAAACAGGGTGTACAAAAGGTGGACAAAAATAGGACAGAAAACCTGCGCCAACTCTTCGTCAAAACTGCACCAATTAAGGTTCACCGGCGCTTCACTGAAAGTTCACCGGATTTTAGAACTCTTAGCCTGAAATCCCTTCGGTATGGTGACGGTGAAATGTCGGTGGTTTTTATCCCTTCATTTGTCCTGTCTCCGCGTATAGCCCAGTATATGCGGAAAGTCCTGATTCAATTTGATATTCCCTCGAGTTACCTATATGTTGTTGTGTTGAAAAAGCTCTGCCTATGAAAAGCGTCATATTCTGTCGAGTCAGCTCAAAAGAACAAGAAGAAACAGGGTACTCCCTCCCGGCTCAGGAGAAGTTCCTGCGAGAATATGGAGACAAGCAAGGGTTGGAAGTCAAAAAAGTCTTTGCTATCTCCGAATCAGCGGCAGGCAAAAGCCAGCGCAAAGTCTTTGAGGAGATGATCGCCTACGTCAGAAAGCAGAATATCTGTGCCATTATTGTTGAAACCACGGACCGCTTGACCCGCAACTTCTCCGATGTCCCTACCATTGATCTCTGGATTACCGAAAGTGAAGAACACCAAATCCACTTGGCTAAAGAGGCTTGTGTCCTACACAACTCCTCCCGCTCCCACGAATGGTTTATGTGGCGAGTCAAAGTGGCGACCGCTGAGTACTATGTCAGACTCCTTTCTGAGAACGTTAAGAAAGGACAAAAAGAAAAACTAGCTCAGGGTTGGTTACCAACCAGACCACCGTTGGGCTACAAAACTGTAGGTGAAACTGGCCACAAGATCCATATCGTTGATGAAGGCGCTTCTAAGCTGGTGATTAAGATGTTTGAGCTCTATGCCTCTGGAGACTATTCCATTAAGAAGCTGGCCAACACCATGTATAAGGAGGGCATGAGGTCGCCCCAGGGCAATAAGCTGGCAGTCAGCAGAACCCACTCCCTGCTGCGCGATCCCTTTTATATGGGTAAGATTAGATGGAATGATGAAATTTACGAAGGCAAACAAGAGCCTTTAATCAGCAAAGAATTATTCGATAAAGTCCAAAAATTGCTCAAAAGCAAAACCACACCCACTTATATGAAACATAGCTACCTATTCAAAGGCTTAATCCGCTGCACCACCTGCAAGGGGCTAATCACCTGGGAACTCCACCGAGGTCATCGCTATGGCCATTGTAACCACTACAACAAATGCCCTCAGAAAACATGGGTCAAAGAGCCTGGGACCGAAGAACAGCTCATAGCTGGTTTTGAGAATCTACGAATTAAAAACAAGCGTGTCACCGAATGGCTCAAGAAGGCTCTCAAAGAAAGCCATCAGGACGAAGTCCAGTACCACAACAGCACCGTGGGCGAACTGGAAACCCGCTACGAGGCAGTTAGCAGACGAATGGACAAATTATACGATGACAAACTTGATGAAAAAATCACTCAGGAATTTTATAACCGCAAATTTAAACAGTACTCAAAGGAAAAAGATGAACTTACCGAAACGATAAAGAGACACTCCACCGCCAGCACTGGCTACCTCAACCTTGGCATAAACCTCTATGAACTCTCGCAACGAGCCAAAGAAATCTACCTCACCGCCAAAAACAAAGAGATGTTAGACGAACAGCGCGCTCTGATTAGGCTAGTGTTCAAGAAACTGATTCTAGACGAAGGTAAACTCAGCTGGGAATACTCCCGAGCCTTTAAGATCCTGTCTGAGGCAGTAGGTCAAACAAATTGTTCTAAAGTGGAAAATTTGGAGGGTTTAGAAAAAGAAACTTTCGAACATCAAGAATTGCCCGACAATTCAACACAAAAGGACTCTTTGTCACCCTCTCATCCCATCTGGCTCCTCGGACAGGGTTCGAACCTGTGACATCCTCTTTACAGATACCCCACTGTTGCCAATAGGACTGGACTATCTCATCCCCTATTTTACGAGGGGTCGGGTATATAGTCTCTACACGTTTATCCGACATACGTCGAAATTTAGCTCGGGATTGTCCCGCCTACGGCGGGATTTCCCCGAATTAGCCCGATTTTCCATCTCGCATCACTACGAGGCGCTGCCAATTCGACAGAGAGGCGCTCTACCAGCTGAGCTACCGAGGAACGTATTTACTTTTTAACTCTACCGATTATACCATCTGGGTAAGCTTTTGAAGATCTACTACTCCCACATGAATCTCGCGGTGACAATTTGCACACACCAATACACATTTATCAATTTCCTCTTTAATTCGCACCCAACTCCTCGTTAAACCCCTACTCGACAAATCAAAAGACTTACTCCCCTCGCCTATATGATGAAAATCCAGAGCTCCAATACATTTGTGATAACCACAAATTTGACATTCACCGCCCTTCAGCTCCACTGCCATCCTCTTAAGCTTCCGCCTCCTCTCTGACACAAAATGTGACAAATATCCAGGTCTATCAGAATATCTACGTTTTTCAAACCTGCTCATAAATATACCATATAATACCCGAATGTATATGTCAAACGTATTCCAAATCACCTAAAATTCGTGCTAAACTAATCCTATCTATCCATACAAATAGGAGGTTATATGATGGGCAACTGGTACAACTGGGACAATATGATGAATTGGGGCGGTCACCCATGGTTTGGAGCCGGTTTTGGCCTCCTCGCCATCTGGTCACTTGTCTGGCAAGGTATGGCCCTCTGGAAAGCCGCGAGAAACGACGATCGCTACTGGTTCCTCGCGCTCCTTTTGGTTCACACGGCCGGTATCCTCGACATCCTCTACCTCTTCGTCTTCGCCAAAAACAAGCTCGTCTTGGTGAGCGAACCAAAAAGTAAGTCTAAAAAGAAATAACGTGACTGGCCTAATCGCTCGTTTCACGAAGCATCCCGATCTCCACCAATCACCTATGTACGCTTCTCTCATGCGTGAGATCAACTGGTCAGTCGAAGGTAAAGCTGGCTCTCGCTTGTTCTACCGCACACTCGGTCCTTTTACCATCGCCAAACTCCAGCGTCCCAAAACCATTGATCCCGATTGGATCAATGGTTTCCGAAAGAACCACCACGCCCTCACTACCTATATCGAGCCTAGTCTAACCAATTCTTTCGCGGGGGGCCTCCACGTCGAGCCCTTCGCCCACTCTTGCACTTCTCTTGTTGATTTAAAGCCTAGCGAACAAACTATCCTCAACTCTTTCTCTCAAAAAACCCGCTACAACATCACGCGCACTCTTAAAAAAGCTGACATCCACGTTGTTACCACTCCACTAGGTAAACTCACTCAAACCCAAAAAGATACTTTCTTTTCGCTCCACAAAAGCTGGAGCGCGAGCCGCCAAATCTTCGGCTACCCCCTCTCGCTTCTTAACGCTGTCCTCAAGTCCTTCCGTCAATCGGGAGACCTCCTCCAATGTTATCAAGGTCACGATTTGGTCGGAATCCTCCTCATCCTCTACCACGGACGAGTTGCCACCTACTACGCTGCCTTCGCCACTCACGAAGGATACTCTACCTTTGCCCCCACCCTCCTCACCTGGACTGCCATGCAAACAGCCAAAGAGCGGGGTTGTAGTATCTTCGACTTTGGCGGTATCTACGACCCTCGCTACCCGAAAATGTATAAAAAATGGATCGGCTTTACCCACTTCAAGTCCGGCTTCAATCCCACCGTCATCTCCTATCCCCCCACCCACTTACAATTATTTTGGTAAAACTAGAAAGTATTTCTTCAAAAAGTGCAGGAGTATTTCAACAATTCGCAAAAAACCTTAGAGAAAAATTGGCGGATGAAATTTTGCCGACATTACAGGCGCGAAAGCAGCATGTACCGGAGGTCATAAATTTTCGTCCGACAGTTTTTGAAAAGAACCCTTTAGTCAAGATAATCCTGCAGCATCCTACGCTTACTCGGGTGCTTCAGTTTCCTCAGCGCCTTGGCCTCAATCTGACGGATCCGCTCTCGCGTCACTCCAAACTCGCGTCCGACTTCCTCAAGAGTCATGGGCTTAGCTCCGCGCAGCCCAAATCGCATTTCCAAAACTTTGCTTTCTCGGTCAGACAATCCAGACAACACTTCTTCAATATTCTCGCGCAGGAGTCGCTGGGTCGTCAGCTCATACGGCGTCGCCTGTTTAGTGTCTTCAATAAAGTCCCCTAAGTAGCTGTCCTCATCTTCCCCAATCGGCGTCTCGAGCGAGGTAGTTTTCTGCGAAATCTTCAGGATCTCGCGCACCTTGTCAGGCGTGATCTCCATCACCTCTGCCACTTCCTCCGGCGACGGTTCCCGCCCCAAGGTCTGCATAAGCTTCCTGGAAATACGAATCAGTTTATTGATGGTCTCGACCATGTGCACGGGGATCCGGATCGTCCTCGCTTGGTCCGCAATAGCACGAGTTATAGCCTGGCGAATCCACCACGTGGCGTAGGTCGAGAACTTAAATCCCTTCTTCCAGTTGTATTTCTCGACCGCTCGAATGAGTCCCTTATTCCCCTCTTGAATGAGGTCTAGAAAACTCATCCCACGCCCTATGTA
Organism: bacterium; assembly: GCA_043827085.1. GTDB lineage: Bacteria > Patescibacteriota > Microgenomatia > UBA1400 > UBA12108 > CAJAUT01. The sequence continues at coordinate 47,063 of JBDRPO010000010.1, read as the reverse complement.
CTTCTTAGCGATCGACACCACAAGCCGTAAGTTCGACGAGGTTAGCTTTTCCTTGGCTCTTGCATTTCCTGCCTCCGTCTTTTGTGCCAAATCAATCTCCTGATCGCGGGTTAAAAGTGGGATTCGTCCTATTTCTCGCAGATACATCCGTACAGGATCAGATATCGCCCGTGAGTCCAAGGATGACAATACCTCTAGTTCTTTCTCCAAGTCCGTTGTCTCATGCTCCGCCTTTTCTTCCCCGCCGTCCGCAACACTCTCAAATAAATCAATTTCCTTTAACAGTAGCTCTTCATAAAGGTCATCAAGCATCTGTACGTGTTCTTCCGCATCCGGAAACAAGTCCATGATCTCGTCTTGAGTCACGTATCCCCGCGAAAGCCCATGTAGTATCAGCTCTCGAACCTTCTTCTTCCGCCCGTCACTCATCTCCCCCACAACTGGCTGCTGTTTAGTCACCACAACCGGCTTCACTTTTTTTAGCACTGGCTTTACGGTCTTCTTCTTGGCTGACATGGCTGTATTATACCAGACAAATCTGGTAGTACTCCCTAGGACAAGCTCCGCGACAAGTTGACAAATCTTGTTTGCAGTTCCTCAATCACTCCTCCCTCCTTCTCCGCCACGGCAATCTCCCCAGCCAATTTCTTGAGCTCCGCCCGCACATGTAAATCGTGGATTTCTTGCCTAGCCTTTTTCCACTCCTTCTCCGCGTCGACCACGTGGCTCAGATCCCGCAGGTAAGTCTGATCCAGCAGGGGTTGAAGCTCTGGAGTTAAATCCTTCGCGAGCTCCTGGATCTTAAATTCCTTTTTACTCTCCCATTTACTAACCTGACTCAATATCTTGGTGATCGCCAAAGTCCCAATCGTTGCCAAGTCCAGCTTTGGCAGCAATTCCTTCACTTGTGAAAAATACTGCAAAGTTAGAGCCAAAAGATACTCTTCTACCTCTTCTCTCCTACTTACCTGTCCCTTCTCGATTTTGGCTACCGTCTGCTTCAGGATATTCAATTCTTTTTTCTTCTTTGCCCGCTCTATCTCACCATAAATACTGTCCTCCGGTACACCCAATCTCCTCGCCAGCTCGCCCACATAGTGTGCACGTACCACCATGTTAGCTACCAAGGCCAAGGCTGGCACTACCTCAGTCGAAATTGCCTTGGCTCCTGTCCCCGTTTTGGGATCGTGTTGGGTGAGGGCACTATCAATCAAAAAGTCCCAGTATAGTACCGACTTCCCCACCGTCTCCCTCCACGCACGCGGGTTTTGAGTTGCGACATCCCCCGGATCTTTTCCTCCCACGATTTGTACAACTCTTATACTCAAATCTAATTGTTCAGCTATATTCACCGCTCTTTTTATCGCTTCTTGTCCTGCACTATCTGCGTCCAAAGACATCATCACATTCCGGCTGTAGCGCGAAATTAGTTGAGCCTGCTCCGTGGTAAACGCACTCCCTTTTATGGCTGCTACATTTTTGACTCCCGCTTGCCACGATGGGATAACGTCTAATTCGCCCTCGACAAGCACAATTGTCTGTTCTTTCCGGATATACTCTCTGTTTTCCCACAAGCCGTATAGCATCTTACTTTTGCTGTAAATCATTGTTTCAGGTGAATTAATATACTTCGCTTCTTTTTCATCTATTAGGAGGGTTCGTCCCGAAAATCCAACCACTACTCCTTTATGGTCCTTGAGAGGAAACACTACCCTCCCTCGGAAACGATCATAATAGCTATTCGCATCTTTCCGGATGATAAGTCCCACAGCCTCTACTTCCTCTGGAGAGTACTTCTTCTTACTGATCAAGAAATCCGACACACTCCTCCACTGATTGGGCGCATAGCCGAGATTAAACTGGGTAATTGCCTCATTTCCAATCCCCCGCGACTTCAGGTACGCTCTCGCCTCCTCCCCACTCTTGTGCTTTGTTAGGAGAAAGTGGTAATACTCCGAAGAGAGTGACATTATCTCGAGTAGTCGCTTACGGTAACTGTCCTGCGAACTCGGACGGTATGATTCGAGGGTGATCCCCACTCGCTTGGCAAGCATCTCGAGAGCCTCAAGAAAACTCATCCCGTCATACTTCTCCAAGAAACTAATGACGTCGCCCCCCTCAGAACATCCAAAGCATTTAAAGCTCTGCCGTTCGGGACTAACAATAAAACTGGGCGTCTTCTCTGAGTGGAAAGGGCATAGTCCCTTAAAGTGACGCCCAGCCTTTTTCAAAACCACTTTCTCCCCGATGATGTCTACAATATCTACCTTGCTCTTGACCTGCTCTACCTGATCATTCATATGCCCATTCTACCAGACTACGCTAGTCTCGCTTCCCCATCCCCTTCGCCACAAACGGTCGAAATTCATCGAGTTTTTCCGTTTCTTTACCAAACACAAACATGAGTTTATTCATCCAGTTGTGCAAATCCTCCGCAAAGTGAATATTCTCAATCTTAAAGTTTTTGATGTTCCCAGCCGAGGAGCGCGCCACAAACGTCCCGAGCCCAAACATGGCTTGGAGATACCCCTTAGAATATGCCGCCGAATCTACAACTTTGTCGAGCCCCAGTGACATCTGGTACCTCGTCCACGGGGTCGTGTGAATAAACTTTGTGAGTCGGCGCGTGGTGATGATAAACATGGTTTTCATATGCACCTTCCAAACCCAGCATATTCCCAAAAACATCACAACTGCCCCAAGAATTAGGAGAAGCACGACAATCCCTCCATAAGAGAACTCCAGCATCTTCCCCGTGTTAGCAATAAGTAATGATCCAACCAGTATCGCGATCGCAACCACCAAGCTAAATACAGTGAGTCGTACCATGAGCATCATTGGTGCCTCGCGCGTCACATAAAGGATTTTCTCGTCCTCTGCCTTCCCTGGAAATACGATATTCTCGTACCCCCTCCCCCAATCATCCGTTTCAAAAATTGACTGCATAAATGTATTCTACCTTTTTTGGCGGAGGAGGTGGGATTCGAACCCACGCGTGCTTGCGCACAAACGCTTTCCAAGCGTTCGGAATGGTCCACTATCCGACTCCTCCCAGACACGAGAATTGTACCACTTGACAAAACATTTTAACAGATATATAAAACGTATATATGCAAACTCAACTCGTAACTTTCACTTCTCCTCTACCCCTTCTCAAAACTTTTGATACGCGTATTAAAAGATACTCCAAAAATCGTAGTGATTTTTACCGCGAAGCAATGAAAAAATTCATTAAGGAAGAAGAGCTTTTTGATAAAGTTTTTAGTGACGGTCAAAAACAAGCCAAAAAACTAGGTATTACCGAAAATGACGTTGATCGTCTCATTCACGAGGTCAGAAAAGGGAAAAGGTAAATAGTGATCACGGCTGTTTTTGACACCAACATTTACATTTCAGCCATAGGATTTGATGCGAATCCAGAAAAACTTATCAGACTCGCCCATCATAAAGCGTTCTTACTCTATATATCTCCAGAAATTAAAGCAGAACTTACCTCTACCCTTACCCGCAAATTCCATCACTCTCCAGCACAAATCAAAGATTCTCTCCTCATGGTTGACCTTACAACTGAGATTGTCTTTCCTCACAAACATTTGAATGTTGTTAAATCTGATCCTACTGACAACAAAATTCTCGAATGTTGTTTAGAGTGCAAGGCAAATTACCTCGTCACGGGTGATACTAAACACATTCTCCCCTTGAAGCAATTTCGTAATACAAAAATTGTCTCTGTTTCAGAATTTTTAGCTATACTTGAGCTATGACACTCTGGAAAATACCACCTCTCATTAAAATCTATGAAACCCTAGGCTGCATTGCTGATAATCGAATCCAAGTCGACGGCAATACCGCCAAAGTCTACTCTTCAAGTGGCAACAAATTTTATACGGTTACTTACGATCCAGAACAAAACGCCATCATGTGTAATGACAACGGGAGTTACTGGCAAGGCTACGTTGGCTACCCGGCAATCGCCTTCCTCCTCAAAACTAAGATCATCCCCTACTCTCCTCGCCTTGCCGAACTTCTCAAAGACATCAAATGGAAAGATATCAATCAAAGCTTCAAAAATGACTTTGCTAAGACTGAAGAATACTGTCAAAAGCTCGTACTCGAACGTGGTGGTGATCTCCCCACCCTCCTCAAAGAAATCCAAGCGATTCAAGAGTATTTAGCCAAACATCCCCTCAACCTGCTTGGCTCCAAAACCAAACCTCCCTCCGGCTATTAATCTGGTAAAATATTCCCAGTTGGAGGGTGGGCAGGACGGTAATGCGCGAGTTTCGAAAACTCGTGGGAGCAATCCCTAACAGGTTCGACCCCTGTATCCTCCGCACTTCGAGTTCCAAAGGAACCCGAGAAGTGCATCCAGACGCGTAAGCAGTCTGGGATGCCGCGCAAATGAGATAAACTATGCCTAAACACAAATTTCTCGTCATCACCCTGATCATTCATCATCGCCATCGTCCTCGTCACTACCTTATGGAAAACTCCCCTTTTTCTCATTATCACTCTGGTCATTACGACTCTCCTCAAACATCATCTCATCCCCATTCACCATGAACTCCTCATGTTTATTATTATTGGCATTCTCGGAGCAACCGCCGAAAGCCTCATTATGTATAGTGGAGCCTGGTCTTTGCCTCCACCCAAATCCTCAACTTTCCTATCTGGCTACCTTTCCTGTGGGGTCTCGCCGGCACCATAGGCATTGCCATCTACGACTCTCTTCCTCGCTAATATTTGCTACAATGAAAGGCATGGCAATCAAACCCACTCCCATCTACCAATCAGAAACCGGAGAAATCCCCGAAAATGTCAAAGTCGAGAAAGTCCTCCTTGAATGGACCGCTCCCTCCCGTCCTTACAAACTCCGCTCCCGCGAGTTCTACACCACCATCCTCAGTATTGCATTCCTCCTTGGCGTCATCCTCCTCCTCCTCAAAGAATTCTTGCTTATCGGTGTCATTATGGCGTTTGCATTCCTCTCTTACGTTCTCGCCACCTACAAACCCGAGGATGCCAAACATAAAATTACAACGAGTGGTGTGCGAACTGACAATAAATTGTACGAGTGGTCCAAACTCACCAATTTCTGGCTCAAAAAACAATGGGATCAAGAGGTAATCATTTGCAAAACTGTGACCGCCATCCCAGGCGTAATCCTCTTAGTTTTAGATCCTGCTAAACGCGAAGAAATCATCAAATCTATTGGTGACAAGATCCCCCTCGTCAAACCCGCCGACTCCTTTGTTGACAAGGCTAGTCGCTGGCTCGGCAACAAAATCCCCCTCGAAACCAACTAAATCAATCTTGAGGTATAATACTCTTGTTGCTTGCCCAGCTCGCCGAAGGGCGCCCATAGCATAACTGGATAGTGCATCAGATTGCGGATCTGACGGTTGGAAGTTCAAATCTTCCTGGGCGCACACAATTACCAAGCTTGCCCTGAGCAAAGCCGAAGGGTCTCTGTCGTTCAACGGATAGGACATCGGTTTCCGGAACCGACAATACCAGTTCGATTCTGGTCAGAGGCACATACCTCAAGTTTTGTAAAAACATGAGATACATAGTAATCTGGGATACCTCAAATCTACAATAATTGTTTGTCTGCTTTCACAAAAACTTCCCGCTCAGTCTCAAACGCCAAGAGTTTCATCCCCTCCAAAAAGCTCACCCATCTCCTCTCCTCCATCTCCCACCCCTCTTTTCCCAAATCTTTTTCCATTTCCATCAGATAAAACACTACTTGTTTGTGCATTCTAGTCTTAGTTCCACCACTTTCAGCATACTTTACTACCCTCCTAGTTGTCTTCCCGCTTGTGTCAAGGTCTGCATAGTACCAATATTCTATGGTTTCAATTGGGTCTGATCCTACTCTTTTTGCCTCTACCCCCACCTCTTCCGCCACTTCCCGGATAGCCGCCTCTAGGCTCGATTCTCCGACCTCCACGAGCCCCTTGGGAAGCACCCACTTATGATATCCTGAGTGTTTTCCAATCAAAAATTCCACCTCACTAGAATCTAACTTTTGTCTTCTATCATCTGTTTTTCGCCTTCTGCGAAAAACTACTCCCCCAGCTGAAATTTCTTCTAAAGTTGTTTGTTTCATAATTTGCGTGACATCCCAGATTACTGTGTATCTGGACACACTTCCCAGCCCCACCTTGGCGGAGTTGATGTGCGGAGAGTACAGGGGTCGAACCTGTTAGTCCTTACGGACACGAGTTTTCAAGACTCGCGCATTACCGTCCTGCCCACTCTCCCCTCCTATATTCTATCATTCCCAACAGTCTGGAAAAGTGAATTTTATTGTGCCAAGTTCACAAATTTCCAGACAAAACCCCCCACCACTTCCTCCAATTAGGCTCTTCAGGCTCTTTCTCCATCTGTCGATCATCAAATTTAGCCTCCCACTGACTATCTGGCACTATCACCACACTCTCCCCTGGTTTTGATAGGTGGAGCTCATCTCTAGCCACTTTCTCCAGATAATACGGACTCTGTACATATCCTTTCTCCCGGTTGAGTTTCTCTTGCTCGGCTAGCAATCTCTCCTTAGATTCTTTCAAACTTTCAATTCGCTGGTCTGATTTTCTTGAAAGTTGAATTCCTCTCACCAGAGACATTATCAGTAGTAGCTGAAATATAATAATTCCGTATAAAACAATTTTTTTCATATATCATCCCGAGGGATTGCTTTATAACCCATAATATAGTATTATTTACACTATGCAAACTCAAAAAGCTCAGTTTATCAAATACCTCCAAAAAAATGGGCGAGCTTCTGCTACCATTTTAGCCTACGCCAAAGATCTCGACCAACTCCTCGATTTCTTAAGTAAAATGAACATTGTCGAAGCAGGAGATGTCACGACCGATCACCTGGAACAATTTAAGCAAAGCCTCAAAGACAACAAATACACTCTCAAGAGTATCAGTCGCAAACTCAATAGCATCAAATCCTTCTTTAAATACTTGATCACCGAAGGCGCGATGACCGTGAGCCCAGCCAGCTCTGTTTCTCACCCTAAATACGAAATTGCTCCAGCCAGAATTCTCTCCCCTCTCGAGTATCGGGCTCTGCGCGACTCAGTCAAAGATGACATCCGCATGTACGGGATCGTCGAACTTCTCCTGCAAACTGGTCTCCGGATCGGTGAGCTCGCAGGACTGCAACTCCAAGACATCTCGCTCGAGAAATCCCACCTCAAAATCCGCGCCTACGAAAGTCATGACGCCCGCAAAGTTCCCCTAAATGAGACTGCCAAAACCGCTATCGAGAAATATGTCAAAGAGCGCCCCAAAACCAAAAACACTACTCTTTTCATCACCAAAACTGGCAACCCATTCTTAATTAGGAACATCAGAACCTCCGTCAACCGCTACTTCCGCATCGCCGGCATCGAAGGCGCTAAAGTCAACGACCTCCGCCACACCTTTGTCGTCGAACAACTCAAGGCTGGTGTCCCCATCGTCGAACTCTCTCACATGGTCGGCCACAAACGCCTCTCCACTACCGAAAAATACCTCGCCTTCTTAAATGGCACCAAAACCGAGCCCAAAAAACTCAAAATCGCAGAGTTATAACCCTGAGCTCGCCGAAGGGATTTAAACCCGCACCTTCTTTTTCTCCGTAATTAGCTTCACGTTTTGCGCTACAATCTGCTGATTTTTACTGTCAATTACGATATATCTGTCTGCTGGCTTCTCTATCTGGTTGAACTCTTCCCAAAAGGCTTTGTCTCCTTGTTCCATCAACAAAGGTTCTATTTGACTTGTGACTTGGCTCATATCCCGATTCTACCACACTGTGTTAAAATCTAATCTGGAATGGGGGCCGATAGCTCAGCTGGTTAGAGCGCGAAGCTTATACCTTCGATGTCCCAGGCTCGAATCCTGGTCGGCCCACTAAATCACCTCAGCAAGTTTTTTTACCACCAAACCACCAATACCTCGAAAATGTTTCACATTATCAGTCACTAATATCATCTTCAGTTCTATAGCTGTAGCAGCCAATATCGCATCATAAATTCCAATTCCCATTATCAACCGATAACTCCTCATAAATTCAACGGCTTTCTCACTGATTTTTGTGTTGCCACCATGCATTACCAATCCGTTCAACAATTTATTTGTTTTTGACATATCCTCCTTATTTTTTACACCCACAAGCATTTCCAGTGATGTGACATACGAAACCACAACATCATTGTCCTTCAAAAACTGAGCTGCTTCCAACCTATGCCTCTGCACATCTATGAGTACCGTTGTATCAACCAAGTAAGTTGACATATCTAGCTTCCTCTTTATCCCTCATTTCTTGCACAATATCAGCCGTTCTTCTACCCTTCCAATCTTTCCGATTTGCATACATCCCAAAAGCTTGGTCAATCGCGTCGCTCTTAACCTTATCGCTCTTTTTTATTTTTATCTGAATTACTTCTGCGGGAACAAAATATCCTGTTATATTTCCCCACTTCTCCACCTCAAAAATCTCCTGACCAATCTTAGTCCTGGCCATATAATCTGCCATATTATTCCGAAAATCTGCAACCGTTACTCTTGTATAGTTCATATACCCTGACTTTAATACAAATCTACACTTTTGTCAAATTTGTACAAAACTACAATCTCGCTCGCTTCGCGATCTCCACTTCCAAAATATTCTTATCCTTCCCGTACTTTAGCCTCGACAGTTTCTTGATCATCTCGGCGAGCTTCGGGTTGGCGAGCTTCCTCTCCGCCTCGATATTTCTCGTCAAATCCATCGAAAATGGCGGCATCGGTTCATTATCCACAATCGTCTTCACAAACGTGTGATACCGCTCCACATTCGTCAAGTCAGACTCTGAGAATGTCGGCACAAACTCGTGTTGCAAAAAGTTTGCGTCCTGCACTCCGACGCGGAATGACAAGAGTGTCCCCACGTTCCCAAACACCGCGTTCTTCACCTCTTCGTCAATCTGTCCGATAAATTGGTTCGCCACAATCAGGTTCAGGTGGTACTTACGTGCTTCCGACAGGATCGTGGCAAAGTCAGGAGTCGCAAAGTTCTGGAACTCATCGACATAGAGGTTAAAATCACGTCGTTCCGACTCTGGGATATCTTGCCGGGACATCGCAGCTACTAGGATTTTCGGCACCAAAATGAGCCCTAGGAAAGCCGAATTCTCCTCCCCTATCCTCCCCTTCGCCAGGTTAATTAGGAGTATCTTCCCCTCATCCATCACCTTACGGAAATCAAACGCGCTGTATGACTGACCGATGATATTGCGCATCATTTTATCGGTAATAAAGCGTCCAAATTTCGACACGATGTAGTCGAGTACTTCCGATTTGTGGAAATCTGAGGTCTGGGCAATTTGATCTGTCCAGTAGCGCTTAACCATCGGATCTTGTACCTTGGGTAACAACTCCTGCAAAAACTTCGGATCTGTCATCACCCGAACTATCTCTATAAAGGTGGCCCCGGGCTCGCACATGACGGTCATCATGGCGTTCCTGATCGCGTGCTCAAACCGCGGCCCAATAATCCCTGTCTTGTGCGGATCGTATAATTTATACATTAAGTTGATGATCGAGCTAGCCACGAACTGCTTCTCTTCTTCTGTCCGCGCCTCAAGCATATTCAGACCCATGGGGCGCTCAGTATCGGCAGGGTTAAAGTAAATCACATCCTCCGCTCGCTCGGGGGGGATAAACTCGAGTATTTTCTCCACCGTGTCATGTGGATCAATAAAACATACTCCCTTCCCAGCCCGGATGTCTTGCATCACCATATCCATCATTAACTCTGATTTACCTACACCGGTTTTCCCAATGATATACATATGCCGTGCCCTATCCTTGTCCGAAATATAAATCTTCCGCGACAAACCTCGATATACACTTTTCCCTAGATATAACCCTTCACTCGGAATCTGTGCCGGGGCGGGCGCCGACTTGGCCGTAAGCCAGTGGATATGTGGCGTTTCCACCTGCTTATTGGGAAAGTGGAATACTGTCGCGAGCTCTTCTGAATTTAAGATTGACTTCCCTCGAAACATCGCTTGGTATCGGTAAATAAAGTCCACCATAAACAGTCTCTTTAACCAAATCCGCTGTTTTGTGAACTTGTTATACGGCCCCGCAAACTGTGAAAATGTCCCAGCAAACTGTTTAAGGAGCGTATGAGCTTCTTGTTTGGTTGGAGCGTTAACTACCAATCGTACTGACACTTCAAACCCAGGCTTCCCTGCCGATCGCTCGATCGCTTCAAGCGCCTTCGGGTCAACTGTATAACTTGCTTTCTCCGGGTTACTCTCATCCTTTTTTGCCTTACTTATGTATCCATGTCCTCGTGAACTCCACGAGTGCGAAGCCGGCGAAACTATTATCTGGAGCATCGCCCCCTCCCCTTCCTTCATCTTTGCCAGGAAAGAAGTGATGGATGATAACGGATCTGTAGCCAAATCACGGAAAGACTGAATCGGATAATATCCCGCCTGGCTCTTCACAAGTGACTCAAAAGCCACTTTGCCGCCTTCAGTAAATATTGAGAACTCCTCAACTGACTTAATCTCTGCCCCGGGGTATGCCCCGTGGATCTGCTTTTCCACGAGCTCCATCAGCTCATGCGGTACCGAAACATAAAAACGAATGTCTTCCTTTCTCCCCACAATCTCAAAAGAGACCGCATGTTCCGACTGGAGGAATGAATACCACTCTTCATTTTTGACCGAATACAAACTCGCAAATAGTTGTTCCGCCGCGTCTATCTTAATCTCATTATCTCTGGGAAGTACTACCTCCAGAGTCACAAATGACAAGCTATACTCTTCCCGATTTCGGTTTCGTATCCACAAGAGAAACGCATAACCTAATGCAAAAAGCCCCGTTATCCCAATTCCCAAGAAAACCAAGGCATAAGCCAAGTTAGTCATAATTGTTGATACTTGTTCAAACCCCTGCATTACTTTGCCTCCGGCATATCCTGCAATTTTACCTTTCGTCCGATTTTGGAGAGCATTTTAATTTGTCTAATTGCCCACGTTACAAGCCACGATAACCCCGTATCAATTTTAGCTTTCTTCCCAGCATACATTTGTTGTTGAGTCACCGGCAAAGTGACAGGTGGTTGTTGTGCTTGAGGTTGTTGTATTACTACCGTATCGTCAGTTACATCACTCGTCTGGTTCGGTATCCTGGCAAACCTCTTTTCTATTTTTTCGATCCAACTCTGCACTTCCAAGCTCTCCTTGGCTTTATCCTCTGTCGAACGGGGAACTTCCACCGTTACCTTTTCATCAGCTACACTCACCCGTTCAACTCTGGTAATCGGCTCTTTTTCTTTCTTCAGATCCACCATAAAAACACCTCCCATACATATTCTCTCAAACCCATTATACGGCAAAATTTACATTAATAATCTAGTCCACGAACTGCAATTTTCCCTCTATCATATGGATGCTTAATTTTCCTGCACTCCGTCACCAAGTCTGCTGCCTCAATAATTCTTTCCGTTGCTCCTCTCCCCGTCAATACCAAATGAGTTTCCCTTCGCTCCCCTATCAGCTCTAGCACCTCCTTTTCTGTTAAAAGCTTATCTCTCACCGCATTATATATCTCATCCAAGACTAGTAAATCCACCTCTCCTATCAGCTCGCCTGCCTGAACCAACGCATCCTGAGCCGCTTTCTTGTGCTCGGTAGGACTCGCGTGATCACTCGGCAGCTTATAAAACCCACTCCCCATGGGGTATATCTCAATATTCTCAAACTTATCTCCCAGTTTGTGCTCGGCAATCGGCCACCTCTTTTCCTTGTACCACTGTACGATCGCCACTTTCATCCCTGAGAGCGCTGCCCGCACCGCCACCCCCAAAGCCGCCGACGTCTTCCCCTTCCCCTCGCCCGTAAACACATACACCAATCCTTCTCTCATATCCCCACTTTCTTTCCATAGAGACTCAATTCTATCTCCTGTGGATCTACTTCAATAATTACTCCCGCTTGCTCTAGAAGTGCGGCGGTCAGCTCAACCGGCATCCCAATAATCGCCGACAACTTACCCGTTTGTTCCTGTGTAAACGGAGCCGCTCCCCCCTGTAAGGCGTACGCTCCCGCAAACCCTCGCCAGTTTTTCTCCTCCTCTACATATTTATCTAGTTCTCCATGGAGTGGAGCGCGAAATTTCACGACCCCCACCTCGCTCCCTGCAAACGACTCTCCCGTCAGAGAATCAACAACTACCACTCCCGTCACTACCTGGTGAGTCTTACCTAGTAGCTTCCCAAATATTTCACTAGCTTCTTCCTTCGTTGTCGCTTTCCCCAAAATCTCACCGTCGATTTCTACCGTCGTATCTCCGCCGATTATGACTGCATCGGGGTGTTTTTTCGCAACCGCAAGAGCTTTCTGGATGGCGAGCTCCTCCACCATCTCCACTGGATCATCGGTCTTTATCAGATTCTCGTCAAATAATGAATCAACCACCTCAAAATTAAGTCCCAATAACGTGAGTATTTCTTTTCTTCTCGGGCTCCCACTCGCCAATATAATTTTATGCATTCTTATATTTTACCCTACTCTAAAAATGATCTAATGATTTAAATCATGATATCACCCATTACACATACTAAATCCGCAACCATAACATTTACTACAACCCTCTTCCGTCACTAATTTCCCTCCACACTCCGGGCACCCCTCTTTTAGCTTTTGACTTCTCTCTTTTAGTGTCTCTGTTTTGATCTTGCTCTGGATTATCTGCGATCTCACTGGAGTCTGGAGTCTAGCGTCTAACTTCTCAGATTTTGTCCCTACTGATAGAATCTGTCCCTCCTTACTTCCATCTCTGTATATTGTGATCCCCTTACACCCGAGCTTCCACGCTGATATATACGCTGACTCCACATCATCAATCGTAGCGCTATGAGGAAAGTTTATTGTTTTGCTGACCGCATTATCCGTATACTTCTGCCACGCCGACTGCATCCTCACGTGCCACTCCGGCGTGATATCATGAGCCGTCCGATATATCGCTTTTACCTCGTCGGGTACTCCAGAAACCTGCGCCACACTCCCCAATTGTGCCACTTCCCGCACTATTCTATCGCGCACCTTATGCTCCGCGTCCCCATCCGCCCAGGATGACTCAGCGAGTTCTTGTGCAAAATACTTATTGATGTACAACAGTCCATTGTCTTCTACTACATTTTTAGTGAAAGCGAGGGCAAACACTGGTTCAATCCCGCTTGATGCATCCGCAAGCATCGAAATACTCCCCGTTGGCGCAATTGTCGTAATCGCCAAATTTCTGACCTTGATTTTAAAACTAGATTCTTTCCACCTAGGAAACGCTCCCTTCTCTTTAGCGAGTTTCTCACTTTCACTCCAACTTGTCTCTTGGATAAACTTCGCTAATTTTGTCGCCAGTCTTACTCCTGCCTCTGAGTCATAGGGGACCCTTAGTTGATAAAGCATATCCGCAAATCCCATCACTCCAAGCCCAATTCGCCTGTTCGCGCGTACCGTCTCCGTAATTTGCGGAAGTGGATAGCGACATGCATCAACCACGTCGTCAAGCATTCGCACTCCTGTCCTTACCACCAACTCAAGTCGCACCCAATCCACTCCATTTTTACCCACCAACCTAGCCAAGTTGATAGACCCCAAATTACACGCATCAAACGGATGGAGCGGTTGTTCTCCACACGGATTCGTCGAATCGATTCGTCCATAACTCTTCAATAGTGGGTTATTGCGATTAATTAGATCTAGAAATATCAGTCCTGGATCCCCCGTCCGCCACGCGTGTGCGACTAGTTGCGACATCAAGCTCCGCGCTCGAAGTGTCTGTACTACCTCTCCAGTTCGCGGGTTCTTTAACTCCCAGTCAGAGTTCGTTTCCACTGCCTTCATAAATGCGTCCGATACTCCCACCGAAATATTAAAATTCTCAATCTCCCCCGTCTCACTCTTACAATTGACAAACTCTAATATGTCGGGGTGATCCACATTTAATATCCCCATGTTGGCTCCGCGTTTCTTACCTCCCTGCATCACTTGGCGTGTCGCAATATCAAACACCTTCATAAACGACACCGGCCCCGTCGCAAATCCACCCGACGATTTCGTGACCACATCCCCCTTCGGCCTCAGCTTGCTAAAGTTAAACCCAGTTCCCCCGCCCCGCTGGTGTACAAGTGCCATATATTTCACCGAGTCAAAAATCCCCTCCATCGAGTCCTCGATGGGGAGGACAAAGCAATTTGCCAGTTGGGACTGGGGTGTCCCCGCGTTGTTTAAAGTCCTCCCCGCCGGTAAAAACTCAAGTCTGCTCATCACTTCATAAAATTGCTCTTCTATCTTTTTCCGCTTATCTTTCTTTTCAACTACTGCCAGATTCTTAGCCACTCGACGAAATAACTCGCTAGGCGTCTCAATTACCCTTCCTTCCTCGTCTTTTAGTAGATATCTGCTAGAGAGAACTTTTAGTTGGTTCGGTGTCAAATCCAAATCATCTTTTACTCCGATAATCCGCTCGACTCGTCTCTCTTCGCTCCTTGCTTGTCGATACAAAATATATGCCTTAGCTGTTTGGTAGTGTCCCGCCGCCATCAGCACCTGTTCAACAATATCTTGAATTTTTTCGACCTGTGCGATTTCCCTTTCCTTTAACGACTTTTCAACAAGCACCACAACTATTTCCGCTAACCTCTTTGCTTCTTTCTCCCCAAACTCTTTAGTCTGTATCCCTGCCTTACTAATTGCCTCCGCCAGTTTTTCTAACCTGAATTCCACCTCTCTCCCATCTCGTTTAATGATTCTATTTATCCACATACGCTAAACCCACAATCAATGCATTTCGAGCACCCATCTTGCTTGTGTAGCTTGCCCCCACATTCCGGGCAAACCAAGTCTTCTTTCTGATCTACTGGCTCACTGATTGGCTGACTAGTCGAGAGCACTTGATCCCCCTTACTTCCATCCCGATAAATCGTTACCCCCTTACATCCCAACTTCCACGCCATCATATAAGTTGTTTTTACATCCTCCACCGTTGCAGTGTGGGGGAAATTTACTGTCTTACTGATCGAATTATCAAAGTATTTCTGCCACGCAGCCTGGATCTTTACGTGCCACTCAGGGAGAATTGTGTGTGTCGTCACAAAAATCTTTTTTTCCTCTTCACTTAGCCCCGAATAATCACCATTTACCACTTGCTCGAGAATATTTTTTCTCTTCCCTATGTATTCTTCAAATACAGGATCAACCATTAACAGTTCTTTCGTAGAATGATTCACTTTATCATCCTCATAAAAAGTCCGTCTTTTGGTAACTAGTGCAAACACTGGCTCAATCCCAGAGCTCGTATCGACCAAGATTGAGATTGTTCCGGTCGGCGCGATCATTGTCACCGCACAGTTACGCATCGGCTGTCCCTTTGCCGGATAAATCGAGAGATCCCAGTTGGGGAAGTTACCCCGTACTTCGGCGAGCTCCGCCGACATTTCTGCTGCCGTCTCATAAATAAACTTTGCTAGTTCTTTCGCCAATTTCACTGCTTCATTTGAGTTATATGGGATTCCCATCCGGTACAGCACGTGAGCAAATCCCATTACTCCGAGCCCTATCCGCCGGTTGCCGTTTTTTACCGCTGCCTCAATCTCTGGTACCGGGTACGCGTTTACCTCGATCATGTTGTCGAGAAACCTCACCCCCAACCGCACTGTTTCTCTTAGTTCTTCCCAATCAACTTTCTTCCCCTTAATATGTCTTGCCAAATCGATGCTAGTCAAGTTACATGACTCATATGGGAAAAGGGCTATCTCACCACAGTTGTGGACTACTATCCCTCCAGCAATAAATGAATGGGTTTCTGGCTCTGTCAAATCATAAACTGGCTCAATTCCAAGCTTTTCTATAGACACAATTACGTCATCCCATTTAGTTGTGTAATAAGTTTTGCTTCTTAACAACTTAACTTTGTCGCTGTGCATATCAAACAAAAATCCAATATCATCAATAAATTTGATCACTACATCTTTTGAAATCTCGATTTCCCATAAAGCTCCATCTGATCCATAACGTTTTACCTCACCATTAGCGTTCGTATACTCGGGGAACAAGTTGATCCGTTCACCTCTTGATCTGTCATATACCCTCGTTTTAATACCTAGTTGAAGCAAAAGTAACTGCACGTCGGTTAACAGATCTCGAGATTTACTAGTTAGACGTACATAGGCAGATTTGTTTTTCACATATCCCACTTTCCCATCCGAAGAAAATAATCCTTGCAAGAACCCAATTACCATCTCTTTAGGCGCTGTAAAAATACTATTTGGTACGCGCTTGTACTCAGATCTCTTAGTTCCTACACCAAGTTGTACAAAGTAATCCACCACAAACTTGCTACTAACAAATATTTGTTTAGTTCGCTCTGTTGCTTCATGTGCTCTCGCAGATCCACACCATTTTGACAGTAATTCCAAGAAATAATCTCTTGCTTTTTCTTTACCTCTTCCAAAAGTTAAATTTAAGTACGCCCCGTGCTTTTCTGTTTCTTCACGTACAAATCCATCTCCAACTAACCAGCCCAACAATACCCCAAGTTCTTTATTCCAATTTAACGGCAGTTGGAATTGGTACTTTCGACCGTTTTTGCCAATTTTCCTATTGTTCCATTTAAAATGAAGTTTGCTCTCTTTCTCAAACTCACCCTTATCATGTTGTATCAATACCCTGTCTCCCGTTCTCAACAATTTCACCTCTTTCCAACCTTCAGTGGTCATAATCTTATGATCCGACGTCGCCTTTAAACTGTATCCACTCTTTGTTTCTAACTTATATACTTGTTTATCACCAGTTTTAATTACTTGAGTTGTTCTCTTTGTTTCTATTTTCTGTACACCAATCACTCGTGTATCCACAATAACTAATACTTCGTCTCGGTTAATCAACTGATCAATTCTCTCCCACCCTTTGTTAGTTGCCACCATGGTATCACCTGTCACACATGGGTTAGTCGCCTCTAACTTTCCATAATTCGGAACCGTATTCCCTTTTTCTGTATTGTCCAAAAACATCAGTCCTGGATCCCCCGTCTTCCATGCTTGTACTGCTATTTTGTTAAATAGGGACTTTGCCTTTACTCTCTTTACCACCTCATGACTCCGCGGATTAACTAAATTCCAGTACTTATCTGCTTCGACCGCCTGCATAAATTCATCGTTTACCCCCACTGACACATTAAAATTCTTGATCGTCCCATCAAGGTCCTTTAGATAAATAAACTCTTCGACGTCCGGATGATCCACATTCAGTATTCCAATATTTGCCCCTTGCCTCTTTGCTCCCTGCAATATCTGCGCCAAGGCTGCCGAATATGCCTTAAGAAAGTCAACTGGCCCACTAGCCGCCCCAGGTACATTCTTTACCTTATCTCCATGGGGCCTGATCTTACTAAAGTTAAACCCTGTTCCCCCATTGTTTTTATGTACGACCGCCGCGTCCCCCAAAGTCTTAAAAATCGTCTGAATTGAATCGTCAATAGGAAGGACAAAACAAGACGACAGTTGTCCCGTTCCTCCCGGATTCCCCGCCTCAAACATGGCCTTACCGGCACACACCATTTTCAGGCTAGTCATACGCTCGTAAAACTTATTCGCCATCTCCATCACAATCCCATTCGTTCCCCATTGCACTTCAGGCTTTGCCATATGGTACGCCACTCGCCACAACATCTCTCCCGGCGTCTCCACAACCCTACCCTTCATGTCTGTTCGCAAATACCGCTTCCTCGCTACTTCTAGGGCATTCTTCGTCAGCTTTGGTTCAATGATTTTCGGTTTTGTCATTTGTTTTATAATTTTTAATTTATTATTTTTGTGTTTATTGTTTGTAATTTAGTGCTTGGTTATTGGTTATTATTTATCGCATTTCGAGTATGCGCATGACGGGCAAGTTGAACACCCTTCCTCGCGGCGCATCGGCGTTCCGCACTCTGGGCACAATTCTTGAGGAGTGACTTGTTTATCTTCTTTAGTTTCATAAGGTCCAATCTTCTTCTCCAGTATCACCTGCTCCCGTGACCCTTCCACATACACAGTCATTCCTTTAAGTCCCAGCTCCCATCCAAGCTGGTAGGCTTTTGCCACATCGTCGGGGGTCGCGGTACTCGGAAAATTTATTGTCTTACTAATCGAGTTGTCGATCCACCTCTGCATCACTGCCTGCATTCTCACGTGTTCCTCAAAGCTCAAATCAGACGATACTACACATATCTCCGCAATTTCCTTTGGCACTCCAGAAATTCCTTTTAGGCTTCCTCCATTATCCCGTACCTGTTCAAACAACTTGTTGCGCTCACTCTTTGACAGTCCAGATTTCTTCATTGCCATCTCAAACAAATAACTTTCATAGTACATCTCTCTCCACTCTTTTCCCTCTTTTTCCGCCCCCTCGCGGGTGTGTCTAACATACGACAAAGCAAATACTGGCTCACATCCATATCCTTCAAGTCCTGAAATGGTTGCAATTGAGCCGGTTGGTGCGACTGTCGTCTGTGCTCCATTACGTATCCCATACTGCTTCAAATCCACGATCAACTTCTTCCAGTCTAAACTCGGCCTTCCAAAATCAGTTTTATGTGCCACCAGTGGCTTAGGAGCGCTCCATTTCATATTCTGTGGGTCATAAATACTCCCCACAATTCCTGGAAAAGGCCCTCTCACTCTAGCTAGTTTAATCGAAGTAATCATCGCATGGTAGCGCACAAACTCCATGATTTGGCTAGCTAGATCCTGTCCCTTGGATCCCCCATATCGCACCCCCACCAAGTACATCATGTCGGAAAGCCCCATCACCGACAATCCTATTCTTCTTACTTTATGTGCCGCCTCCTCGAGTTCCGGCACTGCAGATACATATTTATTGGCATCCACTACATTGTCTAAAAATCGCACCGCAAGCTCGATCGTCTCAGATAGCTTCTCCCAATCAACTTGGTATCCGTCACCCTTAATTTTCTTTATATGTTCCCGCAGGTTTAGTGACCCCAAACAACAATTTTCGTACGGTCCCAAGAACTGTTCTCCACATCCCCTCGACACATAACCATTTGTAATCCAAGTATCACTATTGGGTTCGTATAGATCGTAAACTTTTTCTTCTCCAAATTCTTCTATAGACTTTACCTGAGCAGCCCAATTCCCACCAGTAAAATTCACTGTTAATGCAGCTTGTTTCATTTTGGCTTGTTTTTCAGGATGACTTAATGTAATTTGTTCAAAAAATCTTCCAAAACTCTCACCCACCACTACCACATCATATTTAGGATTCTTATTTGAAATTATCCTCCCATCAGATGTTTTATGAGGAGCTCGTTTTGATTTTATTGATCTCCCATGAATCCCAAACATTAAGAGTATCAATCTCACCTTCTCAGCTAGTTTGACGCTCCCAGTATGAAATCTTACAATCGGATGGTTAGCCGACAAATCCACACTTCCATCTGTACTAAATAACCCATCAAGCAGTCCCCGTAAAAATTCTCCATTACTATTCACATATTCCATTGGAATATCTTTATCCAGACTTATGGAGGGCGTTAATTTCAAAGATTTGACCCACTCAGCCACCATCTTTCCTGGTTTTGGATCCATCATCATTGAGTGACTATTTTTGTTCACATACGTATACATATTTGTAGCACCAATCATGGAAAATTTTTGTTTTAGCAACTCATTCCACTCACGCTCATCATCATGAGTACTTATTCGCACCACATTCTTTGACAAGGATCTCTCCGTGTAACAACCATCCCCAAGCAATACTCCCGTTAAAAATCCATAATCTCTTTCTCCAATATTCACATTACTTGGTGGAGCCATCTTGCTTGGTAAGCATGATTTTGCAACTCTCACCCAATCCCCCACTGTTATTTCACTCAGTTTAGTTGGAGTAAAGAATTTAGTTCTACTACTACGGGTATGAAATTGGTGAGCTGCAGTTGCTTTTACTACACCCCCATCGGAAAACTTAATTAGGTAAATCTTCTTCTTTTCGTGCACCTCTCGCTTTTCTATCTTACCTAATCCCAATACAGTATTCACTTTATCTCCTTCATTAATTTGATCTACTCTTATCCATCCATTCGGAGTAGCTACCAAAGTATCTCCTGTAACACAAGGATTTGTTGCCTCCAATTTATAAAGGTGCGGCACTGGATTGGTCCGATTTGCCTCGTCAAGAAATAATACTCCCGGCTCCCCGTTCTTATATGCACTTTTCACAATCTCAGCAAATAACTCTCTCGCTGGTACCATTTTATACATCTCCCCATTTTCTGGGTGTCGGAGTGTGAAATCATCATCTTTCTTGACAGCCTGCATAAATTCGTCCGTTATGCCAACCGAGATATTAAAGTTGGTAATCGTCCCCTCTTCACTCTTGCACTTCACAAACTCTAGAATGTCCGGATGCCACACGGGTAGTACTGCCATCGCGGCTGAGCGCCTCCCCCCTCCTTGCCCGATCACCCAAAATGCCGTGTCGTAAACTTTAATAAACGAGACTGCCCCCGTTGCCTTCCCCTTAGTTGTAGTGATAGCGGCGTCTTTTGGCCGAATTCTCCCAAACGAAAAGCCTACCCCTCCCCCAGTCTGTAAGGTCAGAATCGCCTTGCGAAGCACCGAAAAAATCGAGTCGGCTCCTTTACCAAGATCGTCGTCTACCGGTAGGACGAAACAATTGGCAAGTTGTCCATACTTAGTCCCCGCATTTGCCATCGTTCGCCCGTTTGGCACAAACCTCATATCATAAAGAATCTCAAAAAACTTCTCTCTCACTTCAATCGCTGTCGCTCCACCACTACGGTAATTATTCTCTGCTTCAGCTACCACCCTGGCGCTCCGCATCAAAATCTCAGCCGGTGACTCCACTGGCTGCCCCCCCTCATCCCGCAAACTATAACGGTTTACCATGATTGCCGCCGCGTTAGGGTTGAGTTTGGCTTTCATTTATTGTCCTCTTTTAACTTAGTTATCTCTTCGCTAAAATCATTTAGTGACTCGAACTCTCGGTACACCGAAGCAAAAAGTAAATATGCTAGTGGATCAATCTTTTTCAGTCTATTGATCACCAAATTTCCTATCTCCCATGAGCGTACTTCGGTAGTAGTCTTCCGCCGCAGGATCCGCTCCACTTCATCCACCATGCTCTCAATCTGCTCCATTGACACCGGCCTTTTCCAGGTGGCCTTCATAATCCCGCGTCGAAGTTTCTCCCGATCAAAATCCTCGATCTTACCTGATTTCTTCACTACCTTGATATCTACTCCCTCTGCCCGCTCATAGGTAGTAAAGCGCTTCCCACACTTGGTACACTCTCTCCGTCTCCTCATTGCCCCCCCTTCGGCTGTAATCCTCGACTCGAGAACAGAAGTATCTTCGTTATGACAATATGGGCACTGCATATGTATTTCACCTCCGAAACTAAAACCCTACATATAGTAGGGCCTATTCACCGTACCCCCTACCATTAGTGACTGTCAACTAGGAACGAATGTATCAAATAGGAGCAGTTTTTAATCACCGCCTGCAAGCCTACGTTCACAAATTGTGCAGCAATCACATCCACCATCTTCTTTGTGCCACACTTTCTTACGATCAGTATCACAGGCTCTACAATGTCCCGGTTTGTATTTTCCCTCCGGATATCGACCGTCGGGCTCCTCCCCATCTGTAGTTATTGTTGTAGATTCGGTAGTACTTGAGTAGAAACTCTGACTTTCAATTAAGATACTGACATCTCTAAATGCAAAGTCTCGGCTAGAGAACATATCAGATCCATAACTAATTCCAGACCCACCACATCCAGTAGCTCGAGCTTCTCTCGCGAGGGGATTAGTATTAAACGCAGCACTCACCCATTGATAGTGCCTATACAAGTCCCCCAAATCTCCGAACCGTATGCCCAAATCTTTGAGTTCATAGTAACTCTTTTTCTCAAATACTTTATACTTTACCGCCAAGGCCAAACGCACATTTTTATCGATCTCACTCTTAATTTGATCTTTATCCATTCCCAAATAATCTCTACTCCCAGCCTCAAGCGCCATCGTATCTGACAATGCCGCCACGAGAGCTTGCTTATACTCCTTCGACTTTCCGTCTTTGACGGCATAGAAAATCCTAGCCGTAAACTCGATTACGACCTGTTCTCTTCTTTCTTTTGCGTGTTGGTCTTCTTCCATTGCTAGTTGATCCGCAGCGATTCGGTCAATCTCATCCCAGGTTGGATATCCTAACTCACCTGCAATCTCATCCATCCCTTGAGTTAAACTAGTCACAATTAACGGGAACGCAATGAGACTATCCGCACTAAGCTCAGTTTCGTCAAACATTTTCTTCAAAATATCTTGCGTCCGTTGTATATCTCCAAGCTTCTTCAGCAATCCCCAATGTTTTTCTAATCCAATATACTTTGCAGGTATTGAGTAAACACTATATCTCCATCCACTACTCTCTGTGGACTCCTTCATCCACACGAAAGTCACGCTCTTTTTCCTCCCCTCTTTATCAACGTAAAAATCTCCAGGATCACTCGCGTTTATTACAATCGGCAGGGGTTCTCCTAATTCTCTAGAAGCAATGATAAGGCTTACTGCATTTCTTGCCCCCTCAAGCTCTTTTTCAAATCTTTCGACCGCTTTCTTATCACCTCGCTCATTCCAGTAGTTAATGGCTTTCTCCATCATTGTCACATAATTAGGATCTAACGTTCCATCACTTCCCACCCACAACCTTTCCCTTCTGGGTCTCATCAATTTTTCCCCGAAAAACGAACGTACGTGCGTTTCCACTTCAAATAGATCACTGGGTTCGTAAAAATCCAAATCAAAATCGCTCTTAAACAACTCTATAGAACAAACACTAGAAGACTCTGGAGACACTCTCAACTCCTTCACCTTCTCGCTCGGAAGGCTCAATAAAGGTAGTTTGAGAGGAAGTTCCTGTCTTTTACAGTTGCGGCACAGAGAGGGATTCACACCCTCTTCCTTACACTCTCAAACCATCACTTGTTAACTAATTTCATCCTAAATCTTCTCTTCTACCTAGTCAATACACAACTCTTCCACCCCTACCCTTGCTGCCTCCACTTGTTTATACACACCAAACACCACTTCTTGTGCTCGCCCCTCTGTCGCCAAGAGATATCCTTCCACCCATCTTTCGTACTTTGATTCGACCAGATTGCATTTCTTTGGATCTTTTTCAATCAATACTCGCATCTCAACATAATAATTTTTCAGATAATACAGGCCTTTCACGATCGTGTAAACTCCCCTCTCTACATTCCCGTTTTGCACCAGTCTAATCCCACATATGATTCTCTCCCCCCCTAATTGACCTGCCAACATCGCTTTTTGCTCTCCCTGTGCGAAAAAATACCCTGGTACGTGACCTGCGACGTGCCAAACACTACAAGAAAACTCCTCTTTTTGCCCAACAAGCTGTCTCGCCAATTCATTTACATCTATAGACTGACTAAAATCTCCTCCAACTAACCCCATCTTTGACATCACTCCTGATAAAGAGGCCATATACAACGAAACCACTCCAACCAACAACCCTACTATCACTAAAACTATCATTAACCACTGCTTCATCTTCTCACCCTAGATAATCCACGATAAGCCTAGCATACACCTCAGTTATCTTCTGCAAAGACAATATGTCTACCCACTCTCCCCGCCCATGTTCCCCACCCCCATCAGGCCCAAACCCCATAATCGTTGGAATATCGCGCTTACACATCATCCATCCGTCAGTCCCCGGACCAGAAACCTTTGCTGGTGGTTCGTATCCTAGTACTGCCTTAGTTACTTTCTGTAGTGACAACACGAGTGGATCATGTGTATCAATCTCGACCGCTGGTACATATAACAAGTCCTGGATCTCATAGGATACCCCCAACTTCTGAAGTCGCTCAATCATAAGGATCTTTACCTGAGCTTCACTATTGCCAGGTAGCAACCTAACATCTCCATAGGCTTCACAAATTGCTGGAACCACATTCATCGATACTCCACCGCTAATTTTTGTGGGAAAAGTAAATACTGGCTTACGATCTATAAACATTCTCGACTGCTTAAATGGAATCTCAATTCCTTGTAGTACATCGATAATCCTCGCCATGTCCACGACGGCATTATGGCCCACCTCACCACGCTCCCATGCCGAAACCCCCGTATGCACCGCTTCTCCCCGAGTGACTATCTTAAATCGGTATACTCCTCGCTGCCCTGTGCGGACATATCTACTCCCATGCTCTCCAATTAAACATGCCTTTGGTACGCAACCTGAATCAAGTAAATACTGAGTCCCATACGCACTACAAGCCCCGCTTTCCTCATCAACCACAAACGCCAGTGTCAACTTCCCCTTGAGCTTGACCTTCGCCAACATCAATGCCTTTACAGCGTAGATATATGCCGCCAAACTAGCCTTCATATCAAGAGATCCCAACCCATACAACTTACCATTGCGCACTACCCCCGAATATGGCGAGATAACATCACGCCCCTCTGGAGGGATCGTATCCATGTGCCCGTTGAGCATGAGTCCCATCCTCCCTCGCTTCTCTCCCCACTCAGCAACCACATTTGGCCGTTCCTTACTCGCTCCTAAGAATCGAGGAGACAGTCCTATTTCTTTTAATTTTTCAAAAATTAATGTCGGCATCTCACCCTCCACCGACTCATGAAGGGGTGAATCCTGTGGGGTATATGGGTTGGGACTTTTTGCTTTAACCAAAGCAGAAACAAATGCAACCTCTTCATCGAAAGATGCTTTAACTGCTTTAGCAATAGTAGAGTTTACCGTAGTTACGCTCACGCTGCCTGGAATTGTACACCTTCAGTCAAACTTCAGCAATCACAATCGCTTTCACTTAATCACTTGCTCAGTTTATCCCACGCCATCTTAAAAGCTTCTTTTTTACTAACTTTATACGTATCTATCACCAGATCATACATCTCAGGATACCAATAATACTGCTGCTTATCTTTCGCTACAAATCCAGGACGCACTACCCACTCCTGCCATTCTTTCTTATACATCTTGTTCCATTTTTCTACATTCTTCTTTTCTCGATCAAACACATGTTGTTTCGCTTCTTGAATTGTCAGATCGTCCCTATTTGCCAATCTATCTACCCTTACCGCATCATCACTACACATAACCAATATCTTAAAAGTTCCCTCAACCCCTTGAGCCAAAAATCCACAAAGCCAAGAATCATATATATTGCCAGATTTTTCCTGCATATTCTTTCTCATCCCATGATCCATTTGTCGATCAATATCGTCTTGGATGATACTTTGATCATGATGAAGCTTGATTGAACCATCAAAAAGATTATGTGCAATCGCATACGCCCTCATCCACTCACCACCAGAAAAATAACTCCATCCAAATTTCTTCACAAGCATTTTCGCCAGCGTTGTAGAACCCGCCCCAGGAAGACCAGAAATTACGATATTTTTAAACTTTGTCTTACCGCTCGACATAGATAGGTGAGAGTATATCATCTATAATATCCCCATGTCCAAAACAACCTTTCTCGATATCCTTCACAAACGTCTGCAGAAAAAATCTCTGCCCCCTCAGTATTCCCAGAAAACCATTATTCTCATCGCTCTCTCGATATTCTTTGTTCTCTGTGCTCTATTCCTCTTTCTCAAGGATCTCCCCTCCCCCGCACGCCTCAACAAACCCAGTAGTTACCCCATCTCAACCAAGATTTTTGACAGAAACGGGGAATTACTCTATGAAATCTACGACTATCAAAATAGGACTCCTATCCGTCTTGATACTCTTCCCAAATATGTGGTTGAAGCCACGGTTGCCATCGAAGACAAAAATTTCTACTCTCACCATGGTTTTGACACAGGTGGACTCCTCCGTGCCGCCTGGAAAACCGTTACCGGCCAGCGACTTGAGGGAGGATCTACGATAACTCAGCAACTAGTCAAAGTCGCCCTTTTGACTCCGGAACGCACTGTTTCCCGCAAAATTAAAGAGGCCATCTTGACGGTTGCCACCGAAATCCTCTACAGTAAAAACCAAATTCTCGAGATGTACTTGAACCACATTCCCTACGGTGGTACTGCCTATGGCATCGAAGCCGCTGCCCACCGCTTCTTCAATAAAGACGCCAAGGACTTGACCCTCAGTGAAGCTACCCTCCTCGCTGGTTTACCCCAAGCCCCCTCCAAGTACTCTCCCTTCGGCAATCCTGACTCGGCTCGCTCTCGTCAAGTCCAGGTCCTGACTCGCATGGTCGAAGATAAATATCTTTCTCAAGAAGCTAGCACAACCGCCAAAAACGAAGAACTCCACTATGCCGATGCCGGAACCGACATTCGTGCTCCCCACTTCGTCATGTATGTCCGTGAACTTCTCGAAAACAAATATGGCATCCAAGCTGTCGAACAAGGCGGACTCCGAGTCACAACCACTCTAGACCTTGATTTACAAGATGTCGCCCAAGCCAGTCTCTCTGCCGAACTCAAAAACCTCAAAAAGCTCAAAATTAGTAATGGTGCCGCCCTTGTCACCAACCCTAGTACTGGTGAAATTCTCGCCATGATCGGCTCAAAAGATTACTTTTCCGAAGACATCGATGGTAAAGTCAATGTCACAACCAGATTAAGACAACCTGGTAGTTCAATCAAACCCCTCAACTACGCGCTTGGGATCGAAACCAAGGTTCTTACCCCTTCAACTATGCTCCTCGACACCCCTATTTGTTTTTCTGTCATCGGCCAGCCCGACTACTGTCCCAAAAATTACGACAATACTTTCCGCGGACCTACCCAAATTCGCTTCGCTCTCGGTAACTCCTATAACATTCCTGCCGTTAAAGTCCTCGCTCTCAATAGTCTTGGAAACTTCATTAGCTTTGCCAGGCGGATGGGTATCAGCAGTTGGACCGATCCCACTCAGTATGGTCTCTCTCTAACTTTAGGTGGTGGTGAAGTAATGATGACCGATATGGCGACAGCCTTTGGCGTCTTCGCTAATCAAGGAGTTAAGGTTCCACTTCACGCGATTCTCAAAGTCGAAGACTCAACCGGCAAAGTCCTCGAAACATATGATCCCGCGGATGGCATTAGAAATGGCGAAAAGGTCCTCTCCGAAGACACCGCCTTTTTGATCTCTCATATCATCTCCGACAACAACGCTCGCTCTGCCGCCTTTGGCACCAACTCTATTCTTAACGTTCCCGGCAAGACTGTCTCTGTCAAAACCGGTACTACCAACAACCTAAGAGACAACTGGACCATTGGTTACACTCCCACGAGGTTAGTTGCAACCTGGGTCGGTAACAATGACAACTCTCCCATGAGTTATGTCGCTTCAGGTGTGACTGGTGCTTCTCCCATCTGGCAAAAAATTATGAAGTATGCGCTCCGTGATATCGAAACCCCTGGACTCACCAAACCCGATACCATTGAAGGGGCCAGTGTTTGCAGTAACTCTGGTACTCTTCCTACCACAGACAACCCTTGCGACACTCGCTATGAGTACTTTTTGGCAGGAACCGTTCCCCTAGATTCCACGCTTAGTAAGCGCGAACTCTTTGTCAATAAAATCACCAATCACTCCCCCAATAACGACGCCGAATTTGGCGATGTTGAGCCACGCGTTCAAACTGTTGCCTCCGATCCATTTATCAAAGATTACTGTATTGACTGCGGCCCCTACCCCGAAGGCTATTCTGAACCAGCAATCACCGTCACCCCACAATGAAAACCAAACTCTACTTCCTCGGCTTTCTCTTAGCAATCACTGCTATAGCTGTCACTTTCTTTTCCCCCAACTCTATCCCATTTTCCCCGCTAAGTTCCTCACCCCCCACTAACATCTCTCATCTATTTTCTGACTCCTTTGTGGTCATGGGCTTCGCGCCCTACTGGAATCTCAAAAAACTTACCCCCGAATCGCTCGGTAACATCACTCACTTTACCTACTTTCACCTTCTCTTAAACGGGGACGGTACTATCTACTCAAAAATCAACAAACGTGAAGAAGACCCAGGATATACCAACTACAAGCGTCTCCTCGCTGGTACCATCGATCACGGCGACAAACCTCTCATACTCACTTTCATGCCCGAAAGTCAAACCGCGCTCTCCACCATTCTCTCCTCCTCCGCTTCTCGTGCTCATACCATAGAGACTATCCGTGCCACCCTCACCGAGTCGGGTGCAACCGGCGTCAATATTGATTTCGAGCCCCTGGGTGATACTCCCTCTAATGTTCGAGACAACTTTACCCTTTTCATTCAAGAGCTCCGCACCTCCCTAACCTCTAACGTCTATCAACTAACTCCTATGCTGAGCATCAGCATTTATCCTTCCGCCGCCGCTCGCCCACGTCTTTGGAATTTGGCTGGCCTTACTCCTCATACTGACTACTTCGTAGTGATGACCTACGACTACACGATGCCAGGAAGTAACTCTGCCGGTCCCAACTCCCCTCTCCGCGGCTCTGGTGATCTATTTGAGCACGACATTATCAAAAACATCGCTGAAATCACCAAACTCGTTCCCGCACAAAAACTTCTTCTTGGCATCCCATTTTATGGCTACGAATGGGACACGGTAGACTCATCCAAATACTCTCCCGTCGAAGCCAAAGGTTCCGTCGCCTCTCTCGAACACATCCAAAAAATGCTCGAAGACAAAACTCTTGAACTCATTTGGGACCGCAACTCTCTTACTCCCTACGGGATTGCTAGTGATAGTGGCCATATTTCTCAAATATACTTTGAAAATGAGACTTCCATTCGCCTCAAACTTGAATTCGTCAAATCCGCAGGTCTCGGTGGCATCGCAATTTGGGCCCTCGGCTACGAAGGCAACCTCCCCTGGCTCTGGCCCACCATCCAATCACTTAACAAATAGCTATTTGTTGCGCCTTGCTCCCTTTTCACACCAGGTTTAGAATGGATTTAATGCGTAGGTATGAGAAAAATCAACCACTTTCAATCACTAAAGTTTTCGAATTAATTGGTAAACCCGCCTTTTTTCTGTTCACAATTGTTGTAGTCACGATAGCCACCTATCTTCATTTGTTAAAACTTTTTGTACAACGAGTCTTCGGCTTCTTCTCCCAAATCAACCACACTATTCAGACTGCAACGACCAAACTAAGAAAACTACGCGCCATCAGAGGGTCTGAACTTGAAGGAAGTACCCAATCCCGCAGACTCAGAGGCGGGGAAGGTCAGACCCTATGGGAACCAATTCGGGTAAGACCAGGACAGACCTTATGGGTACTATTGCCGTGTATATTAGGCAGCTTATTTTACTACTACATCCTAAAAGACCTTCCCTCGGTCTCCCTTCTCACCGACTCTCCCCCCAGCCTTTCCACTAAAATCTATGACCGTCATGGTACCCTCCTCTACCAAATCTACAAAGACGAAAATCGCTCACTCATCAAACTCTCTGATCTCCCGCCTCATGTAATCCAAGCCACCCTCGCCGCCGAAGACAAAAATTTCTACTCCCACCACGGTATTTCCTTGACCGGCATCCTCCGCGCTGCCACCAATAATTTGACGCGTGGAACCACTCAAGGGGGTTCAACTATCACCCAACAACTGGTCAAAAATGTTCTTTTGTCTCCTCAAAAATCCCTTACCCGCAAACTCAAAGAGTTAATCCTCTCCCTCCAAACCGAGTCGCGTTACTCCAAAGATGAGATTCTCGAAATGTATCTAAATCAAGTCGGCTACGGCGGGACAGCTTACGGCATTGAGGCGGCTAGTCACGAGTATTTTGGCAAATCCGCGCGTGATCTCACGCTGGCGGAAGCTGCTATGCTCGCTGGCCTTCCCGTCTCCCCCACCATTCTCTCTCCCTTTGGTAGTAACCCCTACCTAGGCAAAATCCGCCAACAACAAGTCCTTGAAGGTATGGTTCAAACCGGCGCCATCTCCGAAAACGACAAACTCGAGGCACTCGCCACTCCCCTGGTCTTCCACCCCCAGGGTATCGAAATCCGCGCGCCCCACTTTGTCATGTACATTAAGGATCTCCTCGTCAAACAGTTTGGCGAATCGGTAGTCGCTCGCGGCGGGCTCGTTGCCACGACCACTCTCGACCTAAATTATCAAGATATACTTCAGAATGAAGTGAATCTCGAACTCGCGAAACTACAAAATCTCCACGTCCAAAACGGTGCTGGTCTAATCATCTCTCCCAAGTCGGGTGAAATCCTCGCCATGGTCGGCTCTCGTGACTTCTTTGACATCGAACATGATGGCCAAGTAAACATTGTGCTCCAACAAAGACAACCTGGTAGTTCCATCAAACCGATCACTTATGCGCTCGCCTTTGGGCGCGGAGCCACCCCAAACACCACAATCGACGATGTTCCCATTTGTTTTGTCATCAAAGGCCAGCCCGACTACTGTCCCAAAAACTACGATGGTCGTTTCCATGGATCTGTAACCCTGCGCACTGCCCTCGCCAGCTCCTACAACATCCCCGCTATCAAACTCCTCAATGCCTATGGTATCAACAACATGATCGCACTCGCAAAACTATTGGGCATCACTACCTGGGATGACTCTTCTCGCTTTGGTCTCTCTCTTACCTTGGGTGGTGGCGAAATCACCATGCTAGACCTAGCTTCTGTCTACTCTGTTTTTGCAAATGGTGGTACCAAAGTTCCCTTTACTCCCTTCCTCTCCATTCGTGGTCCCCAGGGGTCTGACCTCACAAGGGGAGTCTCCTTAACAGGAGACGTGACCAAAGGTCAAGTCGGGACAGCAAAGCTGGAAGGAGACTCCCCACAGTATCCACAAATCCTCTCCCCCTCCATTGCCTACCAAATAAACTCCATCCTGTCAGATACTAGCGCTCGTGCCCCCGCCTTTGGCATCAACTCCATCCTCAATTTGCCAGGCAACAACATTGCCGTCAAAACCGGCACCACAAACGCCCTCCGCGACAACTGGACCTTCGGCTACACAACCGATCTCCTTATTGCCACTTGGGTAGGTAACAACGACAACTCCCCTATGTCATCCGTGGCCTCTGGTGTAACCGGTGCCTCACCAGTCTGGGCACGCACCATGCAAAAACTACTTGAAGGTCACTCACCCACCGCTTTCACTCCCCCCGAAAACATGATTCGTGTAAATCTAGCTTGCGCTGGTAACCCTCACTATGAATACTTTACTCCAGGCACCGCCCCCAAAATAAATTGTTCGGAAAAACCGGGAACCCTTTTAGAATCAGCCGCCGCTACCTCACAATAACACTTCCCTGACCTGTACCTACTGGTATTGACTTAGTCTCAGACTTCATCTCTCCCGCCACCCACAACAAAAACCCCACAAACATCATGAGGCCAAGAAGTATTATTCCTCCCCACCTGGCTACCTTATCTCTTTTCTTGGCATTTTTCCTCTTTTCTACACCTTCTCTATGCTTCAGTTTTTTCTGTTCTTTCTCTGATGGCTCCTCGACTTCCACAACCTCCTCTATTTCCTCGATTCTGTCCTTCTTTCTCCTCATTTCATCTCCCCCACTCGCTCGACTATTACATCCGCTGCTTGGTCAATCGTCATCCCCGTAGTGTCGAGTATCCAAGCATCCTTTGCCTTAGAAAGCGGGGCAATCGACCGACCGCAATCTCTTTTATCTCTCTCCATTAGCTCTCTATAAACCTCATCCAAGTTTACATCCTCACCTCGACTCATGAGTTCCCGGTGTCTCCTTGCTGCTCGCTCCTTCGGGTCGGCATCCATATAAATCTTCAGGTCCGCACCCAGCAACACAACTGTCGTGATATCGCGCCCTTCCATCACTACATTTTGCACCTTCGCAATATGACGTGCGAGTGGAGTAATATAATCCCGTACTCCCGGGTACTGCGTAATCACCGACACTCCGTGCGATATCTCCTCTGTTCTAATCTGCCAGGACACATCTTCGCCATTCAATCTCACCGTACAAAGCCGTCCATCCTTCTCAGTCTCAGTCGGTATAAATAACTCAACTTTTGGCTTTTCCTTCCGAATAAGCTCCGCAATCTTTTCTTCATTATCCCAATCAACTCCCCTCTGTTTTACAAAAAGGGTAAGGCATCTATACATCGCCCCCGTGTCCACATATAAAAACCCCAAACGGGCTGCAACCATCTTCGCCGTTGTCCCCTTCCCCGCAGCTACCGGCCCATCTATCGCTATCTGGAATGTTTTATCCATAACTCAGATATCGTATCACATCTAGTGAGAGAGGTGTTTGATGGATAAATTTTTCCGACATTACAGGCGCGTAAGCTGTATGTACCGGAGGTATAAATTTCGTCCAGCAAATACCAATAACCTCCCTATGATATATTTAACCTAATGCTCAAACAGGAAACTTTCAAAGTCGCAATCGTCGGTTTAGGGAGGGTCGGCGTCACAGCCGCCTATGCCCTACTGCTCAAAGGCCTCGCTACCGAACTTCTTCTCTACTCCCGCGAGCTAGAGAAAGCCAAAGGCGAAAAAGCCGATCTTGAGCACGGAAGTCCCTTCTACCCCCACACCAAAATCACCGCAACCGACAAATTTGCCGACTTTGTAGATACCGATCTCGTTATTTTCACCGCCGGAGCTGCCCAAAAGCCCGGTCAAACTAGATTGGATTTGACCAAAGGTAACTGCGACATAGTTGAAAAAATTATTCCCCAAATCGTCCGTGAAGCTCCCAAAACCTTGATCCTTATGGTCGCCAATCCCCTTGACATTATGACGCTAAAAGCTACTGAAGTTGCCAAATTGCCTGTCGGTCGCGTTTTTGGCTCCGGTACCCTGCTCGACACCGCTCGCTTCCGTCTCCACTTAAGCCAAACCATCCACATTAGTCCTAAAAGCATTCACGCCTACATCCTAGGCGAGCATGGTGACTCCTCCTTTGCCGCGGTGAGTTGTGCCACGATCGGTGGCAAACCTCTACTTAGCTTCCCTGAAATGTCACCCGATCACATCAAATGGGCGGAAGGGGAAACCAAGAAAGACGCCGGGAAAATTATCGCTGGTAAAGGCGCCACTTACTACGGCATCGCAACCGCCCTCAGTCACATCGTCGAAACCATCATGCGCGACGGCGGGAAAATCATCCCTCTTTCAACTGTTCTAACTGGCCAATATGGTCTTGAAAACATCGCTCTCTCCCTCCCCTGCATTCTGGGAAGAAATGGTGTCAGGCAAGTCATCGATCTTCCGCTCTCCACCGAAGAAGTCTCCTCTCTTCACGCCTCGGCTTCCGCTCTCCGCGCCCATCTCGACGAAATGTAACTACCTATTAATATCCGCTAGTGTCAAAAGTCCCCTTTTTGCCCCGACATACATAAGAACGTTCGTCGCATTCCTTATCCCCCAGGTAACCGCCTGCTCATAAGTTTTACCGTACAACACTCCCGCAACCATTCCTGATGCAAACGCATCTCCCGCTCCCGTAGTATCCACGACTTTCTTCACTTTCTCCCCAGCATAGAAACTCACTTTCCCGTTCACGCTCACCTTCCCCCCTCGCGCCCCGTCAGTAATGACCGTCGCATATGCTCCCGGTAGTGCCTGCATGCTCTTCCATAGCGCATCATCGCTAAAATCAATCCCCCACAAGAGTTTTGCCTCGTCCCTATTCACAAACAAAATCTCGACGAGTGACAATAGTGGCAACAGCTGCTCTTTATTCGCAATCTCTTTGAGTCCCGGATTGAGCGATACCCTCACCTGCTTCGCTTTAGCCCAAGTTAAAAGCGTCTTTAGTAGTTCCATGTTTCCGCCCAAACTAGAGATGTGTAACCACCTGGTCTCGATATCATTAATTGGCACGTCTGACTTGGTCAGCATCGCCGCCGCCCCGCGATACACCATGATACTTCGCCCGCCATCATCAGCAATTAGTACCACCGACACCGCCGTCGTCTCCGACTGCTCCTGCACCAAAAATCGCGTCTCCACCCCCGCCTCCTCCAAATCTTTATGGACTAGTAGCGACTGCGGATCGTTCCCCATCTCCGCCACAATCGCCGTTTTCAGTTCTTTCCGGGCTAGTGACACCGCACAGTTTGTTGCCCCTCCTCCGGATACGATACTCACTTCCTCCACCTCCATCTTCCCCCCATACACTTCGCACATGGCTATTCCCCCGGGTAAATCCCCCGAAGATACCACTTTAAACTTGTCACTTCTCATAAAAATATCAAGTACCGCCGATCCCACCGTCACCACGTCGTAATTACTCATAGATGTAAATAGTCTACCACAGCCTGCTTGATACTCTCTCTATCTAATCCCATCACTTTATAAACTTCTTCCCATGGACCACTCACTCCAAATCTATCTTGAACCCCTAGAAATTTTATCGGTGCCGGATACTCTCGCGATAAGAGTTCCGCGACCGCGGACCCCATCCCTCCCATCACTTGGTGGTCTTCAATTGTCACAACCTTGCCTGTTTTTTTAGCGCTTTGTACGATGATTTTTCCATCAAGTGGCTTGATTGAACTAACGTTAATTACCTCACACTCAATTCCCACGCGGGAGAGTTCATCCGCCACCATGAGAGCCTCCCACACTTGGATCCCGCACGCGCAAATTGTGATATCCTTTCCCCCCTATACACCTGTGCACTGCCAATCTTGTACAAACTAGGCTTGGTAAAGTTGGGTGTATCCGGTCTGGTAGTACGGATATACACCGGGCCCGTGTGCAGATATGCCGCTTCAACCATCGCGGCCGCCTGATTCGCATCCGCCGGCACCAAAACCGTCATATTGGGTAGTGTTCGCATTATGGCAATATCTTCGGTTCCCTGGTGACTAGGGCCATTCTGGCCCGATGACACACCAGCATGAGACCCAATAATCTTCACGTTGGCCTTGGATAACGAGACGGATATCCGTATCTGCTCCCAGCTCCTCCCCGGAGAAAATGTGGCGTACGACACGGCAAACGGTACAAACCCCATGGTAGAGAGTCCAGCCACCACCCCCACCATATTCTGCTCGGCCACCCCGACGTCAAAAAACCGCTCCGGATAGAGCTCAGCAAACTCCCGCACCCTGGTCGATCCCGCCAAATCCGCCGTCAAAACCACTAGGTCACTATGTTTCGCTCCCTGATCAACTAGCCCCTCCCCCATCCCCATCCTTATAGCCTTGAGTGGTGCCGTCCTCCATTCTGGGATCAAATATTGATTGCTATACATGAAGTTCCCCCAAAGCTTTCTTAAGTTCCTCTTTTGTCGGCACTTTATCGTGCCACTCGGGATTATTCTCCATAAAACTTACTCCCTTCCCCGCTACAGTATTCATCACAATGATCATTGGCCCCCCTTGCACATTTTTCGCTCGCTCCAAAGCTGTCCTTAGATCATTGAAGTTATGTCCATCTACCTCAAGTGTATTGAGTCCAAACGACTCAAGCCTCCCGACCACATTTCCATACGTCGCCAACTGACTAACATAGTTTTCGATCTGAATTTTATTTCTATCCAAGATAAAAATCAGATTATCTAGTTGTCTTCTGACTGCAAAATTAAATGTCTCCCACACTTGGCCTTCCTGCAACTCCCCATCCGACAAAATACAATAAACCCTCGGGGTCACGCTTTGCGCTCTCTCCCCATACTTCATCTTTATGCCTAGCGCTATTCCCACAGCAACCGACACTCCTTGTCCCAGTGGTCCCGCCGATACCTCAACCCCAGGGGTAACCCCTCGTTCGGGATGCCCCGGTAGTCTACTCCCGATCTTCATAAATGAGGAGAGCTCACTGACCTCTAGTATTCCACTTCTTGCAAGCGCGCTATATAAAACTGGGCAATAATGTCCGCACGACAAAACTATCTTGTCTTGTTTCTTGTCTAACACGTCACCGAAATATAGGAGCGCAAACAGATCCGCAGATGACATGGGTCCTGCAATATGCCCCGCCCCCGCCGCGCCCACCATCTCCAGTACATCCGCTCGCAACCTACTGGCTATCTTTTGTAAATCTTGGGCAGAACTCATATGTCGAGTATATCCTAAAAATCAAAGGGGTTGCTGATGTTTCCAAGGAAAATATTACGCAGAAATCTGGCGAGCTAGTCCCCGAGCAAGGTCGAGGGGTCGCCAGATCGAGTACAAGAAAAATTTTGCGCTGGCAAAATTATTTCGGTTTTCTAATTGGGAATACAACAAACCCTTTAACATCTAACTCATAAACGCACTCTCGCCGCAATGTTGGCAATGTGAATGATTCGCTCTATTTAGTGCATTCTCAAGTTTTTTCATCATTGGCACGATATTATCAATCCCATCCACGATTTTAAATACGTCCATTTCTTTCGCGTCAATAAGAAGATTATCGTGAATTACCCCTATCACTGGTCTCCAAAACGCACCCACCAAAATAAATGGTTTATGATGACCATAGTAAAGTTTAGCCAGTACCCATGCAGTCCCAAGCTCAGACAAAGTCCCCGTTCCTCCCTGAAAAATTAGAAAAAAATCACTCCGCTCCATCAGAACAAACATTCGTTCAATGTAGTTCGTTGTTTTTATTTCTTTATCCGTCACATTAGACAAATATCGGCCTTCAAAACCAGTTGCGTGTTCGGGATAGAACGTCACCGACTCAGTCTGCCCACCAACCGACTCTGCCCCTCGTGTTGCCGCGTCCATTATTCCCGGACCACCACCGTTCACGATAATGTAACCTAACTTTGCTAGTTTCTTGGCCGCATGGTATGCTGCCTTATAATAGCTCGACTCAGGCAAGACCGACGCATCGCCAAAAAATGCAATTCTCTTAAACTCAACCTTCTTACTTTTCATCCAAATTCCCCCCGCCAATAGGCACTATTTGCACCAGCTTCAGTCGCGCCAGCTCCTAGCACTCGTCGGAGGTTAATCTTATTTATCCCTCCATCAATCAAAATATCTCCAAGATAAATTTTCCTCAACTCCCAGATCTTTGTGAGCACTCGCTCGTCAAATGGCGAGCCTGTGGTGCCAGCCGGTATCGCCAGGAGTAACACCGTTTTACACATTTGTAATACTTCCCTCTCTATCTCCGTGATCGGCGTCTCAATTTTTAGCGCGAGTCCCCCACTTGCTCCATACCCAGCCACCGTTTCCAAAAATTTCGCTTGTGACCCCATCCTCTCTATTTGGCCTATCAATCTTCTCGGGGAGAGAGCTACCGATTCCTTAATCCACTCCGTTGGATCATCCACCAGTAAATGGATATCAACCTCCATTCCCGTAAGCTCAAACTGTTGCAAGTCAGCCGGAGCGACCGTCAGTAACTCCGAAAATAATCCATCCCCAATATCAAAATGTACTTTCTTGACTTTGTATCTCCGCAAAATTGATAGCTTTCGCTCAACTTCATCTATCTCTGAATCCATGATAATTGGTGTGATCATCTCTGCCTTATCGCTAAATTAGCCATTCTAGCTCTACGTCGCTCATATCTGTTGTCGTCCCGCTTCTGGGTCAACAGAAACATCCTCACTCTCTCTACTGCCTCATCCACTTCTATCCAGTCGGTTGCCAATACCAAAATATTCGCGTCCTCATGCTCTCTTCCCTGCACTGTCACCTCGTCGTTATAACCCAAAATAGCTCTCACGTGAGGGAAGCGATTTGCCACCATCTCAACTCCATGCCCACTCCCACACAATAGTATCCCTCGATCGTCCTCGTTCCCCCCCTCAATCGACTCAGCTACTTTCAAAGCAAAATCTACGTAGTCATCCTCAGGGTCTAACACGAACCCACCCACATCCTCCACTTCATACTCATTCGCTTGAAGCCACTCTTTAACCTGTTCCTTTAACTCAAACCCCCGATGATCCGCCCCTAAATATATCCTCATATATCCTATATCGTAGCACATGAAATGGCATAAGATTCACAGATCAAGTTGCAAAATTTACGCAGGCCGGGTAGGCCGAGTTCGAGGTCGCTGTTTCACCAGGAACAGACAGACCGCTTTTGCGTTTGAGATGTGAAGCTTATGTCTAGCTAATCAAACCACTCTGGACTCACAAACTTGATGAGTGCCTGCAAAACTATCTGCACATACGCCTGTTTCCGATCCAATTTTCCTTTTGTAAACATCCCAATTGCCCCCTGTTTCTGCTTAACATTGTCTTGCCCGCTCATCTCGTCCATCACCGGTCCGAGCTCTCCCCCAGCACGTATTTTCTCTGCTACTTTCTTTGGGAGTTCAAAATACAACCCTCCCCCAAGTCCCTCACTGCCTCCTCGTTCAAGTACTGCCACCCACGCGCACTCAAACATTTTACCCTTCCCTCCGTGTACTCCCGTCCAATTTGGTGATGTCGGATTTAGCTCAGTTACTCCACCCTCGAGTCCCACCCCATAATCCGCTGCTAAATCTGATTCCAGCGCCCCGTACGCCCGCTGCCTTGCCCCGTTCATCGTTTCACGCTCACTCATTGGCTGTGTCGAAACCCCACTCACAACTTCAACACCTACCACTTCACAGTCAGAAAAGTATTTATTAAATGCCTCCTCAACTGCTCCAATTTTTACTGGGTTACGACTACCGACAATTATTCTCATACCATCCCCAATTGCAACCTAGCCTCCTCTGTCATCATATTCTTATCCCATGCCGGCTCCCACACTAGTCTTAACTCCACTTCGTCAGCTCCAAGTGGAGCAAGCGCGTCTCTCATCATCTGATCAATCACCGAAGCTAACGGACACCCGGGTGTTGTCAAGGTCATCGTCACCTTCACCTTGTTCCCTTTCACCTCAACTTTATATATCAGTCCCAAACTCACAATATCCACATACAGCTCCGGATCCATCACTGTTTTCAGTCTTGCATGGATATCTTTCTTCTTTATCATTAACTGCATTATACTGGAGTATATGACAACTTCCCCGCTTGGCTGGCAATCTTGGAGTCCTCCTACCCCCAATCTCCTCCGCCTCCCCCGCCGCGACCACTGCCCACTCCCAGAGCTATCTCATCCTATCCTGCCCCGTACCCAAAAACCCAAACCCCCCATCACCTATTGGTGCAGTTGGTACGCACTCGGCCGGAACATTAATCCTCACAATCTCCTCACTCAAGCCAAACTCATCAAACAGCACGCCCTCCCTATCTCTCACTTTTTGATCGATGACGGCTGGACTTTTAGTCCCTGGCTTAAGCCACTCATTACCGAGCTTCACTCTCTTGAATTTAAAGTTGGACTCTGGTATACCCCCTTCACCCGACATAAACATCTCTCCCTCTATCCCACCCTCGACTTACTTATTCAGCAATATTAAATTGATTTACTCAAACTCGACTTCCTTTACGTTCCCTATTTTGAGCAAGTCCTCCAAGATGACACTCTTCCCCACCAAACTCTCGTCGATCTATTTATTTACCTTAAAACTAACTATCCCCATGTCTATACTATCGCCTGCGGCTGCCCTTTCGCCCCCGCCCGAAACTTAGTGGATGCCATTAGAATTAGTAAGGATACGACCCTCCCTCCTCCTGCCCCAAAATTCCTTCGCCGCCTTCTTTATTCTTCGCGTATGCGTTTACTGGCCCAGAAATTCTCCCTCATTCCTTCTCATTTTAGTAATACTCCCGATCCAGACGTCCGGATAATTTCTCTCGACAATAGGCAAACTTCTGCCTTTTGGGATACAATCCAACCTGGTTTGCGTGGTATAGGAGATAACCTCGCCGAGCTTACTCCTCTCCAAATCCAAGAACTCAAATTATGGCTAAAATAAAACCCTTCTTCTCCATCATCATCCCAACCCTCAATGAAGAAAAATATCTTCCCCTACTTCTTGACGATCTCTCACACCAAACTTTTCGCGACTTCGAAGTCATTGTGGTTGACGGTCACTCTTCCGACCAAACCGTATTTCAAACAAAAACTTTCATTTCAAAGCTTCCATCACTCAAAATCATCAACAGTCCCAAACGTCACGTCTGTGTTCAAAGGAACCTCGGTGCAAGTCATGCACGGGCCGATATCCTTATCTTCTCCGACGCCGACAATCGACTTCCCTCCTACTTTCTCCAGGGTATTAAATATCGCTGGGAAAGTAGTGCTGTCGACGTTCTCTCTCTCCACATCAGGCCTGACGTTATTACTCCCCAAAATGAAACTATCGCCAATGCTCTAAATCTATTTTTCGACCTTCAAAAACCAACCAAGCCCCGATACTTACTAGAATCACTAATTATTATCTCAAAATCAGCCTTTAACTCAATCGGTGGTTTCAATGCAAGCATCAACTATGCC
Organism: bacterium; assembly: GCA_043827085.1. Classification (GTDB taxonomy): domain Bacteria; phylum Patescibacteriota; class Microgenomatia; order UBA1400; family UBA12108; genus CAJAUT01. The sequence goes on along the minus strand of JBDRPO010000010.1, from coordinate 6,722 downwards.
GAAGGGAAGTCATTCATTCAAAATATAACCAATCTAGGTTATTCATCAAAAATCATTAAAGATCCCCAATACACTTTCTCTTTCCGCCGCTTACGCAAGTTTGGGATCATGAACATGGCCAACCGTGTTGCCAAACTAGAATTAGCCGAATTACTAGGCTCAGAGTTTAATACTTACCAAACAAAAAGGCTTTATCCTATGGTTGGCGGTACCATTTTTAATAAACCAAAGCGTGTGAAAAACAAATTTCTCAAAAACATCACTCAGCTTCTCAAGGATTTCTAACCCCATCAAAAAACCAGCTCTTCTCTCGTTACCGAAATCAGTCGCTGGTCTTTTGCGGTTATTAACCTTTTTTGAGAACCGGCATACCGGTGCGTTTTGTTTCTACGACCACGTAACCTGCTGGGACAGCAGCGAGTGCTTCAGCTCTAACATCACGTGCGAAGAAATAAATCTGTTGCATGCGACCATTTTTTAGGGTTACTTTCTTGCCGTGCAAGTAATAGGTAACGCCTTTCGCGTTCTTGTATGAAAATGCCATATTATTGTTTCACCCCCTTCCTCTGGTAATTAACTACCTGCCTCTGGTTATACTCTGGTGATAATCTGGTGTCAATAGACCTCTAATCTGGAAAACTAGCTCTCTCTGATTCAAACTACTTCGCAATCTCCGCTAGTTTCACCCCAAGCTTCCCAAACTCTACTGCCACGCCATCTACAAAAAAACTCGGTGTTCCTACTAGTCGATATTTGGTCGCTGCCAAAACATCTTGGGCTATGATATCTTTTGTCGTTTGACTTTCCATGTCGCTCACAAATTTTTGTTCATCTATCCCCAATTCCTTAGCATATTCAACAAACTTGTCCATAGGACTTGGTAACCCCTCCCACTCACTCTGACGCTTAAATAATACGTCGTGCATTTCCCAAAACTTGCCTTGTATTCCCGCCGCTTCCGCAGCCTGCGCCGAAACCTGTGCATTCTTATGAATATTGGTTAAAGGAAAGTAGCGATATGCTAGTTGTACTTTACCTTGATATTGATTCATTATTTCTTTTAATGGAGCATTCACTTCTCTACATCCCGGACATTGGAAGTCACTAAACTCGGTCACAACAATACTCCCCTCCCCTTGTTTGTGTCTCATCTCTCCCGCAATGTCGGCAATTGGCTTCTCACTGGTCCTCTCAAACTGCCAAAGAAGCCCTCCAACTCCCACCAAAATCCCAAGCGTCACTACGATAAAAATAACTATAGTTTTTACACTCATAGTGGTGGCCAAACCCGAGTTTTCCCTTCATAAACCTCAATCGCTCCGGTCGGACACGACTGTGCAGCTAGGAGAATATTATCTTCCGAGTCAACTCCACCCTCGACAATCTCCGCCAAGTTTACTTCATTTAGCTTAAATATTGCTGGCGAGATCGCGACGCACGACGCTGCAGCAATACACTTGCTCTGGATTACTTTAATAGTGTACTTTCCCACTTGTCTCACTATTTTTACATCATCGCTCATATTTGCTCCTTTGAGTATCTTTATTTCGGGCTTCTATAATACCACGGCAAATTGGACAATATTCTGGAGCCAGCAGTCCACGCTTTTGGTAAAGTTCCTGCTCCTCCACACTCCACACAAAATTATTCTCGCATTGCTTACACTTTATCGTCTGGTAGTTCATGTAAATTTCTCGTTGTGGATATTCTCCTTGGCGATTCCCATGGCTTCAAGCTTATCCACGATCTCCATCGTCACCTCTTTCCTTCCACACACGTACGCTTCCCATCCTCCCATACCCTCAGGAAAATCTCTTGTCAAACAATCTTGCACGTGCCCACTACACAGCTCCCACTCGTCAGTTGGTTTTGATAGCACGATATCAAACACAAAATTTGAGTGTTCTTCCACAAGTCTCTCTAAGTTATCCACAAAAAACAAATCTTCCTCGCTCCTCATCCCCCAATGCAACCGTATCTGCTTTGTTTCATGTTTATTGATTAATAAGTCATTGATCATGCTCCACAATGGAACAATACCTGTCCCAGTCCCCACAAACAATAGCTTTTCCTCTCTCCCAGTGACTACAAATCTCCCCATCGGAGCAAGTATCTCCATCTCCGCTCCCACCTCGATTCTTTTCAAAAAATCGCTCCCCCTCCCCCCATCTACCACTTCCGCAAGCAAATGAAAACCATGAGTTTCGTCAGGCATACTCGCAATCGAGTAGCTCCTTCGCTCACCCTGTTCATTTATTTTTATTGATGTGTATTGCCCGGCCTGAAACATCATTTCATTCGGCTGAACTAGTTCAAATTTGAGATACAAAAATCGCTGATTATCCGTTAGATAATACTTATCACTCAACCTCACTAGGTATTTTTGCGGTTTTACTACTTCCATACTTGGATTATAATACCAGATATGAAAATTATCTCTATCGCCGATCCACAAGCTATCCCCCTTGCTCTTGCTGCTTTGTCTCGTGGCGAACTCGTAATCTACCCTACCGAAACCTGCTACGGGATCGCTGCTGATACAACCAATCAAGATGCCATAACCAAGCTCCTTTCCTACAAAGGCGATCGCTATCGCCAAGTAGCTATCGCCGTCTCGAATCGGGAAATGGCCAATCAATATATCAAAATCAATGAGATCGCAGACAATCTCTACACCCACTTCCTCCCCGGTCCCATCACCGTAATCTCAGAGTCGCTCAACCAAGTGGACGAGCGACTAGAATCTGCAACTGGCACCCTCGGTATCCGCCTCCCGGCGTATCCATTGACCCTCGATCTAATCAGGCAATTTGGCCGCCCTGTGACTGCAACGAGCGCCAACACGAGCGGCAAAAAAGAACCCTACTGCCTCGCCGATTGGCAAGAATACACGACTCGCCATAAACAATCCATGGTCGCGCTCTTCCTCGACGCTGGTAAGTTAGCGGATCGTCCCACCTCGACCGTAGTAGACACCACCCTAAACGACCCCCAAGTTCTTCGCCAAGGAGAGATCACCCTTCCCGAGCTCTCCCCCTCGCTAACTTCCACCTCTCCAGCCACGACGCAGCAAATTGCTTCTGATCTCACTCTCAAACATCTTAATCTACTAACCAAATTTCCTCTCATCTTCGCCCTCCAGGGTGACCTCGGCGTCGGCAAAACTCAGTTTAGTAAAGGAATCGCCGCCGCTCTAGGTATCACAGAAACGGTTGCCTCCCCCACCTATACCCTCCTCCACGAATATCCCTTCCAAACTAAAAAATGCTCCGGTACTTTCTATCACCTCGACACTTGGCGACTCTCAGATCCCACTGAGTTAGAATCTACCCTTCATCTCTCCACACTCCTGCAACCCGGCAATGTTTTTGCCATTGAGTGGGCTGGGAAGGCTCAAGAACTCCTAAAATCATATGAAAAAGATATACCAATAATTTTAGTCATTATCAAAGAAATAGACGTTAATACCCGCCAAATCACCTACGCCTTTTCAACGCCTGAGTGGAGTTAGATCATTGAAAATTTCGCCTGTATCATTATCATTTCTTCGTGTGATTTCTTCTCACCAGTAAAGGTATTATTCTTGGTTGGCTTTAGATGAATATGTGCATGTGGCACTTGCCACCCATCAATATTTGATCTCACTACATCTCTCGTTATCTCTCTGTGATGCCTCGCAATTTTCCCCACTACTTCAAAATACTCCCCAAGATTTTCAGCGTTCCACACCCACTCTACGTGTTTCTTGGGTATCACCAATGTATGTCCCTCTGTCCACGGCATAATATCCAAGAAAGCCAAATACTTCTCGTCCTCATAGATCTTGTAACTAGGCATCTCCCCCGCCACAATCTTACAAAAAATACAATCACTCATGCCTGTATAATACCAGGGCATGGCAAAAGAACCAACCATCCTCTCTATCGAAACCAGTCTCGACGACACCTGTGCCGCCGTCACCCGTGGCCTCAAAGTTGTCTCAAACGTTGTGTCCAGTCAAACCAGCTACCACGCCAGTTGGGGCGGCACCGTCCCCGATATCGCCAAACGCTTACACCACGAGTGGCTCCCCAAAGTCGTAGCTCGCGCTCTCCGCCAGGCGGGGAACCCCAAGCTTGATGCTCTTGCCGTCACAATCGGTCCCGGTCTTGCCCCCTCTCTTGAACAAGGCATCGCCTATATCAAGATTCTAGAAGCTAGATTCCAGATTCCAGTCATCGCCGTAAATCACATGGAGGGTCATCTTCTATCAAGTTTCGCCAAAATCAAAACTGGTACGGGGGGAATAGCAAACCCTGAGTACCCAGCACTCGGATTCCTGATTTCCGGCGGTCACACCGAACTAGTCCTCGTGCATGGCATTGGTGACTACGAGCTTCTGGGCGTTACTCTCGACGATGCCGCGGGCGAAGCCTACGACAAAGTGGCCCGCCTTCTCATGCTCGGCTATCCCGGCGGCCCCATCCTGGCAGAGATGGCGAAAGCTGGCAGGCCCATTTATCACCTTCCCGAACCAATGACAACTAGGAAAGACTTGGACTTTAGTTTCTCCGGGATAAAAACAGCCGCTCGCCAGTACTTAGAGCGCGAAAAACCCGAGCTAACTCGTGAGTTCATAGCGAACTTCGCCGCTTCCTTTCAACAAACCGTCTTCAAACACCTCATGACCCGCTTCCGCCGCGCGATCGACCTCTACTCGCCCAAGATGATTCTCCTTGGAGGTGGAGTTGTGAGCAACGTCGCGCTCCGCACCCTCACCCGCTCCGTCGCCAAAGAATATGACCTCCCAGTTTACTTTCCCAAAAGCAATAAACTCATCACTGACAACGCCGCCATGATCGGGACCACCGCCTACTACAAATATCTCAATAATGAATTCACTCCTCCCAATCAATTAGACAGGTTACCTAATCTAAATTTCACTAGTATCAATCAATAATCACCACTAACCGCCTCCCTGCCTGCCGGCAGGCAGGCCCAACCTCAACTTTCCAAAAGCTTCTTAGCCACTTTAACCGGCAACATTAAACATTTCATTCTCCCTGGATTCACTTCAAACCCGATTCCCTTTTGTGCAAGTTCCTCCTCACTCATCCGCCCCACATCCTTTAAAGTCTTGCCCATTAGGTACTCACTTAGCTTACTCGCCGCAGCCGTCGTAATCGCGCACCCTATCCCTTTCCACTTTACCTCCACTATTTTCCCCTTTGCATATTTTACGTAGAACTGCACCATATCCCCACAACTCGCATTACTATCCCTTGCCGTTTCTACCCCCTCCCCCATTATTTCCCCCTGATTCCTCGGGTGTTCGTAGTGATCTAGTACATCCTCCCTATACATATCCATAAATTATTTTCCAAATACCGATCTGACTTTCCCCAAAGCGGTAACTAGGGCATCAATATCCTCTTTAGTCGTATAAACATTGAATGAAGCTCGAACCGAAGCTGCAAGTCCCATCGATTTATGAAGCGGCATCGTGCAGTGGTGACCCGACCTCACCGCCACTCCCTCCGAGTCTAATATCGTCGCTACGTCGTGCGCATGTACTCCCATGTATTCAAAGCTCACCGATCCACTCCTTTGCTTGGCATCCCTTGGTCCTAGGATCCTTACACCCGCAACCTCACTTAAAACCTTGAGACCATAATCAACCATCTCTTTATCATGCGCTCTCACGCTGTCCATCCCCAGCTTTTCTAGGTAAGCTACCGCGCCAGAGAGTCCCACCGCCCCGGCCACATTCGGTGTTCCAGCCTCAAACTTCTCGGGTACCGAGGTCCACGTAGATTGATCTACCGCTACCTCATTGATCATCCCCCCACCAGTGAGAAATGGTGACATTTTCTCCAGTATTTCTTTTCTCCCCCATAAACACCCTATTCCCATGGGACCAAGCATCTTATGCCCCGAAAAAGCATAAAAATCGCACCCAATTTCTTTCATGTCCACTTTCATGTGTGGTACTGCCTGTGCCCCGTCAATCAACACCACTGCTCCCGCTTTATGTGCTAGCTTCGTCATTTCTGCGATTGAATTGATGGTCCCCAACGCATTTGACACGTGTACAAAAGCCACCATTTTAGGCCTCAACTTCAATTTTTGCCGATAGTCGTCCATATCTACTAGTCCCTCCTCCGTGATCCCCACCACCTCTACCCTTGCCCCCATCCGTCTCGCCACCTCTTGCCAAGGCACCATATCCGAGTGGTGCTCCATCATTGTCGTCACCACCACATCTCCTTTGTGCAAATTGTCCAATCCCCAAGCATACGAGACCAGATTGATCGCCTCGGTAGTGTTGCGCACAAAAATAATCTCTTCCTTTCTGGCTCCAATAAATCTCGCTACTTTTTCGCGTGACACATCGAGCAAGTGTGTAGCTTCATCTCCCAAGGTATGCGCTCCCCGGTGGACATTGGCATTATGCTGCTCGTAATAAATCCGCTCTGCGTCCAGGACTTGCTTTGGTTTCTGCGATGTCGCCCCACTGTCCAAATATACGAGTAATTTGTCGTTTACCACTCTCTTAAGTATCGGAAAATCTTTTTTTACCATCTGTGGCTCAAACATTCTCATATTTTACATCTATGAAAGCATTTCTGCTTAGCTTATTGTACCCGACTCTCGCAAGCGGGTTTATTCTTGGGTCTAAGTAATTTAAGTTAGTAGGCATCTATTCGTGGTACTTGAGTCCACATGATGGCAAATTCACTGCC
>JBDRPO010000009.1:0-45740 GCA_043827085.1 bacterium | reverse complement strand
TCCACAAAGTTCAGCTCGTGGAGGACTGGCTCAACCACACTCCTAAGAAGTGTCTCGGGTACAGGACTCCGTATGAGATAATAAAGTCGGAACTGGAATTACTTAAACAACAAGGTGGTGCGTTTCAAGTGCGAATGTAGGTTCTTGTTTCATATTGTGTTTTTGAGCCTATATTTTTCTTAGGCGTTGGATTATACTCTCCAGAGAGGAGTATTCCAATATGATAGAGAAACAACCAGTTAGAACGAATCAAATCGGCAGAAAAACTATGTGCATTGCACATAAGGATATCGGCGATATTGATAGGGGTGGTGTATGTACGTTATTTAAATCGTTAGCCCGTGGTTTAGTACAAAAAGACTGGAATATGCACTGTATTACTACCCAGGAACTAAATATTGATGGCGTTCACGTCGAGAGACTCCCAAACATTGAAGATCCCGGGTTATACTCCAGACAAATTACACAGTTTATCTTAGATACAAAACCAGATGTAGCTGAATGTTCAAACTGGAGGTATGAGCTACTAGATTTAGTAAGGCGGGAACACTCTGAGTCAAAAATAGTTGTGAGAGCAGACCCGGCTGCAGGTACTCTATTTGAATCTGCTCATGACATGGAAGCGAATGAAGCGGAATTATGCCAAAAGGCAGATCTAATACTTGCCGTAAGTATGTTCGCATGTCGAGACGTTACAAAGAAATATAGTCTTAATAACGTAAAAGTTGTCTACAACGGGATAGAAAATATTGACGACAGCTTGCTTGGGAGTGACGTTATTAACTCTGGAGAGGTTTTATTTCCTGCAGAGGATAAATCAAGAAAAATTGATAATGAGAGTATTGATGATTTCGTTGATCCTAACGCCATAAATATCATGTGGATTGGCAAGCCTACAAAAATGAAAGGATTTGATTTATTAGAAAGAATTGTAGAGTCGTCACCTAGTAACTACAATTATATTGTTAACACTGGTTATCCCCCGAAAGAAGTCGCATGGAAACCCAAAAATCTTAAAAGATGTAAATTTATTAGGGCATTGGAAAAAGTTGATCAACTCAAGGTTTTAAAACGTGCAAATGTTTTCCTCTCAACTTCAAGGGTTGAGGGTTTTGGGATTGTTGTCGCTGAAGCCCTAGACATGGGGTTGCCCGTAGTCTTAAACGCTAATTGCGAAGTTTACAAAGAATTTTTACCAAATCAAGCTATTTCAATGGTCGATTGTGGAGATGAACAGGCCACAATTAGTCAAATAGAGGAGGCAATTTCTAATAAAGTAAACCATTCAAGAAATCCAAAAGAGTTCACGCAACAGACGATGGTTGCTCATAGCATTGCTCATTATGAAAAGTTGCTAGAGGCAAAGCAATAGGTTCTATCCATTAAAAAGTTAAAATATTATTGGTTAAAAGATATCAAACTATATCACAAAGCCAACCATAATCCTTTTTATACTGTCCCATTTGTCTCGTTTAACCTGGTGGCTGGTACACTCTCATTATCAGCATCTATGGGACGAAAGGGTTCCAGACCCATATGGCTCACCTTAAACTTACACCTCAACCCACTACTACCTTACGTACCCCCGCATTTCCGAGCTACTTCTTATTCTCGGGGACTGACCTCTTCAATTTTAAAATTTCCCGCGACAGTTTTCACTACTATTGCTTCCTCACTTTGGATATCAGGTTCATCGAGATACAATCCTCTTGGACTAAACATCTCATCTTCTGTACGTACCCACCCATAAACAGGCTTCGCGTCAGTTTCTTTTACTACTACCATAACTCCCTCCTTTTAGTCATTATATCAATCTAAAATATTTAATCAATCCTTTCCAATCCAAAAGCACATCCTATCCCTTCGGGATCATACTTCCGGCGTCATTATCTAACTCATCGTCTCCTAGTAAACCGCTCATATAGTGTCTCATACTTTCCAACGAAAACTCCTTTGTCATCGGCAATAACACTTCTTTTGTCAATCCAACTTTTTCCAGCTTCGCCAAGACATCAGGTGTAAGTTCATATCCACCAACAGAACTCTCACTCATTGTGTCATTATCCGATATTATTTGGGCAGGATACCAACTATTAATGCTCCGCCACCTCTGCCATGTCCGCCTCGGCTTTGGTCACATGGATAGTCTTATCGGGATGGTTGGGAGGGGAATAAAGAGTGTAAAGTTTGGCAACATCAGCTCCGATATTAATCACGTTGTGAATCACACCCGCTGGTACTATCGCCGCCATCCCATCAGTCAATGTCTTCTCCTCGCCATTCATCACAATTTTGAGCGTACCAGACTCCAGGCGGAAAAACTGGTCAACATTAGCATGTACTTCCGACCCAATATCTTCATTTGGGTTCAAACTCATCACTACAAGTTGGGTATGTACTCCCGTATACACTACCTGACGGAAATTATTATTATGTAGCGCAAACTCCTCTATATTACCGACATATCCAGGCATATTTACCTCCTTGAAACAATTAACTATTCCTACTATACCACGCTACGCACTATAGGTATATTGACTTGTATAGCCCATTTGTTATCATGCTCGGATGACCAACACAAATGACAAAATCCAATTCACTAAAAGCGGGCTGGCAGAAATCCAGTCAGAACTCCAGGATCTGAAAGAGAAAAAGCTCACCGCCGCAATCGAGAGAGTCGCTCGTGCTCGCGATTTTGGTGATCTATCCGAAAACGCCGAGTATCACGCCGCCAAAGAAGAGCTCTCATTTATTGAAGGCAGGATCGAAGAGCTCGAAGATATCGTTGTGCGCTCTTCAGTAGTCGGCAAAAATGGCAAAAATGGTGCCGTCGACATCGGCTGCAAAGTCACGGTTGAGGTCGGAGGCAAAGATCACACCTACGAAATCGTCGGCGAGTGGGAAGCGAATCCTCTCCAAAAGAAAATCTCCCATACCTCTCCCCTAGGCCAAGCTCTCGTTGGGAAGAAAAAAGGCGACAAAGTCGAGTTCGAGGCTCCTGCCGGTAAAGTTGTTTACAAAATCAAAAAAATCCACTAGCCTCGACCTGGTATACTATTCCCATGTCACGCCTTGATCAACTCAAACAAGCACGTCTCGACAAACTCGACAAACTCAAGTCTCTTGGAGTCAATGTTTCCCCCGCTTCATTTAAGCCCTTAAATCGCATCGTAAATTGTAAATTCGACACCGAAGTCACGGTCGCCGGGCGCGTCCGGGGATACCGGCGCCAGGGTAAGGTTGCCTTTATCGATCTCCAAGACGAGTCTGGCAAGATTCAAGTTTTTGCCTCTCTCGCCGATATGGGAGAAAATGCATACGAAGTAGCCAAGCTTTTGGACGTCGGTGATTTTATCGGAGTCGAAGGGACCGTCTTTAAAACTCAAGCTGGCGAGAAGACTATCCGCATCCAAGTCTTAACCTTTCTTGGCAAAAGTCTCGAACCATTGCCTGACACTTGGTATGGCTTGAAAGATAAAGAGGATCGCTTCCGCAAGCGCTACCTCGATCTCCTCTTAAACCCCGAGGCAAAAGAGCTCCTCGACGCTCGCTGGAATGTCGTGAAAACCGTTCGCGAGTTTATGTGGAGTGAAAACTATAAAGAGGTCGAGACACCCATCCTCCAAAATCTCTATGGCGGCACCAACGCCAAGCCTTTTACCACTCACCTCAATGCTCTAGATACAAAGATGTACTTGCGGGTTGCCCCCGAGCTTTATCTAAAAAGATTGATCATCGGCGGGTACGAGCGTGTTTTTGAGATCGCGAGAAACTTTAGAAACGAAGGCATGGATCAAACCCACCAACCCGAATTTACCATGATGGAGTTTTACGAAGCCTACGCTGACTACCACAGAATCATGGATGTGACGGAAGAACTAGTCAAGAGTGTTGCTCAAAAAGTAAACGGCAGCCTCAAACTTAAAATGGAAGATCACAACATCGATTTATCCGGTAAGTGGCGCCGGATCACAGTCGATGAAATCGTCAAAGAGCATCTAGGTATCGACTGGGAGACTATCTCCGACCAAGAAATCAAAAAGCTTTTGTCCGAATTCAAAGTTCCCGGAGTTTACTCCCGCAACAAAGCCCTCTTTGCCATCTACGATCACTTGGTCACTCCCAAACTCATTGAGCCCACCTGGGTCATCGACTACCCGGTCGAAATTAGTCCCTTAAGTAAAACTCACCGGAGTAAAAAGGGTCGAGTTGAACGCTTCGAAGGCTACATTGGCGGCAAAGAAATTTGTGACGGCTGGAGCGAGATCGTCTCCGAGCACGAGCAAAGAGATCGCTTTGAAAGTGAACAGAAAAATATGCAAGCCGGCGACGACGAGGCACAGCCCCTCGACGAAGAATTCTTGGAGGCTCTCTCCTATGGCTGTCCCCCCTTGGGTGGGATCGGGATCGGCATCGACCGCCTCGTCATGTTTATCAAAAATACCTGGGCGATTCGCGAAGTGATTGCGTTCCCACTCTTACGGCCGGAGACCGTCACTTCACCCAAACAAACTACTTCTCATGCGTCCATTCCGAGCCATAGCATCAGTCAAGATATAAAAAGTACTTTTCCCGGCATGTTCTATGCCTACACTGTGATCGACGGGGTTGAGATCAAAAAATCTAATCCCAAACTCAAGAAATTGACAACCGAAGTGATCGCGGGCAACACGCGTGAACTAGAAGCCATCGGAGAGCTTAAACCCGTAAAATCATATCGCGAACTTTTCAAACAAACTGGAGCATGGAAACTTTCGCGCCGCCCCTCTCCCGAAGCTCTTCTGAAGCGTCTTGCCACCGGTAAAGGTATCTACAACGTGAACACCGCCGTTGATGCTTACAATCTCGCGGTCATCGAAACAGGGGTAGGACTAGGAGGCTTTAATGCCGACAAACTAAACTTCCCCATTACTCTCCGTTTGACTCACCAAGGAGAGACAATGCTTCTTCTAGGGGATGATAAACCCACGATTACGCTGGAAGGTGAAATTGCCTACGCTGATACAGACAAGCTCGTCACCCTCGACCTCAACTATCGTGATATCGACGCTACCAAAATCACCGAGGACACCAAAAAAATCATCCTCTATGCCGACGGTGCTCCCGGACTCACCGAAACAGAAGTTGTCGGTGCTCTCCAAAAAGGTGCCAAGTACATTAGAGAGTTTTGCGGAGGCACGATCGGAGAAATCCAGGTCGTGAAATAACATGGTCACTCGCGACGAACTCATTCAAAAGATTCATCACCTGATCGGTGAAGAGCTAGTTGAAAAAGCCAATAAACTCGACGAAAACGCCAATGGTGTGCAAATCCACGGCGCCGAAAAGGTCACCAAAATCGCCCTCGGCGTCTCGACAAGTCTCGATTTTTTCCAAGAAGCTGCCGCCTCTGGCGCGCAGTTTTGTCTGACCCACCATGGTATCCACCTATCTTCTCGGTATCTTTACAACGCTCGTCTCGATCAGTCACAGCAAAACATACTAAAATACGTCTTCGCTCACAACTTGACCGTCGCTGGCTATCACTACACCCTCGACGTCCATCCTGAGATCGGCAACAACGCGACGATCATCAACCTCCTCGGCGCCAAACGCCTCGAAATCCCCTATTTTGAAGGCTGGGGGTGGGTAGGGGAGTTTGAAAAACCCCAAGACGTCAAAAAGCTCGCCGACAAATTAGCAAAAATTACCAGTCACGACGTCTTTGCCGTCTATGGTGGTAAGTCTAAAGTAAAGAGAGTAGGCGTCTGCTCAGGCGGCGCCAAACCGACTGGTATTACTCTCCACGAAATCTATGAAAAAGGCATTGAACTCCATATCGCCGGTGAAATTGCCGAGGGTGGACCAGGAATCGCCAAAGATGCTGAATTCAACTACTTCTCTGCCGGCCACTACGCCACCGAAGTTTTTGGTGTCCAAGAACTCGGCAAAAAACTCAAAAGCCACTACGGCAACAAATTGGAAGTCGAATTCATCGACATCCCAAATCCGCTATAGTTAAGCCATGCCTCAGTCGTACAAGGATTTGTTTACTTATCGTTTTTCGCTAATTATTTATGATCTCACGGTAGAATTTTGTCGCCGCTGGATATTAGACTCACATATTCAAGGAAATATTGGCTACGCAGCAGACAAAAGATTAGCTGATCAGATGGTACAGGCCGCACGAAGTGGCAAACAAAATATCGCCTCTGCCTCACTAGAAGAATTGATCGAAGATTATGAAGACTTTCTCGTCAGAAACCTAAACAACCTAGGCGACTTAAGTATCTTAAGTTTGCTCCCGCTCCCGCGTGAGCCAGAAATCGCAGCTAATCTAATGCTAACGCTAGGACATCAGGCTACCTTTCTCTTGTCAAGACAAATCACCGCCATGGAACAGAAACATATCAAGGAAGGTGGCTACACCGAAAAGCTGTATAATCAACGGATAAATTATCGGAGAAACAATCATGACTAGTCGCGACCAAGCATTGACAATTGTCCGTGAATTCGTCAAAAACGAAAACTTGATCCGCCACATGCTGGCAGTCGAGGCAGCTATGGCAGCTTACGCCAAAAAGTATGGTGAGGACGAAGGAAAGTATCGTGTGACTGGCCTTCTCCACGACTTCGACTGGGAGACCCACCCCTCCGCCCCTGATCATCCCGTCAAAGGCGCCGAGATTCTGAAGGAAAGGGGGGTAAGCGAGGACATTATTCGCGCCATCATGAGTCACGGCACCTACACCGGCATCTCCCGCGACTCACTCATGGAAAAAGCCCTTTTTGCCGTCGATGAACTGACCGGTTTGGTCACCACGACCGCACTCGTCAGACCGAGTAAAAAAATTGCCGACGTCGAGGTAAAAAGTATCAAGAAAAAGTGGCGTGACAAAACTTTCGCGGCCGCCATCAACCGTGAAGAAATTGAAGCTGCTGCCAAAGACTTGGGAGTTGATTTGTGGGAAGAACACGTGCCCCTCGTTCTCAAAGCCATGCAAGAAATTGCTCCGGATCTTGGCCTATGACCACCGCCAAACATCCCCAGCAGCAAATCATTGTCGCCGCCCTCGGTCTCCCAGTTTCAAAAGACAGCAAAAAAGTTTTGCTCACCCAGCGTCACGCTCCAGGAAATCCGTCCTGGTATCTCAAATGGCAGCTCGCCGGCGGAGCGGTCGATTTTGGCGAAACGATGGAGCAAGCCGTCGAACGCGAGATGTATGAAGAGCTTCGCGTCAAAGCGAAAATCATTCATCCATACCCCATCGTCAAAACTAGTATCTGGTACGCAAACGAGTCGGACGAGAAAATGGATACCCACGTCATCATCATCTCCTACCTCGTCGATATTGGCGACCAGATCCCCGATCTATCCCACGATCCCGACTGGGAAACGGCCGCCTTTGGATGGTTCACGCTCGAAGAAGCCAAAAAACTAGACATGCTCCCTCTCACTCTCCCCATCATCGAAGAAGCTTTCCAACTTCTTGAGCATGAAATTTTGCTATAATCAACGAGATCCTAGCTTCTAGAGTCTAGATTCTGGCGACCGAAGGGAGTCCCTTATGTTAGATATTCAATTCATCCGCGACAATGCGGAATTGGTCAAAACCAATACCAAAAACAAAAATTACAACCCCGCTCTCATCGACAATCTGCTTGCGGTAGACGCCAAGCGTCGTGAGCTGATCATCAAAGTCGAGAAAATCCGCGGCGAGCGAAACATTCTCAACGAATCACTCAAATCAGCGAGAACTGAAGAACTCATTGCCAAAAGTAAATCTCTCAAGCTCGAGCTTGAAACCGTCGAGCCCGATCTCAAACAAATCGAAGAATCATATGCCGACCTCATGCTCCAGGTTCCCAACATGGCCCTCCCCGAAGTGCCAGTTGGTAAAGACGAAAAAGGCAATGTGGTAGTACGCGAGTGGGGCAAAAAACCCGAATTTAAGTTCACGCCCAAAGATCATGTCGCCATTGGCACCCAAAATGGTTGGCTCGACCTCGATCGTGGGAGTAAAGTCGCCGGCTACCGCGGCTACTTCCTAAAAGGTGACGCCGTCTTTTTGCAAACCAAACTCATGCAATACGCCCTCAACAAATTTGTAGGATATGGTTACACCCCCATGATCCCACCTATCGTTGATACACGTCAGGCCTTTATCAACACTGGTCACTTCCCCTGGGGAGAAAAAGAAGCCTACAAATTAGCCGAGGACGAATCAGACCCCAAGAATGATTATTTCCTCGCCGGTACCGCCGAGGTTCCACTTGTAAACTACTATGCCGGTGAGACGCTACGGGAAAAAGATCTTCCCATCAAGTTGGTGGGCTTCTCTCCCTGTTTCCGCCGCGAGATTGGTAGCTACGGCAAAGATACCAAGGGTTTCTACCGCGTCCACGAATTCTGGAAAATCGAGCAGGTTGTGCTCTGTAAAAATGATCTAGAAGAAAGTAAAACCTGGCATGAAAAAATGCTTGGCTACACCGAAGAACTCCTCCAAGATTTCGGCATCCCATATCGCGTCCTTCTCATGTGTACTGGCGACATGGGCGAGCCTCAGGCCAAAAAGTACGATATCGAGGCTTGGATGCCCGGCAGAAATGAGTACGGTGAAGTGGCCTCAGACAGTATCGTGACCGACTTCCAGTCTCGCCGTGCTGGTATCCGCTACCAGTCCGCGGGCGGCACGACCAAGTATGTCCATATGCTCAACAATACCGCGCTCGCCAGTACTCGCACTCTCATTGCTTTGTGGGAAAACTTCCAGCAGGAAGATGGCACCGTCAAACTTCCCAAATGTCTCCTATGACCAAAATTTCTTTTGTCTATTTCGACGTCGGTGGAGTTTTAATTAAAGACTTTTCTGTAACCAACAAATGGGAAGAAATGCTTTTGGATCTTGGGATCAAGGAAAATAATTTTGACAAATTTAATGGTATCTACGACCGTCACGCCCGACAGATCAATACGCATCTAGAAATAGACAAGCTTCTTCCTCAATTAAGTAAAGAGTTTGGCATAGAGTTTCCAAAGAACTACTCATGGCTCGATGATTTTATCGCTCGCTTCGAGGTCAATCCTCATATTACTCCAATAGTAAAGCAACTTAACATGTCTTACAAATTGGGTCTACTAACAAATATGTGGCCTGGCATGTTAGATAAAATTTTTGCAGCTGATCTCATGCCACCTGCAACCTGGCAGGTAATTGTCGATAGTACTATAGTAGATATGCAAAAGCCAGATCGTGAAATATATGAGTATGCACAGGACAAAGCAGGAGTCCCCGCCAGCGAAATACTATTTATCGATAACACTCCCAAACACCTAATAGAACCAAAGCAATTGGGCTGGCAAACTTTCTTTTACGACTCCCGCAACTACGCCAAATCCACCCACGAACTCGCTAATTTTTTGGGTCTTTCAGGCGAGTAACCGCTCTCCCGTGCTACAATTCATCCATGCTCAATTTCCTAGGGAAAATCTTTGATAGCAACACCAGACAACTCGATAAATTTGTGGGAATTATTGCCAAAGTAAATGCCCTCGAAGAGAAGATAAAAAAACTCAAAGACAAAGAACTGCCCGGAAAAACCGCCGAGTTCAAAAAACGTCTTGAAAATGGCGAGTCACTAGACGATATCTTACCTGAAGCCTTAGCGGTCATTCGTGAATCTATCCGTCGCACGACCGGAGAGCGAGCCTACGATGTCCAGCTCCTAGCGGCTCTCTCCCTCTACCACGGCCGCATTGCCGAGCAAAAAACGGGGGAGGGGAAGACTCTCTCCGCCACGCTCGCGAGCTACATCCGTGCCCTATCTGGGCATGGTGTCCACGTCGTTACCGTCAACGACTACTTAGCTCGCCGCGACGCCGGCTGGTACGGTCGCGCCCACCTCCTTTTGGGTCTCTCGGTCGGTGTCATCTACTCAGGTATGGGTGACCAGCCCGGTGGTATTCTTGACCTAGAGCACGTCGATACAAGCGAAGATGACGAGCGCCTCCAACACTTCCGCCGAGTCCCTCGCCAAGAATCATATCTCGCGGACGTGACCTACGGTACCAACAATGAATTTGGTTTCGACTACCTGCGGGACAACATGGTGCACCGACTTGGCGACAAAGTCCAGCGCGGTCACTACTTTGCGATCGTCGACGAGGTTGATTCAATCCTTATTGACGAAGCCCGTACCCCCCTCATCATCTCCGCTCCGGACTCAGAGCCCACCAGTAAATACGTCGAGTACGCGGGGCTCGTGACGACTCTCGCCAAAGGTACCGATTACGACGTAGATGAAAAACTGAAGACGGCCACCTTGACCGACTACGGCATCCGCCGCCTTGAGCAGCGTTTGGGTGTAAAAAACCTCTACGAAGAAAGCTACGACTCCGTTCACCACGTCGAGCAAGCTCTCAAAGCCGCAACCTTGTTTGAGCGTGACCGTGACTACGTGGTCAAAGATGGCGAGGTTTTGATCGTGGACGAGCACACCGGTCGCATGATGTATGGTCGTAGATTCTCCGACGGCTTGCACCAAGCCATTGAAGCCAAAGAAGGAGTGAATGTCCAGCAAGAATCGCGGACTCTGGCTACCATCTCCCTCCAAAACTACTTCCGCATGTACGAGCACTTATCCGGCATGACCGGCACTGCCTCAACCGAAGGGGAGGAGTTCAAAAAAATCTACAACCTTGATGTAGCCGTCATCCCCACCAACCGTCCCGTCATTCGCATCGATGCTTCCGACTTAATCTTTAAAACCACACGGGCCAAATACGCAGCAATCGTCAGAGAAGTAGAAGAATTGCACGCCAAAGGCCAGCCAGTCCTGATCGGTACCAAAAGCATCGACAACAATCAAATTATTAGCAAATATTTGAAGCGCAAAAACTTACCCCACCACGTTTTAAATGCCAAAAATCACACTGAAGAAGCGGGGATCATCAGCAACGCCGGCGCCTATGGCGGTATCACCGTTGCCACGAACATTGCCGGCCGCGGTGTCGACATCGTCCTTGGTGGCTCGAAAGTTGGTCGTGACGAAAAAGACTGGCAAAAGGAGCACGACAAAGTGCTCGCGGCTGGTGGTCTTCACGTGATAGGAACCGAACGTCACGATTCTCGCCGGATAGACAATCAACTCCGTGGTCGCTCTGGTCGCCAAGGTGATCCAGGATCTTCCCGTTTCTATGTCAGTCTCGAAGATGACCTGATGCGAATATTCGGCGGAGAAAAGATCGCGGGAATCATGACCATGCTCAAGATTCCTGAGGACGAAGCGATTGAACACTCGATGGTTTCTAAGGCACTCGAATCTGCCCAGGTCAAAGTCGAAGGGTTTTACTTCGACATGCGTAAGCGCGTCGTGGAGTACGACGACGTGATGAACAAGCATCGCCAGGTCATCTATCAACTCCGTAACAAACTCCTGGACGACGCCGAACACGCGCCCGTTGCCCTCCGCTCTCGTATTTTGACTTTAATTAACGAAGAAATTGAGCTCCTCGTAAACTCGCGTCTTACCGAAGGATTGTCGGTTAAGGAAATCGACATGATCGTCAAAGAATTTATCACCATCATCCCCTTTGACGATGCCTCTCAAAAACACTTGGGTCTCGAACTCATAAAAACCAAAGACCCGGTGACCATCATTAATGCCCTCAAAAAGATCGCAGGGGACACCTACGACAATCGAGAAAAGATGATCAGTGAACCGGTAACTCGCGAGATCGAAAAATATGTTTATCTTACGACGCTTGACGAAAAATGGATGGATCACCTCGATAACATGGAGAGTCTGCGGGACGGCATCGGCCTCCGTGGCTATGCCCAGCGCGATCCACTGGTCGAGTATCAAAAAGAATCCTACTCCATGTTCGAGCGCCTGATCGGCTCAGTCGAAAGTAGTGTGGTAAAAAAGATCTATCGCCTGAACCCTGTAGAGCGTCCACAACCCACCCCAAAAGTCATATTACGAAAAGATGAGGTTGTAGGGGCGGGGTCTTCCCGCCCGTCTCCCTCACCCACATTGGCCTCGCCCGCCGAAGCTCCGCAAAGCGGAGCGAAGGTGGGTCGCAATGACCCATGTCCTTGTGGCGCAATCAATCCCAAGACTGGTGAACCCTACAAATATAAAAAATGTGGTCTCATCAATGCCCCGTACCACAAAGGCTAGGCCAGCACTTCAAGCGAAGCGTAGTCTTTCCGAAGCCACGCCAGTCCGGAACTTTAGTGTAGGATGGTCGGCGTAGGAGGGCAAAAAATGTCACTACCCGACATTAGATGTATAATCAGGTTATGAAATCACAGCTACTGAAAAACTATCAAAAATACAAGAAAACGGTTCAAAAGAAACAAAAGAACTTATCTTTTTTACGGTCTTTTATGTCAGAAATAATCTTTCGTACCACCAAGCTAGAGGGTGAGCGAGTTTCTCGCCGTATGGTCAAAACAATCGTTAGATGAAAAGAACATCAACTAAGCCCAAAGGGGCAACTTCATATAAGCAAACTGCTTTTGGAATTATCCCACGTTCAAAGTTATTACTCTTAGAGCTCGAAGGTACTAAAAGGGGTTTAGACTACATTTCCAAAAATTACTCTCAAACCATAACTCCAGATCTAATATTATCTATTCACCATATTGCGTTCGGCTGGATCTTCCTTGAATGGGCAGGAAAATTCCGCACAATTAGAGTCGAATTTTCTGGCAAGGAGGCAGTTCAACCTAATCAGGTTCCACTACTTATTACCAATCTTTGCGCAGATCTAGAAGAGCGCATTAAACATCTAGAATCAAACAGTGATGAGTATATTCATAAGGTAGTTGAGCTCCTAGCTTGGGTCCAACACGGATTTGTCTTGATCCACCCATTTCAGGATTACAATGGTAGGCTCGCTCGCATGCTCACGATTTGCATTCTTCTAAAACTAAATCTCCCACCAATAGAAATAAAAGTCGATAACGACGAGGATAGACAGCGGTATCTAAATGCCATGTATGCCGCTGACGCAGGTAATTACTCGAAATTAGAAAAACTCATAGAAGCTGCTCTTAATGAATCATTGTCTAAAATAAATGAAGTATAATTCGCGATAATCTATTAAGGCAACACGATATAATCACCTAATGACTCTTCGCAAGTGGTGGGGCGACCCAATCAACCGTAATTACTTATACGCATTTTTCAAAAACTTCGCGTTCTTTTCTGCAGTTCTCGTACCCTTCTTCACCGACTGGGGCCACATTTCACTCTTCCAAGCTCAACTCCTCCAATCATGGTTTAGCATCTGGGTATTTGTACTTGAAATCCCAACCGGTGCTATTGCCGACAAAATCGGTCGCAAACATAGCTTAGTCATGGGTGCCATCATGGTTGCGATTGCCACCCTCATCTATGGCAGTATCCCCTCGTTCTATGTCTTCTTACTCGCCGAGTTTTTGTTTGCCGTCGGCTACGCGCTCAACTCCGGCGCCGATCAAGCCCTCCTTTACGACACGCTCAAAAGTCAGGGGAGGGAGCCAGAGAGTAAAAAAATCATGGGTCGTGCCGATGCCATTACGCTCGCAGGAATGATGGCGGCTGCTCCCATAGGTAGTCTTATCGCCGCGCGCTGGGGACTAAACGCCCCTCAGCTCATGACTGCAATCCCCATGGTGATTGCCGGAGCTCTTGCTTGGTCTATCCCCGAACCAAAACTTCACTCTGAATTAGAGTCACGCCGCTACACCGACATCATCAAACACGGTTTTAAAGAAATCCGCCACAACCCAATTATTCGCACACTGGCATTTGACTCAGTGGTTGTCTCATCCGCCGCCTATTTTGTCGTCTGGTACTACCAGCCAATCATGAAAAATTTGAGTATACCAATAATCTACTTCGGCCTCGCCCATGCCCTCCTCCTCTTCTCAGAAATTCTTGTTTCCTCCAATTTTGTGACGTTGGAAAAAATTCTAGGAAAAGGGAAAGCCTATCTCAAAAATAGTGCTCTTCTCGTTACCGCTTCTCTAGTATTCGCGGCAGTTTTTAAACACTGGACTTCACTCATCTTACTCATCATAGTCGGCGGGGGCATCGGCTACACGAGAGCAACCTATATTAGTAGCATCGCCAATAAATACATTGATTCGCGTAGTCGCGCCACCACTCTCTCCTCGATTGGTATGCTCAGGCGCCTTGTTCTAGTACCACTCAATCCGGCCATCGGAGCAGTAGCTACCTACTCTCTCCCCCTAGCATTATTGATCGTTAGTTCGTTCCCCCTGAGCTCACTCCTCATTAAAGAAGAAGTCTAGCGTGTTAGACTATTCTCTATGGAGAAACACGTTAAATCCAAACTCAAGAAAGCCGTAGGAATTTTTCTCATCATTTTTGGGATCTTGGGCATGATTCTCCCTATCCTTCCGGGATGGTGGGTAGGGGTGATTGGGCTTGAACTCCTTGGCTGGCGGCTTGTGATCGACCGCAAAAAACCCTGGCGCGAGATCATCACTTTCAAGGATAAGTCACAATGAAATCTACTTCTTGGTCTCCCGTCGCCAAATGGTACTCCGGCATTGTGGGCGAGGGTGGTCACTACTTCCACGTTTACGTCATTCTCCCACGCCTAAAGTCCCTCCTTGACCCACTCCCTGGAGAGTCAGTCATTGATGTGGGTTGTGGTCAGGGTGTATATGCACGAGGTCTCACTCACGACGTCAACTATGTGGGGATTGACCTCTCTAGCGAACTAATCATGCAAGCCAAAACCATGGATAAAAACGGCAAACACTCATATTTTGTCGCCGACGCGACCCATGGTCTACCAGTCCCAGAGAGTTCCTTTGATCACGCGGTATGTATCCTTGCCCTCCAAAACATGAAAGATGGGGAGAGCGCCGTCAAACATATTGGTGCTTCACTCAAAGAGAAAGGGGACTTGGTTATGGTCATTAATCACCCCAGTTTTCGCATCCCCCGCCAAAGCAGTTGGGGCAAAGATGAGGCGAATAAACTAGAATATCGTCGAGTCAATCGCTATCTCTCCCCCCTCGAAATTCCCGTAAATGCCCACCCAGGACTCAAAGACTCCCCGCTCACTTGGAGCTATCACTCTCCCCTAGAATATTTCGCCCGCGCCATCAAGTCCGCCGGGATGGTAGTGACTGACATAGAAGAATGGACTTCGGACAAAGTGAGTATCGGTAAGGCCGCCAGAGCCGAAAACCGCGCCCGTGCAGAGTTCCCACTATTCCTCGCCATCCGCGCGGTAAGGATAAAGATATGACGTGGCAAAAACTTAATTCGAAAACAGTCTATCAGAACCGCTACATGACGGTCACCGAAGACGAGCTCATAACCAATCACGGTGACAAGGTTACCTTTGGCATCGTCCATAAGGATCCAGCAGTTTGGATAGTTCCCTGGGACGGAGAAAAACTTCTCCTTATCGGTCAGTATCGCTACGCCGTTGATTCTATCTCCTGGGAGTTTCCCGCCGGACACGCCGAAGCTATGGCTCCCAAAGAGGCAGCCCGGGTTGAACTAAAAGAAGAAACAGGACTTAGTGCCAAAGAGCTAAAATTAATCGGGGAATTTTGGGTTGCTCCAGGTCATCTCACTCAAATCGGCTATGTATACATAGCACTCGATTTCACGGTTGGGAAACAAAAACTCGAGCCCAGCGAGAAGGGGATGCAAACGCGCTGGGTCACTCCCACAGAAATAGAAAATATGATCCAAAATGGTGCCATCAAAGATGGTCCCACCATCACCGCCTACAAATATTTCGAGCTCTACCTCGCCAAGCATTCTTGAGAGTATAATTCCCTCATGTACCGCAAAAATGTTCGCTTACTAAAGATCTTTAACTTCCTGATCGGTTTCAGTCTGTTTGCGCCCCTCGCCATCATCTACTTCTCCCGTGTCTCTGGTTCTTATACCCTCGGTGCCTCTGTCTTTGGTATCACCATGCTCGCCTCTGCGGTCTTCGAAGTTCCGACCGGCATCTGGTCCGACCGGGTAGGCCGTCGCGGTACTATTATCCTTGGTTCCTGGGCTCGCGTGATTGCTTTTATTCTCTATGCCATCGGCCTCTCCTACTGGTGGCTAGTCGCCGGTGCCATTTTAGAAGGCTTATCCCGCGCTTTTTATAGCGGCAACAACGATGCCTTTTTGTTCGATACTCTCGCCGACGATAAAATGGAGCAGAATTATCACGAATATCAAGGCAAAGTGAGTTCAGCCGAACAGTTAGCCATGGGCCTCTCCGCTCTTTCAGGTGGGATTATCGCCAACTATTCTTTCACTTATCTCATGTGGCTATCTGTCATTTCCCAAGTAATCATGCTTGGTGTAAGTTATGGTTTCATTGAACCCAAGTCAAGAAAAAAACTCGACACAAATATTTATGCCCACGTTAAAGAGGCTATTCGACTTTTTATACACAACAAGAAGCTTCGTTTGTTGAGCTTAGCTTCAATGTTGGGTTATTCAATCAGCGAAATAAAATGGGAATTTTCGTCAGCCTTCACAGCTACTGTCTGGCCGCTTTGGGCAATAGGTATTTCTCGCACGCTACCCAGTTTCGGTGCCTCGTTGAGTTTCTTCTTCAGTGGTAAGCTCATTCGCAAATATACCGAAGTAAAAATTCTTTTACTAGACAGTATAGTAGGGAAGCTCGCCAGTTTTATTGGCTATGGCATCCCAACCATCTTTTCTCCAATCATTACGTCAGTTCCTTCTCTATTGTACGGGGTAGGCTCAGTTGCAGAAAAAACCCTGATGCAACATGAGTTTACAAATCACCAGCGCGCGACCATGAGTTCTCTCAACTCTCTCGGTGGCAGTGTCGGATTTGCCATTATGAGCGTGTTATTGGGTGGATTGGCCGATACATGGGGTCCTGCCAAAGCCTTGGTCATTCTAACCTTCATTTCACTTCCCATTACTTATCTCTACTGGTTACTATTTAAAAATGACCGGAAAATAGCCGCATGAAACAAATAATCTACGCCACGACCAATCCAGGTAAGTTTAGTGAAGTCAGCAAACTATTTACTGGTCATGGCATCACTATTCACGCACCCAGTGAATTTAACATCGAGCTAGACATCGAAGAAACAGATCAAACTCTCGAAGAAAATGCCATCCTGAAAGCTGAGACGTACAGCGGCGCGATCCAAGCAGATGTGATTGTGTTGGGCGATGATACGGGAGTCGAAATCGATGCCTTAGGTGGCGAGCCGGGTATTCACGTCCGTCGCTGGAAAGGCTACAAAATGGATGATGAAGAGATCATCTCTTATTGTCTTGAACGTATGAAAGATATCAAAGAGGGTGATAGACAAGCGAAATTTCGCACTGTCATTGCCGTTGCCAAAAGGGGAATACCTACCAAAACTTTTTCTGGCATCCTTCCAGGTCGCATCGTAATTAAACCTCACAAATTCCGTGAGGAAGGACTACCATTTCAGCCATTATTCTTTTCGGCAGAATACAAACAAATGCTTTATCAAATTCACACTCTTTCGATGAAAGAAAAACTAGCCAAAAATATTATCACTCACCGCGAACGTGCAATCACCGCCGCCATTCCACATATCAATTCAATATAATGATTTAAATCATTGTATCATCATAGTTTTCCATTTTTCTGTTTGAAAATCGTTAATTTGACAGCACTTTTCGATATTAAAGTCATCGATCTTAGTCCTCGTTAGCGCTTCTAAATAGCTCTCGATTCCCATCGACTTAAAAATATCATACGAAAGTTGCCGTATATATGTCCCACTCGAAACTGTTGCGGTAAACGTAACAAAGTCCTTCCCAATACTTTCTATTGTTAAAGAATAAAGGGTCACAATCTTACTTTTCTTTTCCATCATCTCACCCCGCCGAGCCAATCTATATCGCGGCTGTCCGTTGATCTTGGCCGCCGAATAATCCGGTATCTCTTGCTCAATTTCTCCTACGAATTTACCTGTCGCCTGTTTAATGTCTTTCATTGATGCACTGGTTTGTTGGTTTGTTGGTATGTCCTCGATTGTACCCGTGCAATCGAGTGTATCACTCCTCGCCCCCAGTCTCGCCACGGCACGATACATTTTGGGCAACTCCATAAGTTCATTCATTTTTTTGGTTGCCTTACCAAGTAACAACAGTAATACCCCATTCGCAAACGGGTCTAGTGTCCCCCCGTGCCCAATCTTGAAGTCAGGATGAACTATGCGTTTAAACTCCCGGATCACGTCGTAACTGGTCATTCCCACTGGTTTATATACTGGCAATATCCCGTCCATATCTGGATTTTAACATGCTATAGTTAAGTCATGGCCAAAACAAGCACTGAGCTCCCTGAGCCCATTACTCTCCGCCAGAGTATTGGTCCTTCCTTTATTCTCTTGGGCCTAGCCCTCGGCAGCGGCGAACTCATTATGTGGCCTTACCTAGTCTCGTTGTACGGCCTCGGCATCATTTGGGGGGGGCTTGTGGGCATTACCTTCCAGTATTTTTTAAACACCGAGATCATGCGCTATACCCTAGCTTGGGGCGAATCAGTTTTCGTCGGCTGGCGGCGCTGGGGGAAAATCATCCCAGCTTGGTTTGTCTTCTCGACCGTCATTCCGTGGGCGCTCCCCGGTTTTGTGACGGCCTCAGCTACCTTGCTTCACCATGTTTTCCCTGTTCTGCCCATCCCTCAAACTGCTGTTGTCCTTATTCTCTTGACTGGCCTCATCCTCTCCTCCGGACGTACTCTCTACCAGACTATGGAGCGCGTTCAAAAAACCCTTCTCATGTTTGGGGTACCATTCGTCGCCATCCTCACATTCTATATGGCTCGCGGTTCCGACTGGAGTGCACTATTATCTGGACTGGTGGGCATCGGCGAGGGGTATCGATTTCTCCCCCAGGGAATTGCGATGGGAGCCTTCCTCGGCGCCTTCGCCTATTCGGGTGGTGGCGGGAACCTTAACCTGGCTCAAAGCTACTATATCAAGGAGAAAGGCATGGGTATGGGTAAATATGACACCGGCATCAAAACTCTTCTTGCAGGAGATGCCTCTCACCGGCTTGACGGCCAACTATTTTCGCTCTCTGCAGGAAATCTTTCCCGCTGGCGCAGATGGTGGCGCCTAGTTTGTACCGAACACGCAATCGTTTTCTGGGGTATTGGCCTCGCGACCATTATCCTCCTCAGTGTCCTCTCGATGGCTACCGCCCACGGCGTAAGTTCAAGTGGTGGCATGGCATTCTTTTTTAAAGAAGCCGAAATGATTAGTCTCGCCACCACCCCCTTGATTGGAACTCTCTTCGTGCTCGTAGGAGTGCTCATGCTTTTTACTACTCAGCTCGGTATCCTTGAATCTGCCTCCCGCATCATCGCCGAAAACATCCTTCTCCTCAAGTTTCAACACGATGACGAGGTCAACGCCTCCAAGATGTTCTATCTCGTGCTCTGGAGCGAACTCATCTTTAGTGCCATCTTTTTATACTTCGGTGCCACCGAACCCCGTGCCATTTTGACGCTCGGCGCCGTCCTCAATGCAGCGGCCATGATGGTAGCCTTTATTTTGATACTCATCCTCAATCGGCGCTTACCCAAATTGATCCAACCCAATTGGGGCCGCCAATTTATGCTCATTATTGCTGCTCTCTTCTTTTTATACTTTTTGTATGTTCTAGGAGGTATATGGCGACCCTAGTCACCAAAATTGACGGCACCAAAGAGCCATATAGCGAAGAGAAAATTCGCACCTCCGCATCCCGTGTCGGAGTCCCAGAATCTATGCAGGACGAAATGCTTGGCATGATTCGCGATCGCCTGTACGACGGCATCCAAACCAACGAAATCTTTTCCATGATTAAAGAATTTTTGGTACGCTCCGACTCTCCCCATCTCGCCATGAAATATAACCTTAAAGATGCCCTCTCAGAACTAGGCCCCTCAGGATATCCCTTTGAAAAATATGTTGCCCTCCTCTTGACTGCTGTCGGGTATCATACTCAAATCAACCAAACCATTATGGGTAGCTGTATTCCCCATGAAATAGATGTAGTAGCCGAAAAGGACGATGTCACTTATTTTGTCGAAGCCAAATTTCACCAAAATCACAGTCAAAGAACCGATGTGCGCGTCACACTCTACATCAAAGCCCGCTACGACGACCTCAAAAGTAACTGGAAAAATGGTACAACTCGCCCCTGGATTATCACCAATACCCGCTTCTCTACCGACGCCATCAAATATGGGGAATATCAAAATATCCGCCTCACCAGTTGGGGTTACCCCAAAGGCGAGGGGATCATGGATCTGATCGAACACACCGGTCTTCACCCCGTGACTATCATTGACGGGTTGACCAAAGACGACAAAATACGACTATTTAATGCCGGGGTTGTGACTTGTAGTCAGCTCCTTGATCCAGCCAATCAATCGTTAATTTCCAAAGATCTGCTCACTCAAATCCTGCCTCATCTCTCCAAGATATGTCAAAAAAATTAGTTCTCTATCTCATCCCTGTTCTGTTTGTTGCTTTAATCGGCGTTCCGGTCGTCGGTGTAGCGTGGACCGAAGTTGCCAAACTTGTGGGTCTTCGTACTATCCCTGTCCCGGTAATAGGGACTGGCTCCATGTATCCCTCGCTTTATTGGTCCAAAGACGAAGGTGGTCCCGAAGATGAGACTCAAAAAGTCATCGAAGAATATCGCACCACCCCTCGCCTCTATCATCGCTTTGCCGGGTTTACCGCCCTGGGACACACCTTCCTTCACCGCACTCCCCAATTTGGTGACATTGTCGCATTCAAAAACGCGCAAACCGCTATGATCCTTCAAGCCGAAAATAAAGATACCACTGCCGGCTTTGTCAAACGAGTAATTGGCGTACCAGGCGATACGATCGAACTCCGCGACGGTTTTGTTTACCACAATAACGCCCTCCTAGCTGAGCCCTACATTGCCTCTCCACGCTCCACTTACGGGGGTACTTTTCTCAAAGACTGCGCGAAAATCACTATTCCCCAAGGTAATTATTTTGTCCTCGGCGACAACCGCAAAGTTTCCTCTGACTCCCGCTTTGAACTAGGTCTTGTCATAGATAGTGACATTGAATTTGTTTTGCCTTTTAAAGAGCAGCAGATTTATCGTTCACTCTGGCGTGATCCCACGCAAGATGATCAGCTTCTAGGTCAGCCGACGCTTTCACCACCCGAATTTGCCACGCTTGTTAACCAGGCGCGCCAAACAAAGGGCGTGCCTGCCCTCTCGCTTAAATCTGCCCTCACCAAATCGAGCTCTTTGCGGGGAGACAAGTTATTAGCGGACGAAAAAACTAGTTTTGGCCTCAAACAAGCCGTCACCACCGCTGGCTACTCAAATATTGTCCTTGGTGAGTTTATTAGTTATGGTCATTTCTCGGCGCAGGAGTTATTACAAAACTTGCTTTTCCACGCCAGTTCCGCCGGGCAAGTTCTCAACAAAGACTATACCGATCTCGGCGTCTCCGCCGTTACGAAAGAAATTAATGGTTGTCCCACCCAAGTGATAGTAGGACACCTCGGTGGTTATCTGTCGGCTAACTATAGTCAAGACACCATCGATAGTTGGCAAAGCCTCGCAACAAACTTACGGGAGATCACTCCCTCTTGGGAGAAGGCGGTAGCTTATAATGGCATCGATCAGGGTAAGCTCAACTTGCTCTTAACAATTCTCCGGCGTCGTCTTGGTCTTGCCGATGAAATCCTAAAGACTATAAAGGATAAAGCTTGGTTAAGTCCTGATCAAGAACAAAGAATTAAAGGGGACGAAGCTGACGCCCAACAAGCCGAAGCACTCGCTAATGAGTTAAATAAATAATAATATTATTATGAAAAAATATCTCTCTCATCTGCTCCTTCATTACTTTCGTTTTCTGGCGCGCCTTCAGCTCCAGAAAAATCCCCAGGCCATCATTATTGGCGTGACCGGTTCAGCCGGGAAAACCTCCACTCGTCTCGCCTTGGTTCACATCTTGTGCACACGTGGTCAGGTCAAACACAGTAAACACGCCAACTCTGAGTCTGGCATCCCCCTTAACATTTTGGGTCTTACCCCCACTTCATACTCTCTCCTCGACTGGCTGCGCCTCATTATCCTGTCTCCCGTTAAGCTCCTGACAAACCAGGAAAAATTCGACTACTACGTCGTCGAGATGGGCGTAGATAGTCCCGACGCGCCCAAAAATATGACTTATCTCCTGAGTATCGTCCGTCCCCACGTGGCTGTTGTGCTAAACGCCGGTCTTGTTCACACTGCTGCTTTTGACCACCTCGTCAAAGATACTAGTCCCGGAAGGAGAGCGAGTAAACTAATCAAAGTTATTGCCAAAGAAAAGATGCAACTGGCAAGGAGTGTCGAGGCAGGAGGAGTCACCATCATTAATATTGATCAAAAAGAATTGGTTCAAGAAAAGAAAAATGTCACCGCCCGTCAGATCACAATCGGCCAGTCCGGGAAAGCTGATCTTCAAATTTTAAGATCTCACCTCGACTCTCGTGGCTCAACCTTCCGCTTCCGCTACCAAGGACATGTTTATACTCTCTCTCTTCCTGATGTCTACCCCGAGCCATTCGCCTACAACTTTGCCGCAGCGATCGCCGCCTCAGCTGGGCTTGGTATCCCTCCCTCCCATAGTATTCCAGCCCTCGCAAAGTATCGAGCCCCCGCTGGACGCCTCCAGATTTTCCCCGGCCAAAATGACTCGACCATCATCGACTCTTCCTACAACGCAAGTCCGCTCACCATGCTCGAGTCCCTCAAACTGCTAAAAAAACTAGCCGGCACAAAAAAGAAAATCGCCGTAATTGGCGATATGCGGGAGCTTGGGGTTAGTACCAAGCAGGTTCACAAAGAACTAGCCGACTGGCTCATGGAATTTTCAAATGAAGCCATCCTTTTCGGCCCTCTCACCGGGAAGTACACTTTACCTGTCCTCCTCTCTCACAAATTTCCGGTCCACCATTTCACTCATATGTCCGATTTGACTAAATATCTTCGCTCTCGTCTCTCTCTTCACTCCCACATCCTGATTAAAGGTTCTCAAAATACTATCCTTTTAGAGCGCGCTGTCGCTGCCATCTTAAAGAATCCCAGTGATCTTACCCATCTCTGTCGTCGTGGTCCCCACTGGGACAAGATACGCCGTGCCACTCTGTAGCTTTATGCGTAGGATGGTGCTATAATCCAGATATGAAACACAAACGTCTTGAACTCCCCGACTTACCCTATAAATACGACGCACTTGAGCCCGTGATCAGTAAACAAGCCCTGACCCTCCACCACACCCGTCACCATTTAGCTTACGTGACAGGGGTGAATGCTGCCATGGACAAACTCGAAAAAGCAAGGGCAGGCGAGGGGATGGAGATTGATTACAAGGCTACCATGCGCGATCTTAGCTTTCACATGAATGGTCACAAACTCCACTCTATCTTTTGGCAAAATCTTAGAAAGAGCAAAAAAGACAATGCTCCCTCAGGAACTCTTCTCGCAAAAATAGAAGAACAATTTGGGAGTTTCGAGGCTTTCCAGACTGAGTTTGCCGGTGCAGGGAAAGGTGTCGAGGGCTCTGGTTGGGCTGCGCTCATCCAGGATGAGGAAGATTTGCACGTTATCCAGATCCAAAACCACAACCTTATGGTCGTCGCTGACACCAAAATTCTTCTCGTCCTCGACGTTTGGGAGCATACCTACTATCTCGGTTACCAAAACGATCGCGCTAAATTTGTCGACGCTTTTTGGTCGATCGTAAACTGGGATGATGTTGCTTCGCGCCTAACCTAACCTATTTACATTCCCTTTGCACCCCTATACTTACTAAACTAGTATTCAATCTCTAGGAGGTTATCTTATGCCCACTGATACGCAATAATAGGTTCTCGCATTTAGGTTGCTTTTCTAGTCTAGCAATACGTCTGATGCTCATTGGGTTTATTCTATGAGTATTGGTATAACCAGCTGCACACCGGTGCGAGCAGAAAGTCAGACCGGAAGGTTGTATAGCGCTTGCTTTTCGTTTAAATACTCGCTTACACTCTGGGTTTGAGCAGTTAGCCAGTCTTGCAATAGTTTTTGTCATAATATCATTTACCCAAATATTACCCATAATGTCAAGGCATTAATGTCATGATAAAATGAACATGTTCTCTAAAATTGGAATAGTCGGGGCGTAGTATAATAGTAGTATCTGCGCATGGGGTGCGTAGGGCTCCGGAGCGTTACCGGACGCCCCGACACTAGCTATAGGACATATATGAGTATCTTCCGTCTTTCCTACATTCGCACATGAAACGCACCACCTTGTTGTTTAAGTAATTCCAGTTCCGACTTTATTATCTCATACGGAGTCCTGTACCCGAGACACTTCTTAGGAGTGTGGTTGAGCCAGTCCTCCACGAGCTGAACTTTGTGGACTGACACGGAGTCTAGACTAGTCCCTTTGGGGATGAAATAGCGACTTCTTTTAAAGGTGTTTTCGACCGATCCTTTTTCCCAGCTATGGTACGGCTGACAACTATAGACACCGTCTTTGAAGGCACCTTTAAGAAGGCGGTGTTTGGCGTTTTCTGGGCCGTTATCTATGGCCAAGGTTTTCCTCATTTCTTTGGGAAATTGCTCCACCTCAGACTTGATACTATGGATCTTCCTGATACTCGATTTGTTCTTGAGTTTCCTCAAAATGGCGTACCTAGACTTCCTCTCAATGGTGGCAGAGATAGTACTTTTGTCGGTGATTTTGCCACCCAAGTTGTCGGTCTCCCAGTGACCCACCACCTTTCGATCATTGGCTTCCGATGGTCGCTGTACCAGAGGCGTGGCTCGCAAATACTCGGCAACCTTAACTGATCTGCCATGTTTCTTTCTCCTTCGATGGTGGTGATTGGTCAAGAATCTCCAAAGCCTTTTTCTTCCCGTCTTCTTGGAGTTGTGGACATAGCGATAGATGGTTTCAAAGTGGATAGACTGCCCAGGTTTATCTATGGGCAGTCTCCCAGCTATGATCTCAGGACTCCAATGCTCGTCTCTTAGTTTCTCCCGTACATAGAGGAAGACCTCGGGATTTTTGAGTGGTGCTTTGGTGCGTTGATCAACAGCTACCTTCTCAGCTTTCTCATGGGCTTTGCAGGGGATATACGCTCGTCCATATTTAGCTTTGTTGCCATACTCCCGAGAGAGGGTCGTATGGCTCCGATTTAACTGTCTCCCAATCTCTCTAAAGCTGACTCCCTTAACCCGAAGCAGGGCTAACTGCTCCCGCTCGTACAGGGATAAATGATGATGACTCATGAACACCTCCTAGTTCGGGCATTTTACCCGCTAGTGGTGCGTTTCGTTTGCGAACTAAGGTTTTCCATCACCATGCTCCCCACGACACCTACCTCAGAAATTTCATCTTTGGCGTCGAGGACTCACTCGTTTCAACAGTCGGGCTCTTGGCAGGTGTCGCGGCCGCCGACATCTCCGCCCGTGCCATCCTCACGACTGGTCTCGTGTTGATTGTCGTCGAGGGTTTCTCCATGGGAGTAGGTAGTTTCTTGACCGAAGAAACCACCGAGGAAATGGCGGGCGACCCACTCCAAACAATAGAAGCCATAAAAGGTGGCGCCACCATGCTCATCTCCTACTGTCTCGCAGGCCTAATTCCCCTTTTTCCCTACGCTTTCCTCACGGGTAGTACCGCAATTACGGTCTCCGTCATTTTGTCCCTAATCGGTCTTTTAGGTCTCGGCTACGGAACTTTCCTCTATTTCGGCCGCCCACATCCATGGAAACACGCATTCAAGATGTTCCTGCTCGGTGGCTCTGCTGTCCTCATGGGTATGGTCGTGGGTAATCTTTTCCAGATCTAAGACTAGCATTTTCCAATGGTATAGCTTAGAATAAAGTCATATGTTTGCGTGGCTCAAATCTCATAAACTAATTATCGGGATCATAATCGTGGTATTGATCTTTGGTGGATATCGCTATGTCCAAGGCAAAAAAGTTAGCTACACAGAATACACCGTCAGTAAAAGTCACATCGAAGAAACCTTGGAGCTATCCGGCAAAGTCACCGCCGGTACCTCAGCCACTCTCCGCTTTAGCGCGGGCGGACTTGTCACTTATTTAGGTGCCAAAGAAGGGGATACCGTCAAAAAATGGCAGACCCTGGCTTCAGTCGATACCCGCCAACTCCAAAAATCTCTCGAGCAGAAACTCAATCTCTACGCCATCCAAAGAGGCACCTTCGACCAAACCATCGACGACAACGACAATTCTGTCCCAGGTGGCGACCTCGCTCGCACCCTCACGCGTCTACTCGAGAAAAATCAGTACCAACTAGACAATACTGTCAAAGACGTCGAATATCAGGATCTTTATCTCAAACTTGCCAAACTCACGAGCCCCATCGCGGGGATTTTGGTGCACGCCCCCGTTGAAACGACGGGCGTCCAAGTCCTCGCGACTGACACTTGGACCATAATTGATCCAACCTCACTTTACTTCTCTGCCGATCTTGACGAAACTGATCTCAAGCGTGTTTCGGTTGGCCAAAAGGTTATTATCACTCTCGACGCCTTCCCTGATCGCGACATCATCTCCTCTATTCTCTCTATTTCCTACAGTCCCAAAGAAACCTCGGCTGGCACAACCTACGAAGTCAAATTAGGACTGCCCCCCGATATCGCAGCAGATCTACGCCTCGGCTTAAACGGCACGGCCGCCGTCATCCTTTCAGAACGTAATGACGCTCTCACTCTCCCCTCCAGTGCCTTTAGCGGAGTCAACGGCAGTACCAAAGTTTTAGTTAAATCAGGCAAAAAATACCTCGAAAAATCAGTTGAAACAGGAATCGAAAATCGCGGGATAGTCGAGATCTTGTCGGGCTTGGGGGAATCTGATCATGTCTACGTCAAAAAATAAACCTACCCAACCGGTTGTCCAAGTCAAACACATCTCTAAAGTCTACGAACTCGGCGAAGAACATCTCCAAGTCCTCGATGACATCTCAGTCACGATCAATCAAGGTGAGCTAGTAGCCATCGTAGGGCCATCCGGTAGTGGCAAATCCACCCTCATGCACATCATGGGACTTCTCGACAAGCAAAGTACTGGCATCGTCGAACTCTCCGGCCACAATGTCTCTGACATGAACGAAAATGAGCTCGCGCGGCTCAGGAATCAGTACATCGGCTTTATCTTTCAGCAGTTTAATCTCTTGTCTCGCACGAGCGCTCTCGAAAATGTTTTGCTCCCCACTCTCTATAACAGCACTTTGGAAAATAAAACTGGCAAAGCCAAACAGATCCTCGTCGACCTAAGTTTAGGGGAAAGACTCAAGAACTATCCCAATCAACTCTCCGGTGGTCAGCAACAGCGGGTCGCGATCGCCCGCGCCCTCGTGAATGATCCCGCCATTATTTTTGCCGATGAACCAACGGGGAATCTAGATAGTAAAAGCGGCCACGAAGTAGTAGAAATTTTAAAGAAACTAAATAAAGAGGGCCGTACCATTGTGATAGTGACACACGACCTGGAACTCGCCCAAATTGCTCATCGTATCATTAAGATTTTTGATGGGAAGATCGTTTCCGACACTTCCAAAAAGGTTAAATCATAAACCATATGCAATTTACTACTCTCGCACGCTCTGCCTTCATCTCCATTTCCCGCAATAAACTGCGCTCATTCTTAACCACGCTCGGCGTTGTCATTGGTGTTTTGTCGGTGATTCTCTTGACTTCAATTGGCAATGGTCTGACTGTCTTTATCGAGAAACAGTTCGAAAGTTTAGGTTCTAACCTACTTTATGTTTCCCCCGGAGATCTCGTTACCGAGGAAGGGGGTTTTAGTGAAGAATCCATGACTTCCATGATGACCTCCAAGCTGACGGTATCCGATGCCACTGCCATCGGCAGGACTGGCTATCCATTGGGTCTTATTGCCCCCGTCATCGAAGGCAGCGTCAATATTCGTTCTAATCAGGGCAAAAAAAAGGGTTATTCTATGGCAACCACCGCCGAATATAGCGAAGTTAGAAATACCAAAACGACCAAAGGACGCTTCTTTAGCGAGTCCGACGTTAGCAGTAGTCGTAAAGTTGTAGTGATCGGTAGCAAAATTGCTGATAAATTATTTGCAGGTGTTGACCCTGTCGGTCAAAATATCACCCTCAACAAAGTCAGATTCGAAATCGTCGGCGTTGCCGAATCAAAAAGTAGCGGCAGCATGGGCGGTCCTGACATTGATAGTACTGTTTATATCCCGCTTACAACAGCCAGGAGCGCCCTTGGTCAAGAAAAAATAACTTATATTCTAGTACAAGTGGTTAATAAAGCGGAAATGGCACGCGCCAAATCCAAAGTCGAAAATATTATGCTCAAACGTCTAGACAAAGAAGACTTCTCTGTGACTGATCAAGCTGACGTTCTGAAAACCATCCAAACCATTCTTAGTACTCTCACTGCCGGCCTTGCTGGTATTGCTGCGATCTCCTTGGTCGTAGGCGGGATTGGGATTATGAATATCATGCTCGTCGCCGTCTCAGAGCGGACTCGCGAAATCGGGCTCCGCAAAGCTTTAGGGGCCACTCCCAAGAGTATTATGCTTCAATTTTTGATCGAATCTGCCGTTCTCTCGACGCTTGGAGGAACCATTGGGATTATCCTGGGGATCTTGGGCGCTCTCGCCATCCGCAGTTTCTTCCCTGCCACCCCGGCCCTGAATTCCATTCTGCTTGCCTTCGGCGTTTCGCTCGCAACCGGTATCATCTTTGGCGTTTTCCCGGCCCGCAAAGCCGCTCAGCTCAACCCGATTGATGCTCTCCGCTACGAGTAGGTTATACTAAAGCTATGAAGCGTTTGCTAGGGTTAATTCTTCTCGCCGGTCTAATCTATGGCGGCTATATATACTACCGCCAGTCCCAGCTTCGCGTCAGCCTTCCTCCATCGTCTAGCTCAAACCAGCTTATTATCTCCCAAGCAAGCGACAAACTGGGCGATCTTGCCTCTGTCCTGGGCGAGAGCATTAGTAATATCCTCGCAGATGGTCAAGCATATCTTTCTGACGCAACCAGTGGGGCTTCCGAACCAATCATCAACCAGCTCGTGACCAAAACTCAGGAGACTTTAAAAGATCTCCCGCAAAAAGAAGCCGAAAAGATTAAATACGAATTTTGCAAAGGTGTCGTCACCGAATATGAGGATAAATCAACACAATGAATACCAAAGACTATAAAAAAATTCGTACACCATTTGTCTTTTTTGACGAAACAGGCTCTATCAACGACGCCACCAATAGATACTTTGGTTTGGGTATGGTCAAGTGTATGCAACCATATTATTTAGATACAGCTATTCGGAATATTAGACAGAAATATCATTTCTATGACGAGATTAAATGGAATACCATCACCAAAGTTAAATGGGCAGCACTCAGTGACAGTATAGATGTTATCTTTGCAACACCCGGAATTAAATTTAGTGCCGTTATTATTAACAAAGACACAGTTGATTTTCATGAGGAGTTTAATGATAATCCATATGAAGCCTATCAAGTTTTCTCTGAGTTCTTGCTCACAAAATCACTTCATAATAGTGAAATTCTCATCGTGCTCGCAGATTATATGACTACTCCCCCGGGTGTTCACTTTGAAGTTGATCTTAAACACCATATAAATAAACAGCAGGCCAGACTTGCGGTTGCTGGGGTTCACAGAGTAGATTCAAGAGGATTATCTCTACTGCAGGTAACAGATCTACTTTTGGGAGCTACGATGTATGAATATAAATTGAAAAATAAGTTAGTCAAGGGTAGTAAGTATAAGCTAAAAACTTTACAGAAAATTCGTGAACATCTACAAATTAAGAGTCTGATTAATTGTTCCCTTAATACTTTTAAAGTATTAAATTATCAGCCAATAAAAAAGGGCCATCATCCAAACGGTTGACGCCCTCCTTATAAGAATTAATATAACAGAAAGATAATATATGTCAAATGTTCGACGAATCGGAGGACATGTTTCAACTGGTGGCGGGCTACAAAACGCTATTTTGAACACACTCGCGATCGGTGGTAACTGCATGCAGATCTTCGCCGGCTCTCCCCGCATGTGGGCTCGCTCTCTTTATGCGATTCACGACGCCCAAGCCTTTCGTTCATCCGTCCATGAAAAAGACCTCAATCCCGTCTATATCCACGCCCCCTATCTCACTAATCTCGCTTCCGATAATCCTGATCTCCTCGAGAAATCTAAAATAGCTCTCATTACTGACATGAAAAATTGTGCAGCCATTGGCGGGTCAGGCATAGTCCTCCATATTGGTTCACATCAGGGTAGAGGATGGGCGGCTACCAAGACTTTTGTAATAGAAAGTATCAAAGAAGTACTTGCCAATACTCCCAAAGAATCAATTCTCTTACTCGAAAACTCCGCCGGTCAACAAGGCAAAATTGGTTCCCTCCCCGAACTGGCATCTATTATCTCGCAACTAAAATCTGACAGACTGAAAGTCTGTCTCGATACCGCCCATGCCTTCGAAGCCGGCTACAATTTTACGACTCCCGAGGGGCTTGCCACGTGGATTAAGGAGATCGAGGAAACTATCGGAATGGACAAAATCGAACTATTGCACCTAAACGACAGCAAAACCAAGCTTGGTTCGGGGCACGACATGCATCAAAATATCAGTGAAGGCTTCATCGGTGAACCAGGTCTAAGCTCCCTCATCAACCATCCCAAGCTCTCTCATCTCCCCCTCATCCTCGAAGTTCCCGGTGACGGCTCCGGTCCCGACAAAGAAAATATTGACCGCGTCAAGGCTCTCATATCTTAGTTGATATGCCATCCTGATCCGCAACACTACCATTATTCGAATAATAGTAGTATTAGATTTCCCTGTTAGAATATACCCATGTCAGATTTACGCAACCGCCTGAGCGACCTCAAAACCAAACTTCATCTGGGTGAAATCCAGGCAGAAAAGAAAAACATACTCACTGAAATGGAGTCGGGAGATTTCTGGGAAAAATCTGACGCTCAAAAGAAAAGTCAGCGCTTATCTGAAATTGACAACCTCTTGGACGCATACTCTCACGTCGAAAAAACGATTGGCGACGCCGAGACAGCCGAGGAACTAGGGGACGATATCGACAAATACGTAGGTATCGCCGAGAGCGCCCTCGGCAAGTTTGAAATGCACACTTATCTCTCCGGTCGCTTCGACGGCTTAGATGCTATCTTGTCAATCCACGCTGGCGCGGGAGGCACTGAAGCCATGGATTGGTCTGGGATGCTTGAGCGAATGTACTTGCGCTACGCCGAGCGAATTGGCTGGGGATACGAGATCATGGATGAGACAAGGGGAGACGAAGCCGGGATCAAATCTGTCGCCATCAAATTTAAAGGTAAAAACGCCTATGGTCTCCTCAAGCGCGAGCAGGGGACCCATCGCTTGGTACGGCTTAGCCCCTTCAACGCCGACAATCTCCGCCAAACCAGCTTTTCCCTAGTCGAAGTTTTGCCGGCTGTGAAGGAAGATACGCCGGAAGTGGAGGTCAGGGATGAAGACATCGAGTGGCAGTTTTTTCGCGCCGGGGGCCACGGCGGACAAAACGTAAACAAAGTTAGTACCGCCGTCCGTTTGATCCACAAGCCCAGCGGAATTGTCATTGTCTCGACCCAAGAGCGCTACCAACAAAGTAACCGCGATATCTGTATGTGTCAACTCAAAGCCAAACTCTGGGAAATTGATGAAGCTAAAAGGAGAACCGAGGTCGCAACCGCCAAAGGGGAGTACAAAGTGGCCAGTTTTGGCAACCAGATCCGCTCTTATGTCCTCCATCCTTACAAGCTAGTCAAAGACGTCCGCACTGGTTACGAAACGAGCGATGCCGAAGCAGTCCTCGACGGCGACCTCGACGCCTTTATCCAAGCCGAACTAAAACAGTTAGCTTGAGGTATGGTATAGTGGGGAAAGTCGCATACAATAACTGGAGGATAGTTATGGACGAACTCAAGCAAATCAATCTTACCGAGTCAAATATTAAGCAAGAAAATACTCTAATGGAGGACACCGTCATGGAACCAGTCAAAAAATCTCGTCTTATACCTATTATGGTGATCATAGGGATTCTTCTCGGCTTAGGTACTGGCTTTTATATCGCCCAAAAACAACTCTTGCTCGCCGGTGGTGGTAGCAGCCCAACCACCCTCTCCCAAAACCCTACCAGTGCGAGTGATATCAAAGTGGATGACGTTTTTGGTTCTGCCGACGAGAAAACTTTCCCCGATTCTGCTGAAGGCATTCTCCAACCAGGGGGGATTGATGGCGAGGGTAGTCACCACATCGAGCGGGGTGCTAATAAAAGCCAATGGGTTTACGTCACCTCTTCCGTAGTCGACCTAGACATGTTCGTTAGCGATAGGGTGATGGTTTGGGGTCAAACCAACACCGGTAAAAAGGCTGGCTGGCTCATGGATATCGGCAAACTCAAGGTTCTCGAACTCAAAGCCGCCGAGATCAACAATATTGAGCCCTCTTAAGTAAGCATAATGATAGTTTTTGACCAAGTTACCATCGGCTTTAGCACAGGAACTAAAGCACTTAGTGACGTCTCTTTCGCGATAGGCGAGGGCGAATTTGTCATAGTCGAAGGTCACTCTGGTGCCGGCAAGACCTCCCTCATACGTGCCATCATCAAAGACCTCCCGATAAGTTCAGGAAAGATCATTATAGAGGGCGATGATTTAAGTAAAATCGCCCCCAAAAACCTCCCACTCTTACGGCGCAAAGTAAGCGTCATCTTTCAGGATTTTAAACTCCTCCCTGATCGAACCATCGCCGAAAATATTGATCTCGCCCTCGACATTATTGGACTAAAAGCCGACGTCATCGAGAAAAGACGGGTCGAACTACTTGAGTTAACCGGTCTCGCCGGCCGCGATCACTACTTCCCCATCCAACTTTCAGGAGGTGAACTCCAAAGAGTTGCGATTGCCCGCGCCCTCGCGCCCCAACCCAAAGTCCTCTTCGCCGACGAACCAACCGGTAATCTCGACGCCAAAACCGGCCTCTCGATTATTAAACTCCTCCAGGATATTAACGAGCAGGGGACAACTGTCATAATGGCAACTCACGATATAGAGTTAGTCAAAGATTTGAAGCTTCGTCGCCTCCGGTTGGATCACGGCAAGCTTGTCCACGACTCGACAGAGCACCACCACCACAAAAAGGATAACGATGAAAAAGAAGATAAAAAAGAGGAGTCAACATGACCCAAAAACATACCGCTTTCAAACACATTCGCCGTTCCCCTTATCAATCAATCGCCGCGGTTTTTATGACCATCGTGACCTTCTTTATCGTGAGTATTTTTACCCTCGTCGTCTTGGGAGCAAGTCACATGCTTTCCTATTTTGAATCGCGTCCCCAGGTGACCGCCTTTTTCAAAGATACGGCTGGCACCGCAGAAGTTGAAACTCTCAAGAGTAGCATCAGTCAAGCCGTCACAGTCGAAGCCATGCACTTTATTTCCAAAGATGACGCGCTCGAAATTTATAAAAAACAAAATACCGATAACCCACTCCTTTTAGAAATGGTCACCGCCGACATCTTGCCCGCCAGTCTCGAAGTCTCCGCCAAAAACGTAACCGATCTCGAAACAATCGCCGGAGTTATGCAAAAAAACTCTGCCGTCGAAGAGGTAGTCTTCCAAAAAGACGTGATCGACACGCTCAAAAAATGGGTGAGCGGCATCCGCATGACTGGTATCATCCTCTCCAGTCTCCTGATCCTTGCTTCGCTAACCACCATAGTCATGATTTTAGGTCTCAAGTTTGCGGCTAGAAAAACTGAAATTAATACTCTTTCCCTCCTTGGCGCCACCTCTTGGTATATCCGTAGTCCATTCGTAACCGAAGGGATGATCTACTCGGTCTCCGGTGCCATTTTTGGTTGGGGACTCAGTTATCTCACCCTCCTTTACTTAACTCCCAACATCGTGACTTTTCTCGAAGGAATCCCCCTCCTCCCAGTCCCTATCTGGGTCATGTTAGCGCTAGGTGGTGGTGAAGTTCTCTTGGCTCTTGTGATCGGAGCGCTCGCGAGTCTGATTGCAACGCGTCGTTACGGCCGATGAAAAAGTTTTTTCTCTTTATTTCCCTAATACTAATATTGAGTTTTGTGTATCTATCATCTGGTATTTCCCAAACTCTCGCCATAACATGTGATGATCCTCGTCCAACAGAAAAAGGTCCACTTGAGGAATACATTACTGACTGTAATTCCAAACTAAATCAACTTGATGGTCAAGTTAAAACACTCGCCTCCGCAATCAACTATTTGAATACTCAAATTAAAATTACTCAAGCAAAAATCAGTTCTACCTCCCATGAATTAGATAAACTCAATACTGAAATTCTTGATCTGGATGGAAAAATTGAAAGCATCAATTATTCTCTCGATGACATCACTACACTATTTATCTCACGAGTACGAGAGACATATATGCGACCTAGTAAATATGATACATCTATCATTGCCCAGAGCTCAGGTCTCAGTGACATTCTGCGTAATATTGAATATGCCAAAAAAATTCGTGATCACGACCGCAGTATTCTCATTAGTCTCGAAAAATCAAGACTCGACATAAGCGCTCAAAAGAAAATTAAAGAACTTAAGCAAGCAGAAGTTGAAACGCTCAAAAAGTCTCTTGATTCACAACAGCTTGCGCTTGCGAGCCAAAAAGCATCTAAAGATAAATTACTTATTGATACAAAAAACGATGAAAAAAAATATCAGCAACTTCGTGCAACCGCTTTGGCTGATTTAGATTCTATTCGAAGAGCTTTATCTGCTATCGGCACTAAAATTGGTGAAGTTAAAAAAGGCGATGTCATCGCGGCTGTGGGGAATACAGGTTGTTCAACTGGTCCCCATCTTCATTTTGAGGTATTTTCCAGCGCTAAAATAGAAAATGGTCAAGTAACCGGGAATAGAGTTAATCCACATGATTACTTGGGTCAATTTAATCATCCATTACCTGGAAGCATTATCACGGCAGATTATGGAGAATCATATATTCTTGGTATCCATACAGGGGTAGACTTTGCATATCCACACGATGAACGAACTACTCTTGGATCTCCAATTTACGCCGCAGAATCGGGGACCGCCTATGCTACACAAGACTCTCAAAAATGTAGCATGACTGGGACAGTGGGCAAAGGTATTGTAATAGATCATCATAATGGCCTAGTAACTCTTTATTGGCACTTGCCTTAAAGCCACTACTACTTGCATGTTAATTATTAATCAGCTATCGTCAAGCTATGCCCAAAAAGAAACTGAAATTAAAGTCTAGGTTCAAACCTAAATCAAAATCTCTCGTTGTCGGTCTTGTCTCTCTTCTCGTTTTGGTAGTTGGTGGGATATTTCTTTATAGGAGCCTTTCCACCCCAGCAGATATCAATATGATTAGTGATTGGTAACGGCGCCTGTCAGAGTCTCCCCACTTCTTTTGAAGCCTCTCAAGCTTGCGGCCAAGCTGGCTTCGCCAGTTACACTTATTCTTGTAATAATTTGAATCCTATCGAAATTAAACCTGAAACAGATTGCCTATCCTATGAAAACGCCTACGCCAAAGCCGCTGCTGAGTGCGGGCAGGTTTGTACCGCTCCAATTCGATCTCCCATTGCCACCCAAATAGTGATTCCTCAACCAACGCTCAACCCCAGTCCCATCGCCTCTGCCACGTCTATGCCCACCCTCCACTCTACAGCTATTCCCAGACCCACCTCCACACCAAGAATTACTCCTGCCCCCAAACCCCAACGCTACCCATCATGCCTTAGATTCTTTGGTCATAACTATTGTTGGAGATAAACTCCCTAGCTATCTTTTTGTTAAACTAGTTTAATGTGGCGCCTTGTTCTTATCTGCCTCTTTATCTCTGTTTTTGCCAATTCTGCACATGCTCTTGATTTTCGAGTTTATGACGCGACCGTATCAGGTATAAACATTGATGTGACTGGTTACCTCGGCAGCACGAGCAATTATTACCTTCAGGGAGCACTTCGCTCTACATCCGGAGATTATTTTTTTGGTGAAACCCAAAATAATAAAGGTGATTGGATTGATTATGTTAGTAGTCCCGAAACGGAATACATTATCAATAATTTCTATCTAACAGAACCGCACAATGCCAGTTGGAGCAACATAATCCACCTTCGTTTTCATGTCGATGATACTAACTACAAGGGGCCGGGTGAATATACACTTGAACTTCGCCGTTTTACAGGCAGTAGCAAAAAATCAGCCGGAGAGTCAGATCCTCTAATTATCAATCTCTCCGCTCCCACCCCCGTTCCTAGTCCCACCCCGACCCCTACGCCAAGTCCCAATCCATCTCCTAGTCTCTCGCC
Source organism: bacterium (assembly GCA_043827085.1). Classification (GTDB taxonomy): domain Bacteria; phylum Patescibacteriota; class Microgenomatia; order UBA1400; family UBA12108; genus CAJAUT01. The sequence continues at coordinate 9,331 of JBDRPO010000009.1, read as the reverse complement.
ATCACCAACTCCCATCCCCACACCAACTCCCAAACCATCGCTCAAACCCTCTCCCAGTCCTAGTCCCGACTTGTCTCCCCCTCCCGATGGGACCGTTGCCGGTGAATCGACCCAGATAGATCTTTCCGGTTTTGGCATCAGTCCCTCCCCAAGCCTGCAAGGACAGTCCTCGCAGGCCTTAAAGCTCAACCAAGCACGCGCGAAAACTGCTCTTCTTGTCGGGTCCGGACTGATAATATCTTCTCTCGCCGGTTTCCTCGGCTACCGTAAATACCTCAAATCAATTACAATTTCAGAGTGAAGAAAATTTACTTGTGGTTTCTCACTTTTAGTTGGGCAGCTTATACTTTCTATCTCACCACTATTCCCAACTTTAGCCCTTCGCCAGATACGTTTCTGAATTGGATCCTTTCCAATGGAGGTCACTTTTTCTTTTTTGGTATTCTTGCCGTATTTCTCAAATTGTCCATATCTCCGATCTCCGATCTACGATCAACGATCTCCGCCATCACTATTACTTCTTTTTATGGCTACGTCATCGAGCTCATCCAGCGCGGAATCCCTGGTCGTAGCTATGATCTTAAGGACTGGGCGCTCGACACTCTCGGTGCCATCGCATTTCTTGCTATAATCAGTTGGTATGAACATCCTCGTGACTGGCGGAGCTGGCTACATAGGAGTGATCACCGCTGACTTACTCGTCAAAGCCGGGCACTCGGTCACCATCTTTGATCACTTCAACTCCCACTCAGCCGACAAAACCACCGCCTTTCCCACCATTGTTGGTGACATCTGCCATGCCGAAGAGGTAGAAAAAGCCTTGATCGACACCAAGTCCGACGTGGTCATGCACTTTGCCGCCTACATTCAAATGGGGGAGAGCGTGCGTGAGCCGCGAAAGTACTACGAAAACAATGTACGTGGCAGCCGCAATCTAATCGAAGCCATGATCCGCTCCAACATCAACAAGCTCGTCTTCGCCAGCACCGCTGGGGTATACGGCAACCCCGTCCATCTCCCGATTCCCGAAGATGATCCTTGCAGGCCCGAGAATCCCTACGGTGAGACCAAACTCGGCATCGAGCGCCTGCTCAAATGGTACGAGGAACCATATGACTTCCATTCCATTTCCATCCGCTTCTTCAACGCCGCCGGCGCAACCGAAAAATATGGCGAGGATCACCACGACGAGTCCCACATCATCCCCAATATTATTAATGCCCAATCGGCAGGTAAGGAATTTACGCTTTTTGGCGACGACTACCCCACACCTGACGGTACCTGTGTCCGCGACTATATCCACGTGCTCGATCTAGCCGAGGCCTTCCGACTCGCCGGAGAAAAATTAGTGGCTGGCGGCGATACCACTGCCTACAACGCAGGCACGGGGGTAGGCTACTCCAACAAGCAGATTATCGAGATGGTCGAGCGGGTCTCTGGCAAACCAGTATCCGTCAAATATGAGCCTCGTCGCGCGGGCGACGCCAACGAGCTGGTGGCCGACTCCACTCGCCTGCAAAGCGAGCTCGGCTGGTCCCCAGCCCACTCCGATCTCGAGTCCATCGTCAAATCCGCCTACGCTTGGCACTCTACCCATACAATTTGACATATCTGTCATAATTTAAGTATGAGTATGGAAGACACACCACTTTCGGAAGTTGAAGATCAAGAACCCATGTCATTGTACGACAAAATCGCATTAACTGGGATGATCTTAGTTTTAGGGCTAGGTGGCCTAGGAAGTGTCATGACAGTATTTGATCTAATTAAAGCTCACACCCAATCTCCGTAATCCTATTGCACCCCTCACATTTTCTGCTACAATACCCTCTACATATGTGAATACACTCTGCTTGCTTGAGCGTAAGGGAAACCCGCTCAGCGGGTTTTTTTGTGCCTTCATATATTAAACAAACTCGCGCTTTAACAAGTGAATAACTACACATCTAAATACAATTCAAAGAGATGGTAGTACCGTTTTTAACTTTGAGTAAACTACAAACATTTATTTGTTTGTTATAAATCTTAGGATTTAAACTCTTTTTGAGAGTTTGATCCTGGCTCAGGATGAACGCTGGCGGCGTGCCTTAGGCATGCAAGTCGAACGATTACAGTAGCAATACTATTTTAGTGGCAGACGGGTGAGTAATATATAGGAATCTACCTCTACGTGGGGGATAGCTCGCCGAAAGGCGGGGTAATACCGCATATGACCTACGGGTTAAAGACCTTAACCGGTCGCGAAGAGAGGAGCCTGTATCCTATCAGCTAGTTGGTGAGGTAATGGCTCACCAAGGCTACGACGGGTAGGGGGTGTGAGAGCACGACCCCCCACAAGGACACTGAGACACGGGTCCTACATCTACGGATGGCAGCAACTGGGAATCTTGCGCAATGGACGAAAGTCTGACGCAGCGACGCCGCGTGTGGGAAGAAGGCCTTCGGGTCGTAAACCACTGTGGAGAGGGAATAAAAAAATGAAGGTACCTTTCTAGAAAGCACCTGCTAACTACGTGCCAGAAGCCTCGGTAATACGTAGGGTGCAAGCGTTATCCGGATTTATTGGGCGTAAAGCGTTCTGTAGGCGGTCTTGTAAGTACATGGTTAAAGGCTTCGGCTCAACCGAAGAAATGCTGTGTATACTGCTAGACTAGATGGTTATCGGGAGTATCGGAATTCTCGGTGGAGGGGTGAAATCCGTTGATATCGAGAGGAACACCAAAGGCGAAGGCAGATACTTAGGTAACTCATGACGCTGATAGACGACAGCTAGGGGAGCGAAAGGGATTAGAGACCCCTGTAGTCCTAGCCGTAAACGATGGACACTAGCTGATCGGATTTTTCTGGTCGGCGTAAGCTAACGCGTTAAGTGTCCCGCCTGGGAAGTACGGCCGCAAGGCTAAAACTCAAAGGAATTGACGGGGGAGCGCACAACCGGTGGAGCATGTGGTTTAATTCGATACGAAGCGAAAGACCTCACCCAGGTTTGACATGTATCTGCAAATCCTGTGAAAGCAGGACTTCTTCGAGAGTGATACACAGCTGTTGCATGGCTGTCGTAAGTTCGTGTCGTGAACATAATCGCGACCTTGCCAAGTAATTGGCATGTAAAATCTGACTCATATCGGTGAACACCTGCTTGAATTTCGTTAAAACTTCGGTTTTAATAAAATCAAGATGGTCAACACCGAGGGAAGTCGAGTTATATCTCAAACATTAAGAGTTCGAAAAAACATCGCGTATACATTAACTGATCGCCAAACACAAATCCTTATAGGATCTTTATTGGGCGATGCCTATATCCACCCATTAGGGAAAATTTGTTTTGAACAATCTAGTCTTCAACATGAGTATTTACTTTGGAAATATATCGAGTTTAAAAATCTCGCTTATCCCAAAATTGCTCAAGTGACTAGATTAGACAAAAGGAGTCAGAATCAGACATTTAGTTGCAGATTCTTTCTCAGACAAATCTTTCGGCCGTGGAGGGAAATATGGTATCCGGATGGTCATAAAAGTCTGCCGACTGATATAGAGAAGTGGTTTACTCCACTATCTTTAGCAGTTTGGTACATGGATGATGGCCATCTAGAAAAAGGAGTTGTTCCATTATTTGCCTGTGAAAGCTTTACAAAGGAGGAATCCGATGTGATCGCAAGTATCATGTTAAATAAATGGCAACTAAAGAGTTATGTTAATCATAACCATAGAATACGCTTATGTCGTGAATCAACCCCGCACTTTATAGAGCTCGTCGAGCCTTATATAGTGCCATGTATGAGATACAAAATAACTTTGACCCCGTAACGACTTGAGACTTTCACGAGTCTTAGATAGATGTACTACAAAAATTATGCATCTATAACACGTCAGCTCCCGACATAACGTCGGGATGAAGGTATAGTCTGAAGTTAAAGTAATTTTTAACAAATTTGGAGACGTTTCTTTAAGTAGAATAACGAACGAAACCCCTATCGTGTGTTGAATTTTCACGCGAGACTGCTCTTGATAGTATCAAGGGAGGAAGGAGGGGATGACGTCAAGTCAGCATGACGCTTACGCCTGGGGCCACACACATCCTACAATGGGAAGTAACAATGGGTCGCCAACCCGCAAGGGGGAGCCAATCCCGTAAACCTTCCCTCAGTTCAGATTGGAGGCTGCAACTCGCCTCCATGAAGTCGGAATCGGTAGTAATCGCGGATCAGCAGGCCGCGGTGAATACGTTCTCGCTCCTTGTACAACGTAAATATGCGCCTTCCGCGCACATTATCTAGTTGGTGTAAATCCAACATATTTGAAATAAGCAAATACAAGCCAAATTGCAGACACGTCCGGGTAACTGGAGTGTTGAAGGGCAAAAGTAGCAGAAACCAGCTTGAAGTCGTAACGGTCTTATAAATTGTCGACCCATCGTACAGACGGGGAAGACACTTGTTCAGTAGAATTTATGAGATATTTGGGCTCGAGATGGATTTAAAATGATTTTGTGTGTACGAAGGGAGATCCTAATAACTTCTCGTTGCTGACTCACAGCGAAACGAGTATGATAGAGGTGACGAAGTCAAATAATTATTAGGAAGTCTGCAGATGCCATAGTACCCTGAGCATTGTCGAGGGGGAAGGGCAAACTTGATATGAAATTACCTGGAGATTATGTCGCAGGTTTTATTGATGGAGAAGGATGTTTTATCATCGTAGTCTCCAAGCATAAAACAAAAAAACTGCGTCGTGATGCCAGAGTCAGTTTCCAAATTGAAGTACGCGACGATGATAGTGAAATTATCGAAAGCATTCAAGAAACTCTTGGATGCGGACGAATATATCATTTATCCTACGAGCGCTACGGCTGGAAACCTCACGTCAAACTGATGGTTTCGAGAATCAATGATTTAGTTACAAAAATCATTCCATTCTTTACGCGGTATCCACTCCGCGCCAAGAAAAAGCATTCTTTTGAGTTATTCTGTCAAGCCGTCTCGCTAGTCGAGGCTAAACGACATTTAACTCAAGAGGGTATTGACGAATTGTTAAATATTCGCCTGCGAATGAATAAATATAGCAAAAAATATCAAGCGTCAGCTAGGGTACGGGAAAACCGTGTGCCCAGTTGGGAGAAAAGTTGATTATAGTGATATATCAAGCTATTTCATAACACCGCCCGTCAAGTGAGCAAAGTTGGCAGTACCTGAAGTTGGTGTCTTTAACCCGCAAGGGATGAGCCCACCTAAGGCAAGGTCAGCGATGAGCGCTAAGTCGTCCACATAATGTAGTGCGACCTGTTCGAGTAATTGAACAGAAAAAATCGGCTAATATCGATGAAGCCCACGGTTGACTTTCGGTTAAATTTCGGTTTAACTTAAATCAACATAGGGAATATCGAGGGAAGCTCGATGCGAAAGCAACTCACAAATAGCACGTGGCTAAGAAAGAAAAAGTTAACTCTTAATTTATCCAATATTCAAAAAGCCGTCCTTATAGGTACGCTTCTTGGAGATGGGTATCTAAGATTATCTAGATCTGGTAGAGCTGCACGATTACAAGTATGTCATGCACAATCAGCAAAAGAATATCTTTTCTGGTTACAAGATATATTTAGTGATTTTGTGTTTGCCAAACCTGACTATCAGATAGCAAATCATGCATTGAGATTCACAACTGTTTCTCACTCAGATTTCTTAACTTATTACAATTCGTTTTATAGGACTGGAATCAAAAAAGTTCCTGACAATATAAACGACTTACTTTCGGATCCACTCAGTTTAGCTATTTGGTTTATGGACGATGGTAATGGATATTTAAAATCATCTGCATATCGTATTAGTACTTATGCTTTTGGACTAGAGGGAAATCAAATTCTCGCTAGTTGTCTTAAAAATAATTTTGATCTTAAAGTCAATCTTGTCAAAGACTCCAAAGGTTATCAGCTCTACATACCTATAAAAGGTGATAATGCTTCTAGATTTCACAACCTAGTTGATCCATTTATCATCCCATCTATGAGATATAAGCTTGAACATCGTAGCCCCGTAGAGACTCATATAGTGGGTACCGGATAATCCGGAATCTAAACCACTATTATATGCCGACGCCCTAATCTATAAATTAGGGATGAAGATATAGTCCATACCCCACGAAAGTCGGGGAAGCATATGAACAAGGTATCCGTTCTGGAAGGAGCGGATGGATCACCTCCTTTCTAGGAGTAATAAAGGGGAATCACGACCCCGCCCTGTATGGGGAAACAAGTTACGTCACAGATTTTTGGATGGTTATCTGTTTAAACATAACCATCCCTCTAGTCATTAACGTGTGCTACCATCTCTTTGCAATTTTATTTTCAATAAAATCTTAACTCGTCAGCAATTCATTTTGCCCGGGGTCTTTTTCGTGACCACTTGCGCCCCATAGTACAATACTCATATGCAAAATGAAAATCAGCGTCAACCACGAGGATGTCTAGATATTCTCCTGATGATTCCTATCATCAAATAATTTACTTTATTTGCGATCTCAATCATTTGCCAACTCGCCGACCCCAAAAATGAAGTCAATTCAATGAAACAAAGAGACGATTTATAAAATACCCCAGAGTGAATAAAGAATTTTAGTTCTGAGTAATACTTCAATTATTCGAATAATAGTAGTATTCCGATCTATCGATTCAACGGAATAAGTCACTCAGTGTATACTTTAACTATTACAAACGACCTATACTTTATAGAGGTTTTATGACACTAAATCACGTTCCAAAGCTAAGCAAAGACAACTCAACTGGCTGCTGTCCTCGCTTCAATCCAGAGGAATGGGATGGCCAAACCTTTGAGTTCAAAGACAAACTCTTTGTTCGCGGGATTACTCACAGTTTTTTCTATATGCCGCTCGACATGAGTAAGATGATGACCAAGACTTGGGCTGCGATCACGGCAGCTGGTGCCGATTCCAAGGACGAATTTGTCATGCTCTCCCTCGATGTCTCGCCCTGGAAATGCGAACACTTGCTCTCTGTGACCAAAGAGGTGCCCGGTCAGGACAACGTCAAGCTAACTGGCAAATACAGAGCCAAGGTTTTTGAGGGACCATTCCAGGACGCGCCCAAATGGATCAAAGCCATGAATGCCAAGGGTAAGGTTTATCTCTATTACACCACCTGCCCCAAGTGCATGAAGGTCTACGGTAAGAACTACGTCGTCGCCTTTGCTTTAATTTAACTACTAAAAAGTTGTGGTTCTACTAATTGCTGCTTCCTTAAGAAGTTTTGTCCATTCGTGGTATCTAACTGCCAAGTCGATAACCCCAGAATACTGTTGTTCTATTTTGGCGATTTGACTAGATAAATCATGGTCAAGCGGTCTATTCAGTTCTTTCATCCAATATCTTTTTTCGCATAATTTTGATGTATTTCTCAAAATCATCGATTGAAATGCCCAACTGTAACGATTCATCTTCAACACTAAAATCCACGCCTACTCGTGGTTCATCGAGTTATGTCATTTTGGTGGGTGAGGAAGGAATCGGACCTACGACCTCTTTCTTATCAGGAAAGCGTTCTACCACTGAACTACTCACCCCACATATTAATTATTTTGAAGCTCTTGGATTTTATCATGCCTGAGACTTGACCACAATTCATACATTATTTGATCCTAACACCTATAATGTTTTTGCTCTAGCAGGATGTTGGCGTGGGAATTTGGATAAATTATGAATTCGTCTGACTTATCCATACCCAAGGTATATATCGCACTGATTGTTGTAAAGTCGCTTAAAATTTTTCGATAGTTAATTCTCTCTTGAAAGAAGACATAGTCGAAACAAAGTATCACAACGAAGGGTCTTTTCTGTTTATCTATATTGAATTTACCTAATTCAGATCTATTGTATTGATCTTGAGCATCTACTAATTTTGTTGCGATATCTCTGATCAGCCCTTCTTCATCATAAGTGTACTCATGTTTTCTAAGTGTTCTTTTTGTATTGTCTAAATTATCAATACTAATCGCTTCTAGAAATGTTTTGTCTTTACTGCTTACCTGACCGTTAATGTCTTCGTCAAACCCTGAAACATTGATAGATTTGACTTCACACAAGAGACCATCATGAAACAGAGATTTATTATGTACGTAAAAGTCAATTATTCGTGGATTATTTTTGCCTTTGCTTTCCAACCTTAAAATTTCAAAGTCTTTTTGTTTAAATAATTGAATTACCCTTTCTTCCCATTCTTTTCCAGTGATATTCCCGTCAATCATTCTTGTTTTCGCTTATTGAAGAAATATAGAATATACAACAAAACAAGAAATATTATTTCTCCGATTACTATTCCAAATACATCATTTTTAGGTCCACTAATTGCGAGTGGAATAAGCAGATAACACCATCTTGGAAGCGAAAATGAATTAAGTATTGATCTATCTTTTCCTCTTAGATAGTCTCCAAATGATTTAACCTGTTGAATTTCCTGTAAATTTAGTGATTCGTTTTTCTTATTGAATTTTTTAAATAGCTTATAGAAAGCAAAGATCATTATCACGACGCTAATTAGATAAACAAGCGACATTAAATCCATATTTATATAATACACCCCCCTGACTTGGTTAGTTTCACAAAGGTGGCAACGTAGTTTTAGTTCTAGGGCGAGATATACTTTTTCCCATAGATAACTAGCCTATCGACAAAAGCGGGATCTCATATTCCTGTGAGATTTTTCCTCGTCCGCTCTTGGCTAGATATATTCGTATCCCCCATTAGATGGTGAGGGTAATATTGTGGAGCCAGATGGACCCGTGGCTGCGGACATTACAACGGAATTATAGTTAATATACGGACTTTGGCTTGGGATTGATTGAACTGGTCCGTAGTATGTTTGATGTATTTTTTCACAAGCACTAATGTATCCATCGAGTAATGTGCAAGTATTGGCCAGACCTACATAAATTGCTATTGCGATTACTCCAATTGTTATTTTCTCGATAATATTTTGACTGTTCATACCCTTATGTTACCCGAAATAGTTACTCAAGGCAATATATCAGAATGATACATGTACTCTCACGAAAAAGACCCCGAGCAATGTAGTGGATAATTCAGTGGTAAGCATGTCCCACTTCGTGGGAGCCTGGCATGCTTGCCGCAGGAGTATTCGCCTCCGCGAATACTATTTTCATAGGTAGCTGCGCTACCGGCAGTAGAACGCTTTCCTGATAAGAAAGAGGTCCATAGTTCGATTCTATGTGCGCCCACCAAAATGACATAACTCGATGAACCACGAGTAGGCGTGGATTTTAGTGTTGAAGATGAATCGTTACAGTTGGGCATTTCAATCGATGAT
>JBDRPO010000008.1:0-12824 GCA_043827085.1 bacterium | reverse complement strand
ACTACGAAAAATTGCCTGTGCAGATCGACACCGATATATGTCTGCATATTCTCTCCTTTCTTGGTACTTGTGTACCAATATATCTGGCAGGGGGTATAGTTTACCCCTTCGACCAGGAGAGAAATGCTTTCATGGGATCACGAAGCGGATGATCGAGGAGAGACTCTATATAGTCGTCGATACCACTTATGGTGAGCGGGCGGTCACCGTAGCCTAGGAGATCGAGAAGTTTCTTTTTAAAGCGGTAGAGATACTCAGGAGTGTCAAAGCGCGAGAGGTTGGCGAGGGCGGTCACGAGCAGGTTGTAAACTTCGGGGTGTGGATCGTGCTCGACAGTAAGAGCGTCAATCAACTCCCCGATTTGAAAAAGACGAGAAATATTACTCAAGCTTCTCTTACTAGACTGATGACCATCGAGGAGCTCGACACTAGTCAGGGTGCGGCGGTCATTCTTTTCAAAGAGCTCAAATTTAATGTGGGAGAAGAGGTCGAGCTGGCTACCCCGTTTGGATTTGACTGAGCGTACACCACGGGCATAGACAGAAATTTTCCCTTCTTCAAGGGTAAAAATAGTCAAAAAACGATCAGATTCTTTGATAATGCGTCGATTTATGATAATGCCGGAGAATTTTTGATATTTCACTTGGCTATTATAATCTCTTGGTCGGAGTCGAGGTTGTAGACTTTGGGCTTGCCTGATCCTACGGTAATGGTGGTCTTGATCGGTTTGGTACCAGGCTGCTTTTGGACTAGGAGTTTGTAATCACTCCCAGTGACTACACCCGCGGGGACGGTATACTCGACTTCAAGTTTTTTAACTGATTGGGGAGCGAGGGTAAAAAAGCCTTCAAAAACAGTTTTCCCTAAATCTTCGGTTGTAGTCATGTCGACTTCGTAGCCCAGGGCACTTTTAAGTACCGAACCCTTGGGAACATAGATCCGTTGCCAATCGCGCAGGAGCCCGTTTAGGCAGAGTTTGCCGGCCTCGAGATTGCAGTTGTCACCTGGGCGAGGGTTTTTGTAGGTAAGGGTGAGTTTTTTGGTAAGAGAGTCGTCCGCTGCAATATTTATGATAGTTTCGACCTCTTGAGTCACGAACATATTGGATTTGGCACCGGCGAAGTTGGTATCGTTAATATGAAGATAGTCGCCGCCATAGTCATTTATCCTCCCGGCCGCACCCAAGACTTCAACGGCGTTTTGTTTTTCGGGATCGCGGAAGTACATAAGGAGGTGCTTTTCTTTAATGCTAGCGGTGAAAATGTTGAAGAATTCGGCCCACTTGGCTTTGGGGCTGCCCATCATGTTGGCGAGCATCGAGTTCATGAGCGGGCCTAGGATACTCTTCCTCCCCTCGCGGATTTCGTAGGTGGGGCGAGTGATAATGTTTTCTAGTTCATAAATGACCTGGGGACAGTCACAACGTGGATCGTTTTCGGCGGAGAAAGTACCGCCGTAACCACCTACCCCGATGGGACCCAGGACTTTAAGAATACGAACGGGGACTTCGGTGTCGATCGCAATTAGGGCATCAAAGTCAGGCCGTCCGGGAACCTCGCTCATATACCCCGTAAAGGTATCCATAGAGTCCTTGAAGTCGGGAGAGAGATTCATATCACGCAGGTTCCAGTTATAGACTAAGGGTAAGTACTTTTTGATAGGATCGGGCGCGGGGACTTTCCGCTTGAATCCGGCGTCTAAAGTATAAATATCTTGGGAGATTCCTGGCTCGATTTTACCTTTGGTAATCTTCATGGTGGCATAGGCAGTCAAAAATCCTCCGGTGGGACGGAGTTCGGCGTCGTTTTGGAACATGATCAGATATTTTTTAGCATCTGGATTGCCAAGAAGATCTGGCAGTAGTTTAACAATGGGTTGAAACTGTCCTAGAGACTCGGCGGCACCAGCGACAGTACTTTTGAGATTCACGATCTTTTCGCGGATTGGCTTGCCGGAAATGGTTTGGGGGTAGCGCTTTTCGTCGATGGTTTGGAATTCACTGCTAATATCTTTGAGCTTGGCGCTAATTTGATCCATTTGCGGGGCAAGTTTTTCCACAGTTTCAGCAACAAAAATAATCCTATCTTCAGCGGTTGTGAGTTTGAGATCCTCGCTGGGCGTGCCCGTAAAACCCATGATATCGGCATAGGGTTTGATGGCGGCGACAATCATGTCGGCTAGTTCTGTCCCCATCATCCCAGCGTTTATAGCGTGATCGACATCTTTGAGATAACTGCCAAGAAATGGAACATAGCGAAGAGGACCGACGGAGTTAAATGATTTTTGGGTGGCTTGGAGAGACGATTTGGTACTTGCGAGCTCTGATTCGGCTGCCACCAAGTCGCGAGCTTCGAAGGCGGTCATCATGGCGGATGCGTGGGTTGAGGTCTCGGTAATTTTGCCGTAGGTAGATTTAGCGACGATCCCGAGCCAAACGAAGATAGAAGTTAGGAGAATGATTATAGATACTAGGATGAGGAACCAAGCACGTTTATAGAGAGGTTTCTTGATTTTGGTGGGAGTAACAAGTGATTCTGTCATAGGAGTCGCGGGTAGACCATCTGTCTCGTGAGCCTCGATTAATGGTTCAGTTGGTTCAAACTTATCAAAGTTTACCATTTGGAGATCATCGCTTGAGGGGTTTTCCATAAAATTTTTAGATCATTCCAAAATGAATGAGTATTGACATATTGTGCGTCAAGCGCGACCCTTTTGTCAAACGAGATTTCGTTCCGACCCGAGACTTGCCATAAACCGGTCAGGCCGGGCTTGGCGGAAAGGACAACTTCCATGAGGTTACTGGTGCCGGGATATTTTTTGACTTGTTCGGTCAGTTCTCGCTCGAGATAGGCGCGAGGACCTACCATACTCATGTCACCATGCAGTACATTGTAGAGCTGGGGGAATTCGTCGATCGTGAGTGCGCGGAGAATACGACCCAGAGGGGTGATACGCGGATCATCTTTGGCTTCGAGCTTCCAGTCAAGAGATTTAAATTTCTTTAAGAGTTGTTTATCGTGTTTATGGAGGATATCGTCAGCGTCAATGACCATCGAGCGGAATTTGTACATGTAAAAACTTCGGCCGTTTTTACCTACCCTCTTGTGGCGATAGACAATCGGACCAGGAGAGCTAAGAACAATGAGGAGAGGGACGGTAAGCCAGATGGGGAAAAATACAACCGCGAGGATTGAGGCGATAACTACATCCAAAATACGCTTTAACGAATCCTGATAATTCATACTTTTAAGAGTGTTTCTCGATTAAATTATAGAGATCTTTGACTTTAGGTGCCTGGCTTAAGGGGCAGACTAGCATACCACTCGCAGTTTCGACTACGATCATACCATCGAGCCCTATTACCCCCATGGTGCCATCTTTTTTGGCAATGATGAGCGAGTTTTTGGTGTCTATCAGGTGAGCTTTCCCAATGATGACGTTGCCGTTGTCGTCTTTCTCTAGACCATGATACAGAAGCTCCCAGGTTCCGACGTCGATCCAGCCGAAGTCGGCGGGAAGTTCCCATTGTTTCTCCGGAGGAAGCTTTTCAAAGAGACCATAATCGACGGAGATTTTTTCGAATTTGGGATATTCGGAATCGAGAACTTGCTCGTACCTGGGAGTGTCGATGACCTGAGCAATCCGGCTGATGATCGCGTAGGTGTGAGGAGCATATTCTTCGTAGAATTTGAGGAATAACTCTGGCTTGGTGGCCATGTAACCAACATGGATTAAGTATTTATTGGAAGCATAAAAACTTTCTGCCCGTTTGAGGTCGGGCTTCTCGACGAAGCGCTTAAAGGCAAAAACATCGAAGCCGTTAACGGTTTTTACCTTGCTATCTATTTCAATCCAACCATTGTGGACGGTCGGGTAGCTAGGCACTGTATCGACGTGTACAATCACGTCGTTTTGGCTCGCAAGACGTGCGGCTTCGGTAAGGGCAGCGATGAAGACGTCTGGTTTCTGAACGACGTGGTCGGCCCCCCAGAGTATGATCATAACGGCATTCGGATGCCGTTTATGGATGATGGCTGAGGCCAAGCCGAGGGCGCCAAGGTTGTCGCGCATGGCAGGCTCAAAAATAAAGTTTTCGGAGGGGATTTCGGAAGCTTGTTTAATAATGTGTTCTCGATACGAACTTGAGGTCGCAATGTAGATATTTTCGGCACCAAAACCGCGGAGCGCACGATCAACAGTTTCCCTAAACATTGATTTTTTACCAAGGATACTTTCAAATTGTTTGGGATGGGCCATATTACTAATGGGCCACATGCGCGTACCTTTGCCCCCACACATAATCAAAACTTTTATTTCTGGTTTGTCTGGCATAATTTGTTGATCCTTTCCCTAATTTGCTGTTGCCAAATACTTATATCAAAACGTATCGCATTTTCCCGACAAACTGCCGACACGTAGGACATTGTATCAAACTCACCCATGGTTTTGGCAAATGCTGAAACTGTGTTCTCAGATAAGAGAATGCCTGTTTTGCCTGGAATGACGATATCTACAGCGCCACCTCGACCGTAGGCAATGACTGGCTTCCCCGCAGCCTGTGCCTCTACCATGCTAATCCCAAAATCTTCAATATTGGCTTGGAGATAGGCGGTGCAACTTTGGTAGTAGCCAGACAGATCTTGATCATTAATATGGCCCAAGAAAGTGATCGTGGGACCAGCAAGGCGACGCAGGTGGGCCAGCTCACTCCCCTCCCCGATGATGACGAGATTTTTCCTGGATAGATTAGCGGCTTTGACAAGTACGTCGATTTTTTTGTAGGGAACTAATCTTGATACTACCAAAAAGTACGAAGGCGGGAGGTCCCACTTCGCTCTGCGAGCTTCGCTTGGGACACGGCAAAATCTAGTGATATCAACGGGGGGGAAGATTACGATGGAATCACGATGGTAGTATTTTTGTATACGATTTTTCACATGAGTACTAATTGCAATCATTTCATCTGGACGAGTTGAGGCAACCTGATCCCATTTACGTAAGATGCTGGCGACAAAAAGATATATTGGATTGGATAAATATTCTTTGGCGTGAGAGTAGAGATAGCGAGTGGGAGTGAGACAATAGTGGAGATGAATGGTTCCGGGTCGAGTGATAATCCCTTTGGACTCGGCACTCCCCACAGAGATAACTAAATCGTATGCGCGAAAATCATATGACTCGAAAATGAAGGGCATGAGCCAAGGAAACCACTCGTGATGCTTATGAAGATAACTAAAACTGTGTACCTGCCACGTACGAGAAAATGGAGCTGAGGCGGGATCCCAGAAGCTGGTGTACCATGGCGCAGAGGGGAAAAGCTCATGAAAGGCAGAAAGTACCTGTTCGGCACCGCCAATCTTGTTTAAGCGGTCATAGACTAGGCATACGCGCATTGATGACCTCCGCGATATCGTGAGCTACGTCGTCCCAAGTGCGAGAAAATTTGAATTTAGTATTTGGTATTTTGTATTTTGCTGAGGCAATAATATTGACTAGGTCATTTACGGAATGGGGATCAAAGTAGGTGACTTTGCCACCGTAGACTTCGCGGTAGACTGGGATGTTACTCGCTACAACGGGAGTACCTACCATGAGAGATTCGAGTCCAACTAGGCCGTAACCTTCCATCAGTGAAGGAGAAACGAGGACTTTGGCTTGTCGGTAGACTGCAAATAGCTCTGCGTCCGACAGTCCAGAAAGAACGTGAATTCTAATTTGGTCAAAGGGGGCGAGGACGCGGGAGAGGAAGGGTGAGGATTTGGCAACGATGACTAGTTCATAACCTGGTAACTGCTGCATGGCTTTGAGTAATAATGAGAGATTCTTGTGAGGATAGGCGTTACCGACAAATAAAATAAATTTACTCGGTAAATTTAGTTTAGATGTTAGATGAGAGATGTCAGATGCCAGTGGGGGACGAAAGATCTCGTCGGGAGCCTCGGGAATGGGATGAACTAACTCTGGTTTTACTGTCGGGAAAAGAGCGAGAATGTCATTTTTGACGGTGTTGGTCGGCACGATGATGTCCCGCGCCTTCTCTAGCGTGTATTTGATCACGCGGTTGTAACCCAGACGCTTCAGTGAGTATAGCCAGGGAGAGCGAGTGGTGGTGTCTGCCCCCGTAAAATGGGATTTGATGAGATCGTGGACGGTGACGATCGTGGGGACACGCACCAAAACGGGAGTGTTAAAGTGAAAAGTATAGAGAAGGTCTGGAGAAAGAGATGAGAGAAGTGAGGGTAAGCGGAGTTGTTCGGCAAGCGAGTAGTGAGGGATTTCGGCGAGTACTGGAATACAGTTATTGGGTAACTTAAAGCGGTCAAAATATTCGGCGCGGAGTAAGATGTGAAGTTTATGTTTTTTGAGATGATTGGGCAAGTATTTGAGGATGTTTGTGGTGTATCTGCCAAGACCTGTGTGCTGCCCCCCATAAAACCTTGCATCAATTGCGATCCTTGCCATGAGGTACATTATAGCGGAAAGTTCAGGCGAGGGTGACGCGGCGAAACTTGAGGAGTTTAATACCGAGATAAACGAGCCAGGTAATGAAGAAGGGATATTTTTGGGTGTAGTGTTTGCGGTAGAAAATCTCCATAGCCTGGATGGACCAACCCTTGACGCGGCGGATAGTATTTTTTTTGGCGGTTGAGACAGCGGAGCTTTGTTTGCTCATCCCGGTTAAAACACCTTTGTAATGAAGAATTGTGACTGAGGGATAGTAGAGGTTGCGGTAGCCGGCTTCCTTGAGGCGGTAACAAAAGTCAATATCCTCGCCGTAGAGGGGATAGTCCTCGTCCCACCACCCTATTTGTTCGCCAACGGCTTTACGCATGAGCATAAACATTCCGCCGACGGCGTCGATCTCGTGTTCTTTAGTGTAGCCCAGATATCTCTTGGTGTACCCATTAAGGAATGGAATATTCGGAAATAACTGCGAGAGACCGGAAAAGTGGGTCAGGGAAGCCCAGGGAGTCGGAAAACCGCGATGACAGGTCTCGTCAATCCCGCCAGTTAAAACGAGGTTTACTCTGGCGGTAAGCGCACCAATCGTGTCGTCACTCCAAAGCTTGGTATAGCATTTTTTGAGGTCGGATGACTTGGTAAAGCTAGCATCGGGATTGAGGAAAAGAACCGTTTTGGCATGAGCATATGGAAGTCCGGCATTGTTCCCTGCGGAGAAGCCGACGGAGGTGTCGCGCTGGACCCATAAGACAGCCGGAAATTCTTTTTTGACCATAGTTTTAGAGTTGTCAGAGCTATTATTGTCTACCACGATTGTTTCAACCGCGAGACCTTTTTGTTTCCCTACTGACTTGAGAGTTTCGCGCAAGAACTTTTCGGCGTTATAGTTGAGGATGATGATTGATACTTGTGGTTTAATTTTCATTTTTCAATTTTCAATTTACAATTAATGCTTAAATTCTTTGTAGACGTTATCTAAGTGCTTGGCGATTATATCCCAACTATAACCCTTCCTGACCAGTTTTTGGCCAGCGGCGCCGAGCATAGATTGCAGGGGCGGATTTTTTAATAGTTTAATAGTGGCTTCGGCTAAACCCTTGGATGTGTCAGCAATCAGGACGTTCTCGCCGTTTTGCAGATCCAGTCCTTCGGCGGCCAAAGTAGTGGCCACGACAGGAGTCCCGGTGATCATGGCCTCGAGAACTTTGTAACGTGTCCCCTTCCCGCTCCGGATGGGAGCGAGGAGCACATGGGCGGTCGCAAAGGCGTCACGGATGTCGTCAATCCCACCTAGAACTTCGATTGTGGGGTCACTGGCATAAGCCTTGATTTTGTCCGTGGGGGAGAACCCGACAATTTTGAGTTTGGCGCGGGGTAATTTTTGGAGAATGAGCGGCCAGATTTTACTCACGATTTCGTCCACAGCCTCGATGTTGGGGAGCCACTTGAAAGTGCCGACAAAGAGGACAGTAGGATCAGGAGGCAAATGTTTTTTGACTTTGGAAAAGAAATCTAAATCTACGCCGTTGGCTACCACGCTGATGTTGAGCTTGGTGCCTACTTCGGCTTCGATAAACTGCTGATCTTCTGCAGACATAGTGATTAGTTTGTCGGCTTTTTGCCAAAAATATCTTTCCCAGTACTTGATTTTTCTGATGTCGATTGCGAGAATTGGCCGCAGAAGAAAATTCGCTTTATTCATATAATCTTGATAGCCAAGATATTCAATGGTTTGCTCAGCCAGGATGATAGGAATACGGGTTTCGGGGATATTGGGCATCATGTAAAAAGTTTCAGCGTGGATGAGATCATATTTGTCCCACTGAAGTTCAGCTTGGACGGCATTTTTCATGTCGAGCGGTAAATTCCTGGTAACCACAAAGGGATAGGAAGAGAAACCAGCCAGGAGGATATTGCGGAGAACAAAAGGATTTTTGGTGCGCTTGAATAATTCTATTTTTGTACAATACTTTTTGAGTTCAGACAGATGCGAACGCTCACTCTCGTCTTTAATCAAGGAAAAGAGAGTGATGTCGTGATGGAGAGATAAATGTTTAAGCAGATTGTAGGTGCGAATCTGACCGCCTGAGACTAGAGGATATGGCAGGTAAGGGGTTAACATTAAAATTTTCATACGGTTATTGAGTCAGCTTAATAATGGCATAGTCATTGTTCTGGATAACAGTACCGTAACGTTTTTTGAGCTCTGAGAACTCGTCATCGAAACTAGTCGTGACATAGTAGGAAGCGCCCGAGAGGATCTTGCTGTCGATCTGTCCGCCAATAGGCCAACCGTGGCGATTAGTTTGATAAAGGAAGGCTGGATCTCCCTGATACGGGGCAATGACGAGGGCGTCAGGGGGAGCGAGCTGATCAATGACAATACCTGCTTGGACCATGGCGCCATTGTTGATGTTAAAGTAACCCCGGACTTCGTACCAACCAAGGGCAAAGGAGAGGACTATTAACGCAATAACGAGACAACCATTAATGATTTTGTGAAAATAATTTTTACTAAGATTTATAAAATACAGAGAAGCGTAGGCAATCAAAACTGAGCCGGGGGCCACGATGGGGAGTTGATAATAATCGTGGTTGACATTTCCCTTGGCGAAGACGGTCATGTAAAGAAAGATCGCAGAGGTCCAAACAAAGAAAAGAGAAGCGTTTTTTTTGAGATGGGAGAGGAGGTAGCCGGAGACAAAGAGCGCAAAGCCGCCGGTCGCAAAAATGAGCCGATTAAGGCGCTCGTAGACCAACCAGCGGAAAAAGGCTCCCTTAAAACGAATATTGTCAGCATTATATAACCAAGTCGTGGCGAAACTTCCCTCCGGGTGTTGGGAAACGTGATAACGCCAGAGAAGAAGAGGGACAAAAGAAACGAGACCGAGTTTAAATAGGGTTGAAAGATTTTTAGTGTGAGCGGCGGGGTGAGTATAAATCCAGTAGATGATCGGGATGAGCATAAAGACTGCGTAGGGCTTGAGTAGTGTAGCGACAGCAAAAGAAACCGCCATCAAGAGAGCGTCACGAAGACGGGCAGAACTAACCCAACGAACACAGAAATAGAGGGCAATAATTGAGAAGGCCGCGAAGCTAGGATCTGGCATGACGACCCGCGAATAATAGATGTTATAAGGATTAAACTGGTAAAAAGCCAGTGCGATAAGCGCCGTGGCTGGGCCCAGGAGAAGGCGGGTAAGACCATATAAAGCGAGCGTGCCAAGGCTCACAAAAACAATGCTCACGACCCTACCATAAACGTGATTCACACCTAGAAAATGATAGGCGCCGGCTACAATCGAGTTGTAAAGCGGGAATTCATTGATAAAGTAACGGTTAGGATTTTCTAGACCGTAATCATTGAGTGCCAGCAAACTGTCGGATTGGGGATACAGCGGATTCCAACCGTCTTTAATAAAGTTCCGGGCGACAGCGGCGGTGTCGGCTTGGCGCCAACTATGCCAGTCTCCTAGGGGCGTCGTGAGGTGATAAGTACGCGCTCCGATACCGATGATAAGTATCAGGGGAACGAGAATAACTTCGGCGTGGCGAAGAAGCCATTTCATGACTTATTCTCCCGAAGAGTCAGCTCCGCAAGACGGATGATGAGCGCGCCAAAGAACCAGAGCAGATAGGCAATTTTACTGGATTCAAAAACGTCGATGTAACTTGCGTTGACGAAGAGAGCGATGACGGCACCCAATAAACCAAGGGTAAAGGTTTTTTCCAAAATACTTTGACTACGTCTAAATAGTTGGAAGGAGAAATAAATGAATGCTAAGGGGATCGCCAGGAAAGTCAGGGTACCCAAGAGTCCAGTTTCCCCAAGCATTCGCAGATAATCGTTGTCGGTTGACTCGGCGACAGTAAACTCCTCGTTCGTGGCTTTGGTGAGAGTCGAGTAACCAGAGCCAAGGAGGGGGTTCTTTTTAAACCCTGCCATGGCGCGCGGCCAAAGGGCGTCAAGGCGGATCGCCACGGACAAGCCATACTTCAGGGCGTTGGGGGAGTAACCGGAAGTACTGACAACAGCAGTAGGGGTGGCTTCCTGGGATTTCCGGAAAGCATCTTCGGCGGCGGTCACATCGGGTGGGAGATCAGCTGGCGGATCGGGAGTCGGGGGAGTGTCCGAGGCGACACTCACGGCTGCATCGTCAGTAGAAATAGAGTTTTTGGGAGGGGATTTTTTGAAGGGATTATTGAGGTTGATCTGCAAGGAGGCGAGGGTGTTTTTGAATTTGAGGAGAGGCTCACGCATGGCCTCGGCTTTGACTAATAGACCATCTCTGAACTTCGTTAGTGAGTCACGCTGGAGAGGGGTGAGCTGGGTGATTTGATGGATCAGAATGTCGGGAGTCTCGAGGACCTGGAAGAAACGGGCAGATAGGTCACCCATGGTGAGCATGACTATGAGGCTAAGGAATATAGCCACAAACCAATTCCCGAAAGCGCGCCACCTTCCCCAATAGTGGCCCATGATAAAGGTAATCGCGGTAATGCCTGCCAAGTAGCCGATAAATGAGGTGCGAGAGGCTGTCAAAATGAGTGACCAGTAGGTGCAAGCCAAGAGAAGAAAAACTAATAACTTTTGTTTAAAGCTACGAGAAACCCAAAGGAAGGAGATCAGGAAAGAGAGCGCCATCATGAGGTAGGCACCGTAGTCATAGTGACCGGCAAAGGTGCTCATGACGCGAGAGTTCGGGGTCAAGTATAGTCGCATGCCTTTACTGAACTCGCGATTCATGGTCGAGAAGGCAGGCCAGAAAAGGTACTTCTGGCCAAAGCCGTACAGTACCACGGCGAGGAGGGTCGCGAATGAAGTTAGGAGGAGTAATTTAATATCTTTTTTGGTTTTAATGGCAGAGTAGGTAATGAAGAAAAGGGAGAAGTACTCGACGCGGCGGAAGAAATGGAAATAGAGCTTAAAGATGTGCTGACGCTCAAGGGGCACGGTGTGGGTCAAGAAAAGAGCGCTCAAGGTCGAGAGAAAGCCAATAACTAAGTACGCAATGATGAGTTTGGAAATAATATTCTTGGGGAAGGAGATCTTTTTGCGAATTAACTGGACAAACCAAAAAATGAGCGAAATAAGGATGGCGATATCTTCGAGGCGCAAGCGGACGATGTAGCCTTCGATCAGGTCGGCGAGGGGAAGCTTGGGATAGGCCGGGATGACCACAATGAGTATCGCGGTCAGGGTGAGGAGTAGGTGATTGTCGAGCCAGACAAGTATTTTTTTCATTTGCTCCTTGCAAAAAATTTCTGGTACTCAATAAGAGTATCACGTCTACTAGGGATTAGGCTGAAGAGAATGAGGCGCATAACCACCCCGAGATTAATGACAAACTTGATGAACCATAGTAGTTGTCTGTAATGTTTGGCATAGATATATTCAATCCCTTGGAGTTCGTAGGTGAGGCGGTAGGCATTGGCTTTTTTGGTGCTCACCCCCCCGACATGGACGACCTTGGTCTTGGTGGTGAAGAGAACTTTTTTATGAAGGCTGGAGTTGAGCCTACGGTAGAGCTCGACTTCTTCGGCGTACATAAAGATTTTGTCGTCAAAGCCGCCCGCGGCCAAAAATTCGTCCTTTCTAAAGAGCACGCAAGCTGCCATGAGCCACTCTGGATATTGATCTTTTTTGTGCCAAGCCAAATCAAAGACGTGATATGGCTTATTGAAGAGTTTTTTGACTCCCGGGAGCTTGTCGAGCCACCACATCCAGGCCATGACTCGCATGGGCGTAGGCAAGTAACCACCAGAGGCTTGCAAGGACCCGTCCAGGTAGCGCAGTTGGGGTCCGACTGAGACGACATCTTGATGATTCTCCAAAAGATCGACCATGATACGCAGCGAGTCTTTTGCTAAAAAGGCGTCTGGATTGAGGAGAAGGAGGTATTTACCGCTTGCAATTTTGGCACCTTGATTATTGCCGCCACCAAATCCCCGATTGTCTTTATTGACGATGACTTTGACAGAAGGTAAATGTTTTTTGGTATAGGTAACAGAGTCGTCGGGGGAGTTGTTGTCGATCATGATGACTTCGACTTGCCCAGATTTAAAACCTTTACTTTTTAGGGCGCTACCTAAGGCTTTGACCGTATATTCACGAGTGTTATAGGAAACGATGATTACCGAAACTATGGGAGTGTGTGTAATCATAAATCCTAAATTCTCAAATCCACAAATAATTATTGAAATAATTTAAAGCGACCAAGTTTATAATGCGGATTTTTCAGGGTGCGCTCACCGATCAACTTGGCCGGTACGCCGCCGACAATAGTACCAGGACCTACGTCTTTGGTGACGACGGCACCGGCGCCAACTACCGCGCGGTCACCAATTGTCACCCCGGGCAA
>JBDRPO010000007.1:0-10281 GCA_043827085.1 bacterium | reverse complement strand
AGTCGGAGGTTTCCCCTCCGGGGACTAGGCGTAGAGCCGTCGCAAGTCCTCTCCTCGGCACACAGGGCCTATAGCTCAGTCTGGTTAGAGCACCTGCCTCTTAAGCAGGGTGTCCTGGGTCCGAATCCCAGTGGGCCCACCAACCTGGCCACTTAGCTCAGTTGGTAGAGCGTCCGGTTTACATCCGGCAGGTCATAGGTTCAAATCCTATAGTGGCCACATAGCATAGTTTACAATTAAATAGTTTGGTGAAGTAGCCAAGATGGTCAAGGCACTTGTCTGAAGAACAAGCTATCTCAGTTCGAGTCTGAGCTTCACCACCACACTGCGGGTATGGTGTAGCGGTAACACAACTGCTTTCCAAGCAGTTATCAGGGGTTCGATCCCCCTTACCCGCTCCATAAAGCACAATTTGATATATTGTGATACAATTGGGGAACTAATTTTCGCTTGAGAAAGAGTGCTATGCATAGCTTTAAGAGTATTCGAAACGTGGCAGTAATTGCCCACGTTGACCATGGTAAAACTACTCTGGTCGACGCGATGCTCAAACAGACCCATACTTTCCGGGAAAACTCGGGAGAGATGAGCCAAACGACTATCCTTGACAGCAATACGCTAGAGCGGGAACGCGGAATCACAATTTTAGCCAAAAACTGCGCGGTTTTTTATAATCCACCAAACGGCGAGACAGGGGTCACGAAAATTAATATTATCGATACTCCGGGACACGCGGATTTTTCGGGTGAGGTGGAACGGACACTGTCGATGGCAGATGGAGCACTCCTCATTGTGGACGCGCAGGAGGGGCCGATGCCGCAAACCCGCTACGTATTAAAGAAGGCTTTAAAGTTAAATTTGAAGGTGATTGTGGTTATTAACAAGATTGATAAGCAATATGCTAGAGTCCCATACGTGATCGGGAAGATTGAGACATTATTTTTGGAGCTGGCACATGAAGAGGCTCATCTGGACTTCCCGATTCTTTATGCTGTGGGACGTGATGGGCGAGTATTTGATAAATTGCCAGAAGTGTATGACGCAGATATGCCGGGGGACGTCAAACCACTTATGGATAAGATTCTTGAGTATTTGCCAGAGCCCAAGGCTGATCCTGGTCATACTTTTAAAATGCTGGTGTCGTCGATTGATTATAATCCACACCTAGGGAGAATTGCGATCGGGAAAATAACTCAGGGTACGATCAAGCAGGGCCAATCCGTTATTTTAACAAACCATCCTACAAAGCCCTTCTCGGTGCAGCGGATACTTCTTGCAGATGGACTGGGGAAGGTGGAAGTAGATTCGGCGACAACGGGTGACATCGTGGGAATACCGGGACTGGATGAGGTACAGATAGGACTAACCATGTCGGATCCCTCGGACACTGTCCCCTACCCCACCCAAGAGATTTCGGAGCCGACGCTCCACATGACGATGGGAGCCAATACCTCGCCTCTTGCTGGGCGTGAAGGCAAGTATGTGACTAGCCGTCAAATCGAGGAGCGCCTTTATCGGGAGTTAGAGTCAAATTTGTCACTCCGAGTTGAGAAGTTGGAGAGCGGCAAGTATAAGATTTCGGGTCGAGGCGAACTTCATTTATCGGTACTACTTGAGACAATGCGGCGCGAGGGATATGAGATGGAAGTGGGTAAACCAGAGGTGATCACCAAGAAAGACGAGAATGGGATCAAAGTAGAGCCAGTGGAAGAAGTGAACATTGTAGTACCCAACCTTTATCAGGGCGTGATTAACCAGGAGATGGGGAAGCGGTATGGTGTGATGATTTCGATGGCGTCAATCTCAGAAACCGAGCTCGAGTTTGTTTACCGCACTCCCACCCGCTCAATTATCGGTTTGCGGACACTCCTTTTGACATTTACTAAGGGTACGGTTTTGTTCTCTTCTCAAATCGATGGATATGAGCCGATGGGAAAAGAACTGCCGAAAATTCGCTCTGGGGTGATTGTGGCGAGCCACAGTGGAGAGTCCTTGGCGTATGGACTCGCGGCAGCGGAGGAGCGTGGAGTACTCTTTGTGGGGCCTGCTGTGTCAGTTTATGAAGGGATGATTGTGGGTCAGACTCCCAAAGAGCAAGACGTGCGGATGAATGTGTGCAAAGGTAAACAATTGACAAATATGCGATCCAAGTCGTCTGATGGAGTCATTCAGCTCACGCCACCCATTATATTATCTCTTGAGCAAGCGGTAGATTTCTTGGAGCAGGATGAACTCTTGGAGATTACTCCTCTATCGCTTCGACTACGCAAGAAAAATTTGACTGGGATTGAGAATAATCGAGGTAAACAGAAGTAGGGTTACTGGTATAATTTAGTAAGTTGCTCAGGTGGTGAAATGGTAGACACGCTAGCTTCAGGAGCTAGTGCCCTTAAAAGCATGTGGGTTCAAGTCCCGCCCTGAGCACTAGGATAGTTTGGAGGCGAGGTGTTTACGCTCTTTAGGGAACTTAGTGAGGAAGGCTTCAATGATTAAATCAGTGGCTTGATCAAGAGAAAAGTTATCGGTTGAGATCACGAGATCATAGTTCCATGGGTTGTGAGGATTAGCTCCAAAGTACTGGCGAATGAAGCGGCTACGTTGATCCTCGGTGTGGCGGACATGTTCGAAGGCTTCTTGTTTGGTTTTCACATTTTCATATTTATAGGTGTTGTCTATTCGGGTTTGAAATGAGGCGGTGACGCGAACGCGGAGGCATTTGTCGGGGGGAATAATATAGTTGGCGCCGCGACCGAGAATGATTAAATCTCCTTCTTTGGCGGCGTGGAGAAGAATTTTTTTGAGATGATTGATGTAGCGGATATCAGAAACATAACTAGGGTTGAAAAGGGATTGGAAAGTATCAGCGAACCAGGTGCGATCATGCTCGTCAATTTTCCTTAGTTCGGCGGTAAGAATGCCCAATTTTTCGCTGAGTTTAAACATAAGATTTTTGTCAAAGAATTGCCAGTTAAGTTTTTTGGCGATTTTTTTGGCAATTATTGCTCCCCCAGATCCTGGAGCGCGTGAAATTACGATATCTGGCTTCCATTCGGATTTGATCTGAAGTTTGACAACTTTGTTTGATTGAGATTGCTGAATAGCTCTTTCGATGAGCTTATTCATAAAATGATGCATGTGATGAATAGTCTACAACTATCTGTCAATCGTTAATAGTAGTAGGCGATGTGTATACACAGGGTTATAAGGTGCGCCTGGCAGGCATCCAAGATTACTGCGTATCTGGATACATTTCTCAGGCGCTACGCGCTTGATGTGCAGAATCTTACTTGTTTTGTGCGCCCAGGTGGACTTGAACCACCAACCTTTTGTTCCGAAGACAAACGCTCTATCCAGTTGAGCTATGGGCGCAGTAGAAATATTATAACTTAGTTCGCTTGCGTTCGAGAATTTTTCGATACGAATTGGCAAAGCGATGGGCTTCGTCTCGGAGTTCTTGGAGGAGGAGCAGACCAGAATAGTCTTTGGAGATTCTCAATATCTGGCCTTGTAGACTGATGAGACGGTCGGGATGTTTGGCAAGACCGAGGTACATGGGAGGATCTGCGAGTTGGTCAAAGACGCGTTGAAGTTTTTGTAGTTGGGGGGTTCCACCATCAATAATGATGAGATCGGGAACTGGCCAAGACTTGTGTTTGAGGCGGCGAGCCAGCGCTTCTGCGAGTCGATCGAGATCGGAGTGGGCACGAGGGTTTTTGATTTTAAACCGGCGATATTGTCCTTTATCGAGCAAACCATCAGTCATAACAACGAGGGAGACGGTGGAGTCATATTGCATCGAATTGGATGCATCGTAGGCTTCAATTCGATGCAAAGATTCTAGATTCCAGGAGTTAGATCTTAGTAGTGATAGAAGTGAGTTTAGTTTTTCGGCAGAGTCATTGTAAGAGAAGTGGCGATCAGTGAAGCTGTGAGTGGAGATAAAATGCTCAAAACGCTCGATTTTGGTGCGTAGTGCTAGGGCGTGTTCAAAGTCTTGAGTTGAAGATGCGAGCTTCATTTGCTTGATTAAATCTTTGATGACGGGATCAACATTCCCTTCGAGAATGCGAATAACTTGGCGAATTTGGCGACGATATTGAGATCTCTCGACTGTGCTTGAGATGACGGATGGACAAGGATTGCAGAGACCAAGGCGAGAGTAGAAGCAGACTTGCTTCCCCACCCTTTTAGTCATACAAAATGGGACTAGGCGGCGAATGGCACGTAAGACCTCCTCGGCGATCTTTGAATTAGGAAATGGTCCAAAAATTCGTTGGCTGGAATCTGGAGTCTTACTACTAACATCTAATTCGTGGGCACGGGCAAAGTGGGGGCGAGGAAAGGGATCGTTAGTGTCGATCACGATGTAGAGATAACTTTTGTCGTCTTTCCAGACACGATTATGGGGAGGGCGAAACTTACGAATAAGCTCTGATTCAAGTAATAATGCTTTAAATTCAGTGTCGCAGACGGTGTATTTGATTGTGTCGCCCGCAGTTATCGCGGCCTCTTTAGCATCGAGCTTGGCACTTTGAGCGTGGCTAGCGAGCCTGGCTTTTATGTTTACAGCCTTGCCTATGTAGAGCAATTTATCTTTTTGCCAGTATTGATATACTCCGCAGGTGCCGGGAGCGTCTTTGAAATCATTTATCTTATTCCAGGTTAAAATTGTCATTAGGTGTATTATAAGTTATTATGAGAGTAAAAGGTTGGGTATGTGTTGAACAAAGTAGTGGGTTGCCGGGATTGGAGTTGGGTTGGCAAGCAGTAGATATAATTATCGCTTCCAAAATACTTTTAGTTGCAACCTTGGGGTATTTTAATAGTGGCGAAGCAGTACAGTTTATAGTAAATAAAGGTCAAATTGAATTTGATCCACCAGACGAGGCAAATTCGAGCGCATTTGGATCAGTGGTAGTAGAGTGAGTTGACTCATAAACCAATTTTACTCTAGAGATATTTCTTCAAGTATTTGGCGGTGTAGGACTCCTTAACTTTGAGAATATCAACGGTCTGGCCTTGGAAGACGAGGTTGCCGCCCTCCTCTCCACCCTCGGGGCCGAGGTCGACGAGGTATTGACAGTTTTTAATCACGTCGAGGTTGTGCTCGATCACGACCACGGTATTTCCCTTTTGAACTAACCGCTTGAGGGTGACGAGGAGTTTGCCGATATCGTCAAAGTGGAGGCCGGTTGTGGGCTCGTCGAGAATGTAAAGAGCATTATTACCCTCGCGTTTGCCTAGTTCGTGGGCGAGTTTGATCCGCTGGGCTTCCCCACCGGATAAGGTGGGGGCTGGCTGGCCGATCTTGAGATAGCCGAGACCGACGTCAACCAGGAGCTGGATCCTGCGGTAAATACGTGGATAATTTTTGAAGAACGCAACGCCATCGGAGAGAGTAACATTTAAAATGTCGTAGATAGTCATGCCCCTGTATTTGACGGAGAGGGTTTCCTGATTGTACCTCTTACCTTCGCAAACGTCGCAAGTCACGTAGACGTCGGGCAAGAACTGCATCTCGATTTTGATGACTCCCCCACCCTGACATTTCTCACAGCGGCCACCCTTGACGTTGAAAGAAAATCTGCCTTTATCAAAGCCTTTGAGGCGAGCATCGGGGGTCCTACTAAAGAGTTCGCGAATGTCGTCAAAAAAACCTACGTAGGTCGCGGGGTTACTCCTGGGAGTTCGCCCAATCGGCGACTGGTCGACGAGATAAGCCGACTTAAGGTAGTGGTAGCCATCCAGTCGGTCGTATGTGCCCTGGGAATCACTCCAAGCGCCTTCAAGATAGTATTTAAGGGCTGGGTAAAGAGTTTCAGTAATAAGAGTTGATTTGCCGCTCCCGGAGACTCCCGTGATGCCAATGAAGTTGCCGAGGGGAAGGTCGAGACTCACATTCTTTAGGTTGTGCTGCCGACAGCCGATGAGTTTGAGATTTCCTAAAGTTAGGTTGAGGGGGGAGGCATCGGCGGCAATTGATTTTTTTCCGGAAAGATATTGTCCGGTGAGAGAGTGTTGATTTTTGGTAACTTCTGCCACTGACCCCTCGGCAATGAGTTTACCGCCGTGGATCCCGGCAGCTGGCCCGAGCTCGATCAGATGTTCGGCGCTGCGGATGGTTTCTTCGTCGTGTTCGACGACGATCAAGGTATTGCCAAGCTCGACCAGGTGCTTGAGCGAAGCTATGAGGGCATTTACGTCGCGACTGTGGAGGCCGATCGATGGTTCGTCGAGGACGTAGAGGACGCCGGTTAAGCCGGTACCGATTTGACTGGCCAACCTGATTCTTTGTTGTTCTCCTCCTGAGAGGGTCTTACTCTGCCTCGCAAGGTTGAGGTAGCCAAGACCCACGTTGTGGAGGAAGGAGAGGCGGTTTGTCACCTCTTTGATAATGCCACCCGCAACTTGGAGTTCATAGAGGTTGAGGCGGCCGACAAGATCGCTTTCAAAATATTTTTTGAGAACTGAGACTGACTGATGGGTCATTTCGTTAATGTTTTGGTCATCGACGGTGATCGCAAGGACTTCGGCTTTGAGTTTGGCTCCCTGACAGGTGGAACAAAGCTCTTCCCGCATGTATTGATTGAGGTCGAGTCGAGACCATTCGCTAGTGGTTTCAAAGTATTTTTCCTCAAGACGAGGGATGATACCGTTCCAAACTTCGACGATTTTGGTGGCGCGACCTTGTTTATTAGTGCCGGATACGACGTATTCTTTGCCGGTACCGTAGAGAAGAATTCGTATGTCTCGCTCAGAAAGATCGCCTAAGGAAAGAGTTAGACTTACTCCTTCAACTTCTGCGACGGTTTTGATGAGACGGGAGTACCAAGTCTCAAAGATGAGGAGGCGGTTGAGGGGGAGAATGCCGCCTTCGTTATATGACAGGCGGGGATTTACTATTCTGACAGGATCGATTTTTTGAATGCTACCTAAGCCTTTACAGGTCTCGCAGGCCCCAAGCGGGGAGTTAAAACTAAACATGCGTGGCTCGATCTCGGGGAGCGAGTGACCACAGACGGGACAGGCGTAGTTCTCGGAGTAGAGATGCTCACTCTCTTTGGTTTGAAGGATTGCTAGGCCGACGGAGAGCTTTGTGGCTTGCTCGAGACTGTTACTGAGCCTGGTTTTGAGATTACTGACGAAAATGTTGTCTTTGAGATCCAGAGTCGTCACGCTAATCTTGTCGATTACGGCTGAAATGGTGTGCGGGTTGGTTTTGAGGAGGTCGAAGTCATCACTCAAGTTATAGTATTTGGTATCGACGATAACTTCGGAGAAACCTTTGGAGCGAAGGTTGTCGAAAAGATCTCTAAACTCACCTTTTTTGTTCCTGACGACGGGAGAAAGAATGGTAAAGAGATGCGGAATCTTTTTGGCTTGGTTGGTAACACCAGTAATTTCGGTTTCAACTAGCGCGACTATTTCGTCGAGCGTGAGCTTGTTGATCTCGGTTTTGTCATTTGGACACTTGGGGTGGCCGATGCGGGCGTAAAGGAGACGGAGATAGTCGTAGATCTCAGTGGTGGTACCGACAGTCGAGCGGGGGTTGTGGGAGACCGTTTTTTGATCGATCGAGATGCTAGGAGACAAGCCGTCGATCCGATCGACGTCGGGCTTATCCATAAGTCCCAAGAATTGGCGGGCGTAGCTAGTCAGACTTTCGACATAGCGACGTTGACCCTCGGCATAGATGGTGTCAAAGGCGAGGCTGGATTTACCACTCCCGGATACTCCGGTTATCACCACAAACTTGTATTTGGGGATATCGAGGTCGATATTTTTGAGGTTGTGTTGGCGGGCACCGCGAATAGAAATGTATTGCTGCATTTATTTTTCTCCTTTTAACTCGCGGAGTTTATCGCGGACTTCGATCGCTGCTTCAAACTGCATATTCTGGGCAAGCTCTCTCATGTTTCGCTCTAGACGCTTGATCCATTTAGCGCGGTCTGCTGGGGTTAGGGAGGAAGCATCTAGTTTAAGAAGGGTTGGAGTAGTCTTATTTTCGAGTTTTTGCCAGGGTAAATCAGCGACTTCATCTTCGACGATTTTTTCGCGTAGCGGCTTTTGAATAGTTGCTGGAGTCACCTGATTTTTCTCATTGAACTCAAGTTGATAATTCCGACGCCGCCTGATTTCTTCGATGGCTTCTTTCATGGAGCCGGTGATAATGTCTGCATAGAGGATAACTTCGCCTTTAATGTTTCGGACGGCTCGGCCCATGGTTTGAATCAAGGAGACGCGAGAGCGCAGGAATCCCTCGCGGTCGGCATCAAGGATGGCAACCAAGGTAACCTCAGGTAAATCGAGTCCTTCGCGAAGAAGATTGACACCTATAAGCACGTCGAACTCATTTTTTCGGAGCGAGTCGAGAATGTCGGTGCGCTCTAGAGTTTTAACATCGGAGTGGAGATACTTGGCTCGGATACCTTGCTCGCTAAGATAATTTGAGAGATCTTCGGCAGTCTTTTTAGTTAAGGTTGTGACTAGAACACGCTCAGACAAGGTGGTACGCTGTTTAATCTCTTTTATCACGTCCTCGATTTCATTTTTGGCTGACCTAATCTCGATCTCTGGATCGGTGATGCCGGTTGGACGGACAAGCTGTTCGACGACGTGGTTCTCTGATTTCTCGATCTCCCAATCATTTGGAGTGGCAGAAACGTAGATAGTACGGGGAACGAGAGCATAGAATTCATCAAACTTGAGGGGACGGTTGTCAATCGCAGCCTCGAGGCGGAAGCCATAATCGATGAGAGTACGCTTTCTAGCCTGGTCGCCATTGAACATTCCGCGGATTTGGGGGACGGTCATGTGGGACTCGTCGATCACACAGAGCCAGTCTTTGCCGTAGGCATGGCGGAAATAGTCGGGCAAGCAGTATGGCCGCTCGCTGGGCTGACGGTTGTCAAAGTAGCGACTGTAGTTTTCGATTCCGTTCACGTAGCCTAGTTCTTTGATAGTCTCTAGGTCGTAGTTCGTGCGCTGAAGGAGCCGCTGGGCTTCGACCAATTTACCTTTGGCATAGAGTGCGAGATATTCTTTTTCCAGATCAGCGCGCATGGCTGACTCAACTTGAGCAAATCTCTCAGGTTCGAGGAGATAGTGTTTGGCGGGATAGATGACGATCCCAGTTTGACCGATCTTTTCGGATACAGACTTCCCCGAAACGGGGTCAAAAGCAGAGATATTTGTAACAGCATTTCCCATGATCTCGACTCGATAGCTGACATCTTGGTAGGCAGGGTAGATGTCTATGACGTTCCCGCGCAGGCGAAAACTGCCGCGCGCAAACTCGTAGTCGGAGCGAGTGTACTGCATGGCGATGAGTTTTTCGCCTAGATCTTGCCAGGTGGTTTGGAGGCCAATATAGATCGGGAGTTCGTATTTCCCGTACTCGCGGGGATCGCCGATGTTGTAGATACAGGAAACGGAGGCGACGATGATCACGTCTCTCCTCGTCATGATGTTGGTCGTAGCCTGGAGACGGAGTTTGTCGATCCGCTCATTGATATCGGCTTCTTTTTCGATATAGGTGTCGGAGCTGGGGACGTAGGCCTCTGGCTGATAGAAGTCGTAGTAACTGACAAAGTAGGATACGGCGTTGTCCGGGAAGAAGTCGCGCATTTCTTGGTAGAGTTGGCCGGCCAGAGTTTTGTTGTGTGAGATGATGAGAGTGGGTAGGTTGAGATCTGAGATCACGTTGGCCATGGTGAAGGTTTTGCCGCTGCCGGTAACACCAAGGAGAACTTGGTCGCGCACGCCTGATTTAATCCCCTCCCTGAGGGATTTTATAGCTTCTGGTTGGTCGCCCGCGGGCTGAAAGTTTGATTTTAACGTGAATTTCATGACATTATAAGTCCACTCATATTTTCAATAAATGTATCGAAAATATTCGGGGTGATATCCTCTATTTTATTAGGAAGACTCAACTGAATATCATACCACGGTTTCGGGTTTTGTTTCTAGGGGACAGATGATATAATTCCGAAGATATGTCAGGACAATTTCTGTCACGAGTAAAAGAGGGGGTAGAAATTCCAATATTGGATTGTAGTGCTTGTGGAGTAGTTTAAGTAGAAAATTTACGAGTAATGGAAGGTCAAACCCACGTGTATGTGATATGTCTTTGCGGCAGAATCCCATACTCAAGTTCTAATCGTACCCCCTAGCTCCTTTTCTACTAATTGATAATACACCTCATTTGCAGTTTTAAAACCAAGAATTTCTCGTGGTCGATTGTTGATTTCTTCCACCACAGCTTGAACTTCCATTTCACTA
>JBDRPO010000006.1:0-12724 GCA_043827085.1 bacterium | reverse complement strand
TTGAGAATTTGTCATTTGTGATTTGAGATTTACTATGATCCCGGCCTCACCCACCACTTCGGGAAGCGCCCCGCCATCACTACTGATTACGGGTACTCCCGCGCTCATAGCTTCCAGTATGGGCAATCCAAATCCTTCCGTGATCGACGGCTGGATATATATAACTGATCCTCCGTATAAACTCTGGAGATCCTGATCACTCACTCGTCCGGTAAAAACCACTTTGTCTTGCACTCCAAATCTGGTTGGAGCAGACAGTATCTCCTCTGCCATCCATCCCACTCCACCAGCAAGTACTAATTTATAATCTGGGAATCTAGCACCTACCAGAGAGAAAGCCTCAATTAGCGTCACCAAATTCTTCCGCGGCTGCAAACTCCCCACAAACAAAAGATATCGTTTTTGTTGCAGCCCATATTTCTCTAGTGTCCTTCTACCATCTACGATCGACGATCGACGATCTAGCTCAACTCCTTCATGGATAACTTTGATCTTCTTTGAGCTAGTATGTAGCTCTTTTTTGAGCTGTTTAGCGGTAAACTTGGACACGGCTATCAGCTGATCGGCTGCTTTTGTTGCATAAATCGTGGACAGCGGCAAGTACCATCGCTGTAACCAATTTTTGTACTCTGGAAGCCACTGATACTCCAGGCCATGGATCGTCACAACCGTTTTTATTCTTGGATTTCGCAAAACGGGTAGTGTATGCGCCGGGATCCACAATACATCTATCCTCGGCTCTTTCCATGTTTCCCAGGCTAAACCAATCTGTGTCCACAAGTGCTTCCATTTGACTTCTCTTACAATTACATTGCTATATCCGCCTATTTCACTAGGCAAAATAGGATTTGGACGGGTGAACAGCACAAACGTGTGTTCTCGCGATTCTGGCAGTCTAAGGAGCGCATTGATAAGGTGATAAGAGTAGTTCTCCGTCCCCGTCTTATCCCGAATATATGCTCTCGAGGTGTCAATTCCGATTACCATATCTTAATCATACCAAAATATATCAACGAAGCGCTCTTCTATACGTATCTATGTTCTCGATCGCCCTCCCCGTCCCCTTTACTACACAAAACAAGGGATCCTCCGCGACGTAAGCCGGCACTCCCACCTCTTTAGTTAGCAAGGCGTCCAGATTACGCAAAGTCGAAGTCCCCCCACTCATCACGATCCCCTTATCGATAATATCTGATGACAACTCGGGTGGTGTCTCCTCTAGTACTGCCTTCACAACCCCCACAATTTGCGAGAGAGGCTTCTGCATCGCCAAATTTACTTCTCCAGAAGTAAAAGAGATCGTACGTGGAAGACCCGTGACCACATCGCGCCCCTTTACGTTCATACTCTCCTCACGTGCTAGTTTGGTTGCCGAACCAATTTTTATTTTAACTGCTTCAGCCGTCTGTTCCCCGATAATCAAAGAATGGATCCGTCGTGCGTAGTCTGCGATTGCTTCATCCAATCTGGTCCCACCCACCCGCACACTCTTGTGAACTACTACTCCACCAAGGGCGATGACCGCCGTCTCTGCCGATCCACCCCCTATGTCAAGAATCATATTCCCCGATGCTTCAGCAATTGGGATCCCTGCACCAATCGCGGCCGCAAGCGGCTCATCTATCAGGTACACCTGCCGTGCACCTGCCGCGATCGTCGCATCCTGTGCCGCTCTCCTTTCCACCTGCGTACACCCTGCCGGCACGCAGATCATAATGTCTGGTTTAAACAACCAACTCGATCCTACCGACCGAGTAATGAAATACTTAAGCATTGCTTCAGTTATCGCGTAATCGGCGATCACGCCGTCCTTCATGGGTCTACTGGCGATAATTGATCCAGGTGTGCGACCTAGCATGATTTTGGCTTCATTTCCTACTGCCACCACCTTCATGTCAGAAATAGTGACTGCGACAACTGTCGGCTCATTTAGCACGAGCCCCTCACCAGCTACCCACACCAGAGAATTAGCAGTCCCCAAATCTATTCCTAATCGTTTCCCGAAATTCATACTCATATATTTTATCATGCCTGCATAATTCCAGACTAGAATACTTTTTATATCATATTTTCACGACTGAATTCATATCACCGCATACTATATATTATTACCGCATTCATGAGATAAAATTGCGTTAATTAACTAAGCTTGACATTATATATAGACAGATCTACACTAAAAACATCCCCAACAAACCTAGACACAAACCTGGATGTACAAGTTATGGACAAACTATATACTATTCAAGAAGTTGCCACAAAACTCGGATTGTCCGACAAGACTCTCCGCCGCTGGGAAGAAGCAGGTCGCTTCACTCCCTCCCGCACCCTCGGGAATCAGCGTCGCTACTCACTCGAAGATATCCAAATCCTTGATGCCATCAAACACGGAACTATTAATGAACAAAAAGACTTACTCACCACCGAACAAGCAGGAAAACTTTGTGGGGTTTCGACAGCCACTCTCGGTCGCTGGGAAAATGCCGGGAAAATCCATCCCTTCATAACTTCCGGCAACACTTACTATCCCCGCACCCGCCTTCTCGAGAAACTAGACGAACTTAAGCGGGATGTACACGACCAAGAGCCTACCCCCTCAGGGTCTGACCTGTCTCAGGACACAAACCCCGTCCTCAAGGGGTCAGACCTGCATGCTCCCACGGGGACTGTCCTTAAAAGGAATCCCTGGCTGCAAGCCAAGGAGGACTCGCTGGCAAGCAAAAGGACAGTCCCCAATGGAACTCAATATCTCCCCAATGTTCTCATCTCTCTCGTTCTCATAGTCCTTTATCATTTTCTCTTTAATCAAACCTTCACCCCTATCTCACCCCAAGGATCCGTCCAGGGCGCCTCCATCGTTGCCGCTAGCCCCGACCCACGCATAGACGATCTGATCACCAAATTCCAAACTCACCTAAATGATCAAATACTCAAAGACGCAAAGCCCATCCCCGTCACGACCGTCAATCTCGACAGAACCGCCTTTGCCATAGGGACCAGCACCCTCCCCAAAAACCAAAATCAAATCTCCGTCTCCCAAGGAAAAATTACCCCCGACACTCCCGTGACCATCACTTTCACAAGCGACTTCTCTCCCGCCAAAAAATACTGGGTCACACCTGAACAAGGCTCCTTTACCCTCCACACCGACTTCCCGGTTGGAACCGACGCTTCCTTTAATTATTCATTCCTAGCGATTCCCGCGAGTCCCTCTGCATCCGCCTCCACAAGCGCCTCGCTTCGCCAGACTATTTAAACTGGTATAATTACGTCTATGAAAATACCCTCAATCAAAGTTCCAAGCCCCGCAGCCTCTCGCCTCCTTGTTTTTCTCGCCACGCTCCTCTTTATCTCAACCGGCACCTTCCTGATGATCCGCTATGCCCAGGGCTATCGCCCGACCAAAACTGGCACCATCAAAGGCACGGGCCTCCTCTCGGCTGGTAGCTACCCCACAGCCGCCGAGGTCTATATCAATGGGAAGCTGACAACCGCCACCGACAACACCCTCAATCTCGACCCCGGTAGCTACGACGTCGAGATCAAAAAGGACGGCTACCATCCATGGATCAAAAAACTCCAAATTACCGAGGAACTCGTCACCGAAACCAATACTCAGCTTTTCCCCACCAGTCCAAGTTTGGAACCATTAACCTATACGGGTGCCCTCAACGCCATCCCTGCTCCCGACGGTACCAGACTCGCCTTTACTGTCGCCTCGGCTTCAGCAATCGCCAAAAATGGTCTCTACGTCCAAGAACTCAGCTCCTCCCCCGTCGTACTCAACAAAACCGCCAGACAAATTGCCAGGAGCGACGCCAGTTACGACTACACAACCGGCAACTACACATGGAGTCCCAACGGTAGTGAAATCCTCGTCGCTTTTGGGAGCGGCGCCCACATTATCCTCGATGCCACTCGCTTCAACGATCTCGCCGATCTCAAAGATGTGACCGTTCGCCTGCCCCAAATCCTCTCCGAGTGGGAACTCGAGCTCGCGCGGGAAGAGCGTGTACAACTCCTGAAACTCCCTGACTTTATGGCAGAAGTCGCGACTGAGTCTGCTACCAACCTCTACTTTTCTCCCGACAGCTTCCGCCTGCTCTACCAAGCGACTGCAGAGCTCGAGCTCCCCACTGGTCAAGTCAAAAATCTCCCCTCCTCCTCTACTCAGCTCGAATCACGTCAAATCAAGCCTGGCTCCTGGTACGTCTACGACCTCAAGGAAGATAAAAACTTTTTGATAACCGAAGGAATTATCCCCTCACCCAAACCAAAACTCTGCACATCAAGCGCGAATGCGCTTGAGAAATGCCCCGAGACGCAAAGCAGTCTGAGGGGGCCCACCAAGCTCATGCTCCTAGACAATTTCACCGACCCCCTTCCAGCCGAGCTCATTAGCTCTCCCTCCGCTTTCCATCGCCTCCAAACCAACCTCACTAGTCAAGAATCGATCACCCTTTTCAACGCTCAGTACTCCCCCATCTTTGTTGGGAATATCCAGTGGTATCCCGACTCCACTCATCTCATTCTCACCACAGATAGTGGGATCGACCTCATCGAATACGACGGCACCAACCACATCACGATCTACGGTGGCCCCATGGATCGCTCCATCGTCTACCCATGGCCTGACAACTCCAAAATCATTACTCGCATCCAATTTAGCCCCGATACTATCCCCAACCTATATACAATCAAACTCAAATAACTGCTATAGTGGTACACATGTTCAATTTGTTGGTACACAATTACTTGACCCGTGGCTTTTGGGGAGACGAGGCTTGGACCATCGGTATCTCTAGGCTCCCCATCAAAGAGATTATCTCCATCACCAGCCAAGACTTCCATCCGCCATTTTACTACTTCCTCGTGCACTATCTGGGTCTTGCGACTGGCTATACAGAAATTCCCATCCGCCTCCTCTCCACTTTTTTTGCCATCCTTATTTCTTTTATCGTTTATCAACTTTGTAAATTGTTTTGGACGTCCAAATCAAAAAAAACCAACATCTATTATCTAGCATCTAGCGTCTTGGTGCTTTTCTCTCCCATCCTTTTTACTTATGCCTTCGAAGCCCGCTCTTATGGCCTCCTTGCTTTTGAGTCCATCCTTTCTGCTTATATTTTTTGGCGTGCCCAAAGTGAGATCAAGGGTCGCTACCTTTGGCGGACCCTTTATTTTGTGGTTGGTGGGATCATGGTCTACACTCATTATTACGCCTGGTTTATCCTGGCAGGACATGCTTTTTATCTCCTACTTTTTGCGCGCAAGCATATTCTCCCCATGCTCACAAGCGCCCTAGGTATTCTCCTCGTCCAGCTCCCCTGGCTCCCAACCCTGCTAGGCCAAACCAGCTCGGTAAAATCCAGCTACTGGATCGCCCCCATCAACTCTACCACTCACATCGAGTTTTTCTTACGCGTGACTGGAGGGGACGTTGTCACCTCCATGCAAAAACCCTTGGCATACGTGATTGGCGGCATTCTCTTTCTCGATTTTTTGCGTCGCCTCCGCCGCCGCGACTTCCCGGCTCACTACTGCTTTCTGATGACTTGGCTCCTCATCCCCACCCTCATCCCCACCCTCCTCTCCCTCGCACTCGCCCCCATTTTCTTTTACCGCTACCTCATTTTCTCGGCTATCCCCATCCTCATCCTCACCGTCCAAGCCCTCAAAGATCTTCCCCGTACCCTTTTCCTCACGCTCCTTGTCCTCATAGCCGGCAGCGAGCTCTACGTCGATTATTATATTTTTTCTCAATGTCCCCTCTCCATGCGCGAAGAGGTAACCAATCTTCAACATATTAATCCCTCCCTCAGCTCTGTTTACACCGTCCTTCCCTCTTTTGCCGAAGTAGCCTACTACCTCAACAGCTCCAAGCCTATCCAAGTTCTCCCCGAAGGTCTCGTTCAGTTCTCTGGCAAATCACTCCTTGATGCTTACGTGCGCTTGGGCAAAGCCGAGATTGTGGAAGGAGCCCCTCCCTACTATCTCCTCGAACCTGGTCCCAAAACCACGATTGTAGAGTAAAATATCCTCAGTGCTCCCATAGTTTAACGGATAGAACAGAGGTTTCCTAAACCTCTAATCCAAGTTCAATTCTTGGTGGGGGCACCTTAATTCTCCTCTTCTCTCTCCAATCCAAACTCACTATTCAATGCCTCACTCACCACATTCACCTGCTCATCACTAACCAAAATATACCATCCAATACCTCCAAAATAATCAGTCGCGTCCCAATCTTGCTGCTCCTTGAGCCATTTAGTCGGGCTCTTTTTACCCAATCCAACTTTCACTTTCGCCAAGTCAGCTTCATTTACTGTAATCTTTGCCCCTCCACGAATATTACTAGGTCCAACGCAATAACCCGTGCCATACAAAGCAACTTTCGGACCCATTCCAAGTATTGTCTCCAAAACAAAAACCATACCCCTCTTCCGGGCAGGAAAAACTTACTTCTCTCGCTCATGCTCGGTGTAAATCAAGCACTCACTCGAATTATCATACTCGAAAAGCTCGCATTGGTCAAAGATCAGCCCGATCTCTTTTTCCGCCGTTTCCAGCGCATCACTTGCATGAATCAAATTTTGACTCCCGCTCATCGCAAAGTCTCCTCGGATGCTGCCTGCCTCGGCCTCATAGCCCTTTGTTACACCAACTATTTTTCTGACTGCACTGACTGCTTCCTGCCCCTCCCACACCATCGCAACGATGGGAGTCCAAGTCATAAAAGTTTTTAAATCTTTGAAAAATGATTTGTCTTTATGGTGGGCATACCAGGTATCCAGCAGCTCATCATCGAGCCTCATCATCTTGAGCCCGGTGAGCTTCATCCCTTTCCGCTCAAACCGATGCATGATCTCGCCAATCAGTCCCCGCTGCAATCCATCTGGTTTAACAAGTACGATCGTGCGTTGCATTGTCATATTTTCTCCTTACATCAAGGTTGAAAAACCCAAATGATCTTCAATTTTTTTAATCCTTTTATGCTGTGAGGCAAATTTCTTCGACACAACCTCCAATATTTTATCCAGCTTGCCGTTTACTTCCTCTCTGGAATCTATCATCTCTTCTTTCATTTCAGCAATTTGACCCTTCATTCCAACTATCTCACCCTTTATCTCAGTAATCTGTTCCTTAACCGTCCCCACCTCTTCAAAAGTTGCCTGCAATAATTGCTTATCATTTAATTTTGCCATACCCACATTTCACCACAATTATTTTAAAATCACAATCCCAAAATTTTGTTTGTGTCGGGGCGCCCAGACTCGAACTGGGGATCTCTGCGTTCCGAACGCAGCGCTCTAGCCATCTGAGCCACGCCCCGTACCCTTCAATTATACCCCAGAAACTAGCACATTAATCTTCGCTTTCCACCGGCTGAAATTCATACTGTCCACGCAAAAAATTTTCTAACTCCTCTATAGTCGAAAATTTTTTTCTATCATTGAGTCCAACAGTAAATAATTCATTCTTATTCTTCGCGCCAATCGCCGGCAATGCTGTTGCAGCATAATATCCCATACCTTCCGCCTTAGCCAAAATCACAAATTCTATCCGAGTCAACTCACCACTCTTCACTCTTAAGCCTTTTTCAGGCCAATACCCAATTATCTTCTCCATTTTTCAAGCTCCTACTTACTTTTTGGCCCCACTACCACCGATCTGATCAACTTTTCTTGTACCAGTTCACTCATAACCGCTTTTACATCTTGCAAACTCACCTTATTCACCATTTGCACTACTTGCTCGGGTTGGCGAATCTCATCTAAAACCAAGGTTCGCATCCCCAAAAACTGCGCCACTTCCATCGAGCTCTCGAGTGACATCGGCAGCTTCCCCAGCAAATAGTCCTTCCCTCGCCTAAGTTCTACCTCTGTAAAAGTATCCGCGAGCCTCAACATTTCTTCTTTCACCACTCCCATCGCTTCCGCCAATTTCTCGAGTTTCACTCCTGCCCGTACCGATAAATAACCACAATCAAAATTACTATCTACATCAGCCTTCACATAATAAGCCAATCCCCTCTTTTCCCGGATTTCATTAAAAAGTCGCGAACTCATGGGTCCACCAAGTATCACTTGAGCGATTGACAACGCATATCGACGCGGGTCAATCATGGAGAGCCCCGGCACTCCCATCACAAAATGGGCTTGCTCGGTCTTTTTCTTGAAATGTCTCGCCTCGGCCTTACCATATCTTGCTTTTGATTTGTATTTATCAATTGTCCCCTCCCTCAATCCTCCCAACTTCTCCTCCAATGTTACTAGCATCTGGCGTCTATCATCTGGAATCTTGCCAGCAACAACTACTAAAACATTGCCGCCAACATACCACCTCCCCATATACTCTCGCAAATCCTCCGAGGTCGTCCCCCGCACACTCTCTTTGGTCCCGATGATCATCCTCCCCATGCTAGAGCCGTCATACATCAGGTTTTCAAATTCCTCTTGTGCCTTGGACATCGGCTGATCTTCGTACATATTGATCTCTTCCACGATCACCTCACGCTCGCGATTGAGATCATTCTGCGGCAGTAGTGGCTTAGTCAACATTTCTGCCTGGATATCCAAGGTTAGATCCAAGTGCTTTGCGGCACTCGTGATGTAGTAGCCCGTGTATTCTTTACTGGTAAAAGCGTTCTGCTCGGCCCCGACCCCATCCACTGTCTCCGCAATACTCATGGATGTGGGGTATTTTTTGGTGCCCTTGAAAACCATATGCTCCAAGACGTGACTGATCCCACCCTGCTTCACACCCTCATTCCGCGATCCCGTTTTACACAATATCATGGCCGTAACCGACTCCAACCTCGGCAAAGGCGCCATCAGTACTCTCACTCCATTTTTTAGTTTTGTGTAACTGACATCAAACTTCATTACCTTATCTTATCAGCCAAGATCCAAATTAGCCAATGCTACATTCCACTTGCCCAGCATTTGAGC
Source organism: bacterium (assembly GCA_043827085.1). Taxonomy (GTDB): domain Bacteria; phylum Patescibacteriota; class Microgenomatia; order UBA1400; family UBA12108; genus CAJAUT01. The sequence goes on along the minus strand of JBDRPO010000006.1, from coordinate 3,776 downwards.
CAACTCCTCTAACGTATCCGCACCCGCTTCCCTTATTGGAGGATACAAAGCAACACCATCTATTGCTGGTACAATCACTACCCGCCACTTCCCATCCTCAGGACACACCTCAGGATCTCTTCTCACAAATATCTCATGATTTCCCTTACCAAGGGCAACAATACTCGACATACTTATCCAGTCCAAAAGATTATCTACTAATACCCACGATTATAACCTACTTGTAACTACTTTTCACCTGATAGAGCAAGTAGAATGCCAGTACGGTAAACAGGAGTCCCCCAACATTAAAATATTGAAACGAACTCACCACAGCCAAAAGTTGCGCATAAAACATAAAGTTCCAGCCAGCGATTTTCTTGGCAAACAGTGGTTTGATGGCCATCACTTCAAAAATTACTTGTACAATCAAGATCAGCCACCAGATCCAAAAGAATCCTGTCCGCGCTCCTGCCAGCCACACAAATGGTGTCATAAATGCCCCGAGCCCCAGGACGGCCAGGATCGCCGGCGCCCCCATCACGACACCCACCACAGCCAGCCATGGCGCAAACTTCACCAAAGCCTCTTTACCGTTTGCCGGCAACTTTGGCGCTTTTTTGACCAGATATGCCTCTATCACTTTATCCAACTTCACCAAATACTCATTCATATAACCTCCAATAATTATGTATTGCCTCCATGCTACCAACTCCGCGGGTAATTACAATAGATCACTTTGGGCGTGGACCGGGGGGGAATCGAACCCCCGTCTGTACAATGCGAATGTACTGTACTACCACTATACTATCGGCCCACTAGAGTTGTTCTAGAGACATTTTACTCCACTTTAGTCTCTGTGGTACACTCATGCCTTGCTTACCCAATCAAATATATGCCTAGGACAAGCATGATACTTAAAATCAGCCGTTTTGAAACGCCAAGTTGCCACGCAGCTCTCAAAAATCAAATGCATTCAGAAATCAGTACCTGGTTCGGTGAAATCGCCATCCCCGCCGTTGACATATTAATTGAACAATATAATCAACGACTAAATACTAATCCTAATACCCCTGGTCTCCAACTATCGCTCGAGAGGACATCTCGCCCCTGGCCTCGTATTACCGGCTTTGCATTGGAACAAAACAGTCAATTCCCCATCACTGTCGCTGGACGAGATTTTACCTTAAGACCCCTAAAGTCTGAAGATTTGTCGATTGTTAATGCAACGATCAAAACAATCGGTAGAACTCGCATCGAAGGAAAACCCGTTCTACTCACTCCCCCAGAAAACGGGATTCAAATTGGTTCGAATCTTCTCACCATTCAATTCTCCATCCAACCACACATGAAGTCATGGCAATAGAGTTTGACATAAATCAATCCCAACCCAACCCCCACCATTCCCCCGCCCAGAATCGCCCCAACCGCAACCTGCCTCCAACTATGATGTTTCTGGTACACTCGTGCCCACATGACGATAGCCAGGAATCCATACAACCAAACGTATTGCCAACCGTAGAACATATTGATCGCCGTGATGAGAACACCGTTCACTCCCGCGTGCAAACTGATCTTCCACTTTAAAGTCACCAAGAAAAACACAATTGCCACACCATAAAATACGGAGAGAACCAACACCAGCTCGCTCTTCCCCAGTTCGTGCGCCAACCATAGTCCCCCCAAGTGACACACCAAAGTAAACAAATAAAGGGGAATTCGCTGTACTCTATTTTGTATGTCCCAATCGCGGATTTGTCGATGATACAACATTGTCAGGAAAAAGATCAGTGGCACTACGCCATCAATAAATAGGATGAGTCCAAGGAATCGCCATCGTAGCCCCTCTTTGACCGCAAACCCAATCGCCAAAAGTATGGCTAGTGGTATCTCCCACACTGGGTCCAGCACTCGTGACACCACCTCGGCAAAGATATTTTTGGCTTGCTTCATCAATACAATAATACACGAAAACCGAAATAACTATTTTATTGTCAATTTTTGTTTCTGGTTCACAATAATCAAGTTTGGTCTACTTTTCATCTCAGGCGTAATCCTCGCGCCCCCTATAATCAACTCTCTCGGCACACCATCATCCAATATTATGAGGACCGGAAACATAATCACTCCCTCCAATTTTCTCTGCATGCTCGGAGGTGCATCACTCAAATACTCATATTCTTGTGCCACAAGTATTTTATCCTCAATAATCAATCGCAATAATACCCTACTAACTAGAAAAAACACAACCCCTACCCATTTCTTGACAAATAGTGTACACTTCACCACTATAGGACAGCACGCCTTGGCATCCGCGCCAGGTCCCGCGCTCACACCTACTTGGATCTTTAACACAGCTTGCGGATATTTGGTGAACTTTGCGCATGAGTCATCGTGCCCACAGCTCACCAAATAAAAAAGGAGAAAAAAGAAGAAAAGAAAAAAGAAACCCACCCCCTATGTCCGTTCGAAAAAAGCGAAACGTTTCCGTTTCGCCAAAATCCACCCAGATAAACCATAATGGAGAAAAAATGAAGCTTTCACAATTGCCCGCTGGATCCGCCTTTCAAACCCTTAATAACTACCACACCGGGAGAATTCCCATCCCGGCCGGAACCCGTTGCCAACTCCCCAACCATCTTCCACTCACAACTACCGCCATGTTGGCTGTAACCGTGAACGACTCACATTTCCCTCACGGGAATATCACATTTGCCATCGACAAAACGTCCGAAGTTTGCAGCGAAGAAGAACTAGCCACCCTGTTCTAACTGCCAACAACAAACAAGAACGAGACATCTGTCTCGTTCTTGTCCCTTCAGGGTCTTGGCGGGAGTCATTTTTTTCTGATCGATTTTTTTCAATCACCAACCTCCCCCAAAAAATCCGCAAGCTGTCCCACCACCCTTTCCCCAATTTGCTACAATAAACTATGGCCACTTCCGAAATTTGGAAACCCGATATCGCACCTGACCACCAATCTCCCCCGCCAGACCCCCGATTCACCATTTGTGACTGGTTAATCTTGGGCTTCGACATCGCCTTCTTCAGCACTGCCGCATACATCAAACTGCTCGCTCCCATAATCAATTCATACATACCGTAGTAAAAATCTGCATATGTCCCATCAAATCACCATCATCAGCCCGATCGCAAGTGGTAAAACCACCGCCAGCCAGTTCCTATCAACAAGTACTCTGTACATCAAGCGCGTTAGCGCCTGAGAAATGCCGGGAGACGCAAAGCATTCTGGGAGGTCCCTCTCCCGACATTGTGGTCTACCTTACCTGTTCTCCCGAGGTCCAGCTTAAGCGGATCAAGGCCCGCGGCCGTTCATTCGAGTCCGGCTATACCCTCGAGTATTTACAAAGTATCACCGACCGCTTGAGTGAATACGTCGAAAGCCTCGCTGGCAACAAAACAACCAAGCTCTACACATCAAGTCTCCGTAGGAGACATGAGAAATGTACCCAGACACGAAGTAGTCTAAGATACCTCACTTTTGATTCCGAAAAATTCGACCTCACCAAACCTGCCGGCCAAAAATCCCTCCTCACTCTTCTTTCTCCTCTGCTAAAATGACATAATGATTTAAATCATTATGTCATTAACTCCCGACGCCTCCCCAGACAATTCTGAACATATCACCTTGCTTATAGTGATCCCATGAAAGCATTTCTCTCCTGGTCGAAGGGGTAAACTATACCCCCTGCCAGATATATTGGTACACAAGTACCAAGAAAGGAGAGAATATGCAGACATATATCGGTGTCGATCTGCACAGGCAATTTTTCGTA
>JBDRPO010000005.1:0-56065 GCA_043827085.1 bacterium | reverse complement strand
TAGAGGAGTTCCTGTGGGGAGAGAGCTTTTGGGCTGATGGCTATTTTGCCGAGAGTGTTGGGAGACTGGAAGAAGATGTGATCAAAACTTACATCCGTGATCAGAGAAGTATGCCACAATCGCAAGCCTAGACCGAAGCTCTGGCCTTTAGGCCGGAGAGAGGTTCACTGGTTCGGAGTATTTTGCGTAAAAAAGACGGCGTTCTGACCTGCTGGTCAACCGCCTCGAACTCCCCCGCCACCGCGGGGTCCGTAAACTTTTTTGACTGCAAACTACTCCTGCACCAACTCCCATTTAATGTTCTGTATGCTGTCGAGCTTACCTAACTTCTGGTAGAATAGCTGATATGGCGAAGACTAAAGAACAAAAGAAAGTTCCAGAAGTGAAATTGCCGCTAGGAGCAAAGCCAGTGAAGGTGTGGAGTTTTCGCTTTGACCTCAAGAAAATGATTGTGTGGAGCCTGATCCTATTTCTCTTTGTACCGGCCGTGATGAGTTGGTTTGGGGGGATGGCGCAAGATGTGACCCTGACCTTGACCCAAGCGATGGAGGATATCAAAAACCAAAAGGTAAAAAGTGTGGAGGTGATCGGGGACCAAGTGGTTCTGGACTATGGCGACTCCACCATGAAGTTTAGTACCAAAGAGACTGGGCAGAGCTTTACCGAGCTTTTGACCCAATATCAGATTGATCCTGCGAGTGTGAACTTTGAAGTCAGAAATGGAAGTTTTATGGACAAGGTTGGGGGGATTCTAAACGTGCTCTCGTTTTTACTGATGGCACTATTTTTTGTGATGATCGTGCGACAGATGAGAGGCTCGGGACAGGGTGGAATGATGGGAGGCGGGATGTTTGGGATGGGAAAGTCAAAAGCTAAGTTGTTTGCGAAGGGGAAGCAAAACGTGAAGTTTGCAGACGTGGCTGGGGTGGACGAGGCCAAGCAAGAGCTTGAAGAGGTGGTTGATTTCTTAAAAAATCCAGATAAATACGCCAAGGTGGGAGCTAGGACTCCAAAGGGAGTGCTTCTTGTTGGGCCGGCAGGAGTCGGAAAATGTGTGGTGGGAGATACTTATATCTTGACGCAAAAAGGATTAATACAGATAAAAGATATTCCAAAATATTACCAAGTAGATAATAAAAATGTGGCATATGGGGTGGGGTTGGCTAGTTTGGAGATTGAAACTACAAAAATGATGATCGGGAAAGCAACCCACTGGTATAACTTGGGAGAGCAAAAGACAAAGAGAGTGACGCTGGAGCAGGGATATGAAATTGAGGGGACATTTGAGCACCCAATTGTGGTGATGAATAACGGTAAATTGGAATACAAAAGATTAGAGAATGTAATGGTCGGTGATGTTGTGGCTGTGTCATTTGGCCAGGAACTTTTTGGGAGGCGAAAAGATGTAGACTCGGAAACGGCATATTTAATTGGATTGTTGACTGGGGACGGGAATATGTCTGTCTCTAATCGAGTGGGACTGACTAGTGCTGACCTGGAAACTGTAGAGTATTGGAAGAATTATATTTCAAAGCGATATCCTGGTGTTAAGGTTCATAAACATGGCGATTATGACTACATTGTCAATTCGTGGGACGTGAAGAAGGATCTATATCATGCAGGGATGTCATATTTATTGTCTTATGACAAGGAAGTACCTGAAAGTATTTTGCAGGGAAGTCGAGAAATCCAAGTGGCTTTTTTGAAAGGATTGTTTGATGCGGATGCGCATATGCAGAAAAATAGATCAACGGTTGAATACGCAACTGTCAGTAAACAAATGATGAGACAAGTGCAGTTAATGCTACTGAATTTGGGGGTGGTGACAAGTTGTGGTGTTAAAGCTGAAGATGAAAAACACCCCAGAGCAGTTTATCGTTTGGCGGTAACGGGCGATGCTTTGCCAATATTTTTGGACATGGTTGGCTTTGGACTGTCAAGAAAACAAGATGAGTTAAGGAAAAGAGTTGAGATCATGATTTCGAAAGGAAGTAACACCAATGTGGATATATTTTATGGGATGGGAAAGTTGTTGGCTCGGGAGTGGGGGGAGTTGTCTAAACGAAAGATGAGTAATGAATTTTGGGCAAAAGCTATTTTTAAGATTAGAGAAAGAGATCGAGTGTCAAGAGCTATGATGGGCAAATTTGTTGATTTTTGTAAACAAAATCAATATTCTTCTGATTTTGTAGTACATTGTGAGAGATTATTACAGGCGAAATTATTCTTTTCTCTGGTCAAGAGCATAGATCAAAGGAAGGATGTGGTATACGACTTTACGGTGGATAAGACTCATTCGTTTGTGGGTAATGGATTGATAAACCACAATACGCTCATGGCGCGCGCGGTCGCCGGGGAGGCGGGAGTACCCTTTTTCTCGATGGCGGGGTCGGAGTTTATGGAGATGCTTGTGGGGGTCGGTGCGTCCCGCGTGCGCGACCTGTTTGAGACGGCCAAAAAATCCAGCCCAGCGATTATTTTTATTGACGAGATTGATGCAATTGGCAGAACACGAGGTGGTGGCTCGATGGGAGGGCACGATGAGCGGGATCAGACCCTAAACCAAATTCTTGTCGAGATGGATGGGTTTACTGTCAAAGAAAACGTGGTGGTACTGGCGGCGACCAATAGACCAGACGTTTTGGATCAAGCACTAGTTCGACCAGGTCGGTTTGATCGGCGAGTTACGCTTGATATGCCAGACATTGAGGGGAGGAAGGCGACGCTTGCCATCCACGCGAAGGGTAAACCATTTGTGAAAGATATTGATTGGACGTCGGTCGCGAAACGGACGGTTGGTTTTACCGGAGCTGACCTAGAAAATATGCTCAACGAAGCGGCAATTTTGATCGCTCGGGAGAACCGGAAAGAGATCACTTTTAATGATATTGAGGAGGCAGCGACAAAGGTGAAGATGGGCCCGTCGAAGAAGCGGATCCAGAGTGAGGATGATCGGAAAATGACGGCTTACCACGAGGCGGGACATGCGGTGGTGACCCATTTTCTATCCCATACTGATCCGGTGCATCGCATTTCGATAATTTCTCGCGGACGTGCACTTGGGTTCACCATGATTCCGCCCGCAGCCGACAAGTACCAGGAGACCAGGACACAACTACTTGAAGAAATTTGTACCCTCCTCGGAGGAAGGGCAGCAGAGCAGTTGGTTTATAACGATTTGACAGCTGGCGCTTCTTCTGACATTGATCGCGTGACTAAAATTGCTCGCGCGATGGTGATTGATTATGGGATGTCGCCCTTGGGGCCGATTGATTTTGGGCCTACGGAGGGATTGTCGGAGTGGGGGAGGAACTACCTCGAGCCGACAGATGTATCTGATTCTAAACGCGCCGAGATTGACGGCCAAGTGAAGCGAATCGTGAATGCGTGTGAAGCTACTACCATGGAGATTTTAAAGAATGAGCGAAAGACGATGGATAGGGTAGTGGTGGCTCTGATGGAGACTGAATCACTGGAGCGTGAACAGTTTGAAGAAATCGTAAAAGTGAGTAAAGATGAAGTAGTAAAGAAGAAAGAATATAAAGTGAAGTATGAATAATAGTCAGGTGAGACAGGTAGCTTTAAAACTCTCGCATAGCGGGAGATTTCGGAAGATTTTGTTTGTTTTGTTTGCGGCAGTACTCCTGTTGGGACTTGTGATTGCACCGATCGAGAGTTCGGTAGCGGGAGCAAGGATCAAAAATGAGGGAGATGGACTATGGTTTGCGATTACGACGGTGACGGGGGTAGGGTACGGGGATATGGTGCCGGTCACGGGGATGGGGAAGGTAATCGCGGTACTACTAGAGGTGTTTGGAGTAGTTTTGTTTGGGGCGGTGATGGCGTTTGTGTCGGTGGAACTGTTACGGTACCAGGAGGACTTTCACATGAGACGGATCCTCGAGCGATTGGATGAGCAGGACAAAAAGATTGAAGAAATAAAAAAACATTTGGATTTTTTGGTAAAAAAATAAACTTCGCTCGCAGTAAGGTTCGGAGTATTCGCCAAGTGCAAAAGCGGCTGTATTTTGCTGGTGCAAAATCAGCCTAGAACTCGGCCCGTCGGCCTCCGTCGTTTTTGCGAATTGTCGAACACTCCTGCACCTAAACGCTCGCTAAGATACAATATCCATATGAGCAAGTTGCTTTTGGTAGATGGGAGTGCGCTGCTGCACCGGGCGTACCATGCGTACCCGCCGCTGACCAGCAAGACGGGGGAGATAGTAGGGGCGGTGTACGGGGTGGTGTCAATCTTGATCTCGGCACTAGATTCGGAGAAACCAACCCACGTCATGGTTGCGTGGGACCTCCCGAAGCCAACTTTTCGCCACGAGAAGTATGTGGGATACAAGGCGCAGCGACCCAAGGCGGATGAGGAGATGGTATTGCAGATTCCGCTGGTGAAGGAAGTAATTGGGGCGATGGGGATAGTACAAGTCGAGCAGGAGGGGTACGAAGCGGATGACATCATCGGGACACTTTCCATGAATCAGGAGGGGGAGGTGGTGATCCTCACGGGGGATCAGGATACGATGCAGCTAGTGTCCCCGCACGTGCGAGTTTTGACGCCAGCTAAGGGGGCTAATCCTCCAGTTTTGTATGGACCGGACGAGGTATGGAACAAGTACGGCGTGCACCCGGAGCAAATGGTCGATTACAAGGCCCTGGTGGGAGATCCAAGCGACAATATCCCTGGGGTTGCGGGGATAGGGCCAAAGGGAGCGGCGAACCTAATCAAGACATTTGGTAGCCTTGAGCGAATATACCGAGATATCAAAGAAGTGCAGACGCAGTTTGGGGAGCTCACGGCAAAAAAACTGGCTGATGGGCGTGAGAGCGCTTTCATGTCACAGGATTTGTCAAAAATTGTGACGGATATGCCACTCTCCGTAAAAATCGAAGAAATGGAGTACAGGGGGTTGCAGAGCGTGGGCTTGCGGGAGAAGCTGGAGGAGCTGGGGTTTAAGAGTATGATCAGAAGAATCTTTGGAGACGAGCTTAAGCAACCAAAAAACGATAATCAAATGGGGCTGTTTTAGGATGAAGATAGCACTAGTACATGACTACTTGAATGAGGCGGGAGGGGCGGAGAGGGTGCTCAGGGTGCTTGCTGAGATGTATCCCAAAGCGCCGATTTATACGGCGTTTGCTAAGCGAGGGTCAGCGCGAGGAATGTTTTTTGATCGAAAGATAGTAGAGAGCCCCTGGGCGTGGTTTCTCAAAATTGGACGAATGTATAGTTATTGCCGATTTTTGCTGCCGTGGATTTGGGGGAGTGTGGATTTAACTGCCTATGACTTCGTAATTACGAGTTGTTCGGGGTATATAGCGCGAGGATTTAAAGTGAGGAAGGATGCCAAAGTGATTGCGTATTGCCATACGCCACCGAGGTGGCTCTATGGATACGATACGCCTACTGGAGCGCAGGGCAGATGGTGGGGGCGAGTGTTTATGTGGATTGTGGGGCCGTTTATGCGGTATTTTGATTTTCGTTCGGCCGAGAGAGTGAATGTTTGGATCGCTAACAGTCAAGAAGTGGCAAGGAGAATCGAGAAGTTTTACCGGAAGAAATCAACTATTGTTTATCCTCCAGTTGAGATGTTAGACTCCAGACTCCAGACTCCAGTAAGTCGTGGGAATTATTATTTAATGATTTCGAGAATCGTCGGGGGGAAGGGGATACTAGAGGCCGTGCGGGCGTTTAAGAAGCTTGGACTACAACTTAAGATAGTAGGGGAAGTGGTGGATAAGCGCTTGGGCGAAAAGATAGACTACATGGGGAGGGTGGATGACGCTGAGTTAGCCGGATTATATGCAGGGGCCAAAGGATTTGTGGCGCTTGCCCGCGACGAGGATTTTGGGATGACGGTTGTGGAGTCGATGCTGTGCGGGACACCAGTTTTGGCATACAAAGCTGGGGGATACTTGGAGAGCGTGGTGCCGGGCAAAACGGGAGTATTTGTCGAGGGGACGAGTGCGAAAGTGATAGGTGGGGGGATCAAACAAATGGAGAAAACCAAGTGGAAGAGGGAGGAGATACGAGAGTGGGCGAGCAGGTTTGGACGAGCGAATTTTGAGAAAAATATCAGAAAATTAGTCGAGAAGATATGACATAATGATTTAAATCATTATGTCATTAGAAATGGCGAAGAAATATGAAATTGCTCAGAAATGTGGGGGAGTTTTATGGGACGGTGGGGATCCCATTAGTGTATTTGGGGGGATTGTGGCTGATTGTATACGGCGAGCGAATGCAGATCCCCCTAGAGTATCGAATTGGGGGACTTATCGGAGCAGTTACGGGAATAGGGTTGTGGATCCTCAGCTACCTACATTTGGGTAGTAGCTTTGGGGTGCTGCCGCGGACCCAGAAACGAGTCACGCGGGGAGTGTATGGCTACCTTAAACACCCAATGTACAAGGCCATCATGCTGACTTTTTTGGGACTGTCGTTTGCGAATGGATCCGTGGCTGGAGCGTGGTACTGTGTACTTGTACTTTGCCCACTTTTGTACGTTCGCGCACGACTGGAGGAGAGACGACTCGAATAATATGCCAGAATTACCTGAGGTTGAGATAATCCGCAAACAACTAGCCAAAGAGCTAGTCGGAAGTGTGATAGTGGGAGTGGAGGCGAGACGGGAGAAATGCTATGAGGGGAGTAAAGAGCTAAAAGGAGAGAGGATAGTGGAGATGGGCAGGGTGGGGAAGTATTTGTTTGTGTACTTTGAGTCTGGCAGGGGACTCATGATCCATTTGAAAATGACGGGGAGGTTGGTGATAAATAATTTGTGGTATGAAACAGCGGATCATACGAGAGTGATAATCAAACTCGCGGATGGGCGCAAAATTTACTACTGGGATACACGAATGTTTGGATATATAAAAGTGGTTGACAGTGTGCAGTTGGCAGTGGGCAGTTTAAAACAAAAAATGGGTCCTGGGCCATGGGAGATTACTGATATTGAGCTGTTGCGCAGATTGCAAAAGACGAAGAGATCAATCAAAGAATCGATACTTGATCAAAATTTGTTAGCTGGGGTAGGAAATATTTACGCTAACGATGGATTGTGGGAGAGCGGGATAGATCCGCGGCGTCCTGCAAATAGTTTGGGGGTTAAAGAAGTGAAAAAACTGCGGGACAGTTTGTGTCGGGTTTTGGAGCGGGGACTGACGCTCGGAGGCGCTTCGGACAACACATTTCGCGATGCATATGGGGGACAGGGGTCGTATCAAAAGGAATTTTTGGTATATGGGCGGACTGGGGAGCCATGCAATAAATGTGGGATGCCGCTGCGGCGAATAGTAGTGGGAGGGAGAGGGACGTGGGTGTGTACGAATTGCCAGAAGTAATTACTAGATAGTTTCCACTAGGGCTATGGCTTGAGCTAGGCCATTTAGTGGTTCACTAAAAAGGTTTTTTTGGAAGAGGTAGAAATATTGGGTTTCGGGTGAAAATGTGGCTTTGGGATAGGCTAGACGTAGAGCTTCGAGATAAAGTAAATTGGGTTGGTTAGTTGGTTGAGAGTATACGAGAAGTTGGAAGAGAATGTTGACTAAGAATAAGCGTTTTTCTTGCTCGTACAAAATCCATAGTTGTGGAGACATAATTGGAAGTGCCAAGAATAGGGTTTTGGCGACAGAAATTTCACTTACATATTTTCCTAATAACCATGGATTTCGATCTTCTTGAAATTGAGCGAGAATAAAACCAACGTGAGATAGCTCATGTAATAGGCCGATAATGGCATGGTTGGAGCATTCTCTTTCATTAAGAGAAATCGTAAATATGTCGGTGGTGGGGTTGTAGTGGGTAGAAGATTTGTCACTACTCACATAATTAATTTTATTTGTGTGACTAGAGAGTAGGGGATAATAGGGATCAAGGAGAGTAATACCAGTTGTGGGATTAATTGTGGGGAGCTTGGATAGAGTACAAATTTGGTATTGAGATTGAGTGATTTCCCAGAGAGTGTGAATGGAATTGACGCGGTTGGTGGTTTGAATGAGATATTGACGGATGAGAGAGACAATTTGGCGGCTGGTAATTTTGATTTTTAAGTCATGGAGGAGGAATGCAGAGTAATCTGGGTATCTGTTTTGTCTGGCAATGTTATTGCGGGCCTGAATTAAATCGAGATATTGGGTGTTGAAAGCAGCCAATTGATTTTTGCGTTTTTGGAGGAGTTGATTGAGATTCTTTTGATCGTGAGAATGGGTAATTTGAGAGATTAAGTCGGGAATGAAATACTGTGTATGTGATTGTTGAGCATAAATAATGGTTTCCCAATCTATCTGATGACTATCTATTGTTTTGATATTATTTTGAATTCGTTGAAAATACCGTTCGATAGATTTGCGAAGTTTGGGAGAAGGAATGGTTGGTTTCAACATAATGACATTATAGACGTACAGGAGAAAGGTTGAACGTATGCTCATGTTTGGCCAGGACCCACCTTTATCCTTCCTGGAGTTATTCAATTATCACAGCTCAGGTATTAGCGGCAAAGATACGGAGGCAACAAGGGGATGTTGCGTGGATCTTGGCTGCAACCTGCGCCCGTGCCGGAAGTGTCTTCAAAACCCAAACTTGCACTGATGGCATCTTGTGGGTTGAGGAAAACGCGACCGTCCGCGCTGATGTAGAAATCACGCGGGTTTGGCAAATTGCCAAATCGAGGATCTGGCATAGCCCAGGGTGGAGGTCTAAAGTACGGCATTCGTACTCCTTCCTAATTAGGAGAAGAATGGCTTCTCATCATGACCGCCGCGCGGCTGAGAGTCTGATCTGGTTTGTTGACTATTTTTCTTGTTTGGTTATCCGTTTATCCAAAAGTGGATTTTTTACCCTATAGATGAGGGGAAATGAGTCGGATGTGACAAAAACAAAAAATATAGGAAACTTTTTAAATCAGATGGCTGTGATGTTAACGTGCAATTCTGTTGTGACTATGACGCCGTTGTTATAGAAACAGAATTAAGTCCGATAGTACTATTGTTTTTTTATACATCCTTCAAGGAGTAGATAATGTGTAGGAGAAATTAGGCCGTGTAATGAGGTACAATTCAGGCAATGAGGTTGGAGCGGGTCACATTAGAAAACTTTCGCAGTTACAAGAAACAGACGTTTAATTTGGGGGATCTAACTGTTCTCATTGCGCCAAACGGAGCGGGGAAGACGAATCTACTCGAGGCAATATATCTACTCTCTACCGGGGAGTCGGAGCGGGCGGGAGAGACAGGAGAGATGATCGCGTGGGGAAAGGACGTAGCATCAGTTGCAGGAATAGTCGAGGTAAACGAGGAGCGGCAGGAGTTGTCGATCGTCTTGACCCGCGGAGCGTACATGGGGAAGGTGACACCAAAGCGGCGATACTTAGTGGACGGGGTGGCGCGGACTAAAGCCAAGTTTACCGGCAAGTTTCCGGTGACGCTATTTCGTCCCGAGGATATGCGGCTTATCGAGGGTTCGCCGCCGAGGCGACGGGCATTTTTGGACGAAAATTTGAGTATGGCGCATCCGGATTATGGGCGAGCACTCTCGGTATATGAGGCGTCACTACGGAGGAGGAATAAGCTTCTGGACGCGATCCGCGAGGGGATAGCGCGGCGCGAGCAGCTTTCGTACTGGGACCAGTCGATCATCAAAAACGGCAATATTGTGACGGATTACCGCCGCAAATTCCTTGAGAGTCTGAGCGATATCAAGACTAGTTTTGGGGAGTATAGGCTAGAGTATGACGCCTCGACGGTTTCACCTGCGAGATTGGCTCAATATGCTGAGGCGGAGGTGGCGGTTGGGTATACGCTCGTGGGACCACATAAAGACGACTTTGTCGTCTTAAGCTCCAATAATCAAATTCCAAATTCAAAACAAAAAGAGATTAATTTACTAGTTTATGGGAGTAGGGGAGAGCAGCGGCTGGGAGTGCTATTTCTAAAACTAGCCGCGATGGAGTATATGGAGTCGAAATTGGGGGTGAAGAGCGTGGTACTACTGGACGATATTTTTTCGGAGCTGGATCAAGTACATAGAGAAGAAGTAGTAAAAATGACAGCGGGGCGGCAGACCATCGTGACTTCGGCGGAAGAAGAGGTGATTAAGATGTTACCGGGAGCGGAAGTGGTGCGGCTAGACTAGGCTATTGCTCTTCTGTTGCCTCAATTATATTGTCTAAATCATTTTGGATAAGACCGTTTGATCCAGCATCGCTACCCACTAATGGATCTGGTTTTTTTACTTCATGGGTTACATCTAAAATATTACCTGAGAGTAAGTCATTTGATCCCACCCTTGTCCCAGTTAATGTATTTGTTCCGAGTCCTTTCTCTGCTAATGTTGGTGCGACTGGCATAAATCTCCTTTTTGTAGATATATCTCGTATAATTGTACTATGCCAGACAAATATGTAAAGCAAATAGTGTTGCCAAAAAAGAACTCCCATAAAGGAGAGAACGGGCGGGTGCTCGTGATTGGGGGGAGCAGACTGTTCCACGCGGCCTCATTTTGGTCGGCCTGCATGGCGGCAAAAATAGTGGATATGGTGCACTTTTCCTCACCGGCCGTGGAGAACAATGAACTGATGCGGGTGCGGGCGAAAAGTAAGTTTTGGGAGGGGATCGTGGTGCCGTGGGAGGAGGTAGGGCATTATATAGAGGAAGATGATGCTATTTTGATTGGTCCGGGGATGGAGCGGGGAGAGGAAACAAAACAAATCGTGAACGGGTTGCTCCGGAAATATCAGGACAAGAAATGGGTAGTGGATGGTGGGGCGCTACAAGAGGTAGATCCAAGACTGCTGAATAAGAACATGATCGTGACGCCGAACTTACGCGAAAGGGAGATTTTGGGAGATAAGATCCCCAAAGGAGTGACGGTGCTCTCTAAGGGACCAGTGGACATCGTGAGTGATGGGGAGGAGAAAGTAAAAATTGAAGGTGAATCGGCGGGGATGACTAAAGGGGGGACGGGAGATGTGCTCGCGGGCCTGGTGAGCGCACTCTATGCCAAGTCGCCGGCATTCGCTGCCTGTGTGGTAGCCTCGAGAGCAAATAAGAGGGCGGGAGAGAAGTTGGAGAAGAGAGTAGGGACGTTTTTCTCGGCAGCTGAGTTAATTCCAGAGACACAGAAAGTGTTGGGGGAAATTACAAAGAACGGATCTTTGGAGGATTACAGTGAGTTTAGTTTTGTAAGGAGAGTTTGGAGTAATTTGAGAAAAGCGGGGAGAGCTTGATAAGTTTTTTCTGCGAGAAGTTCATTGTAAGTGTGGACTGTCTCGTTGCGGAGATCAACGTATTCTATCCATGAATTATCAAACTCGAGGAGACCCTGTTGATAAGCAGACCGCAAGGTTTCCTTGGGAGATTTCACGATCACTCCATGCGTTTCTTCTAGATGTGTTTTGAGAGTTTTCCAGGTGAGATCCACACAAAATTCAAACCGCTGGATAGCAGAGTCTCGCGTAATACTGGTTTTGGGGACTGCTAATACCTCGGCTAATCTTAACGTAGCCTCTTTGAGCTGAGTGATTTGTTCTTGGTATTTAGACATAATCAGTTGAGAGGATCTATGGCTAGTTTAGCAGTTTTTTTGAAACTATCAGAAACTGTAGAGAAGTCTACGACGTCAAAAGAATAGAGTGTGGGAAGATTATCGAGATCTTCGCGTAAATTGGCGAGTTTGGTGACGGAGAGGGGGGACTGGCCTTCGATACCTATATCTATGTCTGAACGGTCATCTCCCTGGTCATTGGTCCGTGAGCCGAAAATAAAAGCTTGGTAGTTTTGGAGATCTATATGTTTACCCACCACTTGACGGAGTTCTGCCTTGAGTTGAGAGTAGGGATATCCTTGAGTTTGCATGGGTTGAGTATAGCATTTTTTCTTGATTGCTTGCAGGAAAGAAGGGGTTCTGATAAGGGAAGTGCTTGAAAAAAGATGGGGACGTTTTTTCTCGGCGGTAGATTTGATACTAGAGGTGCAGAGAGTGATGCGAGAGATATCTGGTTATTGACATTCATTAAGATTACTGGTAGTATTACTACCAGTAATATGAATAAAATATCGCTAGTGCAGACTCTTGATAAAACCGTGTTTACCGCGCAGGATTTGGCGGTGTTGTGGGGATATAGCGATGAAACTAAGCTTTTTGAGTTGATCAAGCATTACGTGAGAACTAGTCAGATTTTTACTCTGGCAAGGGGTTTATATAGTTCTCAAGACTACAGTGAAGAATATTTACGAGAAAATGGTAACTTGCTTTATGAGATTGCCAATAAGTTGGTGCCTAATTCGTACGTGTCGTTGTGGACAGCATTGAAGAGAGAGGGGATAGTTTTTCAGTACTACGATGAGATATATTCGGTAGCGAACAGGGCCGTCACACGTCAGGTAAAAGGTATTCGTTTTGTATACAAAAAAATTAAAAACCCGGTATTGTTAGACGATTTGGGAATTGAGGAAGTTGAGCAAAGTAGGATAGCAGGTGTGGAGCGGGCGATAACAGATACATTATACTTGTATCCGGGCGTGGGACTAGAAGGAACAGGAAAAGCCAGGAAAGAATTGCTTTACAAAATAGCACGAATTTATGACAAAAAAGTTGTGATACGTAAAGTGAAACAACTATGGGAGGAACAGCATGTTGAACATAATGAAGCATAAACAGATAATGATAAAAATTTTGTTGGATTTGGTGAGTGAGAAAAGATTGGCTTCTAAGTTGGGCTTTAAGGGTGGGACGGCCCTGTATTTGTTCTATGGATTAGACAGGTTTTCGACTGATTTGGATTTTGATTTGATTGGCGATGGGGGAGAAAAGGAGATTGAATTGGTGGGTAAAATTATCAAGAACAATTTAACGATTGTAGATAAAAAAACCAAGCGTTTCACCTGGTATTGGATGGGGAGTTACGAGAAGGGTGAACACAAAGTAAAAGTAGAGATTAATACTCGACAATATGCCAATGAGTACGAGCAGCGGGATTTTCGCGGTTATTCGATAAAAGTCATGAAACCAGAGTATATGATGGCGCATAAGCTGTGTGCAGTGATAGACCGGAAAAATCTACAAAATCGTGATCTATATGATGTGTGGTGGATGTTGGAACAAGACTTCCCGCTTAATAAAGGAATTGTAAAGACAAGAATGGGCATAGGTATGGATGAATATTGGGTCGAGTTGATAAAAAAAGTGGACGAATTACCAGAGAATTATGATATTTTGCAGGGTTTGGGCGAAGTGATGGAATATAGGAAGAAGGATTGGGTGAGAGATAATTTGTTGAAAGAACTGAGGATTCAGTTGGCAAGCCGATCGTGACATGGAAGTGTGATATATTGATGTTTCGGAGTCACGAAGAAAGGCGTGTATTGGTTGTGCCTGCAAGGACAGTCCTCGTAGGTGATGGGAGAAATTATTAGGAAGGAGTTTTTGTAATAAGTTGTTCTATTTGAGGTTTAAACTTGGGGATTTCGTTCTTGATGACGTCCCAGACTATCTGATAATCGACACCAAAATACCCATGAATTAATCGATCTCTCATGCCGGTAATTGATTTCCAGTCTATTGAGTTATTTTGGGTTCTAAATTCTAGTGGTAAATTCTTGACGGCTTCGCCAATAATTTCTAGGCTTCTGGTGAATGCTCTTTGGAAAGTTTGATCTTGAGAAAATTTTTCTTCAGATAGATTTTCTGTTGTTGAAATTAAATAATTAATTTCGTCGAGAACATGTTTTAAGTATTCTTCAGGCAATTTGAACATATTGTACTTCCTTGATAATGTGTGGTCCGATGTAGGGGCTAAGAGATTCTGTTGTAACTAAATCGACATTTCGACCCAATAATTGTTCTGCAAAATCGGCGGTATCTATGAAATTGCGAAAGGTTTTTTTGTTTTTGTCGAATTCCACGAGTAAATCAATATCACTATTATTGGTTTGTTGATTATTAATAAAAGATCCGAATAAGCCCAATCTAATAATCCCAAGTTTTTGCAGTCTTGTTTTGTTGTTTAAGAGCAGGGTGTATACATCTTGTTTATTGCTAACCATATTAATATTGTACTACAGTGTTTTGAACCTTGTAACAAGAGGGGGTTGTGCAAGAAAGGAGATTCTGATAAAATAGAGTTGATGAGGGAGATGAGAATGAGTGATAGTATAGAATGTGTAGATGGTGTGTATGGTGGATTTATCCGGCAGTTCCCCCGATTTGACGATTGCGTCGTTAAGTCCTATAATCTATGACTATTATGAGGCGATTTGAGGTGACTAATCTAGAAGCGAGGAGTCTAGCTGGACGAAAGCGTTCAGTTGCTTCTGCGGGGGATGGGCTGGAGGCAAGAAAGGTGTCGGAGTTGAATATGATTGGGGATTCTGGGCAATGGTTGCAAGCTATGAGGGGAATGAGTTTGTGGCATGGAGATATGGGTGAACCTGAATCTGACGTGAATCAGCTTGGGCATTGGTTTGGACTCATGACTCCAGAAGAACTGAGAGAGACGGCAGTGGGTAAAAATTATGTCGATTCGGAAGGTAAACGCGTTGTTGTAAAAAGTGGTGAGGCTGCAAGCGACGTAGTGCACGGTTTACAAACAGAGAAAGCTGCTTTGGCAGCAGTGGCAGTCGCTAAGACTTTGGCTGATGAGCATAGTATAGCCTGTGTGCCTGAGGCGTTGAGTAGTGTAGTTGAGCAAAGGGGCAGGTTTGGTCTCCAGGTGAAGAAGTTGGCGAAGGAAATGGGGGTAAACTCGGAGGAACAATTGAAGAGAGAGAAGATTTTGTTTTTAACTGATGTGGGAAAGAGTGTAATGAAGTGGCAGGCAGTATCTAGGAGAGGGATAAAACCCGTAAAAGGGCCAAAGGGTGATTATGATGTGAAAATTACCGAGTTGCCACAAAGTAAGGAGAATACGGCTAAGGCGATATTGGGGATGATGGGGATTAAAAATGACATAGGATTAGTTGAGTATATAGAGCATAATTGCGTAGGTGACCAAACGACCGAGGCGATCGTGAGGGAGGTTGCGGCTGCTGGGGGAGTGGGAAGGAGAGCTGCAAGGGGGACAAGCCCCACGTCGGAGATGGCGCGCCTGGTAGCAGGCGCTGTTTTGGATAATTCCGAGGTTTGGCAAATAAAAAGTCCTAGTGGTGAGGTCAGGTTAGAGCGGGTTGTTCCAACTAAAGAGGCAATGATTCGGGGTTGTACGGTGCTTGTACCGTCGGCGCTGGGAGAAAATGGCACTGCTGTAATGGCCAGATTGGTAGCTGATTCTGCGCGAAGTATACTAACTAGAATCGGAAAAAGTGAAAGATTGGAGTTGGGCACAAAGCCATGGGTTAAGGCGGAGATAGTTAGAGCGTGGCAAAATTTGAGGGGAGTGGGATACAAGATGGACACGAGCGATATAAATGTGAGGGTAGGAGAGAAAGGAGAAGTTGAGTCGGTTGTCCTCGTTGCGAGTCAAGCAAAGAAAGCTTTGGGGGCAGTAGCTCCTGTCGTGTTGGGGATGGCGTCTTTGGTGGGAGCGGCATATGTCGTTGAGCAAATTGGCCAAGTTGACGCAATTGTGGCGGAGGCGTCGGACGTTATGGTGGATGTAACTGACGCCCTGCATAAAAAAGATCAGAGCATGGATGTAAATGCGATGAAGGCGTGGAATGCGAATGAGGCGTTGTTGAGTACAAAGGCAATACATGCAGGAGCAGAGAGTGGGGAACAGGTAGAGGCAGAAATTAACGAATATTTTGATCAGTTGCCGGATAATGTGAAGGCGACGATGACGGAGTTGGCAGATAGTTTTAAAGATGGTAGTGAGGAGTGGAAACAGCAGGCAATTGCAGAACTCGCCCGTTTGGGTGGGGAATTTGCAGTTAATCCGGCAGGAGCTGTGGAATTGGCAATGAGTTTGCCAATATTGGGGTTGGTTACGGGGGAAGGAAAAAAACAAAAAATAGCTATACTTGCACTGGCATTGTTTATGGCGTCGATGACTGCTTGCAGTGGGAATGAAACTGCTGTGGTACCAATAGCAGTTGCAAGTGAAGCGTCGCCGACTGCGATAGTGATACCTACTCCGCAAGTGGTTGAGTCGAATTCGACGGCAGTACCTCCCCCTATAGCAGAGGTTGTTCCAACTAATGAAGTTAGTATAACGTTGCCTGGGAGTATGACTGATTTTGATTTATCAGCAAGCGGGGGGAGTACGGAGCAACTGCGTGCAGCGATTGATAGTATGAGCCAAGGAGATGTAGCGGACATGGAGGGTTGGTGGATATCTAAGTTGTGGAGAGAGGGATTACTGGGGAATGCTCAGACTTATGAAGAAGCTAAAAAAGCATTTTATAATAATTATGATTTTGCGTATGATATGACTAGTGTATCCTGGTCAGTTGTACCACAAGAGAAAAATGGAGGAAGGGTTGGATACGCGGCTGACGCGAATGGCTTGCCTTTCTTGTCACTTATGCCTTTGGGGGTGGTTGATTTGGATGGATTTCAGATGAAGTGGGTGGAGATGCAGCCGGGAGCGGTGAAGCAGCACTTGGTGCATGACAAACAAGAGACGGTTTATTCAGTGATACAGCTGGATAAGGATGGTATGCCAATGGCATTTTTGGATTTGAGAACAGGGCAGATTATTAAAGAGGCAGTTCCCGCCGCGGGGGAGATAAGAATGGGACCATTGCCGGAAAACGCAGCAGACATACCCGAAGTGAAAGCCAAGGAAGGGATGACAGTTAAAACCATCCTGGATGAGGCCAAGAAGATTTTTGAACAAAGACCATGGACGGGAAAATTGTGGGCAAGGGATATTGTCATCCTAACGGCTGGTGGTCAAAAAATTGTGGTAATTGTTTTTAATATCGCGGATAAGGACGGAAACTATGCTAAAGCGGACAAGGCAACAGAGATACCCATTGAATATATGGCGTTTATGCTGGATCAGAGCGACCTAAACGTATTTTTCCCCAACATGTTGCCGGTGCAGGAAATTACGTGGGGAGTGCCATTGGATAAGCTGTTGTTTATACCGAGCGTAGCCCACTTGGATACACTGGACGAGAATGGGGAGAGGATGAATTTGTATTGGCTTGGGTTTACAGATGGAGACTTTGCTTTTGGGAATGGCGTGCCTAACACCTTCCCAGAGATGCAGACATGTTTTGGTCCAAACAGGACAGTGACGGCGGTGGCGAAGCTCAGCAATGGAATGTCGAGTGGTGACCCTTTTAATTCAGGTTTATCTTTTGGTTTACGATTAGAAGTAGTAAAATTCACAGACGAAAAAGGTCAGATGAGTGAGATGACGCTGATGGATGCGCGGGTGCAGATAGCTAAATTTATAGATAGCCCGTTGGGAGAAAATGAGACGATGCCGATGAGAGTGCGGGCGATCCAGACCATGTTGGACCAGGTGCCAGTGGGGGTGGGGTGTGGCGATAACGTTGCGTTTAATATGGTAAAGACAAAATAGTAAGTAGATTTGGCAAAGTTCCCAAAAATCTGTATAGTGAAAGTATGAAGAGATGGGGCAGGTTGGTGGCAGTAGCGGTAGTACTCTGGGGGCTGGTGCTGGGCGTGGGTGGGAGAGCACAGGCACAGGATATTTTTGAGCTGTATAGTACCTCGGATGGGCGCAGCCTGGTGGGGATCCCGGGTGATTTGAGCAACGGTTTATATTTAACTAGCGTAGGACATGTTAGTGGAGAGGAGATCTTTAGTCCTGGGCAGACGGGGTTTGAGTATTCGGAAGGGGTGTATGCGGGGTTTTATCAGGCCCCAAATGGGAGGTATTATGCGATTGTGCCGAGTACGCCCCCGAGTACTGGGGATGAGGGAGAGGGGAGATCGGCAAGGTGTCCGTGCGGGAGTTATACTTCGAGTAGGGGAAAGGAAGATGTGGACTCTGGGTGTCTCACGCCGTGTCCGCCCCCAAGATGTACCAGTGCTTTCCCCCAGCAGACACAGACGTCGTTGACGAGCGGGTACTTTTACCTGTTTGCGAGTGGAGTGTATTCGGGTTCGGACAAACTGGGGTGGCACTGGCCGACGGTTGTTTTTGAGGTGTGCAGTTATGGGGCGCCGGGAGGGTGCGCCAGCAATTATTACCGCTATCCAGGGATACGATACGGGGATGGAAGTAAATTCTATGCCAAGATTAACCTGGCGAGTCATCCAGGGGTAGGGCTGATCGGAGTCAATGTGACGGCGGAAGAATGGCCGTATGGGTTAATAACAACTTGTCCGGCGGCCAATTTCCGGCGGTATTCATATATTACTGGTCATGTATATTATGACCCTACCGGGACTTGCTCGACGGCGAGTCCGTGGACGCAGACCGATGACTTGGCCGTGGGATACAACGAGGGAGGGATAACGAGTGCGGGTTCGGTACAAAGCAGTGGGGATTATGCCGGGATGTATGTGATCGCGAGCTCGACAGCGGCGAGCGTGTCGCTGCAACTACTGAATAAACCAGACGAGTATATTTGCTCGGACTGCAACGCTGCAACTTGCCCCAATAAGGCCAGCGTGGCGGCGGGGTCAAATAACAACAACTTTTTCTTGAATGATTTACCTGACCCTTGGTGGCAAGTGACGGGAGCCGGGGTGTACGGAGGGGGAGCGGTAAACTCAGAGCTGCCGGACTCGTCGATGCGGCTACTACTACCCGCAGTGGGGGGGACGGAGGGAGCCTTGTTTACGGCACAGGGAAGTGCGGATTTGGGCAGGGGGTATGTGTCGGACCCGGGCTGGATGGCGACGACAACGTATAGGGGGAAGAGAATGGACTACAATTACTTTGCGGCGAATATGGGAGTGTTGCCGGCCCAAGAAGACGATTGGGTCACTAATAATTTGAGTAACAAACCCAGCGGAGGGAAGGATTTTTATTATCAGGCGGGAGACTCGACGGTGGACTCGCCGTGGTTGGTCTCGGCGGGCGAGAGCTACGTGATCTTTGTCAACGGGGACTTGCGGATTGCCGAGAATATAGAAGTGGAGCAGGGTGGATTCCTGGCGTTTTTCGTCAAGGGAGACGTGACAGTTGCCTCGGATGTGACAAAGGTACAGGGATTGTACGACATGAGTGGAAATTATCGCACTGAATCAAAGTATGTACTATTGATCCTGGATGATGACCCCCTGGAGTTCCAGGGTTCGCTCGTGGTGTGGGGAAATATTAATATGGCTAGAGACTTGGGAAGGACGAACAAGACTTTGGCGGGGGATAGCTTTGTTTATCGGCCAGACTTGATCACGAATATGCCAAATAGGCTCAAGAGTTTTGCGATGCAGTGGCAAGAGGTGGCGCCGGGGACATTCGGCAACTGAAAGTGGCCGAATGTAGACTCCAGACTCTAGATATCAGACTCTAGTGGGGGTAGGGGAGTGATAAAAGATTTTACTGATTTGTTTGTTTGGCAAAAGACTCATGTTTTAGTGGTTGAAATTTATAAATTAGTTGCAAAGTTTCCAAGTTTTGAGAGATATGGTCTAGCTGATCAACTGAGACGAGCCAGCGTATAAATAACAAGCAATATTGCTGAAGGATTTGGTAGACAGAGTTCCAAAGAAAAAATACAATTTTTCCATATGGCCATGGGTTCTTTGACGGAAGTGAGAAATCAAATTTACATTGTGCGAGATGTGGGATATTTGCAGGATCAAACTGTGATAGATGCTTTGTTGTCAAGAGTGATTGAAATCCAAAAGATGATGTTTGGTTTGATTAAAGCGTCAAAAACTGGAATCTAGAATCTGGTATCTGGAATCTGTTTTCAACCTTAAGTCTTTGTTGAAAACATAAAGTACGCGATGAGGATGATAGTGACGAAGATGCCGCCGACGGAGACTCCGATCCAGCCGTGGTTATCGTAGTTCATGATTTTGTTCACGCCTTCGCCGATTAAAGTTAACCCAAAAAGAGAGGGGAGGATAAAGAGCATCATGAGGAAAGAAGAGTCGGCGGCAGTGTTCATATTAGATTCCAGATTCCAGATACCAGATTTTAGTCATAATTATTAATTTGATTTTAGATAATACTTGGTGCCTTTGGTACTGCCTTTTTTGGTGAGTAAGTTTTTGCTGACCAGATCACGGAGATCACGGAGGATCGTGTCCTCGGAGACGTCAGGTAAGAGATCGCGGACACTCCCCATACTGATTTGTCCGTGGCGTTCAATGTACTCGACGAGCTTGATTTGGCGGGTTGAGAGGGTGATTTGGCGTCCACCCAGGGTAGTTTTGAGATGGAGGTCGAGTGAGAGCTTTTGGACTAAGGTTTTGATGCGGTTGAATTCGATGGCGATACCGAGCGTGAAGTACTCGAGCCAGCTGGTGAGCTCACCCGAGCTTGAAACCGATTGGAGGGCTGCATAGTATTCTTCGGGGTGAGAATCGTAGTATTCTTCGAGGGCGAAGAATTTTTTGACTTGGTAACCTTCAAGAAATAGGAGCAGGAGAGCTATGGCACGGGCAGTACGGCCGTTGCCGTCGGTGAAAGGGTGGATACGGACTAGCTCGTAGTGGAGAATGCCGGCGCGCAGGAGTGGGTGGACGGCCTTGCCTTCGTCGCACTCTAGCCAAGCGAAGAGATCATCAATTAAAAATGGTACGTCGAGAGGAGGAGGAGGGCGGAAGCTGATCTCGTGAGTCTCGGTGTTTCTAATGACCACTTTGACGCTGCGGTAGTGGCCGGCTTCGTCATCGGGGAGTAAACCCGCGACAGTCAACTTGTGAACTTCGGAGAGGAGGTGGGGAGATAAAACGATATATCCTTTGGGGTCTGACCTTCCCTCACTGCGTTCGGGTTGGGCACTTCCTTCAAGGTCAGACCCCTTGGGCACAAGAGTATCGAGATAGTCCATGACGGCGCGGTAGTTGATGACTTCGCGGATGTCGCGATCGCGGGCGGGGGGAGTACCTATAGGGTCTGACCTTCCAGCCTTTGAGTCTGCGGGTTGGGCTCGTCCTTTAAGGTCAGACCCTGGGGAGGGAGAAAGGATTTCTTCAACCTCTTCGAGATTTAGGTCATTGCCTTCGAGGTGAGTACCGTGGTGGATGATTTTGAGGCGAGCTTCGGTTTGGAAACGACGTTCCCAGGCGGGAACGAGAGGGGCGTGGGAGATCACCTCGCGGGCAGAGTCGATGGTGCCGACGTTTTTGAGGATGCTATTGGTGATCGTGTATTTGGGAGAGTACATATAGTTCTCAGATTTCCGTTCTCAGATCTCTGCTGAGATCTCTGAATTAATGTTTGATAATATGGTTTTTCTTAAACCATGTAGCATTTTAGATACAGCTTCAGCCAAGTTTTCTTCTAGATCGATATTAACATTGTATATTTCCCTAGCTACTATTAGTTGTGTACGAATCTCTGCTGTAGATCCAAGAGCGATATCAATATATCTCAGAAAATCTTTTTGTGAATGTTTTTGTTGGCCTTCAGCTAAATTTGAAGGAATTGAAATAACGGCTCTTCTGAGTTGAGGTGTTAGGCAATATAATTCTTCTTTAGGTAGCTTTCGTGTCAATAAATATATTTGTTTTACTAAATTAATTGATTCTTGCCATACTTTTAACTTGGCAATTGGGAGACTTGATTGTATAAATTGTTCCATATTCTGAGATCGGATAACTACTAACTGAAATCTACCTATTATTAACGCACTAATTGCGGGAATTGGCAAGCATTTGTGTAATTAGCTTGACTTCTTGGCCTATAATTACTCTGAGGAAAACTTATGGGTAAAGAGCATTTGATTTATAGATTGAGTGATGATCAAGCATTAGTAGAAGGTTATAAACGTAGTGCTGTATATGATTGGGCGCGAGGATATGTTTTTTCAATAAATCGGGAAGCACAGAATATTCTGTTGGGAACGATTTCTCCTGATGAGAATGTAGCTAGTATGTTAATGAGTAGTGGTATTAAAGTAAGTGAAAATCCCGAATTGATTGTTCAAACCGAAACTGCTAAAAGAAATAGTGTTCAGGCTGGTGAGTGTGCGCCATTTTGTCAGCCGTTACAACCATGTATGCCAGAGCAGGGTTGTAATCCGTTTGCACTATGTATTCCAGAGATGTCAGGTTGTATACCTACTGCAGCTTGTCAGCCAGATGTTTTGTGTGTGCCAGGTGCGGGTGGTAATCCTTGTATGCCGGATGGATGCTCTCCAATGGCATAGGGTTGTCCTCCTGGGATGCCTCCCGGTGGAGATTAGAGATTTGTTTTTGTTAAATAGATACAGCAACTCGGTCGATAAGTCGGTTTGGCCAGGTGTGTGGATGTTTTGTTATCAAGGCAATTCCTGTTGTTATGGCATAAGTGTGCGTGGTATACCAAGGAATCGTTTTGTTTTGCATGAGTTTAAGTATTTTGCTTTGTAATTTTTCTAGTTTTTTGGCGTGTTTGGGTAGATTTGATATGGAAAATGAGTATTCAGTACAAAATGCGAATAACTCAGGAAGAAACCATTTTTCTGGATAAAATAATTTCGAGGTATTGTGCGAGAAGAATTGCTCAACAAACTTGGTGTCAAGTGATTTTGTATTTTCGGCAATGGATGCGTGGCCTAGTTCGTGAATAATAGTGGCGTAGAAACCGTCCATATATTTGTATGGGTTTTCTAAGCCGAATAATTTGCGATTTTGGTTGGAGAGAAATACTTCTGACGTGGGACCCGTGATATATTTAGATTGGTTGTGGGTGGGAGCGAAAATGTGATGTAGAAAATTTGGTAGAGGTCCGTATCTCCAACCAGTTAGCCAAGTTGAATCGGGGGGTATTTTGCCTTTTGTGTTATATACATTGTAATTCAATTTACTTCCGATTAATGAAATATTTTGTTTTGAAAGAATTTCGGTAGCGAATTGATCGTTGGGTGCGAAGATAAGTATGTCAGGTTTTGCCGTGTAGCTTATGATTATTGGATGCGATATTTTGATCTCGTTTGCTTTTAATTGGTTATTAGAATTGAATTTTCTAAAGAATTCGATCGCCTGAAAAATTTCACTAACACTATCGTTATCATCTGGCATATTGATTCATAATATCACACAAATAGGTGGTGCTTGTTTTGGTGCTTCTAATATAACTGGTAGTAGGATAAGTGAGGTAGAATACGGTTATGAAGTTTGCAGAGTTGGTCAAGTACTTTGAAAAAATAGAGGCGACGAGTTTACGTAACGCTAAGACAACAATTCTGGCGGAACTGTTTAAGGAATTAGACAAAGATGAAATTGCAGCAGCGACGTATCTGGCAGTCGGGAGGCTCGGGCCACTATACGATAGTATTGAGTTTAATCTTGCCGAGAAGATGATTATCCGTGCGGTTGCGTGGGGAGTGGGCAGAGGAGTCGAAGAAGTAGCACAACTGATGAAAGACAAGGGGGATTTGGGAGAGGTGGCGGAAGGAATAAAAAAAGATTCTAGATTCCAGATTCCAGATTATAGTATTAACAGTGTATTTGAAGAATTAGTGGTGATCGCGCGGGATTCGGGGAAGGGTAGCCAGCAGCGGAAAGTAGAGAGATTGGGGAAGCTCCTAAGAGAAGTAGGTCCAGTTTCGGCAAAATATATCGTGCGGATGGTAGCGGGGCGGCTGCGCCTCGGGTTTTTGGATAGTACTGTTTTGGACGCTCTGTCGTATCTGGAGAATGGGACGAAGGATGGGAAAAAAGTACTAGAGTCGGCGTACCAAATTGCGCCGGATGTGGGGGAGCTGTCCCGGTTGGTAAAAGAGATGGGGATCGCGGGAGCGATAAAGAACGTCAAGGTGAAAATAGGGAGGCCGGTCATTCCGGCGCTGGCTCAGCGGCTCCACACTCCTGATGAGATGATAGAAAAGATGGGGAAGGTGCAAGTCGAGCCGAAATTTGACGGAACTAGGGTGCAGATTCATTTTTCAAGACAAATACTACCCTCGGATGATAGACAACAAATGGTGGCGGGATTGTTCAAAGAGGAGAAATCAGAATTTTGGGTGAAGACCTACACTCGGAGTTTGGATGAGAGTAGCCAAATGTTCCCGGAGCTCGCGAGCATGGGGGAGCAGATCGAGGCTCAGGAAGTAATCCTTGACGCGGAGGCGGTGGGGTATGATCCAACAACTGGCAAGATGGTACCATTTCAGTTGACGATCACGCGAAAGCGCAAACACGGGGTAGAGGCGGCACAAAGCTCGGTGCCACTCCGGTTTTATGTGTTTGATATTTTATATAAAGATGGGCAAAGTTTGATCGAATTGCCGCTCTCGAAGCGGCGAGAGATACTTGAGGCGACGATCAAAGCGGGGAATGTCTTGGTGATGGACGAGAAAATCGTGACGGGCGATCCCAGACAGTTGCGCGAATACCACAAAAAACAACTGGAGAAGGGACTGGAGGGAGCGCTGGTCAAAAAGATTGATGGCAAGTATGAGAGTGGGCGAAAAAGCTTTAACTGGGTCAAGTTTAAAGAGGAAGAAGGACAAACGGGGAAACTGTTGGATACAATTGACGCAGTAGTCATGGGGTATTATACCGGTAAGGGGAAGCGACAGAAGTTTGGGATTGGTGCTTTTTTAGTGGGGGTGGTGAGTGGGAAGAAAATTGTGACGGTGGCAAAGGTGGGGACGGGACTTAGCGATCTACAATTTGGGGAATTGTATGATCGCTTAAAGAAGATAGAAACTAGAAGCCAGATGCTAGAGTATATAGTGGCTAAAACGCTAATACCTGACGTATGGGTGGAACCCAAGGTGATTGTGGAGATTGCGGCGGACGAGATCACAACCTCAAAATTGCATTCTAGTGGATATGGACTCCGGTTCCCACGTCTAATCAAGTTTCGAGATGATAAAAAACTTACTGATATTACGACGCTTGCAGAAGTGAAACAAATAGCGGGAACGATTTAGTCGCAAAGATTATTGAGGCAGCGGCAGTTGTTGTCGGGCGAGATGGGAGAGTTGTCGAGGATGCAGTTGGGGCAGGAGTTGAGGATCTGTGAATTGCGGCATTGGAAGAGCGAGTGGGTTTTGTTGTCGGCGCTGGAGTAAATGTCGCCACGGCCATACCACTGGCAGTCCGAATCTTGGGTGCATGTGAGACTGGCGGAATCTTTTTCGAGTGAGTCAATAAAGGCCTGGACCTCGGGGACGGGAGTGGGGTGGAGGGAAGGCGAGGGAAGGGGTGGAGGGAAAGTAGAGATGGGGGTGGGAGACGGGCTGGCTGGCTGGGTGGATAAGGGCTCATTGGTTGGGGTGGGGGGGATGAGACTCTGGGTAAAGTTGCGGTAACTAAAGATGGCCCAGATTATACCCAAGATTACGATGGCGCCAAGGAAATAATAAGCTTTCCGCATAATACAACATTAACATATTTGCGTTATAGTGAAAAGATGAGGTTATTTCGTCGGGATTTGGATGGGATGCACGCGCTGTACTTGAACGGAATGATGAGGTCTATGGTATTTGCTTTGATCGGGATTTTTACGCCAGTTTTTGTTTATTTGGAGATGGTGAAGGGTGGATACGCTAGTTGGCAGGCGGTTGCGGGAGTCGCGGCTTTTTATTTAATAACGCGCTTGGTAGTGCTGTTGACGGCGATCCCTGCATCTCACTACATCGAGAAGGTGGGGTTTAGGAGAAGTATTTTGGTGAGCGCGGTGTTTTTGGCAGCATATTTGTTTACTTTAAAAATGGCTCCAGGGAACTTGTGGCTACTTCTATTAGCGCCGGTTTTGGGAGGGTTGAATATTCCTACCTACTGGATCGCGCGCGGGTCGATAATATCGCAAGATGGGAACAAAAGAGAGGTTGGTAGTCAGATGGGGAGACTGTTAGTCGTCGAGCAGGTGAGTGCGATGACGGGGCCATTACTGGCAGGACTCATCATTGAGAAGTGGGGATTTCCCCAGCTTTATTCGTTGGCAGCGGTGGTTTTGATGCTGTCGGTTGTCCCACTGTGGTATATGCCGGGACATTCGCACCGGAATGGGGCCAGTTGGAAGGGATTTGGTGATTGGATACGGAATAGACGGTATTTCCACCAGGCGGTGGGAGTAGCATCGCGGGCAGTGGATGATTATGCGATCGCGATAATTTGGCCTCTCGCTATTTACTTGATGGGGTGGCATGTGAGTAGCGTGGGAGGACTATTTTCGGCTGTGTCGGTGATCTCGATATTGGTGAGATATATATTGAGTAAATGGTTTGATGTTTGGCTTAAGAGGCGAGACTGGAGTGATGAGCTGGTTTTTGGGGCTGCACAGGTAGGAACGAGCGTGATCTGGACTGTCCGGGTGTTTATCACAAGTGTACGCGCGGTATTAACGGTGGACTTGTTGGGGGCTGTGTTTGGGGCGCTGTATGGAGGGATGTATCTTGACTATGTGCAGTTGGGAGGGATGCGGATGGGATCGATTGCTTATTGGGTTTATACGGAGATGATATATTCAATTGCTACAATATTTGTCGCGAGCGCCATGATGGTCGGCGCTTGGTTTGGGATATGGAAAGAGTTGGTACTGGCGATGGCTTCGTTGTGGGCACTGTTGGGAATGGTCCAGGCGCGAGAGAGTAATATGAGATAAGTGAAATAGTGTATAAATGCATAAATTATGGATAATACAAAAATACAACCAACATTGTTAGGTGATATTCTCAAGAAATTTGAAGGGAGGAGTAACGGGAAGTATATAGCCCACGAATTTCAGGACTATGGGTATCGGCTCGCGGTAGATTTAGATGACCTCCCACACAAAGCGCTGTATATCCGGATGGCGAAAACGGTGGATCGGGTAATCCTCGAGCAAGCTAGAGCATTTGTGGTGGATGCTAGCCACGCGAAATCGAAGGGGAGGCTGTTTATGTGGAAGGTTTCGGAGTTGAAAAGGGTTAAAAACTTGACTAGTTCCCAAAGTCGAAAAACGGAATAAATAAATTTGATGCTTGGTGGACAAAATTTGTGACCTCCGGTACATGTGGCTTACGCGCCTGTAATGTCGGCAAAATTTCATCCACCAACCATCTATACATATTCTTTTCGTGTATATTTAATGTATGAAACGATATATTTTTTCGCATGTTCCTTTGGCTTTGGGGTATGGACTCCTGATCTTTTTGGTGAGAAGTGGATGGTGGCATGCTAGTTGGGGTGGGTGGCTCGCTTGGATCGGGTGGATGGTGGGGGTAGTTGCGGGAGTGCTCATATTGTTTGCCGACAGGATTGTGTATACGTATAGCTATCCGAGTGCACAGATTTCCCAACAGTTTGCTTGGTATATTAAGGAGAAGAAGTATGGAAGTGCGTTCGAGCTCTTGGACGCTCGACGTCTCGAGCAAGAGAGACTAACTTTTAGATCGTCTTTGTTTATGGTAATTTGGGTACCCTTGTCGTTTTTTGCTTTGACTTCGACCACGGGACTATTTGGCAAGGGAGTGGTGATGGGACTGATGCTCCATATCCTCTCGGATGCATGGAGACTGCAGAGAGTTGAGCCGAGACGGTTGCACGTGCGGTTGTTTTGGCTCATTAAGCGAGAAATACGCGACGAGGAAAGGTTGGTGTTTCTTTGGACTATGACAGCAATATTTGTAATCTTTAGTTTTTGGGTAGGGTGATATGTTGCATTGGTATGGATTGATCGTAGGGGTAGCGATAGTTGTGGGGTGGAGTGTAGCAGAGAAGCTGGAGTCTAAAGTAGGGGGAATTGCACCGTGGGCGATTGGTGTCGGACTGGTGGGGGCGAGAGTGTACCATGTGGTGGATTATTGGGGATATTACAGTCAAAATTTGGGGCAAATAGTTGCGGTTTGGCGAGGAGGACTTTCGATTTGGGGAGGGTTGATTGGAGGACTAGTGGTAGTAGGTATTTGGTATTTTGAATTAAACAAAGATAGAAGAGAATTTGGGAAAATATTGGGGGCGATTGTTACGGGGATGCCAATAGGGCAGGCAATCGGTAGACTAGCGAATGCGGTAAACGGCGAGTTTACCCAACAGGTTTGGATTTTACCGTGGTGGGCAAGTGAGGCGATACTGGATTTGGTGTTGTTTGGTATTTTGTGGAGCCTGCGAGGACTGTCCTCGCAGGCGAGAGTGGGGGTATACCTGGTGGGATATGGACTTATCAGGTGGATACTAAACCCATTTAGGATATAAGTTTGGTGATAGAATTGACTAATGGTAGAGTGTACGAGAATTGCGTGTTATTTGGCAGGGAAGGGGCAGTTTATTTCGCTCCCGATGATAACGGTTGCGGGACTGGTTGATGGGATCAATCCGTGTGCAATTGGGATGATGGTGATGCTTCTCGGGTATCTACTCGTGTTTGCCAAGAAACCGGAGAGGGTACTAAAGACAGGCCTGTTATATGTAGGGACAGTATTTATTACCTATTTAGTCGTGGGACTGGGACTATATTCTTTTGTTTCCAGATTTGATCTGACGGGTGGAGCGAAGGCTCTTAACTACATTATCGGTGGTGCACTACTCGTTGCTGGACTAATCCAGTTTAAGGATTTCCTGGGTGTGGAGGGTGGGCCACACCTGCGGATCCCGACGGTGTCAAAAGCGAAACTTCAGGGGTTGGTAGAAAAAGTGAGTTATCCGATGACGGTGGTTTTGGGGGTTCTGGTGACGCTACTTGAGACACCGTGCTCGCTCCCCATTTATGTGGGGACGGCGACAATTCTATCGAGCTCAGGAATGGCGTTCCCGTTCGTGATGGGGTACTTTCTTTACTATAACTTTTTGTTTGTGTTGCCTTTGATTGTGGTCTTGATCGTGATGTGGAGAGGGCAGAAACTGGTCGAGATGAAAGAGTGGGAACATAAGGCGAAGAAGTGGATGCATTTGTCGCTCGCGCTGGTGCTCATCACGATGGGGGCATGGCTGCTGGTGAGGTAATTAGTCTTGACACAATATACCCCCGTGGGGTATATTGGAAGTGTGGCAGATCAAACATTGACAAGATTAAAACGAATCCAGGGACAGGTGGATGGGATTATTAAAATGTATGATCAGTGTCGGGAATGCAGCGACGTGGTGACGCAGATTGCAGCGGTACGGGCTGCGCTGGGGGCGGTTGGAAAAGAACTTTTGACGGACGAAGCGGTTGCTTGTGTGCGTGGCAAGAAACCGGATAAGATGGAGAAGCTACTGAAACAATTATTTGAAGTTACTTAGGGGGAGCTATATGGCGGGAACTAATACGGTTACCTTTACCGATCAGAATTTTGCCGACGAGGTGAGTAAAGCTAAGGGAGTAGTGATGGTAGATTTTTGGGCGACGTGGTGTGGACCTTGCCAGATGGCGGGGCCAGTCATCGACCAACTAGCAGACGACTATAAGGGGAAGGTGAAGATAGGAAAACTCGAGGTGGACAGTAATCAGAAAACAGCCTCGGAGTTTGGAGTAACCAGTATCCCGTGTGTGGTTTTGTTTCGCGACGGAAAAGAAGTCGCGCGT
Organism: bacterium; assembly: GCA_043827085.1. Taxonomy (GTDB): domain Bacteria; phylum Patescibacteriota; class Microgenomatia; order UBA1400; family UBA12108; genus CAJAUT01. The sequence goes on along the minus strand of JBDRPO010000005.1, from coordinate 26,603 downwards.
AAAGTTGGGTTTGCCGGCAGACCAATGTACGAAAATCTTTTGAAAACTGTCTAATTGTAAAAAGGCAAACCAACGACAAGATAAAGATGCCGGTGTATCATTAATTTATGACAAAATATATGGTTGCAATCATAGGGAGTGGGCCGGCAGGGCTTGCAGCCGCCATATACACAAGTCGCGCGGAGATCGAGACGGTAGTATATGCTGGGGAAGAACCGGGGGGACAGTTGACTAAAACCAGTGAGATTGAAAACTATCCAGGAGTCATGGGCAAGACAGGGCCAGAGTTGATGCTGACTATGACGGAACAGGCACATAAGTTTGGGACTAAGATCGAGTACCAAACGGTAACTGATTTGAAGAAATTGCGCGAAAGTTTTGATGCTGTAATTTTAGCGATGGGAGCCTCACCCAAAATGCTTGGAATCGGGGAAGAAAAATATTACGGCAAGGGTTTTTCGACTTGTGCGGTGTGTGACGGCGCATTTTACCGAGGGAAAAATGTGTATGTGGTCGGAGGAGGGGATTCGGCAATTGAGGACGCATGGGCGCTGACTAAATTTGCTACTTCAGTGACGATATTGGTTAGAGGAGAAGCGTTCCGGGCAAGTAAAATCATGCAAAAGAGGGTGACGGATAATCCGGACAAAATAAAAGTGAGGTGGAGGACAAATCTTAAAGCAATTCGAGGAGAGAGGGTGGAGGAGTTGGTACTGGATGTCGACGGGAAAGAAGAGGTGGTTCCAGCTGAGGGAGTGTTTTTTGCGATTGGCCACGCTCCGGCGACCAAGTGGCTGACGGGGAGTGGGGTTACGATGGACGAGGCGGGGTATGTCAAAATTGGAGGGAGTGAGTGGCCGACCATGACCTCAGTTGAGGGGGTGTTTGCGGCGGGAGATTGTGTGGACAAACGTTACCGCCAGGCGGTAGTGGCAGCGGGGATGGGAGTACAAGCGGCTCTCGACGCCGAGCGGTGGATGGAGAGATGAACATGGTTTCCCCAGGAGTTTGTGTGGTATAGTAGACGGATGAAACAAACAATTGCCCAATATTTGATGGTGTTACTACTGGTTGCTGGGGCATATTTTCTTGGGGTGTATAAAACAAAAACAGAGTACTTGACGAAAGCGCCAAGTGTGACACAGGAGGTAGCGGGAGCGCAAGCACAACCAACGCCAAGACCGATCGAGATGGCAAAAGTGGACGAGTTGTTTAACGATAAGAGTAATTTGGTTTTTGGAGATCCTGGAGCTAAGTTAAAATTTGTGGAATTTTCTGATACGTCTTGTCCATATTGTCAGGTTGCATCTGGTAAAAATCCAGAGTTAAATAAGCAAATAAGTCCTAATTTTGTAGCGGTAAAGGACGGGGGTAAGTACGTACCACCAGAGCTTGAGATCAGAAAACTGGTTGAGGATGGGAAGGCAGCCATGATTTGGCTCTATACTCCTGGGCACGGGAATGGAGAACTGGGGACTCTCGCATTATATTGCGCAAACGAGCAAGGAAAATTTTGGCAAACACATGACCTTTTGATGAGTAACAAGGGATATATATTCCTCAATGAAACGGTGAAAAATGATCGAACTAAGTTTGCTGAAGTGGCGAGTTTCCTCAAATCTGCAGCCGATGCGACCAAGATGAAGACATGTTTTGAGAGTGGAAGGTACGAGCCTAGAGTGACGGGGGACCCCCAGATAGCGCAGGGTTTTGGCTATGGAGCGACTCCGACCTTCTTTATCAATGACAAGGTGGTAGAGGGAGCAGCTAACTGGACGGAAGGGTTTAAGCCTTTTGTTGATCCGTACCTGTAAAGATCTATCCTTCGACAAGTTCAGGACAGGTTTTGATATATAATACACAGTATGAAGAATGTTGTGCTGTGCATTGTTGCTTTTTGGGTATTTGTAACTCCCGTACGGGCGGAGATGTTGTCGGCTTCGGAGTCGGCTCAGTTTGCGGATGCTAGCGTGTCGGCGGGGATTGTAGAGCGGAGGGTGGAGGAGAAAACTGATTTGACTCAGCCGATCTCAGAGACAAAAAATAAGTTAGAAAAACTTCTTGAGGATAATCCCGTGGGTAGTTTGCGATGGAATAACTTTATGCGGGTGACAGTCCATCGAGCGGTTTCAAACGGAGTACCCGTAAATACAGTAGTACTCATCATGTTGTTTCCATTAATTGTGGCGATGGTGGCTGCTGCGCGACACCTAATAGGTATCAGAGGAGTGGGCATTTTGACTCCGGCACTCCTGGCGGTTGCGTTCCTGGCGACCGGAGTATGGGCAGGAATGGCGCTATTTTTGGTGATACTGTGTGTGACGATCTTGGCGAGAACGGTACTCAAGACGTTTAAGCTCCAGTATTTGCCGAGAGTATCACTCCTATTGTGGGTAGTCTCGGCGGGAGTGTTTTTGACATTGTTTGCGGCTTCGGTATGGAGAGTGGGAGAATTGGTGACGGTCGGGATTTTCCCGATTTTGATTTTGATGCTCCTGGCGGAAACATTTATTGATATCCAGCAGGGTAGGAGCGCGAGCGAGGCGAGAGCGCTCATTTTTCAGACTTTTGCTCTTGCCATGATATCATCTTTAATACTCGGGGCAGAAGTGGTACAGAGGACAGTACTGCTCTCGCCAGAATTGATCTTTTTTGGAGTTGCGATATTTGATTTATTTATGGGGAAGTATACGGGACTCCGGTTGTCGGAATACATAATGTATCGTGGGATTGTGAAGGAAGATGAAGAGGAATAGAAAGTATGAAATTACGCGACGTATTGGGCCTGAACTCCAGGAATCATTTGTATACTTCGGTGTATAACACGCGTAAAGGCAAGGAAGTTGCGAATTCTAAACTATTTACCAAGAAGATTCTAAAAACGGTCGGGATACGAGTACCGGAAACCTATGCTGTTATTAACAATATGGAAGTGCTTGAGAAATTTGATTTCCTCAAACTTCCAACCGATTTTGTGGTGAAACCTAATAATGGGCTTGGAGGACAGGGAATTGTGGTTGTCGAGAAGCGGGGAGAGTACGCAGGAGAGTGGATTGATTCTCAGGGGGATGCGTGGGGAGTTGAGGACCTGAAGCTGCACATGGCCGATATTTTGGCGGGACGCTACTCGATGGACGACGTGTCAGACATTGCTTATATTGAGGAGAGAGTAAGGGTACATCCAAGTTTCACGAAATACAGTTATCACGGGACGCCGGACATCCGAGTGATAGTGTTTAACAAGATTCCGATCATGAGTTATGTACGACTGCCAACGGAAGAATCTGGAGGAAGGGCTAATTTATTTCAGGGAGCGGCGGCGGCGGGAATTGATATCGCGACTGGAGTCACGACATATGGGGTGCATCATGGCAGACCAATCGAGTTTTTCCCGGGTACGAGGCGGAAGCTAGCCAATATTCAGATCCCACAGTGGGAAGAGATACTCACGACGGCGATCAAAGCATCGGAGGCGATAGGGCTTGGGTATATGGCGTGTGACATCGTTTTGCAACCGATGATTCAGGATGATAGACAACGGGGTAAAAGTGACAAGTTAGAAGAGGTGGCGGTGCCGATGATACTAGAGGTGAATGCTCAGCCTGGACTTAAAATCCAGATCGCCAATAGGGCAGGATTGCGGGAGCGGCTGGCGAGAGTGAAGGGGTTGAAAGTGGTGTCGGCAAGGCATGGGATCCGGGTGGGGCAGGCACTATTTGCGGACATTAAATTGGCGGAGAAAGGACTGGGGAGAAAGTCGGTTTCGGCTGTCGAGGAAGTCCAGCTATTGGGTTATAACGGAGAGCGGGGAATTATAAAAGCCAAAGTTGATACGGGGGCGAATATGAGTAGTATTGACCGGGAGTTGGCCGAGAAATTGGGACTTATGGATACTGATAACCGCTTGTACGAAGATTATTTTTTTAGTTCATTAGGGAGGAATAAACGAGAGATTGTGGGAATTAAATATGTGATGGCGGGAGTAAAAGTAAAAAGTATGGTGTCGGTATCGGACCGAAGTCGAATGAAACATAAGTTTTTAGTGGGGAAGAGAGATCTTAAACAGTTTGTGGTGGTGGTGGATTAGGTGGCGAGGGAGAAGTTCAATTTGTGAGGTGGGTGGGTAGTGTGTCTTTCGAGGGAACAGAGTCGAGTATCGTACTGTCCAGAGATGATATCGACAGTCCTTTTTACGTGATTGAGAGTTTTTTGCATGGATTTGATGGGTTTGATAGTTTTTTTGAGCGAATCGACGTCAGTTTTGAGACCGGAAACATCAGTTTTAAGAGTGGAAACGTCAGTCTTGAGACCGGAAACATCAGTTTTAAGAGTGGAGATATCTGTTTGAATTGGTTTGAGTTTTTTGTCAAACATTTCATCTAATATTTTGATGTCTGATTGGGTAAAGGTCATGATTCGATTATGACACTTGTGAATAGTGGGGTCAACATTTAGAATAGCCAGATATGACGTTAAAAAAGCGAGTTGTGGTGGGATTATCGGGTGGAGTGGATTCGTCGGCAGCAGCAGCACTGCTTATCGAGCAGGGTTATGACGTTCACGGAGTATATCTAGAGTGCTATAACGAGCCGGGGTGTCGGACAGATCAGGATAAAAAGGATGCTTTACAGGTGGCGATGCAACTAGGAATTAGATTCCAGACGCTAGATTTTAGGAAGGAATACAGAGAGAAGGTAGTTGAGTATTTTTACCATGAATTCGAGGAGGGCAGGACGCCAAATCCAGATGTAGTGTGCAATCGGGAGATCAAGTTTGGGATATTTTATGATTGGGCTATAGCATCTGGATATGACTACGTTGCGACGGGTCACTACGCGAGAATAGAGGGCGGAAAACTGAGGAGAGCATACGACGAGAGCAAGGACCAAAGTTATTTCTTGTGGCAGGTGCCGCGTCGTCACTTGAAACATATTTTGTTCCCTTTGGGAGGAATGTTAAAGAGTGAGGTAAGAGCAAAGTCCAAAGAGCTCGAGTTGGCGACGGCAGAGAAACCTGACTCGATGGGGATTTGCTTTATTGGGGAAGTGGACGTGGCGAAGCTACTTAAAGATAGGTTGGGCGAAAAGCCAGGCGAAGTCGTAAGGGGGGGTGAGGTTGTGGGGAGACACAATGGTCTTTGGTTTTACACGATTGGGCAAAGGGGTGGATGGGAAATGGATCCGAAAGCGCAAAAATCAGACACGCAGCCACTTTATGTGATAGGGAAGAATAAGGTAAAAAATCAGTTGATAGTTGGAACAAGAGAGGCGACGATGAGGGATAGATTCCAGATTTTAGACGTTAGATTTCAGGGACAGAATGATCAAAAATTATGGGTAAGGATAAGAAATTTGGGAGAGTTGTATGAGGTAGAAGAATTTGATGGAAAAGTAATCAAAACAAGAGAGCGGATATTTGGAGTAGCCGGGGGACAGAGCGCGGTACTATACGACAGAGATGGTGTACTTGTGGGCGGAGGAATAATAGTATAGAGTTAAAATAGATATATCAAATCGGAGGTAAGTGTATGCCCAAGAAAACCAAGAAAAAAGTAACGACAGTAGTTAAGCCAATGGTAATGAGAAACCAATTTTTGGGAATGTTGATCTTGGCGGTGGGGATAGGGGCTCTCATTGTGATGGTTCGGTACTTTATCATTTCGCTCCAGACCCCAGCGGATATTTATCTGATCCAGCCAGCTCAGTTGATCCCGGGAATGGGGAAGTAGACGTTAGATTTTAGATCCTAGACTCTAGTGGGTGGTTGTGGAATTTTAGTTCTCGAGGTAGAATACTTGCATCTTGATTTAGCTTCACACTGGAATTTCAGGTGCACTTGCTAAGCCCAAGGGAAGATAAGAAAAATATGGCAAAAATGAAAGTAAAAGAAACGAAGAAAGCAGTGAAAGTAGTGATCAAAGAGCCGACTACGATGGAAGAGCTCCTGGCCAGCTCTGGATACGAATTATCGGTGCCCAAGAAAGGTGAGACTATCAAGGGACTAGTCACGACAGTAAACCGCAAGATGGTCTTGGTGGATATTGGGGCGAAAACCGAGGGAATTGTATCTGAGCGCGAATATGATTTTGCTAAGGAATTTATTGAAACTATTAAAGTGGGCGACGAGATCGACGTATACGTCGCGTCGGACGAGAATGAGCGGGGACAGATCCTCCTGTCCCTCAAGCGCGCGATGTTTGATAAGCTTTGGAATATGCTTGATGACTATCTAAAGAATGAAAAAGAAGTGCAGGTCAAAACAGTTGAGTTAAACCGCGGAGGAATGATCGTTCGCTGGCAGGGACTCAGAGGATTCATCCCCAGTTCACAGTTTGGGGCGAGCTATGCGGGGAACTTGCAGGGACTCGTGGGGAAGACCATTGATGTCAAACCAATCGAGGTGGACCGTGAGAAGAACCGCCTGATATTCTCAGAGAAGCATGTATCTGAAGCGGCGGTCATGGAACAGCGCGAATCAGCTCTCAAGGCAGTAAAAGTTGGGAATACCTTCTCAGGATCTGTCACGGGAGTGTTGTCATTTGGGGCGTTTGTGGCGGTGCCGGTTATCTCGGAGAAAGAGACAATTACGGTCGAAGGACTGGTACATATCTCGGAGATTTCGTGGGAGAAAGTGGAGGATATCCACAAGTATCTAAAAGTCGGAGATAAAGTAGAAGTGAAGGTACTAGGCGTAGAAGAGGGGACGGGGAAGCTAAACCTGTCGATGAAACAGCTCCAAGCTGATCCATGGAGTAAGGTAGCCGAGAAGTACGCGGCAGGAACAACGGTAAAGGGAACAATCTCACGAGCGGCTCCATTTGGGGTGTTTGTGAACTTTGAGCCAGGGGTGGATGGACTGATCCACATCTCGCGCCTCGGGTCATTTGGTGAACTGACACCGGGAGAAAAGATTGAAGTACTAGTTGAGAACGTAGATCCAGAACATAGACGAATGAGTCTCGGACCAGTACTCAAAGAAGTGCCAGTCGGTTATAAATAAATGATCAATGGTCAATGACCAATGGTCGATGGAGGAAACATGTCGAAAACAAAAATGATAGTGAAAGACGATCAGATACTCGTTGATTTGCAGTGGATTTTTGAGGAAATCCGCGGCGCGGGTGGCGACTGGAAGGCAGTCGAGGAGCAACTCAAAGCATTACTTTCAGCAGTAGAGGAGTAAATATGTACGAGCGTTATGTTGCGGCATCGAAAGAGATACAAAGATTACATAATGGTAGAAAAGCAGGGAGAAATGATGCTGATTTGGTGAGACCGGGCGCAGCCAAGCACGGGGTGAGAGTAGTTGAGGGAGGTATTTTTTTTCCAATGAGTTTAGGGAACTATAATCCTAGACTACCGGTTGAAAGTGATAAAGAAGCGGAAAAAGTAGAGGCGGCACGAAGACTAGTCGTCGTGTGTGAGGATTACCGTCAAAGTGGGGATGTCATAAATGACCCTGAAATTGGGTATGAAGAGGGAGATATTGTTTTTGCTACGGCGGGTGGACCAGTGCAACCAGATTCAGAACGATTGAATGCAGATGTTGAATGGATTAATGCTGTGATTGAGCTTAACCCTGGAATTGCTGTTATTTTTGTTCATCATTTACGTGTGTGTGGAGGAGCGAATTATTTCACTCATCAAGAAATGGAGCGAATTTTCGCAGATGGTGCGGGAGCAGAAGCGGAAGCTTTTGAGATGGAGCGTAGAGCAGCAATAATGCCCAGCATGATCGATTCTAGTAGTGCCCAATACGTTGCATTGCTTGATGAAGATGATGAATATCTTGTGGAGTAAGACGACTAAATTAGGAATAAGGGATATGACTCTCGGTGTGATGTCTGGTAGTTTGGTCTTGACAAATCATTTGAGTTGTATTATTATGTACAAATATGTACATAATAAATAAACATAAAGTACTCCTGTCTCAAGAGCGGAAGATTTTCCATGCGGCGGATCTGGCACTCTTGTGGGGGATAGAGAACGGAAATACGCTGCGGACGACGATCTCGCGGTACCTTAAATCGGGAATTTTGATCAGTTTGCACAAGGGATTGTACGGTACAGTCGAGCCCAGTCGGCTGGATCAGTTGGAGCTTGCGCGAGCCATGATCCACCGCCTGAGCTACCTAACTTGTGAGAGCGTGCTCGTCTCGCAGGGGGTGATCCACCAGGTACTGGGTGTGATGACATTGGTGGGGGAGAAGTCGCAATCTTTTACTTTGCCTGGACATAACATACAGGTAAAAGTGCGTCAGCTCGCGCCCCGTTTCCTTTATAACCCACTGGGGGTGGTGAGTGGCCGAGCTGATACGGAGCGGGCTACAGCTGACCTCATGTACTACAACCCGTTTTATCAACTGGACTCTCCTAGCCAGATAAACCAAGATAAATTACTCTATTATCAAAAAGAGTTAGGATATAAATAAGATGCTACTTCCAAATCAGCATGCGGCCAGCCATAGATACCATTTGTTTCGGATTCTCGCGGCAATCCTAGACAATCCCTACTTGGCCAAGAATTGCTACTTTAAAGGTGGGACGGCGGCAACAATGATCGGGATTCTCGACCGCTTCTCGGTTGATTTGGATTTTGATCTGGCAACTGAAGTAAAGGAGGCAAAAATTCGATCCGAGCTGGAGAAGTTGTTTATTAAACTGGGCTATCCAATCAAAGAGGCGAGTCAGAGAGCAGTGCAATATTTGCTGGGATATGATGCTCCCCCAAACCAGCGTAGTACGATTAAGATTGAGATGATCGGGCGCCCATCGGAGTCGACACGATACGAGACGGTATATCTGCAAGATATTGATCACCATGCCACAGTGCAAACGGTTGAAACCATGGTAGCTAGCAAGCTCACGACTCCCCACGATAGATGGACAAAACATCATAATATTGCTGGGCGCGACCTTTATGATATCTATTATTTTTTGACTCACAACTTGCCGTACAGTACGGAGCTGATCACCGAGAAATCGGGATTGACGGTAGCTGACTTTTTTATTGGTCTGATCAGTTTTGTTGAGAGAAAATTTACTCAAACTATTATCGATCAGGATTTAAATACGCTGTTTGATCCAATGACTTTCAAAAAACTGCGTTTGCATCTCAAAAATGATGCACTCCTGGTCCTGCGCGCACAGCTCTCTGCAATGAAGTAGTTTTCAGTGACGGTGAAGACTTTCCTGAATGTTAGAATAGGGATATGAAGTCGAGCGTGGTGTATGAATGTCAAAGTTGCGGAGCGCAATCACCGAAGTGGGCGGGGCAGTGCGGAGAGTGTGGGAAGTGGAATACGCTCGTAGAAAGCGTGCTTTCTGTGAGAGATGTTAGACGTAAGAAGTTAGATGTTAGTGGGGCAAAGCTACTGGGACTGGCGGAAGTGGACGCGAAAGTTGGAGAGCGGCTCAAAACGGGGATTGGGGAGCTTGATTTGGTACTTGGGGGAGGACTAGTGCCGGGGGAAGTAAACTTGCTGATTGGAGAGCCGGGGATAGGAAAGAGTACTTTGCTGACGCAGCTATCTTTGAACATAAATAAAACGGTGTATGTTTGTGGCGAGGAGAGTTCGGGACAAGTAAAGCTGCGGGTGGAGAGGCTGGGAGGGGGGAAGGATTTGAAAATGCTTGCGGAGACGAATGTGGATGCAATTATCGCGACAATAATCAAGCTGGATTTGTCTTTGGTAATTATTGATTCGGTGCAAACTTTGTATTCCGACGATTTACCAGGATTAGCGGGGTCGATCAGTCAAATCCGCGAGTGTACAGGGCGCCTTATTGGCTTTGCAAAGAACAAAAATGTGCCAATCATGCTTGTTGGACACGTAACAAAAGACGGCGAGATGGCGGGACCTAAGGTGCTTGAGCATATGGTGGACTGTGTGCTCGAGCTCACGGGGGACCGGTACTATGACCTGCGACTCCTCAGGACCCAAAAGAATAGGTTTGGGGCGACGGACGAGGTGGGGGTGTTCCGGATGGTTGAATCAGGTATGCAAGAGGTGGAGAACCCAAGTGAATTATTTCTCTCTGAGCGAGAGGAAGGGAGTGTGGGGTCGGCGGTTGCGGGAGTTATGGAGGGGACGCGGCCGGTACTTTTGGAGGTGCAGGCACTTGTAGTGGATTCCGAGCTGCCGGTGCCGCGCCGTGTGTCGCAGGGAGTGGATGTGAGGAGAGTACAGATCCTTCTTGGAGTCTTACAAAAATATACACGCTTATCGCTCGGAACGAAAGACGTTTTCGTAAAGATCGCGGGGGGACTGACGGTAAAGGAGCCGGCGGTTGACCTCGCCATTGCGCTTGCAATCGCGAGCTCGGCGCTCGGAAAACCGTTACCAAAAAACACGGCTGCGGTGGGGGAGGTGGGGCTACTTGGCGAGATTCGCAACGTGAGTTGGGGGGAGAAACGGGAAAAAGAAGCGCGTAAACTGGGTTACACGAATTTTTACTCGAGAAGTAGTCACCGGAAAGTTAGCGAAATTATTAAATCATTGTGATGTCTGTCACTCTCCCAACTAGAAAAACGGAATATTCGATCCAGCGATCGAATTTCCTCGAACGCAGTCAGGCGATCCCGCCTTTGGTGGGAACCGGCTCGCCTGAGCTTTGCGTAAATTTTCCTTGTGAGAGATGACAGACCTCATGATTATTTGAAGTTCTGTGATAGTTATTCTTGAGTTATCCACAATGACGAAAAAGAGGGGATAACCAGAGGAAGATTTTATATGGGATATAGTGGATATTGGGAGTATAAATGTTATAGGTTGACATGGATTACCAGAGGTGGTAGGATACGAACGAAAAGAGCATTCCTACCGCTGATTCTCCATTTGCACGGGATCACGTGTAGCAATGCTCTTATTCAAATACGAAGTGTAGATGTTTCAATTTCTACACAAGCGTAAGAGAACTTTAACACTGCACTGTAGGGCCGTCAAGCTATATTTTGTGTGTAAGAGTGTATCTAACACACTATCTGTAGTGCTTGAGCCTATAATGACTCGACGCGTGATTAGTATCGGGGGGCATGTGAGATAGGGCAGGCTCATAGCCCTCCGATACTGAATATGTGTTGCGGTACAATAGTTTTATGCAAATATTTGCTGGAAGTAGTAATAGAGAGTTGGCGGGGAAAATCGCGAAGTTATTGGGGGTAAAGCTAGGGAAACTCGAGATTTCGCAGTTTGCCAACGGAGAGACAAGGGTATGGGTGCAGGAGCCAAAGATTGAAAAAGAAGTGATTGTCGTACAGTCTCTATCCTCACCCACAAATGATCATTTAATGGAGTTTTGTTTGATTTGCGACGCTCTCCACAGAGGAGGAGCGCGCGAAATTACGGCTGTTGTACCGTGGATGGGATATTCAAAGCAAGACAAGGTGTTTAGACTTGGCGAGCCGCTCTCATGCAAGGTAGTGGCGCAGATACTGACTCTAGCGCGACTGGCGCGCATTATCACGGTGGACTTGCACAATCGTGCGACACTTGGGTTTTTTGATACTCCGATCACGGAGTTGTCGGCTAAGGAGCTACTGGTCGAGTATTTTAAGCAGAAATTGAGTAAAGATTCGTTGATTGCGGCGCCGGACGCGGGGAGCGTAAAGGTGGCTACGGCATTTGCAGCGGAGCTAGGAGTGCCAGTGGTTTATTTAGACAAAAAAAGAGATTTGGAGAGCGGGGACGTCACAGTTGTAGGGATGTCGCGGAGTGTTACTGGCGCGGAAGTACTCTTGATCGACGACAATGTGTTTACGGGAGCAACGCTCCTGGAAACAGCAAAAGAACTGAAGAAAGATGGGACAAAGTCGATCCGAGTGGGGCTTACTCATCATTTGTATGTGCCAGGAGTGCAAGAGAAGATTGAGAAGAGTGCGATCGACGAGATGGTGGTGAGCGACACAATAGAATGCAAAAATGTACAAATACAGAAACGCAAAAGTAAGAAGCTTAAAGTGCTGAGTGTGGCGCAGATGATAGTTGACGAACTGCAAAGATAATGCGATACTATGGTTGTTCCCCGGAAGTTAGAAGCTAGATTCCAGAAATTAGATTTTAGTAGTTTGCACAAATATTATTGATAGGAGGGCAAGTATGCCAGCTGTAAAGAGCACAAAGAAAGTAGAGAAAGTTGAAAAAGTAGAAGAAAAAGTGGAAACAAAGATAGAAGCGGTGAGGACGGGGTCGGTTGTGGTACCGTCGACACCAGTCGTGATCCCGCCAAGTCCTCAAATGTCACCAAGGCCTTTTGGCTACGCTTCCCAGGGGGCTTCGCGCGGTAAACCAATGAATAATTACAATCAAATGAGACCGAGTTATAACACTCCATCGTCAAATGGTGCTGATATCGAACCGATTGCCGGTTACCTCGACGATTCTAATGACGGGCATGGAGTACTCCGACCCCATTTCCACCCTACAGAGCGCGATGCCTATATTTCCTCGATGGTAGTGCGACGACTGGGACTGCGTCCCGGTGACTATGTAGAGGGAACGGCCAGGAAACCCAAGGATAATGAGCGCTACTGGGCGCTTGTGACGGTGAATAAAGTAAACGGCAAAGCGCCGTCGGAGACACATAAACGAGTTAAGTTCCATAATCTAACGCCCATCTATCCAATTCAAAAGATTGCCCTCGAAATGGGAACACAGCCACTGTCGAACCGAGTTATTGATCTGGTGGCTCCAATCGGTCGTGGACAGCGGGGGATGATTGTCGCGCCACCTAAAGCCGGAAAAACAACCATCATGAAAGATATGGTGACGGGAATTGCTAAAAATTATCCGGATATTCACTTAATGACGGTTTTAATCGGTGAGCGGCCGGAGGAAGTGACGGATATCCGTAGACATCTAGAGAAAGTGACGGAAAACTCAGAAATGAAAGGGGAGTGCGCGGCTAGTAATTTTGATGAGCCAGCCGAGGATCAGACGCGGGTGGCGGAGATCGCACTGGAGCGTGCCAAGCGACTAGTGGAGGAGGGGAGAGACGTTGTAATACTCCTAGATTCTATTACTCGTTTGGCTCGTGCATACAACTTGGCGATTCCGACATCAGGTAGGACCTTGTCGGGCGGATTTGACCCAGCCGCACTGTACCCACCGAAGCGATTCTTTGGAGCGGCGCGCAAGATGGAAGATGGGGGATCGCTCACCATCATCGGGACGGCGCTCGTGGATACAGGCTCTCGGATGGACGAGCTCATATACGAAGAGTTTAAGGGTACGGGCAATATGGAGCTCGTGCTTGACCGACATTTGTCTGAACGACGAATTTATCCGGCTATCGATGTATATAAGTCGGGGACGCGGCGCGAGGACTTGTTGTTTACTGGAGCCGAGTACCAAAACATTGTGATGATGAGGCGGATGCTCGACATGCTAAACGATGACGAACGCACCTCGATGATGGTCGAGAGATTGAATAAGAGCAAATCTAACAAGGAATTCCTGGCGATGTTGAAGGAAGGATAGGGATCTGTTAGGATAGCAAGCGCATGAGTGATTTGACGGGAGTAGCTGAATTTGGGGAGTTTAACAGACAGTTGTTGCGCTATGTTACCAAGCATGCATACCGAGCATTTTTCCGCTTTGAGGCAGGGAAGGATATTGTGGCGGGGGTACTGTACCGTAAGAGGGGAAAGTATGCCAGACCGTTTTTGCATTCGGGGATGATGGCCTTGATCTTTTTTGGGGTGATCCTTGGTCCCAAGTTTGTCCAAAGTTCGCTCGCTGGGGAGTCGGTTCGAGAGGATAGCGTGTCTGGAACGAGTACGCTCGGGGTATCCTTGGATTCAACGGGAATTGTGACCTTAGAGTCGGAGAAGCCGTGGAACCAAGTATCAGAATATACGGTAAAAGAGGGCGATTCTTTGTCGTCAATCGCGGCTAAGTTTGATCTGTCAATCGAGTCTCTGAAGTGGGCCAATCCGAGTATTAATTGGCAAAAGGTTAAGCCGGGAGTCGTCGTGTCGGTGCCGCCGGTCACGGGGGTAGTTTATAAAGTAAAGCCGGGGGATACAGTGTACTCGATAGCCAAGAAGTTCCAGACAGGCGCGCAGGGAATAGTAGACTTTCCGATGAATACATTTTCGGATGATGAGACATTTGCGCTTGTAGCCGGACAGACTTTGATCATCCCAGATGGGATTATGCCAGACGAAGTAGTGTCTACCCCACGATTTGCTAACGTTCTCACGCCTGACGCTGGTTCTGTTACTGCCACAGGGAACTTTGCGTGGCCGGCTTTTGGGACGATCTCACAGCCTTTCCGATGGTACCACAAAGGAGTAGATATCGCGAATCATGGTGGAGGAGTAATCCTTTCGGCTGATGCGGGAACGATCGTTGTGGCGGGTTGGACGAATGTGGGGTACGGTAATCATATAATAATTGATCATGGGAATGGTTATCAAACTTTGTATGGACATTTGTCAAATATTGCGGTGGTGACGGGACAGAGGGTAAACAGAGGAACAGTGATTGGGCAGATGGGGTCGACGGGGAGGTCGACAGGAGTACATTTACATTTTGAGATTAGAACTGCTTCTGGGAATGTGGATCCGCTGGGATATCTAAAATAAATCCAAAATTCAAAATTACAAATTCAAAACAAATTACAAAAAGTTTATAGATTAAATATTTAAACATAATTTTTGATTTGTTTGTTATTTGATGCTTTGGATTTTTAATTTATGCAGTATAAGATCGCATTATTTATCGGGAGGTTTCAGCCGTTTCACAATGGCCATCTGTATAGTTTAAAGAAGTGTTTTGACGTGGCGGATGCGGTGATCGTGGGGATTGGAAGTAGTAATATCAGAGGAACGTTAGATAATCCGTGGGATTTTGAAACAAGAAAAAGGATGATAGGAGCTGTGTCACAAGAGGTTAATATTATTGCGATACCAGATACTCCGAGTGATGAAGAATGGGTGAAAGAAGTAATACATCTTGTGCCAAAATTTGATGTTGTGGTATCGAATAATAATTGGGTAACAAATTTGATGAAGCATGTAGGGTATCCAATATCCAAAACTGGGTTATTTAATCGGGATGAACTTGAGGGGGTGAAGATACGCGAACTAATGAGGCGAGGGGACGTGAGCTGGAAATCAAGAGTACCGGAAGAAGTGGCAAGCCAGATCGACGTGTTCCCTATCTAAGAAAGTGACGCCCTCTTCTTTTAATCTGGCGTATTGTTCTAGGGAGCCGCCAAAGGCGTAGTGAGGGGCGAGACGGCCATCTTTGGCCACTACACGATGGCAGGGAGTAGTGGGGTCAGGGTTGGCGTGGAGGGCGTGGCCGACGCGACGGGCGTCACGGGTACCGAGAGCGCGAGCGAGTTCACCGTAGGTGGTGACGTAACCCTCGGGGATTTGACGAGAGAGGGCGTAGACGCGGGAGAAGAAGCTCATTTCTTTTTGGTGATGCCTTCGAGGGCGCGCAGTACCTCGAGAGGTACGGCGAAGACTACGGTGTTGCTTTGATCAGAACTGATATCGTTGATGGAGTTGAGGGTGCGCAGGTGGAGGGCGCCGGGAGCGGTGGCAAGCATTTTGGCGGCTTTGGCTAAGTTTTCGCTTGCCATGAGTTCTCCCTGACTATTGATAATGGTGGCGCGTTTCTCGCGTTCGGCTTCGGCTTGTTTGGCCATGGTGCGGATCATGGATTCAGGGAGTTCGATGTCTTTGAGTTCAACGGCCTGGATGTCGATACCCCAGGAGGTGGCGTGTTTTTCAACTAGGCTCAAGATTTCTTTGGCGATCTTTTCGCGCTGAGAAAGGAGTTCATCGAGTGTTGCCTCGGAAGCCACGCGGCGCATGGTAGTTTGGGCGAGCTGGAGGACGGCGTAGGTCACGTCTTCGACTTCGTTTATCGTTTTGGCGGCGTCTACCACTTTGTAGTAAATGACGGCGTTCATTTTGCAGGTGACGTTGTCTTTGGTAATGGTATCCTGCTTGGGGACGTCGGCGGCTTTGGTGCGGATGTCGACTTTGCGGAAGGATTGGAAGATGGGGATGACGAATTTCCAACCGGGACCGATGATGTAGCTAAAGCGACCCATGGTGTAGACGACGCCGCGCTCGTACTGGTTGACTTGCTTGAGGGAGATCAAGATGAGGAAAATAATAATGGGAATAAAGAATTCCATAAGCGACCTCCAATTGTACGTAATTTAGTCAAGTATAACACAAATAATTGAACAGGGATTGATGACATAATGATTTAAATCATTATGTCAATTGATGTAGATGATATTAGGGTAATTATTTGTGTTTATTGTTGATACTAAAGGAGATTTTGCGCTTTGGGAGAATGTCCTCAATTTTTTCTTCGAGCTTATCAAAGAAGGCGACAATTTTTTCTCTTTGGAGCATGTGAGAAATAATGGCGCGGTAGCCCATACCGATTTTGAGCGAAGCATTAACTTTTGTGACGGTAGCTTGCGAGACTTTGATGGTGTCGGCTACCGTGCGTTGGGCATAACCTTTCATGAGCATGTAGGCGATGGCGAGGCGTTTGCCAAGCATGACCTGTTCGACAGGGGAGAGGAGGTCATAGAGGAAATCGGTAGCTTTTTGGGTTGAGGAGAGAGAGGTAAAAGATTCGACAAAAGTACTAAAGATTTGTTGTTCGACTTTGGGATTTAAGTAGCGACGCGAGATTTGGGACATAGGGGATAGCTTTTCTTTAATGATATAATGATTTGAATCATTATATCATTAATCAGAAGCGAATTGTCAATGGGGTAGTGGGATATAATGTGCTGGAGTATGAGCATGAAATTGGTGTCGTTAAATATTGAAGGACAGAAACATGTAAAAATGGTGCGGGAGTTTTTGCAGCAAGAACAAGCGGATGTGGTACTGATGATGGAGGTGTTTGAAGATACGCTACCAAAATTGACAAAGGGGTATCCGTACGTCGAGTTTGTGCCAGGGTATTTAGCTGATCAAGATGAAGAGGGGTTGGTCGTGGGGGGACGAAAGTTTGGGGAGGTTATTATGAGTAAATATCCACTCTCGGAAACAAAAAAAACGTATTTGGGGCCGTATAGTGAGGACAACCTGCCGAAATATGGGGAAGACAAGCATGCGGCGGTACTTGTGACGACGGGCGTGAAGAAAGCGGGGAGAGAGTACCAGATTGGGGTGGTCCACGGGACGTGGACGGAAAAAGGAAGTGTGACGGAGAGGCAGCGGCAAGAAATGGGGAAGATGATCGATTTATTACGGGGACAGGAGCTAGTTTTGGCGGGTGACTTTAATATCCCACGGGGGAATAAGATATATCTTGAGTTGGCGAGACATTTTCAAGACAATATCCCCCTGAGAGTTGAAACCACTATTGACCCAGTTTTGCATTACGCAAATAAAAAAGAGCCGGGGAGGTTAAAGCTAGTCGTAGACTACATTTGGAGTACACCAAAGTACGAAGTAAATGAGGTGAGAGTGGTGTCGGGAGTAAGTGACCACTGCGCGTTAGTTGGTATGGTGAGAAAGTTGATATAATGATTTAAATCATTATATCGTTTAAGCTAGAGGAAAATGAAGAATTAGAGTAGAATATGGGAGATTATGAAAGATTTAGCGAGGATATACATTAAGGCGGGCGATGGGGGCGATGGAAGCGTCCATTTCTTGCACGGCAAGTATCAACCAAAAGGGGGACCTGACGGGGGTGATGGGGGCGATGGGGGCGATATAGTCCTCGTTGCTGACGAGAACATGCCAAATTTGGTGGAGTTTAATTTTAAGAAAAAATTTGTGGTACGTGATGCTGATCCTGGATGGGGGAAGAATATGCACGGGAAGAATACGGATGAAGTTCAGGTGAAGGTTCCGGTTGGGACGGTCGTGTATGAAATAAGCCAGGAGTACGCTGGAGCCAATTTGCGGGATCGAGAGATGTTTGAAAAGGTGATGAAGGGGAGGCGACTCATGGTTGATATGATCCGGCATGGACAGCGGTTTGAGGCGGCGTGGGGGGGCAGGGGAGGCAGGGGGAATTTTCAGTTTCGTTCGGCAACGAACCAGACCCCACAGGAGTTTGAGGCGGGGAAGCCGGGCGACGAGAAGTGGCTCCTACTGGAGCTAAAGGTGGTCGCGGACGTGGGGATAGTGGGACTACCAAACGTAGGCAAGTCATCACTACTCAAAGCATTGACGAACGCGAATCCTAAAATTGCGGGGTATCCATTTACGACTCTCGAGCCTAATTTGGGGGTATTGAGTTTGCCACAGGGTGAGACGAAGAAGAATTTAATTCTAGTGGACGTGCCAGGAGTGGTTGAAGATGCGTGGGAAGGGAAGGGCATAGGGCCATGGTTTCTAAGACACCTCGAGCGTACAAAAATGTTGATCCATGTACTAGCGCCCAGTTCGGAGATCCTCACAGATACTAGATTACAGACTCAAGATGTTAGTGGTCAGTTGATCAAGGATTATCAGGTCGTGCGGAAGGAACTAGAGAAGTTCGGGAAGGGGTTAGCTGAGAAGCCCGAGATAGTAGTCGTAAACAAGATGGAACTGGTTGATGTGAGTTTGCGGGAGAAAATTGAGACAGAAATTACTAAAAAGATCCACAAAGAGTTAGTTTGGGTCTCTGCCGGAATGGGAGAAGTGGGGGAGTTGGTGGACCGTATCGGACTCGAACCGACTACCTCTACTATGCCATAGTAGCGCTCTACCAGGTGAGCTAACGGCCCTGGTGCTTAGCTATTTTACTATAGTTTCTACTATTTGAAGAGAGTTTCACCGATTTTCTGGAAGATGGCACGCCAGCCAAGCCAGATGCGGGCGAAGATATTGGTACTAGGCTGAGGAGTGGGGGTTGGGGAGGGCATGGCACCAGCAAAGATGTCGTTGAGGGACTCGGCGATGCCTGGGGAGGGTGAGACAAAGGCAGCAGAAATCGTGGTAGTGGGTTTGGGAGTTTGGGTAGGAGAAGCTTTGACAGATGGTTTGACTGTGGGTTTGACCGTGGGCTTGGGGGTGGGGGAGGGAGTGGGGGTCGGGGTGGAGACAGTTTTGATACAGATTACCTCGTCTACTTTAGCTTCTTCGCTATCGACACCGTTTTGGTTGGAGTGAACCCACCAGGCGTATTTTTGATCAGGGCTGAGAGAGAGGTTGTACTCGGTGTTGTCAATATCGTCAATGGATTGGTAATCATCGCCGTCTTTTTGGTCGAGGCGGACTTTATAGGAGGAGGCGCCGGAAACCGCGTCCCAGCGGAGGGTAATTTTGCTGCCTCCCTCGTAGCAATTACTCCTGAGCCCAGTGGGCTTGGCCGGTTTTGCCGGACTGGCAGGAGAGCTGGGCTCGGCACTAGGCTCGACGGAGGGCTCGGCCGAAGCGGGGACGGTAACAACAAGGGTGGCACTAGCGGCGGATTGGAGTGTATTGGTCGCAAATTCAGTGGCAGTTACGACGGTATTGGCGGTAAAGTCGAGAGATGAGGTGCCGGGGATAAGAGGTTTGATTTTGATGGTGGCAAGGAGGCCAGAGCCGGTAATCCCGCCGGAGGTGGGGGGAGCGGCGAGGGTAAAGGTGATTTTGCCGTTTTCGATTTTGACTTCGGATAAAATAACAGAGAGGAAACTACCGAGGGTGACTTGGGGGGTGTCGACTTGAGAGGTGTTGTAATTGATTTCGATTTGGGCACCGGTTACGTGGCTTTCTCCTCCGTCAAGGAGAAGGGTGAGGGTGGATTCGGTATTGGGGGTTGAGGTGATTTCGGCGGGAGTGAGAGTGAGGGTGGCGGTTCCGTCTGCGCTGCCAACGACGTTGATTCCGATTGGAGTGGGGTGGGGTAGTGAGTACCAGAGAATAGTACCGAGGATGATTACCCCTAAGACGATCAGGGGGAAGAGGAAATTAGAGTGTTTTTGGCGGCGAGAATTTTTTTTGGACATAATTTTTATTGGCTGATTTTGCCGTAGTTGGCGACTAAGAGGTTGTAGTCAAAGAGGTCAACTTTGCCACTTTTATCGAAATCGGAGCGAGGCATATCGGAGCGACCGTAGTCGGAAACAAGGAAGTTGTAGTCAAAGAGGTCAATGATTTTGTCGTGATTGGCGTCGCCGGGGTTATAAACGTTAATTTCAAGCGGAGAGACACTCTTGAGAACGTTGTCAGGCCATTCTGTGGCAGAGGCTAGGGTTCCCGTACCAAAGTTGATGACGTGGAGACCGGGGGACAAAGCTTTGATTGTAAGGCGACCGACAGTACCCCAATTGGTTTGGCCACCGCTACTAGGACTGACTCCGACAGATATCATATAGCTGCCGGTTGCCTCGGTTGCGGCAGATAAAGTGATAGGAAGGTAATCGGTCGAGGTAAATCCGATAAGGAGAGAACCGGGTAGGTAGGTCAGATTGAGTGAGACGGCAGTGAGATGGATGGAGTCTGAGTCGAAGATGGCGTTGAGGTCGAGGGTGGTGGAGTTGTTGGTGTAGAGGCTGACGGGGGCGGGGGAGGCTTCTAGATGGACGATACCTGTGGGATTAACTTCATTGATGCTAAGAGGGGTGACTAGAGGGGCAAAGTTTTTTATAACATACCATAAAGTGCCCCCGACGACGAGGAGAGTGAGGAGGAAAAGAGGGAATGGAAGGTAACGCTTGGGTTTGGTCATGGTTGAGTTGGTTCAATGTCAGTGGGGAGCTCGATGGGACCGCCGGGGAGAGGTGAGGGGAGAGGAGAGGGTTCACTGATGGTTGATGGTTGATGGTTGATGGTTGAGGGAGAGGAAGAGGGAAGTTTGGCTTTGATACTCTCTAGTTCGGAGGTGGTACGAGCAAGGTCGGCACTGTCGGGGCCCAAGAGGCTGAGAGTTTTTTGCATGGCTAAGTAGGCATTTTGGTAGTCTCGGTTTGTTTCAAAGAGCTTGGCGAGGTTGTAGTAGGCGTTGGGGTAATCGGGCTTGAGTTGAATAGCAGTCTGAAACTCGTTTTGGGCACGGGAATAGAGGGCGGTCATGTCGCTGGCTTTGGGAGCGGATCCCCCAAGCTGGTAGAGGAAACCACCAAATTCGAGGCGTAAAAGCGGGTTGGCGGGATCGAGAGCGACGGCACGGGCATAGCTTTGGATCGCGTACTGATCGGCACCCTCGGCGACGTTGACGAGATTGCGGTAAAGACTGCCGAGGTTTTGCCAGGCTGCGGAGTCGTTGGGTGAGAGATTGACGGCCAGTTTGCCTTCTCTGATAGCTTGGGAGACAAGCTGGGTAATGTTTTGGCGGTTGGTGTCGGAGAGGGATGCTTGCTGTGAGAGAGCGGCGGCGATAGAGAGATTTACTTGAGAGGCGGAGAGATGATAACTGGTGAGTCCAGGGAGGAGATTGATGGCAACGATATTTTTTTCGTAGACTAATTTGCCATTATTACTAGAGAGAGCTTTTTGAGCTTGGCGCATGTTTATCTCGGCGGTAATAATGAGGGCGCTATAGTAGCCGGTGACAAGAGTGAGGACGAGGATGACGAGAGCCAGTATGAGGGAAAGGGGCCGAGTCAGAGAGCGGGTGTGGGGATCTGAGGCATTGAGAACACCCAAAGTAGTAAAGAAAACGAGAAGAAGGGGGATGGAGCTGGGAGACAGGAGGAGGGCGAGAGTGGAAAGGAAGAAGATTAGTTTATAGCTCATGGTCAAGGGGTCATGGTTTTGCTTTGAGCGTAAATCTTTGAGCAGAGATTTTAATGTTAGGAGGGGGAGGGAGAGGAAGGATATAAAGCCGATAACGCCGGTAGTGGTGAGGAGGTGGAGAAAAGCTGAACCGGAGGAGGAGGGGAGAGTACTCCAAAAGGGAGTGGTGTTGAGGAAGAGAGGCTTGACACTCTTGTAAAAAATGGCAAAGTTGGCGAGACCGACACCAAAGAAAAAGGTACGAATTGACTTCATGGCGTCAAGCGCGATACTCCAAGAAGCGGTGAGGGGGAGGATGTTGAGAGCGAGTTCATGGCCTGGAAGGAGGAGGTAGCCTAGAGCAACAAAGGCGATAAGGTGGATAATGGAGGAAAGCCCATGATTGATGATTGATGGTTGATGGTTGATACTGGCGCGGAGACGTGAAATGGCGACGGCGATGCCGAGACCGATCAGGATGAGGGTGGTGAGGAGATTGCCGGTTAAAGTGAAAGAGCGTAATTGCAGATAGAGGGGGAGAAAGGTGAGGCGGGAGAGCAGTGTGAGTTGGAGAATAGTGTGAATAGCCAAGATAGTAGTACTGCCGAGAAAGGCTGAGAGAATTTTTTGGTGCAGTTGGGAATTTTTCTGGAGGGTGAGGAAGTATGTCCAAACGGAAAGGACGAGATAGATGGCGGTGGGACCAACTAGACTTTCAAGCCGTCCTTCTTTATGGAGGACTAGATTGAGGAGGAGAGCAATCACAAAGGCGATAAGGCCAAGGCGGAGAGGAGAGGAACTAGTTTGGAGCGTGCGCGAGGCGGCGAGCTTAAAGAGCCAATTGAGGGCGATCAAGAGAACGACGAGGATAAGGAGGAGCTGTTTGGGGGTGGCAAAAAAGTTGGGAGTGAAGG
Organism: bacterium; assembly: GCA_043827085.1. Classification (GTDB taxonomy): domain Bacteria; phylum Patescibacteriota; class Microgenomatia; order UBA1400; family UBA12108; genus CAJAUT01. The sequence goes on along the minus strand of JBDRPO010000005.1, from coordinate 4,059 downwards.
TAAAAAACAGTAAAGGAGTGAGGAAAAGTGTGAGGGGGTAAATAATTTGGTTAAACATATACTTCGAGTATATAGGTAATTTAACGGTCAGTGCAAGAGCCAATAGTAGTGGCACAAGTGCCACTACAATAGGAATCGGTGAAGCTGGGAGTGCAGTTAAAACGAACTCTGTTATAGGAAGTGCAGTTGTTGAGGGCTTGACAGTAGTAGAGGTATTGATAATCTGATGGATCTGGGTTTGGGCTAGGAGTTGGTGAGGGAACGGCGTTGGGATCGTAGTCAGGGTAGGGATTGATGTTGCCTGAGCTAACGCGATATGTTGTGCTGGTGGGGCAGGAATCGCTGAGGCAACCTGGATATGGTTCGGCATTGTGGAGGGTACCGGTGATTTTGAACCAGCCACAGCCAGTACTATCATTTTCAACGAGGTATGGTTTTTGGGTATGAATGTCGCAGACGAGAGCCTGTAAGTATGGAGAGAGGACGTGGGAACCACAGTCTTCTGGCCCATCGAACCAATCTACGGGAGGATAGCAGTTGTGGTCGTTATAATAATCTTCGAAGGCGATTTTAAGGCGAGAGAGATCGGTTTTGACGAGAGAATCTTCAGCTTTTTGTTTGTCCCGAATAACGGAAAAGATAGCTATCAGAGCCAAGACGGCGAGAATGGCGACGACGATCATGATTTCGATGAGACTGAATGCTTTTTTTTTCATAGAGGTTTAAGCGACCTGCAAGAGCCGAGACTGGCGCAATTGTTGGATCCCGTACACTCAGTGTCGGCATAATTTGGAGTGCAATCGAAACGGGTATTGTCGAAGGAGCTGCAGTTGTGAATGCCCGAACAGTAGTAGATGTTGTCGGGATTGGGGGTGGGGGAGGGGGAAGTGGTTGGCGAGGGGGCAGAGGAGCTCAGAGAGTCATAATAGATACTGACAGTAGTATTGGTGGAGGAGACGCCGTAGTTGCCGAGCGTGGAGCCGAAGGGAGATCGGAGGGTGACAGCTTGAGGGTCGTCTGCGTTGTTGAGAGTCGTGTAGATTTTGAACCACGAACAGCCCGTAGGATCCTTTTCAAGAACGTAGGGGAGCAGAGTTTTTCTATTGTAGAGCATTTGTTTGAGATAAGGTTGGAGAACAGTACTATTGACGTCTTCTGGCCCATTGAACCAATCTGCAGGAGGATAGCAGTTGTGGTCGTTATAATAATCTTCGAAGGCGATTTTAAGGCGAGAGAGATCGGTTTTCATCGTAGTGTCTTCGGCTTTGCTACGTTGGACGCGGACTGTTAGAAGGGTACCCACGAGGAGAATGGCGATAATGCCAACGACGATCATGATTTCGATGAGAGAAAAAGCATGTCGAATTATTTTCATAAATATATTTAAACACTATTTTAGTTGAATAATCCACCAATTGAAAGGAATATCGCTACCCGCAGGAGTATCGATGCCTACGGTGAAGGCGTGCACGCAAGGATCGGAATTATTTGGAAGTTCGGAACCAGACTCACAAGACTGTTTAGCTTTGACAAAGAGGATTTTGCCTGCGGTATTGGCGGTGGGGGTCAAGTAAACGAGGGAGTTGCTGGTGACGTAGGGACTTTCGACGACGAGCTCTGTATTGGGAGAGACAAGGACAGACTCACCGGCGGTGGCGTTGCTCTTGACTGAAGTCGTAAGGAGACCCGAGGCGGAGGCGGAGGCATCACTACCTGCAGCAATGGTAATCAGTTGGGTGGTGAGGGCGGCTAAGTTGGCACTCCCCGAGGCGTCGATGCTGGCGACCTGTTTGCCGGATTCGTCATAAACTGCGAGCAATTTGCCGAGTTCGGAAGAGCTGGTGGCACTGGGCGAGCCAAGGGAGAGAGAATTAAGTTCAGCACTATCGGCTAGGATTTTGCCGGAAACCGTGAGGTCACCATTGATTGCCACCTGACCGTTTTCGTCAATCAGGAGGGTGTTGTTACCGAGCGCTAAATGGCCAGTTTTGCTGTTGATATTGGTGGCGTAGAGGTAGTTGGTGACGTCGAGATCGGTAATTACGGCTTGGCCGATGACGGCGAGATACTGGTTGACGGTAGCAAAGTCAATGTCGGCGGAGGCGAGAGTGGCTGAATTTGTCGAGACGTCAGATTCTGGACCCCAGACTCCAGTAGCAGAGGAGGTGGCTTCAGGTGGAGCGGGGATATCGGTGGCGTCTGGGATGTTGCCGGCCAAGAGAGCGAGTCGAGCTTTGATTCGGTCGGTGATGGAGGTAAGCTCGGAATCGGAAAGATTACCGGAGATGCTCGCGAGCTTGGCGTCGAGACCCATGATGTGATTGGCACTAATGGTATCGGCGACGATATTTTTAGCCGTGATCGTGTCGGCTTGGATGTTTTGGAGGACGGCGGTCCTTGCGCTGATGGTGGCAGCCATGATCTCGCCGTCAACTTCGAGAAGGGGAGCTTGAGGTTCTGAATTATTTGAAAGTTCGGAATTTTTTATAATCATGGGGCCGTTGACGGTGATGGCAGAGCCGGAGGCAAGGGGAGAGATGGTGCCAACTTGGAGTTCTTCTGTGCGGGTTAAGCCAGCCGTGAGTTTGGCGATAGTTGCGCTGGCGAAGGCACCGATCTTGGAAGTAATGCCAATTGGAGTTACTACTTGGTAATCTGCAACGGTCTCCCCATGGAGCGTCACATCACCTTCATTATTGATGGTGAGATCTGGATCGGCATAGATGTAGGAAATGGTGATTTGCAGGCTATTTTCCCCGCTAGTAGGTGACCAGGACTTTTGAGCTTTACCGATGATATAGCCAGTTCCAGTAGATTTAGTGGCGAGACCATTATCAGCAATCGTGAGAAAATCTCCTGGTTGAATAGCTGGTGAAGTGGGGGAAATACGGACGGGAACTTGTCCCGTTAAAGCGAGAATAACTTTGTTAGGGCCTTCAACTCCGCCCAAGAAGACTGGTGCATCTGAAACAATCCCAATAATTTTAGTTGAGTTTGACGAAGAACAGGCCAAAACTCCATTTGATCCCTGACACATTACCGTGCCGGGAGTAAAAATAGCACTTGGATCATCTTTAGTGAAATACTCGGCCATATCGGTGCCGTTGCCTGTGTAGGAAATAGTTGTAGCTGTATTACCCTGGATTTTACCTATGACGGCTCCGTTTTTGTCCATAAAGTTAATAAATCGAGTCGTGTTGTCTATTGTTGAGGCGCTCATTTTGATGGCAAGACCGATAGTTGCCGCAGTCGTGGAGGTGTTTCTAATCATGGCGGAGGCGGTAGAAGTGGACGAGCTTGATAGGTCAAGGATGCCATCGGTGGTAAGAGTGAGTACGTCGGTGCCTGCCGTTTGAAGTTTTAATAAATTGCCTCCAGTGCCGGTTTTGTTGATCCAGAGGGAGTTGGTGTAACTTTGGGAATCAACGTCGGCCGCAGATGGGGCCAGAGAAACAGTGCCGGCGTTACGTCCCAGACCGCCGGTAATGACGTCGAGTCGCAAGTTTTGGGTTTCACCGGTGTAGTTGTAGAGCCTGACGTTGTTGCCATCGGCTTGTTCGATTCTGAAGCCGGTTTGGCCGAGCCAAGTAATACCGTATTGGACGACATAGGTGTTGGTTTTAGTACTGCCCCGGGCAAATTCAAATTTGACTTTTAGGTCATTATCCGAGGCAGGAAAGGTGCAGGCATATTCGCGCTCAGGAACCGGTGGGTTGCTGTTGGTATTGACCAAAGTACAAGTACTATAACTGACTCCGGCGTCGTTGCTGGCTTTGACGGTGATGGTGTTGCTGACGTCAGAGCTATCTAGAACCGGAGAGACCCACAGGACAGCGGAACCGATGTTTTTGGGGAGGGTATAGGTCTTGCTCACATAATTGCCAGAGGTTGTTGTAGCATAGTTATCTACTCCCATACTTTTTACTCCGGAAGCAGCCGATCCCACTGTTTCCAGATTATACCCAACTCCAAGAGAAGTAATATCATCATCGATAATCGTGGTGCCGCCGGAGGGAACATTGGCGCCGACATCGTAGGTCTTGATATTAGTATCGCTAT
>JBDRPO010000004.1:0-69684 GCA_043827085.1 bacterium | reverse complement strand
AAAGTACAGTGCCAAGCGTGCGCCACGCTAAATGGTGTATTAACTTGTGATCCCACGTGGACAGGAGCAACACCATGACAGCAAACACAAAAAAAATACTGCTTATAGGTCTCGGGATTTTCTTGACGGCTGTACTAGGGGTGGGAGTGGTATATATAGTGAGGAGGCCGACAACTGTCGCTACCCTCCCTTCCCCTACCCCTGAACCTTCAGCAGTACCGGCACCAGTTTTTGAGGTGACGCCAGCAGTAGACGTGTGTGAAACAACGTTTGTCGTTGCTTGTGGATCGGCAACACCATCCGCGTCAGTTTCCCCATCCCCATCTTCTTCTCCCTCGACTCCTCCTTCGGCTAACCTGGACTGTGTGGTCAAGCGGATGTACATGGATGATTCACGTAACCGAGCTGGGTTCTACTACATAGAGCAAGAGATCGTCGATACTAATACCCTTGAGAGCGGACAGACTATCGTTTACAACGTGGTTGTGCGCAACAATGGCGGTACTAGTGTACCCGACACCACGATTACCGACAAACTTTCGACTAACCTCACATATGTGGATGGGGATAGTAGTTGCAGCTATGATGCGACCACGAGAGTTGTCACCTGTACGATCGGTTCACTCTCAGCAAATAGTGAAGCTTCGCGATCGTTCCGTGCTACTATCGGCGTGACTGGAACTACCTCTGTTGTAAATACTGCGGAAGTAACTTCGACCAATGGGCAGAGAGATAGTTGCAGTATCACGCTGGACGCGACCGGCAAAGTGGTCACTCCGCCGTCATCAGCACCAACCGCACTTCCGCAAGCGGGAGTGTTTGAAGTCACGGCCGGGACACTGGGAGCTGGGCTACTACTCCTTATTCTTGGGGGACTTGGGCTACTGCTGATATAAATTCCGTTAAGGTCTGACCTGGTCTCACTACGTTCAACTAAACACTCGCTATGCTCGTCTCCTTAGCAGGTCAGACCTTTAGTCACATTATTTCCAACTGGGAAAGATTTTAAAGAGAGTGTCCCAATAGAGGTGGGGGGTGGCAAAGCCATAGAGCATGGGCGAAATTAGAAGTAAGACGCCAGACGTAAGAATTAAGATTGTTACAAAATATTTTTTTGGTAAGGTGAGAAGCCAAGAGGCAAAGATGACACAGAGGAAAGTTGAACTTGGGAGATAGTGGTAAAAGAACATAATGCGGGGGGAGAGGAGCCAGGGAACAGTAAGTATAAAGTATAAAGTATAAAGTATTAAGTAGGGAAACTGAAAAATCTTTTTTAGCTGCAGGATGAGGGCGACGAGACCAAGCCAGAGGATGAGTGGGTTCCCCTGGGCATAAATATTTTCGATGTTATCCCCTAAATATTTGACATAATACCACACGGGACGGACGGCAAATAACCACTGCCAGGGCGTGGACTGGTAGGCGTGAGTCGCCACAAGATGGGTGTGGTAGTACCACATTTGGCGGTGGAGTTCCCACCACTGACCCCAAGTATGACCGGCAAGGATAAAGGGAGTGAAGGTGAGAATATAGACTAGGATGACTATCAGAAGTAAGCGAAAGATGGAGAAAAGATTGGTGAGGTAGAATTTAAGATTTGAGAATGCGATGGGGGGGTTGTGGAGATAAATAAGAGCAAGGGGGACGAGGCCGTAGATGGCACTCCATTTGGAAGCGAGAGAGAGACCATAGAGGATGGCGGCCGATTTCCAGCGCGATTTGACGGCGGCGAAGAGCGCCCAAATAAGGAAGGCGAGCATATAGATGTCGTTCATCGCAATGCGCGATTGAACAATGTGCAGGCCCTCGATCGAAACCAGGAAAGCGGTCAGGAGGGCGATGTCTTTACGGCGTAGAAGTGCATAAGTGAACGAATATAATCCCAGGATGCTGATGACGCCAAAGATGGATGAGCCGACGCGCCAGCCGTAGCTATTTTCGCCAAAGAGAAGCATCCCCAGAACCATGCCGTATTTGGCGACCGGGGGATGAGTCCATTCGTAGGCGACGCCTTCTGGAGGAGTAGTCCACCATTCCCATGCCTCTTTATGATTGTGGAGATACTGCCTACCGGTAAAGGCGTGATAGACTTCGTCAAAGATATAGACTGGCGGATGGGTGAGACTGCTGAAGCGGAGGATGGTAGCAAGAAATAAAATACCGACGAGAAGCTTATTAGATTTTAGACGTAAAAAGCCAGATTTTAGTGTTTGTGACCAGTCCCAAATGAAAGTGAGACCACAGGTAGTCAGGACGGTGAACCAGGAAACTAGGACTGTTACAAACTCGGGCAAGGGCCAAGTTTGAGCGTGGGCTACCCAGTAAAAAGCACTGTAGAGATTGAGGATAAAGCATAAAGTATAAAGTATAAAGGGATAGAGCAGGAATCTTTGATAATAGGCTGCTATGGCTATGAAAGGTAGGCCAAAGAGGAGATGGCGCTCGTGCATGCGAGTGGTAAAAGTATAAAAAGCGATGAGGATGGTGGTGGCGACGCGAAAAGCGTAACGTGAATCAAATTTAGTTTTCCGCCAAGAGTTAAGGGCAAAAAGGACAAAAAGAGAGAAAATAATGAGTCCGAGAGTATGGCCAGAGAGACCAAAGACATTGGTTGCATCGGGGATCCAGGATCCGATCGGAACGAGGGACCAAAGATTCCAGGCGTTAATGGTGAGAAAAGGATAAGTACCTGCTTGATCGAAAATGCGACTGAGCATGTGAGAGATAAAGCTCCAGCCGCCTGTCGGGAGCGCAGATGCAAAAAAAACGAGACTGGAGAGAAAGGGTAATTTCCACCAAGACTCACCCTTTTTGAGCGAGGTGATCCAAATGACAGGGGCGATTAAAATCATGATAGGTTTGTAGGCTACAGATAACCCGTAAAGGATTGCGAAAATAAACACGCCCGGTGTGTGGGCACCCTTCACACCGGGCGTGAGTAGGCGCGAGAGAGACAACAGGGCAAGGAGTGAGGGAAGACTATCGACTTGTCCCCAAAAAGAAGTATCGCCAATCAAAACCGGAGACAACAAAAGGAGGAATACTATCCAGCGAAAAGACTTACCGAGGGTCTGGCCGAGCACGAGGATGAGGATGACTTCGATCAGACTGTGAAAGAGTTTGAAAACGAGCGAAAAATTGAGGTGGAGAATTTGAGAGATCCAAGCGGGGACAGCGAAAGTCAAAATGGGGAGAGGGAGATAATCTGACCAAATATTGTCAAAAAAATGGCGAGGACCAACCTCGAGCAAGTGATTGCCCCAAGCGTGATAGGTACCGATGTCGTATGACTGAGCTTCGGTCGAGGCACCATATACCCTGATCCCCATCGCGAGGAGAAAAATAGTCCAGAAGAAGTATTTACTTTGCCAGATTTTCTGCCACATAGGCGTGAATTTCTTCCCATGAAGTATTGGGGATTAATACCCATTGACCACCATAGACTCTGGTACTTTTGGGGTTCTCGAAAAGATCGGTGAGCGATAAGCTTTTGATATTGTCTTTGTTGCCTAGTCCCAGAAAAACTTTGAGGAAACTCCCCTGCTCGCTCCCCTCGATGTCGGTGTCGATTGAACCCACCACGCTGTCTTTTAGTTCACCCAAGATGGACGAGTCAAACAGAGTTCCCGTCGAGAAGAATTTGTTGCGGAAGGCAAGAATGATTTTTTCTTGACGAGCGGCGCGAGCAAAATCGGTACCCTCGTCTCCCTCGGCATGGCGAGAACGAGCGAATTTTAAGGCGGTCGTGCCATCCATGTGAGCGGCCCCAGCGTCGAAGTGAATGTGTTCGTAGCGGGCGCTTTCGGGTTCGGCATTTTCCATCCCAGGGATTGGGTATTTGTAATCGTCAAACGACCTGTCGACATTTACGTCTATACCACCAACGATGTCGATCGCGCGGACAAAACCTTGAAAATCTAAGACAAAGGCGTAGTGGACGGGGATACCCAGTACCTCGGCGACGGCTGATTTGGCGAGATCGCGACCCCCGCTTTCTCTTTGAACATTTCCGTAGTGATAGGCAGTATTTACTTTGGCTTGGAGAGAGGGGATCCAGACGTCGCGGGGGATGGGGATCAGCTTGACTTTGTTCCCGGTCAAATCAAAAGAGGCCAGGAGCATGCTGTCGGTTAGGTCTCCCCCCTCGTGGCCGTCACCACCGATGCCGAGCAAGAGGACATTGGTACGACTGTCGGTGGATTTGAGGTTCGAGGCTGGATTGCCAATCACGCCGCTCACGATGTTTTGAGCTGTTCTATTGTGGTAGTACCAAGAACCCGCCAAGACGGCAACTGACAGGACAACTGCGAGGATAATCTTTTTAGCTAGCATGAGGAATTTTGTCTATGATTGATAAAAAACTTTGAGGATTCAGGCTAGCAGTTGCGACTAAGACCCCGGTGAGATTAAGGGGAAGAAGAGAAGTAATATTGTCTCCTGTCACGGAGCCACCGTACATAAATTTGGCACCGGGGACAAAGCTAACGATTTTATCTTTGACACTAACTATTAGATCGGAGGGGGCGGTTGTGACACCTCCTATGTCGGCGGCGGGTTCGAAACAATAGATACACTGAGAGTAATACTCATCGTCGAGAGCGGCAAATTGGGGCGCGATATCCCCTTCTTCCATACAGAGGATGGGGGTGATACCGACGGCAAGTAGTTCGCGGACTTTGCCTGCCACGTCAGCTGGTGTTTCGTGGAAGTAGCGCCTGCGTTCGGAGTGGCCGACGATACAATAGGAGACACCAAGGTCCTTGAGCTGGCGAGAGTTTACCGCCCCGGTGTAGCTTCCTGGAGGGAACTGCGAGACGTCTTGTCCAGCCAGGACAAATGACTTGTCAGCAAATAGATTGAGGTGAGAAGAAGTGGGAGCAATAACCATGCCGGGAGTGGGAGCAACTGAAGTTATCCAGGATTCGACCTCGGCTAAATTCTTGTTGGATTTGAAATTGGCCACGACTAGGAAGGTCATATGTAGTACTATTGTACCTTATGAATGAATATCTCGACGAATTGAACGATAAACAGAGAGAAGCGGTTGAACACACGGGGAGTCCTCTACTAATACTCGCTGGAGCTGGGTCGGGGAAGACTAAAACATTGACATATAAAGCAGCCCACCTGATCAATACCAAAACAATTCTCCCAGATCAACTACTGATGGTAACGTTTACCAATAAAGCGGCGGGAGAGATGAGAGAGAGACTTGCTAAAATTGTGGGGGTAAGAGTGCCAAACGTAGGGACTTTCCACTCGATGGCAGCGAGGATCCTTAGAAGAGATGCCGTAGCTCTTGGGCTCTCACCTGACTTTGTTATTTATGATGATGGTGACCAGGAAGATCTTGTAAAGGAAATCTCAGCAAGTTTGCAGCTCGATCCTAAACGCTTCCGCGTTCGCGCTTTGATGGGAGCGATTTCCTCAGCTAAGCAAGAGATGGTAATTCCAGAAAGTTACAACGAGATGGCGCGAGGCCCATTTCAGGAAGTAGTAGCCCAAGTTTATAGCAAGTACCAGAAACAACTGAAGAATTATGGAGCGGTAGATTTTGATGATCTCCTGAACTTGGTCATCAAGTTAATGAGAGAGAATCAAAGCATTTTAGCGCGATACCAGGATCAGTTCCGCTACATCTTTGTAGACGAGTACCAAGATACTAATACGGCGCAGTACCTGTTTACTACCTTACTCGCCAATAAATATAAACAACTAACGGTCGTCGGGGACGCGTCGCAGTCGATTTATCGGTGGCGGGGAGCGGACTACCGGAACATGGCTAAGCTCAAGCGGGAGTATACCGACTTGACTGAGATCCAGTTGTCGCGGAATTATCGCTCGACGCAGAACATACTGGACGCGGCTACGAACGTAATTGAACACAATAAAAATCACCCCATTCTGTCGCTTTGGACCGAGACTGGAGCTGGGGAGAAGATAACTTTGATTGAAGCATATAGTGGCCTAGACGAGGCGATGCGGATCACGGCTGAGATCACAAAATTGCACGAGAAACACGACTGGCATGATATCGCTCTTCTATACCGGACCAATGCACAGTCGCGGGCAATCGAGGAATCCTTTATCCGAGCTGGCATTCCTTATGTCCTAATAGGCGGCACTAAGTTTTACGAGCGAAAAGAAATTAAAGATTTACTGGCTTATTTGCGGATACTGCTCAATCCTAAAGATGGAGTGAGTATGCGCCGAACAGAAAAACTGGGGAAGAGGCGGCTGGCGATGGTGCTAGCCCTGGGTGAGAAGCTGGACGTCAAGATAATCCCACCCGCTGAGACCTTGGGGATGATACTAGAAGCTTCGAAATATCTAGATCAATTTGAAGAAGAAGTGGAGGAGGATTTGGCGAGAATCGAGAACGTAAAAGAACTGCAGGCGGTTGCGACTGAGTTTAGTCAAATGAGTGAGTTTTTGGAAAACGTAGCGCTTGTACAAGCGGAGTATTATGAGGGGGAAAAGTTAGGGAGAGGAGAGAAGCGAGACGCGGTAACTTTGATGACACTACATGCGGCCAAGGGACTAGAATTCCCAATCGTATTCCTCATTGGGATGGAGGAGGGGCTATTCCCCCACTCGCGGTCACTCATGTCGAGTGAAGAAATGGAGGAGGAGCGGAGGCTCGCGTATGTGGGGATCACCCGAGCGAAGGAGAAGTTGTATATATCGTGGGCAAAGCAAAGAAATATCTGGGGCAGCACTGGGTACCAGGTCAGAAGTCGATTTGTGGACGAGATCGACCAGAAGCTGTTTGAACTCAGTTTGACGACTAACCCCCTGAACAATACGCCGGTTGATAACCGGATCAAGTTCAGTGATAAAGAAAATGAGAAGTTTTGGCGGGAGCATGGAGCCAAGTTAAATACCAAAAAAACTGGAATCAGGATCGATAGTTTGGATGATTCAACGCTCGATGACTTTCTGTCGGGGAATATGTCGGTCGAGGAACTCTTAAATAGGTAGGGTACAATTAAGGTATGGAAACAAGAGAAGAATGGAATAAACAGGTAGCGCATCCACTACAAAGCTGGGAGTGGGGGGAGTTCCGCGAGAAAACTGGTGTCAAGGTGGTACGGGAAGACCAGTTGCAGGTCACGATCCACAGAATTACCCATACACCATGGAGCGTGGGGTATTGCCCGAAAGCTAGAATGCCTGATAGAAAGATGACTGAAACATTGAAGAAAATAGCTCGCGAGAATAATTGTATTCTGATTAAGGTAGAGCCGAAGGTCGAAGTATCAGATGCCAGATTCCAGACTCTAGATTTTAGTAAATGGGGGCTTGTGGCGGGGAGACCACTATTTACTAAATATAATTTTGTGCTTGACGTGCAACCGACCGAAGAAGAGCTCCTAGCCAACTTTAAACAGAAGACTAGGTACAACATAAAAGTGGCGGAGAAGAAGGGAGTGACGGTAGAATTGGATGATAGTAACGAGGCATTTGAAAAATATCTAGAATTGACGAAGGAGACAACCAAGAGACAGGGATTTTATGCGCATTCGCGAGAGTATCACCGGAAGATGTGGGAGACCTTGCATCCAGCAGGAATTGCACATTTACTCGTGGCCAAGTATGAGGGGCAAATTATTACTACCTGGGTGGTATTTAAGTTTGGAGATACATTGTATTACCCATACGGAGCCTCAACTCGAGAACACCGGGAAGTAATGGCAAATAACCTTGTGATGTGGGAGGCAATCCGCCTCGCCAAGAAATGGAAATTGAAGTACCTGGATATGTGGGGAGCGCTTGGACCAGAGCCTGACCCAAATGACCCGTGGTTTGGGTTCCACACCTTCAAATCGGGCTACGGAGCAAGGCATGTGGAATACATTGGGACTTGGGACTACGTGGCGAGACCGATGTTGTACCAGATTTACCGGTTAGTTGAAAATCTGAGGTGGAAGTTGCTCCGACTCCTGAAGTAGAGTTATTTTTCTCTTTGAACTGTGATCGTGCACTCGGTGATGAGGGCTGCGATCGCACCGACCACGACGAGTGGGGGGAGGATAAGAGCGCCAATTACGCCGGCGGTGACGGGGAGAGAGAGAATAGTTTTGCTCTTATTGTCTTTGACGGTGATTTTCCTCACGTTCCCCTCTTTGATCAACGCTTTGACTTTGCTGAGGACTTTTTTACCTTCGACCTTGAATTCTTCTTGGGTTTTCTTGCTAACTAAGGGTTTCTTGGCTTTCTTTGTGGCGGGCATATAAACTCCTTTCAGGAGTAAATTCCAAATAACAATAACCAAATTCCAAACTAGTTGTTGTTATTAAATTAATTAATACATTAATTAAATCACAGAATGGGGATTGTTGATACAATTGCATTCAGAAAATGTGAATATTTCTCACGTCTTGCTCACCAAGTCTAACTTGCTCCTATTAGGATTACACCCAAAATTGCAATAATGGCAGCAAGAATTTTTTTCGTAAGATTTTCTTTATCTTTTAAAAGTATTATCTCGAGGAGGATCACGAAAAAGACAGTTGTATTGTTGATAGCATCAGCCACTCCCACATTGGCACCATTTCTGTAGGCAAAAAAAGTTAAGAGGTTAAATGAAGAACCGAAGCTGGCTGAGGATAACATGGGGATGAAATTTTTGCTTGTTAACTTGCTTGTTTCTTGTCTAATCAGTTTGAAGCTGGTGATGGCGCTGACTACTGCAACACCCAAACACATCAACCCCAAATACATAAAGGGTGATATGGTGGTGGCCATCGACTTGTCGAGGGTAAAGGCGACACCAAAACAGATGCCACCTATAACGGCGTAGAGATTATATTTACTAAGTTTCTCAGTTCTCTTGTAGTTGAGGAAAATTATCGCAGAGAGAATGAGCATTATCCCTACAACTTTGAGACCAGTGTATAAATCGTTGAGGAAAATTGCTCCAAGTAAGCTACTAATAACTACGGATATTGTCCCGAAAATAATGGAAATGCTTGGGCTGTTGCCTTTGTAACTGGTATAGAAGGCAGTTCCCCCTGCGAAGTAAATGAAACTAATCATTACTAATTTCCAAATCATTGTGGTTGGTAAGCTTAATGAGAACTGACCCAGTAATAAGGCCAGTACTAGCCCAATGATTCCTTGAAAAGTCCAAACAAAGAAATTATTGGTGATGGCGGAGATATCAACTTTTTGAGTTAGAGATATTTTTTGCGATATCTCTGATCCAGCCAGTGATAAAACAGATAGTAGGGAATACACAAGCCATAACTGCATAGATAGGATTATACAAGCAGTATAATTCCGACTGTGGTAGCGAGACCGGCTATGAGTTTAACCCATTTATGATCGTGTTCTCCCAAGATAAATATACCGGAAAAAATGGTGAGGGTGGCAATACCCTGATAGATTCCTGTAACTTGGCCTGCGGGGGCGAGGCGGAGGGCAGAAATGAGGGTAAACATCGTGAGAGCGTTAAAAAGGGAGGCAGTAAATAGTGGGCGTATAACAGGAATTAGATTGTGAGAGATCCGAGTGCGAGCACTACGCATAATGATGGGGATAAAGAGTGCGGCAGGAAGGGAAAACAAGATGGTAATCATACTCGAGGAAGCATAGACCGAGGCTTGTTTTACAAAAACATTGGAACATGCATTCACCAAAGAAAAAAGGAAGGCATAAATGAGGCCTCGGAGGGAACCATTCCTATTGGCGAAATAGACAAATAAGCAACCGGCAAAGATGACAAGAATGCCTAGATATTGCATAGGAGTCAAGATTTCACCGAGGATGAGAAAACCAACAATTGGAGTCCAGATGATGCGTAGACGAGAAAAAATAGAGGAAATGGAGAGATCGGAATGGGAATGCATTTTCATGAAGAGATAGACTGAGACTAATTCGGTGAAACCCATGATAATGAAGGCTCTGGCACTGGCCCAGGACCAGACCACTTGGTAGTCAAAGAGGAGGAAGGGAAGGAAAATGAGAACACGCAATACTTCAAAGAGCCAAGCATAGACGGTGGAGTCGTGGCCTTTTTGGAGAGTTTTCCTGTTGAAAGTGTTAAAACCAATCGTGCCGAGACCGGCAAGAATGGCGAGGGGGAGGTAGTGGGTAAACATTGCTTAAGTTTACTCTACCCTAAAGCATCTACTAGAATACGAACGGCGCTGGCTGAGCAAGATGGACATTTATACACACCCGTAGCCAAGTCATAAATCATCCTAATGTGGTCTTTCGCGCACAGCACGACTCCATCTCCATCTACTCTAACTCTTCCATTATTGACAAGTAGTTTACTGTCAAATAATTGATACCACTTATCACTTCGACTATACGTTGTGAAATATTCTAACCCATTTGCTCCCATAGGGATATTTTATTAGTCGAGGCAAGAGGAGGACTACCGTTGAAGGAGATTTTGACGAGTTTCGAGTTTATTGTAAAACTTATCTAAGTTTGCCTGACCCGTTTGTTTACGAGTATCAGGATCCATTGGTTCTGTCACTTCTAAAGCTACACAGTTTGTACCATCGCAGATTCCACCTATCCCTTGGAGCAGACACATTACAAGATGAGGATCAAGACCTTTTCTCTTTGCTTCAGCCTTGACTGCTTTTAAGAACTCATACATACACACTCCTTGGGGCAGAGAGAACTAACGAGGGTAATTAAACTAAATGCTGAACGATGTAGCAAGACCACAAACCATATCTTATAAGAGCAATATTACCCCCATGATATCTTCAAGAACTAAGTCTCGTAGTGGAAGAGTAATATATTGTATATATGGATTATTCTTTGTGGGCCGAGAATCCGGGAATTTATTTGGGTAAAGAAGTGGGTGGTGGAATAATTATTTCTGGTCCGGTTACTGTGAAAGAGGCAGGGAAAGAGGTAGCTCAAGCGGCAAAAATTAGAGAGCGGGTGGTGATGTATAAGAGCGAGAATGGTGAATGGCCAGTTTTGGAGATTATCATGGAGTTGTTGTATAGAAATGCGGAGGGATAATTAGCCTGCAAGGCCAGGCCTTGCAGGTTGGTATAATGCATAAAGATTAGATAGCTCTGCCTGAGATATTTATATGATCGAAATAATGTCCGGGCCGGAGATGTCTCTAATATTGCCCATTGTGCTGATTACGATTCAGCAAGTAAGAGCCATTCTTGACCGAGATGGTCATGAGTGTAAATTCCCAGGTGAGCATGTTTGTGGGGGCAAAATGTCTGTGCACCATATTGAGGACAAGGAGGATATACCAGAGAATATTATTTCTGTATGCCAAAAAGGGGCTCACTGGGGAAAGTTGCACAATGGCGCGACTGTAGATCAAAAAATTCAGTGGGCAGCAGAACTATCCGAAATCGCAAAACTGAGAACTATTGCTGCGTATCGGCGCGGATGGAAATTCCCTACTGATTAAATTGAAGTGAAATTCATTTATGCTTAGCTACCCGAGATTTGTTTCCACCTGGTAGCCACTGCGAAACTCTAGGATTAGTGATTATTTGTAGAACTGTTGACTCTTCCTCTCCCGCAAGCTCAGCCATGATTGCATTAATTTGTGCTGGTGATAATGATTTTCCTATTTGTTCGGTTAACATGGCTGGGTCACAATTTGTAGTCTGAGACACGTCAATATATCCGTGAGAAACTGCGATGCGAAACAAACGTTCTTGAAGCGGATCACCGTTTCTAGCCCCATCTAAAAATGGTGTATATGTTCTTCTATCTGGAGGAGGCAATCTACCCATAGTAATTATTATGAGGTAATCGCCTAATATTCCAAGAGGTCAAAGTGTAGCAATATACTAGTAAAATATTATTTTAGAGTCGGAAGATCGGCCAGGATTTCAGCAGCATGAACGGTTGGGTTGACGTGGGGGTAGACTTTCGCGATCTCGCCTTTGGAATTGATTAGATATGTCATGCGGAGAGTGCCGAGAAGGGAGTGGGCGTCGTACTGCTCGATCACTTTGTGATCGGGGTCGGATAATATCGGGAAGTTGAGCTGGTATTTACTCGCGAACTCACCGTGGCTTACAACAGAATCTTTGGAGACACCGAGGATTACGATGCCTAGTTTTTGTAGCTCACGAAATGAGTCGCGGAAGTTGCAGGCTTCGGTGGTGCAGCCGGGAGTGTCATCTTTGGGATAAAAGTAGAGGACGACCCATTTGCCGAGGTAGTCGTGGAGGGAGTGAGGCTGACCATTTTGGTCGAGGAGGGTAAAGTCAGGGGCGAGGCGTGGAATGGACATGGGCTGATTATACTCCCCAGTAGTTGGCGAGCTGGTAGCTCGACGATAATCATGTGGGATTATAGGGGAAAGTATTTGTCAGCGTTGGTGCGATCTGCGGCTAGTTCTTTGGATCTTGCTAGACAGTAATTATCTCTGGTTACGACAATTTTCGTTTTTCTTCAATTAGTTCGAGGTCTTGGCGTGTGGGGATGCCGGCTCGCTTATGTCTAATTGCACGAAGGACTTGGTAACCTAAGCGCCATTGTAATTCTTCGGGTGTGGCAGGAGTTCCGTCGGTTGAGGCCCATTCTTTTGGTGTAAGTGGGGTACTGGCTAGTCCACAAAATTTTGCGTATGTCATGAGAGTAATTATACAGTTACCTGCAAGGCCTGGTCTTGCAGGTTAATGTTTCTTTAGTATCAGATAGTTCTGCCGCGCAGCGGGAGACAATTTTTCGATAGCGTAGCGGAGCATGGTGCGGGGCATGACAGTGGCGTGAGCATCGAGAAATGAGATCAGGGTGGGTAGATCGCGCTTGCCGATTTCCCGGAGCATCCACCCGACGGCTTTGTGGATGAGGTCATGAGGGTCGGCGAGGAGAAGCTCGGCAAGTTTTAGTGAGTCGGTGAAGTCGTGCTCGCGAATAAAGGTAAAAGTGGACAAAACTGCGATCCGGCGGTGCCAAAGATTACTTGACCAAACATATTTGTATAGTAGTTTGCGGGGATGGGTGAAGAGATAGTCGCCCACAATGTTGGGGGCGGAGAGATCGACCAAATCCCAGTTGTTGATACGGTCCAGGTGAGCGAGGTAGAAATCATAGATCTTTTTCTGCTCGGCGGGTCTCCCCTTCTCGTATTTTTTGACTAAAACCAAGAGACCGGCGAGGCGATATTCGTGGTAGGGACTGCGAAGCAATTCCTTAAGATCGAGGAGGGTGAGGTTTTGCCAATATAGCTTTACGGCCTCACGGAGCTCGGGCACTTTGAGTCCTACAAACTTGTCGCCTTCGCCGTACTGCCCTGCCCCCGTTTTGAAAAATCGCGCGAGATTGGCTGCCCGCTCTGGGTCTTTTTGCTTGTCTAAATGGGTGAGGAGTTTTTGCAGGGGCATATTTGTAGTTTATCACCCTGCAAGGTCAGACCTTGACTAAACTAAAAGGCTGACACACCCGGGGTGTAATCAACCGAGTTGGCTTGAACTGCGATATCGTCAAATCTGACTATCTGCCGTTGTCCTTGAAGATAATTGGTAATTGTAATGATTTCTTCATGGGTAAAACCCAAATCGGCGCATAGGAGACAACTTTCTTCATTACATTCATTTTCCCTCTGACATTGAAAGTCCTTGAAACCTAGTTGTTTTGCTACCCAAGTAATTTGATCTGCGGTATGACACATATTGTTTAGTCCGATAATAAATGACAAGGGTAGTAATATACTATTTCAAGACAGAGTCAAGATGTAAAAAAAGGAGATACTCTAATTATTCGAATAATCGAAGTGTTGAAAATACAAAGCTGCTGAGTCCGCCCGAAGCCGCAGGCGAAGTGGAAATACACCTGGGGTGGAATTTAATGACTATTTTTTGGATTCCATCTTATCTCTTTTAGCTTATTTTCTAGTTCTTTTTTTCAGGAGTTACGCACTCTCCCCTCAATTAGTTTGATTTGACAATTCATTAGTGAAGCAGGCATAGTGTTTCTGGTACTTAGAATATCAGAAAGGATCACTATGCCTGCCCCATTAGTATGCTACATTCGCGGATTATTGCAAGGGAAGAAGGTCACTACTACTTCCTTGTTTCGTCAGTTTGGCTATTCCCATGACGCCTTGACTAGGTTTTTGACCTCGTCCTTCTCCTGGAGGAGTTGGTATCGTTTTGTCGTGGTGCACCTATTTGGCATGCTCGGGGGATCGGGGTGGATAGCGATTGATGATACGGTACTGGCTAAGCCATTTGGAAAAGTATTTCCCAAGCCTGCTGGGTTTATGACTCATGTCAAAAGTTCCATGTCTTTGGATACAACCTAGTGATGGTCGTGTGGAGCAATGGGAAAGTCACGATTCCCCTGTGTTGGCGGTGGTACCGCAAGCACTACAAAACCAAGATTGAGTTTGCCAAGTCCCTGCTTCGGGAAGTGAAAGTGGTCTGGTGTATTCATCCCCAGCGAGTTCTGATGGATGCCTTTTATGTGGCTGATGAGGTCGTCAATCTCCTTGACTCATATGGCTGGACTTGGGTGGGGAGAATCAAAAAGAATCGAGTTGTGAACGGGTGTCGACTGGATGAGGACTTAACTGAGGAAGGTGATCAAACAACTGGATATATCGGCGAGCAGTGCAAGATCAAGGTGGTTAAGTACGACCATCGGTATCTGGGCACCAACGATTTATCCCTCACAAAAGAAGATATTCCCAAAGAGTATCTAAAGCGGTGGTGCATTGAGGATGTCTTCCGTTTTCTCAAGCAAGAACTCCACTTTGCCGAATGTCAGGCGAGATCAACCAGGGCACAAGAAAAGCACCTCTTATGTATCTGTGTGAGCTACCTGATTTTGCAGAAGGAGAGACACACCACAGAAACCCTCTATTCCCTCAAAGAAAAGTTTATCTTCAACCAGAGCTGGGGATACAACCGAATCAAACATTATGAAGGGATACTAATGGCGGGTGCGTAACTCCTGTAATGAATTGTCAAATCAAACTAATTGAGGGGAGAGTGCGTAACTCCTGTTATTATACTAGAGGTTGGTAAGAATACCGTCTGGGTAGCAGTGGTCGGCGAAGGCGCATTTGGCGCAGGCTTTGTAGTTAGTCGTGCGGGGGAAGTGGAGCGAGCGGATATCTTTCATAGTTTGATAGATCATAGATCTTAGATCGTTGACTTGTTTGTCAGTGACGAGGATATGGCGTTTGCCGTCCTTACCCTTGTCGAGTGGTTCTTCCACAAAATCGAACATGGCCTCGCCAAATTTGTAATTTAACCCAGGACCCGAATCGATGAGAAGTTTGTAAAACTCTAGTTGGCGCTGTAAATCACCATCGCTATTCTTGGTGGTGCCCTCTATCTTCCCCATCGTTTTGGGACTGCCAGTTTTGTAGTCGATGACGCGGACGAGTTTAACCTCTTTGTTTGACCACTCGAGGCGATCGAGTTTGCCGGAGATCTCGATATCCCCGAGATGCGCGGAAATATTTTTTTCTGTCGCTAGGGGAAGGGTAAAACTAGTGGCGTTTAAATCGAAGTAGGCGGAGAGGACTTCCCTACCCTTGGCCTGGAAGATAGATAAATCGGCCTTGGTAATGACGGCTGAACTTAGCGCGCGTGCAAACTCGGAGAGTAAATACTCTTTGCCGGGAGCAACACCTTCATCTTTGAACTTTGTGTAAAAATTCTCGAGAGCAGAGTGGACGGCAGTACCAAAGGCGAGGTGAGACTTTTTCGCGTGCGGGACTCTCAGCAATTTGTCGAGCTTAAATTTGTAAGCACAAAAGAGATAAGAGTTGAGCGAAGTGGCGGAGAGTTTGTAATTGTCGGCGATGTCCTGGAGAAAAGCCTCTTCAGCTTGCGAATAATTGCTACTTGTTGGAGAGGTAAGGAGAGTTTCGATATGTTTGTGTGCTTCATTTTCGACGGCTTGCACGTCGAGCTTTTTTAAAGGACTGTCTCCCGCCCGCATCCCGCTGTCGCGAGAAGCTGTGGTGGGCAGGCCTAACTCAGAAATAAACATGGTGGGGACGGCTTCACGGGAGGTGCCATAGCTAGAATAAGAATCGGCATAGGTGATCGTGAGCTCTGACTTGGCGCGGGTAGCAGCCACGTAGAAAAGCCTCCGCTCATCTTCATTTTTTTCTTTGTCGGATAACTTGACGTGTTTTAAGACGCCATCGGGGAGGGTGATTTTCTCCGGCTTTTTGTTGTTGCCCCACCCTTTGTCGATCGCACGATAGATATAGACATGCTCCCATTCGAGACCTTTGCTCTTGTGCGCGGTCGTGAGCGTGATAGCATCACGACTAACACCATAAGTCGATTCTTCGAGCCGTAAATTGTTGTCTTCCATAATATGCAGATTCTCGATAAAACCTTTGAGATCAAGGGCGTGATCGGAGCGATTCATCCGTTTGACTTCGTCGAACAAAGTATTGAGGCGAGCGAGGCGGTGGTGTGCATCTGACTGTCCCAAAACCCAGGTGAGGTAGCCTGACTCGTTTAAGACTTTTTCAAAAAACTCGCTGAAGGTAGTACTGGCGTCCAGTGCTTGCCAGACACCGAGCGAGGTAATAGTCGTGTTGATTTGGGCTCTAGTTGCGAGGTCAAGTGAATTTAATAATTCTGGACTTGCGATGACATCAAACAAACTCAGTCGCTTGACCCCGGCCAAGCGTGAGATTTTTAAAACGTCGAGGGGGTCGATATGAAAAATATCATAATGGAGAATGGTAAAGAGATCTTCGTCGTCGTCGCTATCGCGCATTTTATAAATGACTTTTAAGATTTTAATAAAATTGCGTACGGTCGGGTCGGCGAGAATATTGGCTCCACCTTGCACGGTGTAGTCGAGACCGTATTTGACTAGGGTGTCGGCGATAATCATGGACTCTTTGTTGGTGTGGTAGATGACCGCGATATCTGTGGGACTAACTCTGCCTTTTATTTTGCGCTTGATATCTTCTGCAATGAAAACCGTTTCGGCGGTACTGCCAGAGAGCTCGGCTAGTCCGATTGACTCCCCTTTGCCACATTGCGAAATTAAGTGGGTATCGACACTTGGGACCACGTCGCTAATCCTGAGATTGTTGTGAGAGATGAGGGAGTCTGCGACATCCAATATTGTTTGGGAGCTACGATAGTTAGCATGAAGCGTGATCACGGTAGCTTTGGGATACACTTTAATGAAAGAAAGTTGATTTTCGATTGAGGCGCCTTGGAAACGCATGATGGACTGGTCTGGATCGCCGGTGACAAAAATATTTGCGTTATCTCCCCAGTAACTCGACAGGGCAAGGATGAGTTCGTTTTGAGCGGAGTTGGTGTCCTGATATTCGTCAACTAAAATATAGAGATATTTTTCCTGACAGGAACGAAGCAGATCACCATCTGTCTTGAATGCCGCTACGACCGTGGAGATCATATCTTCAAAATCAAATGTTTCAAGTTTTTTGAGCTGAGCCTGGTATTTGCCATAGAGGATATTCAACTCTTTATTTTTGGCGAGATTGTGAAGCCGCTTAGTCAGTTCAACTTTCTTGAGATCTTTGGCATCATCCGAATTTAGTAGTATTTCTTCAGCTCTGAGCAATTCTTCAAACTCGTCGACCGAAACACTTTCACGCTTTAGATCGCTGATCGCTCCTAGGATAGCTTTGACGTAGAGACGGGGGGCACCCACGGGGCGCAAATATTTGAGTGGCGTAGTGTCGATTAGCTCATAGATAATTTTGAGTTTCTCTAGATCCGAAAGAGGTTCGAGATTGGGGTTCAGGGTGAAGTGATCGGGGTTGTCTTTGATGATTTCTATACAGAAAGCGTGGAAAGTGGAGATGTGGGCGTAGTAGGCCTCCGCACCAATCATGTTGATTAGCCTCGCGTGCATAGCGCGGGCGCCGGACTCGGTAAAAGTGAGAGCGAGAATACTGGAGGCGGGAGTGTCGGTGTTCTTGAGAATGTTGGCGATGCGGAGCGCGAGAGTTTGGGTCTTGCCGGTGCCGGGGCCGGCGATGAGCATGACTGGGCCGTCGATTGTGTCCACGGCTTTTTTCTGCTCGGCATTGAGTGCTTTGTAGGCTTTTTTAAATGCGAGGTTTTTAGTTGGTTTTTTCATTCAATACTTCGATTATTCGAATAATTAGAGTAATGACTATTCGTCGAGTAATTTTTTGTCGTCGCCACCAGTCAATTCGCGAGTGGAACTGAGCTTTTGGGTGATTTGGTTGAAGTGAGATTGGACATCAGAAAATTTATTGTAGGCGTTGGTGAGGTGTCCACCCAAGGTGGTCAAACTATCAGTGGTTTTGCCGAAGTCTTTGGTGATGCCGCGCATGAGTTTAAAAACTTCTTTGGCTTGCGATTCGATCTTTTTGCCTTCGAAGGACAAGAGGATGGTTTGGAGGGCGGCGTACAAGGTATTGGGAGAGACGGGGTAGACACGACTGCCCCGCGCAAACTCCATTAGATCTTCGGAGCTGGCGACCTCGTAGAAAACAGACTCGGAAGGGATATACATGAGGGCAAAGTCGAGCGTGTTCTCCTCTGGCAGAATGTATTTTTTGCTGATTGCGGTCACGTGAGCACGAATGTCGCGGGCAAAGGTGTTGCGGAGTGGGTCTTGCTCGGCAGGAGCTACGGTGGACATCATTTTCTGAAAGTTTTCCATGGGAAACTTGGAGTCGATGGGGAGGAGGCCCGCATCGGTCGTGATCACGGCGTCGACTTTGTCCCCGGATTTGAAAGCGTGTTGGAGACGATACGAGCTCTTGGGGAAGATCTGGCTGATCAGGTCTTTGAGGACCATTTCGCCGATATTTCCCCGCAACTTTGGGGAGCGAAGATAGTCGTGGAGATCTTTCATGCTACGGCTGACCTCAGAAAAAGCCCCTGCTTCCTTTTTTAGATCGCCGATTACCTCGGTGGCACGAAGTAGGCGATCGTTAATGTCTTTGGTATTGACCGCCAGACTAGAGTTGATGGTGTCTTTGGTCGAGTCCATGGAGGAGCGAAGGGAGTGGAGGTCGTCGCGGAAAAATTTGAGGATGAGGAGCATGAATCCCAGGAGGAAAAAGACGATAACTAGAGTAAGGGTAGTGAGCTCCATACTGCTATTATAGTCATAAGATGAAGTGGATACCAAAAATACTAAGTTTGCTGTCGTTGTATGGGGCGCTGACAGCGGTCATATTATATGTCGAGCCGGAGCTACTCAAAGATGTTCTAATCCCAGGATTATACTTGCCGTTTTTTGTGCTACTGTTTGTGACAATTTGGTATACACTCAGCTTGATCCTCCGATCGATGGGGAGAAGCTTCGTGTATACGCTGACGATTATTGCTGCCTTGATTTTGACCGTGATAAGGATCATGCACTTCGGGCTAGCTGCAGCTCTCCTCTTGACTTTAGTCATTGAAAGTTGGTATATGTACCGTAGGCATGAAAAAATCCACCCAGTCAATGAACAATAAAATAGAAGCGCAGGTATATAAAATCCTATACCAGGTTTTGGCGGATGCTAAGAATGAAGTGGAGGTGGAACTAACCCTGAAAGCACTCATGTCGGAAAATGAGTTGTCGGCTATCGCCAAGCGGTTGGCGATCGCGGTATTTCTGGACAAGCGCCAGTCGTACGAGCACATAAAGGACGTACTTAAAGTGTCGACCGCAACTATTGCGTCGGTTGCGGAGAATATGAATAACAAGGGTTTGCAGATGGCGTTGACAAAAGTGAAGGCGGAAGAATGGGCGGATGTGTGGAGTATCCGACTGTCCCGCGCACTTGAGAAGCTGATGAAATAGGTCTGGTATAATTTGGGGATGAGCAAGAAATTCTTCTTAACTACTGCGATTCCTTATGTTAATGCTAATCCTCACTGCGGCCATGCACTCGAATACGTAATGGCAGACGTAATACATCGGTATCATGAGACGGTCGGAGATGAAGTCTTTTTTGTGTCTGGAGCGGATGAAAATGCACTGAAAAATGTGCAGGCGGCGGAGAAAGTTGGGATGGAGCCGGACGTATTCTTGGATAAATACGCCAAGGTTTTTCAGGATTTTTATAAATTACTCGAAGCAGATCTAGACGAATTCCGGCGTGGCACCGACCAAGTACAACATTGGCCGGGCGTGCAGGAATTGTGGAAACTGACCGATAAAAATGGAGATATTTATAAGAAAAAGTATAAGGGTCTTTATTGTGTGGGGTGCGAATCATTTAAAACTAAAGATGACTTGGTGGATGGTAAATGCCCCGATCACAACAAAGAACCAGAAGTTGTAGAGGAAGAAAATTATTTCTTTAGATTGTCTAAATATCAAGATAAACTAATCAAATTGATCGAATCAGACACTTTGAAGATAGAGCCGGAAAAATGTAAAAGAGAAGTATTGAGTTTTATAATATTGGGCTTGGAAGATTTTAGTATTTCGCGCAGCAATCAAAGGGCGCGAGGAATTGGAGTACCAGTCCCAGGCGATGATAGCCAGAAAATGTACGTGTGGTTTGATGCGCTCAATATCTATCAAACAGCAGTTGGATGGGGATACGACCAAAAATTGTACAAAAAATGGTGGCCCGCTGATCTCCACGTCATTGGTAAAGATATTATTCGTTTCCACGCCGTGTATTGGCCGGCAATGCTCATGTCTGCAAAGTTGCAATTACCTAAATCACTTCTTGTTCATGGATTTATTACCTCGGGCGGAAAGAAAATGTCCAAATCAATCGGTAACGTAGTTGACCCGTACGCAATAATCAAAAAGTTTGGGGTAGAGGCGTTTAGATACTATTTACTATCACAAATCCCAACACAGGATGACGGAGATTTAACTGAAGGGAGGATGAATACGGTCTATGTGGCTGATTTGCAGAATGGGCTGGGAAACCTGGTTTCCCGAGTAGCAGCGATGGCTAGTGGAATGAGTATTGCCGAAAGCAACAGACAACGTGAGATTACTTTGGACGTAGGTGTAGCAATTAAGTTATATCGATTTGATATAGCGATGGGGAGGATTTGGGACAAGATCAAGAAGGCCGATCAGTTTGTGTCGGAGCAAAAAGTATGGGAGCTCAAAGGTAAAGAAAAAGAAGGCGCGCTCGTGAAGTTGGTTGGGGATGTCCGACAGATCGCGGTCGATCTCTCGCCTTTTATGCCGGAGACGGCCGAGAAAATATCTAAGCAGTTTGGGGGAGAGAAAATTGTAAAGTCGGCTCCCCTTTTCCCCCGATTAACTTAATTATGGAATTGATATAATGAATTTAAATCATTATATCGTTAAGAATAATGAATTATCGGGATAAAGTGTTCACTGAAACAGAGTTAAAGGGAGAGCAGATAAGAGACTCAAAGTTTGTGGGGTGCTGGTTTGCGGGAGTAAAATTAAAGTTTAGTTCATTTACCAAGTGTATGTTTGAAAATTGTGATTTCACGGGAGTAATATTTGAGGGAACTTCTTTTGAAGAATGCAGCTTCCCGGGGAGTAAGCTGAGTAATTTGGATTTGACCCCGACGACGCTTATTAAGTGCGATTTCCGCGGAACAGTAATGGAGAATAGTATCTTCCGCCACGTAAAGACGGGGACGAAAGATGAAGTAGTGTGGTACGCACTACGGGAATGCATATTTCGGGGAGCGAGTTTGCTTAATACTGTGTTTTAAAGTGTGACCTATAAGGAGTGGATTTCGACCAGGCAAAACTAGCGGTGGCGGTGTTTGATCGATGTAAACTCACTAAGGCGAAGTTTGTGGGAGCGGACTTGGCTGGCACTAATTTTGAAGGATCTATAGTAGATCACACCGAATTGGATTATCAGGGTTTTGTGCAGTATGGGAATAGTCGCGGGTTTGTGATGGGAACGGGTTAGCTAATGTAGAATGAACTCATGTTTGTTGATACGCACGCACATTTGATGTATTTGGGATCTACTAATGAAATTGATCGCGTAATACAAAGAGCTGGTGAGGCTGGGATAGGGAAAATAATTTGTCCATCGGTAAATTTGAAAACTACAAAGATGATGTTGGAGTTAACTAGGAAATACACTCAAGTGTATGGGTGTGCCGGTCTTTATCCTGGCGATGGCCAAAAGCACCAACATTGGCGGGATGATTTAGACAAAATTGAAAAGATGGTGAAAAGTAATGAGAAGGTTGTGGGTATCGGAGAGATAGGTTTGGATAGTCATTGGAATGAGAAAAATGAAACGCTTGAAACGGAAATGTTTAAGGCTCAACTTGAAATGGCCGTGCGGCTAGACAAGCCAGTGGTGATACACAACCGGTTGAGCCATGAGTTAATTAGGAAAATAATTGAGCAGATGACAGTGTTGCCGAGAGGACAGTTTCATTGTTTTAGTGGCAACGTGGATTTTTTGGACTGGGTGCTCTCAAGGGGTTTTTACGTAGGGTTTGACGGCAATGTCACGTATAAATCAAATCGAGAGCTGAGGGAGCTCGTGAAGTTGGTTCCTAGCAATAGGTTGTTACTCGAGACGGATTCACCATATTTACCCCCTATTGGTAAGCGAGGAGAGCGAAATGAACCCTGTAATGTTAGAATAACTGGCCAGATAATGGCTGACCTACGAGGACAGTCCTTGCAGGCCTTAGGAGAACAAACGACAGAAAATGCAATAAGATTATTTAAGATATGAAATATTTACAAAAATGGATGCGCAGACATCCGGTGCGGACTAAGCGGGCACTGGAGATATTGCCAGGATTCGTCTCGTGGTTTCTGATCCTGTTCCCGGTGTGGGGGTCTTTTGTCATCCCTGAAGTGGTAGCCTATTACATTATCGCTTTCTCTGTCTATTGGTTCTACCGTTCAATTACGACGGCATTGATGGCTGTATTGGGATATCTAAAGTTAAAAACTTTTCAGGTTTATGACTGGATGGGTGATGTGAGAAGTTTCCCAGATTGGAAAAAGGTACACCATATCATCGTGATCCCTACTTACAAAGAACCGCAAGCCACGCTCCGAAGAACGCTTGAAAAACTAAAAGAACAAACGTTTCCCTTGAAGAGAATCCATATTATGCTTTCGCTTGAAGATAGGGAGGGAGAACTGGCGAGAAAAAAGGCGGGGGAACTACTTGAGCAGTATAGGGGAGTGTTTGGCCATTTGTGGGTCACCTACCATCCCGATTTACCAGGGGAAGTGAAGGGGAAATCATCTAACACCTCGTGGGGGGCAAAGGAGGCCAAGCGTCTGCTAGTAGACCAGGAAGGAGCTGACATCGATTACATTACAATTACAAGTGAAGATGCCGATTCGCTCTTACACCCAGCCTACTTTGCTTGCCTGTCGTACCATTTTTTAGATAACCCAGCCCGTTATACGACTATTTGGCAGGCGATCCTCATGTTTTATAATAACATTTGGAAAGTTCCCATGCTCGTGCGAGTATTCTCTTCCTCGGCAACGATAATGTCACTTTCGATGGTCGCAAGAAAAGACCGTCTTATCAATTTCTCGACGTACTCGGCGAGCTTGAAGATGATTGATGCGATTGGGTACTGGGATACTGATGTCATCCCGGAGGATTGGCGGCTATTTTTCAAGGCTTTTTTTGCGCTCGAGGGCAGGGTTAGCGTGGAACCATTGTTTTTACCGATCATGGCTGATGCGGCGGAAGCGGAGAGTGTGTGGAAGACGTACACGAGCCAGTACGAACAAGTGAAGCGATGGGCCTGGGGAGTGTCTGATACACCATACGTAATTTCACGATGGATTATGGCTGAGACGGTGCCTTTTTGGGAGAAGACTATCAGAGTATTACGGGTCATGGAGGATCATTTTTTGTGGCCGGTGAATTGGTTTGCGATTACCATTGGGGCGCTGATACCACCATTCTTGAATAAAGACTTTTCACGGACAATTATTGGAAAAACTTTACCGCAAGTAACATCGGGGATACTGACGATGTGTTTGGTGGCGCTTGTGATCATGATCATTTTAAATGATAAACTACGTCCGAAACGAGAGGGTAGGCAAATCCCCGTTGTGAGCTTTATTTTGGGAGCACTGGAGTTTGTGACGATACCAGTCGTAGGGTTCTTTTTTACTGCAGTACCAGGGATTGATGCCCATACACGGTTAATGCTCGGTAAGTATATCGAATACAAAGTAACAGAGAAGGTAACACCAACAAAAATATTGTAGAATGGTGTTATGCTCAAAGGAATGAAGGCTGTTCAGGCTTGGTGTAATAAGCACGAGTGGGTGATATTTCTAGTTATGTTGGTCGTGGTACTGAGACTCCCTAGTTTAGTGATGCCCCATTATTATGGCGACGAAGAAATATACTTTGTAATGGGACGTGCCTGGAGAATGGGGGAACCACTTTATAAGGCCATGTTTGACCATAAACCGCCTCTCATCTACATAATGGCGGGAGTGGCACCGACAATGTTAGCTTTCCGAGGACTGCTTGCAGGCTTTATGGTCTTGCACACAATCTTGTTCTGGAAATTGTCACAGCTCATATGGGCTAGAACTAGGCCAAAATTGGCATATATCAGCTCTTTCTTGTTCGTACTTCTGACTACCCTACCCACTCTAGAGGGACTCACTGTAAACGCCGAACTACTCATGATGATTCCAGTCACGGCAGCAGCAGTAATTCTCTGGCGCGCGAAACTAGCAGAGTGGAAGAAGTTCTTGATCGCGGGACTACTCGGGGGTATCGGTTGGTTATTTAAAATTCCCGTGGCTTTTGACATGATTGCACTGGGTCTTTATTTTTTGGTGTATAAGAGAAAGACGTTTCGCGAAGGTTTGGCAGCTATATTCTCGTGGTCGTTCCTGGCCTACTTACTGGCGTTTGTTACTCCACTCCTGACGACTTTTGTTTACTATTACCTTAAAGGTACTGGATCAGATTATTTGGATACAGTTTTGACGATGAACTTGGGATATGTGTCTTCTTGGTCAACGAGTACGTATACGTTTAATCCGTTTAAGAGCGGGCTTGTAGTGAGGGGGACGATCCTCGCGGTATATGCCCTTGGATTATATCTACTTCGGAATAAGCTGAATAAATCATTTGTGTTTACCTCTTTGTGGGTGGGGTTTGCGCTATTTGGAGCACTACTCTCGGCTCGTCCGTATCCACATTATCTACAAGAGGTGGTGCCGGCCGCTGCACTTTTAATTCCTTTCGTATTTACTGCGGAAAATGTTGTCACCTGGCTAGTAATTGGAGTACTCGTGGGGATTGGAGGGGTGGTGCAGTGGAGAATCGGATTCTGGGGATATCCAACCGTAAGCGTATATAAAAGTTATTGGGAATACGTTACCAAGAGGATTACGTGGCCTGAATATTTGGCGAGATTTGATAATGGTGCGCAGAATTATGAAACTGTAAAATACTTAAACGAACATTTGACTGATGAAGACAAGATATATATTTGGGGGACTGATTCGACAATATATAACCTGACAAAACGGTTGCCTTCTGGGGGGAAGTATATTGTGAGTTTCCATGTCAGGGATCTCAAAAAGTATGATTACACGGCAGAGAATTTGCAAAATAATCAGCCAGGGTATATTTTGGTGCAACCTGGAGCGGGTGATTTCCCGGCGTTAACAACGCTTTTGGATCACAAATATATTTTGGTCAAGACGATAGGTGATATCCAGATATACATTCACCTTTAGCATGATAAAGAATAAACAAATTTTTAGCATTCGTGAGACGGCAGAGATACTAGTTCCGGATAGCTTGGGGAGGAGTAGTTATGTTATTGGTTTTGGACTAATAGTGCTGATGATGGTTTTTATTACTCTGCTCTATAGTAAATTACCTCTTATAGTGCCTATATATTTTACGTTGCCGTGGGGCGAGGCACGGCTTGCGACAAAACTCATGCTGTATACGATCCCTGGGATTGCTTTAGTATTTTTGATCTTGAATTTGGGACTAGGGAGGGTTGCGACAAAATTATCTCCCTTACTGCCAAGAGTCCTTGCTGTATCAACAGCGATTATCGCTGCCATGATGATGGTTTCATTACTAGGCATCGTGCAGTCACTAGTTTTATGATTGTACAACTAGCTATCCTTCCATTCGTTTTAGCATTCGTAGTATCCTTGGCAATAACATATCTCACCATACAGGGATATAAGTTGCTTGGACTTGTAGACAAATCAACGAGGAAACAACACCCAAAAAATATTCACACTATTCCTGTACCAAGAGGCGGTGGAATCCCGATATTTGCTGCAATGGTCTTTACAACATTAATTTTTGTAAAAATCGACCCACAAATTGCAGGAATATTCGCGGGGGCAGTGGTCATAACAGTAGCGGGGATTCTGGACGACGTGCTAGATATTTCGCCATATTTCCGGATTTTATTGGGAGTTGTTGCGGCATTAATTGTTGTTTTATCAGGAATTGGAATTACATATATTAGCAATCCCATAGGCTCAGGGGTAGTTCAGTTGAATATGCATTTTTTGACCAGTGCCTTGACTGTCATTTGGATCGTGTGGGGGATGAATTTTGTAAATATGGGAGCAAAGGGTCTAGACGGGCAATTGCCCGGGGTTACGCTCATCGCGGCAGTGGTTATGGGGATATTGTCTTTTAGATTTGTAAACGACATAACTTCTTGGCCGAGTGCGTATTTGTCATTTGCCCTAGCTGGAGCTTATGGGGGGCTACTAATTTTTAATATGTATCCACAAAAAATTATGCCTGGATGGGGAGGAGGGGCGCTGGCTGGTTATTTTTTGGCGGTGCTGTCGATTTTGTCGGGAGCCAAGGTCGCAACGGCGATGATAGTGCTAGGGGTACCATTTATGGATGTTGTTTATGTGATAGGAAGGAGAATAGCGTCTGGTAAGTCGCCAGTGTGGGGGGATACTAGCCATTTACACCATCAACTACTGAAGATAGGTTGGAGTAAACGGAAAGTCGCCAGTTTTTATTGGCTTGTGACTGCTATCTTAGGGACAGTAGCTCTGCAATTGAATAGCCAGATGAAAATCTATACAATCTTGTTAATCGCAGTTAGCGTGGGAGGCGCATTGTTGTGGATAAACTTATTCTTGTCTTCAAATCAATCCGAGTGACTCAGTGGATCAAAAACATCGTGGTTTTTGCACCAATTATTTTTTCGGGATTTTTGTTCGTACCGGGATATTTTCCTAAAGTTGTCTGGGCATTCATATTGTTTTGTCTACTATCATCTTCAATATATGTTTTTAATGACATCGTCGATATACCTAGCGACCGACAACATCCTTTTAAGAAAAATAGACCAATTGCTAGCGGAAAGATGCCGATAGATTTAGCAATATTCTTGTTTATTTTCCTTGGAGGGATATCTCTTTGGTTGGCACTTATGACATCAACGTTTTTCTTTGCTGCGATGGGGACATACTTTTTGTTGAATATTTTATATACACTTTGGTGGAAGAAGGTGCCAATACTGGACGTGTTTGTGATAGCTGCTGGGTTTGTGCTGAGAATATATGCGGGCAGTTTTGTGATTAATGTACACATGGATGTATGGTTCCTCCTCACCGTCGTGTCCGCATCTTTATTTTTGGCAGTCGGGAAAAGAAGGAGCGAGATGACGCTTCTGTCTGGGTCAAAGATTGAGGCAAAACAATTGAGAGCTACCCTAATACATTACACACCAGTATTACTTGACGCGTATACCTCAATGTTTGCCAATACTACTTGGCTTACGTATGCGTTTTTCACATTCCTCCACCCACCATTTACGGCAGAGGGAAAGGTGCTCAAATTATTTTCTTTGTTGCCGAGAACTTTGATAATGGATAAGTGGCTAATGGCGACGATACCAGTTGTGATTTTTGGGGTGATGCGTTATATGCAGTTAATTTACGAAAAGAACGAAGGGGAGAGTCCACACAAGGTGATTATGTCGGATAAACCACTTCTGTTTGTAGTGGGGCTGTGGGGAGTGATGGTAGTTGCAATTTTATACTTTACTTAACTAAAGTTACATATTTGCCGGAAACCCAGCCGACAGAGCCTTCGAACTCGATTTTGTGCCAACCGAGATCGGTACTTTCACCCAGATATTTGAGTTTCTCGCCGGTATCAACTTTGCCTAATTCCTCGGATGTACCAGAAGACTCTTTTCTGACCCGGAGCCAACCAGTACCGGTCTCACCGATTAGGGCGTAGGGTTTTGGGAAGCTGACTGAAGATTCATCTGATGGTGTGGGGGAGGATAATAATGAAGGTGAGGGGGAAGGACTCAGTGAGGCGGAGGGTGTGGCTGGTTCGGAGGGAGCGAGGGTGATATTGACTCCGGCTAGTTTGAAGTTGACTACTAGATTATAGCCTTTGACGGTATTTACGGAGAGGATTTGTTCTGTATAGCCTGGCGAGTTGACTGTAATCGAGTGAGTACCGGGACTAGCTGGAAGTTTAGAGAGAGGAGTGAAGCCGCTCGGTTTATCGTCGATTGTTACATTGACGGTATCGGGATCAGAAATGACCGAGAGGTAGGTGCCACCTGAGGCCTCTTCTTTTAGTTCAAGGGTGTATCCTGATGAATCCAGATCGGACTCTGCGAAAGTGCGAGAAATAATGGTCGAGGCTTTGGAGGTCAGAGTTAGATTGATTTCATGGGCAGGAAGAGGAGTGCCAGTTGGAATTAGTTTGAGGGTGTAGGTGCCAGGTTTGAGATTTTTGTCGGAGTAAGGGGTTTCGCCTTTGCTTACACCGTTGAGAAAGACAGTGGAAGCTGGAATGGTAGCAATCTCAAGTCCGGCAGGGGGTTTTACAAAAAGATCTTTGGGGGTACAACCAGCGAGAAGGATGGCTGAAATTAGAACAAGAAAGAGTTTTTGCATACGAACTTATGTTACCACAGGATGAAAGTGGGGTGTTGACAAACCCCCTACCCTGTTTTATATTTCATTTAGCAGTCTATCCCTGGGACTGCCAGTTAATAAAATGTTTAGAGGTCTCCTGTGCTGAAGCTACGGAAGACCAAAGGAGGTATATATGGCAATTATTCGCTGGGATCCTACCCGAGCGCTACTGCGCTGGCCAAATATTTGGGATGATGAAGATTTCACGTCCGAGGTGGGAGATAATCTCGATGTTTATGAAACCAAAGATGAGGTGGTAGTGAGAGCGGCTGTGGCCGGGGTTGACCCTGATAAAGTTGATATTACTTTTGAGAAGGGAGTGCTTACGATTACTGGAGCCGAGGAAACGGAAGAGAAGGAAGACAAGAAGTTTTATCGAAAATCGAGCCGTTCTTACGCATACCGTGTGGCGGTGCCTGGCAACATCGATCTTTCAACTGAGCCTGAAGCCAAGGTGAAGCATGGAGTGATCAGCGTCACTTTCAAAAAGGCAGAAGAAGCTAAACCGAAAAAAATTGCGATAAAAAAGTAGGATTGGAGATAGTAATTGAGGAATGGAGCCCTGCTTACAAGGCAGGGCTCTGTTTGGGTTATAATACCTGCTGTGGCCCGATAGACAAGAGGTCAAGTCGAGAGTCTGCAAAACTCTTATGCGGGAGTTCGAATCTCCCTCGGGCCTCATTTTTGATGTTGACTTCGGGTAGTGTTTGGGTAATACTAGAAGTATGGTACGAGATCCTAGAGGTGGGCATAATCGTAAAAAAGTAAATGAAGTTTTTTTCAAAACGTGGACTCCGAACATGGCATATGTCCTTGGATTTATGTTTGCTGATGGATCTTTGCTCGATACTAATAAATCTAGTCGAACGTATTATCTGTTATTCAGTAATAATGATTTTGAATTACTAAGTAAAATTAAGCTTTGTCTAAACTCTGAACATGCAATTTATGTTAGGCCACCCCGACTGATGCAGCACAGGCATGGAAAATATACCTCACGCGAGGGCTATGTACTAAAAATGGGGAACAAGGTTATGTATCAAGATTTGATTAATTTGGGAATGACTCACCGTAAATCAAATACTATGCATTTACCTACTATTCCTATCGAGTATTTTTCATATTTTCTGAGGGGTTATTTCGACGGCGATGGGTGTATTAATTTATATTTGGCTAAGGGAAGAATGACAAATCGTTTAAGTGTAATATATTCCAGTGGTAGCATTGCTTTTTTAAATGAACTTGCTGATGAAATTAGTAGTTTATTGAATATCAAATCACCGCGAATGTATAAATCGTGCGGGGATTTCAATTTAATTAGCCATAGTGTAGAGGCTGTAAATATCTTGGACTACATGTATCATGATTTGGATAAGGCACCATATCTTAAGTATAAATATCAGAAATATCTGGAGTATAAAGATCACTTAATGGGGCCGAGGGTGAAAAAAGCTCTTGGGCTTATTTAGGCGTTGGCGATGTCGATCACAGTTTCAACAAGACGGTTTGAATAGCCCCATTCGTTGTCATACCAGGCAAAAACTTTAACTAGATCACCGTCAATGACTTGAGTGAGGGCGAGGTCAACAATGGCGGATTCGCGGTGGCCAATGATGTCGGAGGAGACGATTGGCTCGTCGGTGACCGCGAGAATGCCGGATAGGTTATCCATGAGCGTGGCCTGGCGGAAGAAGTTATTTACCTCATCGACCGTGGTTTTTCTCTTCACGACAAAGCTAAAGTCAGTGAGAGAGCCGGTAATTGTGGGGACGCGGAGGGCAATCCCATCAAATAAACCTTTGAGTTCGGGTATCGTTTCGGTAGTCGCAATGGCAGCCCCAGTCGTAGTAGGGACAATATTCTGGGCGGCTGCCCGAGCGCGGCGCAAGTCCTTGTGGGAGGCATCTTGGAGGTTTTGATCGTCAGTATAACTATGGATGGTGGTCATGGCGGCTTTGGCGATCCCTAGGCGCTCTTGTATGACGAGGGCGACGGGGGCGACACAGTTGGTAGTACAACTGGCGTTATTGAGAACAGCGATTGTGTTCTGGTGGTCGGCGCTGACGATTTTTTCTTCGTTGACACCAATAACGCTAGTCGGGACATTACCCCCCTTGGCTGGGGCTGAGATGACAACTTGTTTTGCACCACCTGTGAGGTGGGCCTTGGCTTTCTCACCACTCGTGAAGGCGCCAGTTGATTCGATAACGACCTCGATTTCATACTTTCCCCAGGGGATTTTAGCAGGATCTCGCTGGGCGAAGACAGGTACCTTGTATTGTGTATCAAATATTAGGTATCCGATGAGGGGATCTGTGTCGGTGGCATCTTTGGCGGATTGGTATGACTCGAAAGCAATTTCTCCAGGGAAAAGGCCATAGGTGGTGTCGTACTTGAGGAGATGTGCCCAACCGGTGATATCCATAGAACCTGAAGTGTTGATGGCTGAGAGTTTGAGTTCTTCACGATGATATTGCCACCAAACCCGGGTGGCTAGGCGGCCGATGCGGCCAAAACCATTGATGGCGAAAGATTGCATACCTCTAATGTACCACGAGGACTGTCCTTTCGTCTTAAGGACGGTCCTCTAAGACATTTTGATATACTTTGATATATTTATGTATTTACCTCTGGGATTACTTGGTTTCTGCCTGGGAAAAAAACAAAATTTGATTGACAAATCGACATTCTTTGCTAGGATCACGCACTTCAGGGGCTAGATTAACCCCAAATATGAAGTCAGTACATAAATGGCAGATATTCAAGAAAAACTCAGCACACCGCGCGGTCGGAGTCCAGATGGCTGGGGTGGCGATGGCTTTGTCTATCGCGATCTCCCCTACTCATGCGTTTGACTACGCTATGGCACAATCAGCTCAAAATGGAGCTAACGAAGCTATTGTCATCACCACCCAAACTCAGTATCAATTCCCCCTGGTGGTTACACTCGGAATGTCGCAAGGATATCACCTACTCCACCCAGGAGTGGATTTGCGTGCACCCATAGGGACGGCGGTACTGGCGATGGACGCGGGAATCGTCATTGAGGTCGAGGAAATGAGAGTGGGATATGGACACTACGCCCGGATTGCGCACAATGGTACGATGTCTAGTTTGTATGCACACTTGAACAAAGTGAGGGTAAAACCAGGGGATAAGGTTAGCCGAGGAGAAGAGATAGGGACAGTCGGAATGACCGGGTGGACCACTGGACCACACC
This sequence comes from bacterium, assembly GCA_043827085.1. Taxonomy (GTDB): domain Bacteria; phylum Patescibacteriota; class Microgenomatia; order UBA1400; family UBA12108; genus CAJAUT01. The sequence goes on along the minus strand of JBDRPO010000004.1, from coordinate 37,658 downwards.
TACATTTTGAGGTGCTGCAGGGAAATAAAATGATGAACCCGATGGGGTATATCTCGGGAAAATTCCAATAAGGTCTGTCCTGGTCTCTCGCTTGTATGTTAAAGTCGACTAAAGGTCTTGGCCTTCGGCCAGGATCTCCTGAGCAGAACAGACCTTCTGACGGTAGGTTAATTACTAATTTGGGAGTGGCAGTCCGACCAGCTTCTTTACTTTACAACTGTCCCGATTTTTTCGCCGAGGACGGCGCGGCGGGAGTTACCTTTTTCAAAGAAGTTAAAAACCATGATCGGCAAATGATTGTCCATGCAAAGAGCAAAAGCGGAGGTATCCATCACTTCAAGACGTCCCTTGAGGGCATCCATATAACCTAATTCTTGATATTTTTTGGCACTGGGGAATTTATTGGGATCTTTGTTGTAGACGCCATCAACTTTGGTGGCTTTCATAATGATTTCGCAGTTTAGTTCGAGGGCACGGAGGGCGGCGCTGGTGTCAGTCGTAAAATAAGGGGCTCCTGAGCCACCCGCAAGGATAACCACCCTCCCCTTTTCCATGTGGCGGATCGCACGGCGGCGGATGTAGGGCTCGGCGACGGCGGGCATCTCAAGACCCGAGAGAACTCTACTGGGGACGCCTAGTTTCTCTACGGCATCTTGGAGGGCGAGAGCATTCATTACCGTTGCAAGCATGCCCATATAATCGGCAGTGGCCCTGTCTATGCCGTTTGCGGCTCCTGAAATACCACGGAAGAGATTGCCGGCGCCGATACTGACGGCTACCTGAGTGCCAGTTTCGCTGATGGATTTGATTTCTTGGGCGACGCTGGTCGCGGCTTTGGGGTCAATGCCGAATTCTCGGTTGCCAAGCAAGCTTTCACCACCAAGTTTTAAGAGTACACGTTTGTAGTGGGGAGTTGCCATATGATTAGGATAACATATTAAAGCCAGCACGGGAGAAGTGATCGTCAAAAGTAGCGACATCTTTTAGATCGAGTCTTTGCATGACAGCAAAAGAGGTACAGTCCGTAAATGATAAGCGCTTCCACTGCTTAGGGAACCAATCCCAAGCTTTGAATTCGTCTTGGGCCAGTACTCGAACAACTTTGAGAATAATTCCTAATTTGGTCAGAAGAGTACGAAAATTGAGAGCAGACTCTAGATCAGTTTTGACTCGAATTAAGGTGTGGGTTTCATCTAAAATAAAATTGGTGGTTATAAAATTGGTTGATTGGGAAAAGTTTTGTAGTTGAGTTAAGGCTTTTGCGTGAAAGTTATCTTGTGGATCAGCTAATGCCTTGAACCAACTTGTATCGATAAATATATTATTTGATGCCATAAATTATTTTATCGTCTTCATTTGCCCCCATGGGTTTGCCTTTTACTTTACGGCTCGCGAATTTAAATAATTCGGAGAAGGCTTTCTCACGATTGGTATGTGGAATGATTTTTTTAGTGCCGGTTACTTGTTTTATGGTGTCGGTATTGGCTAAGTACTGAAAGTATTCATTTATGCTCATTCCCATGTTAGCTGCCCCGGATTTTACCATAATCCAATCTTGATAAGGGAACCTGACATTGCTAACGACGATTTTTTGTTTCATAATACTAAACATACCATGGTATGAATGGTATTGTCAATCCGTCCCGCCAACTCATACTTCTAGATCGAGACTGACGTGTTTGAGACGTTCTAATTGCTGTTGGTAGTCAGCATTGTCTAGGACGAATGACTCGTAGCGGCGAGGATTGATATCCAACACTACCCCTGGATTGGCGAGATGATAGTTGCCTGATAAGTACTCAGGTAGTGATGAATATGGATAAGAAGCGATTTGATCATTTGTAACTAGATTGGATGAATAGGGATTGAGATGAATATAGCGAGTCAAGTGGAGCAATTGATTTTCAGATTCCATGAGTACTGCTTTAAACTGGCGGTCAAAAAGAGCGCCTGAACGTTTATGTTTGGAGTCGAAGTATTTGGTGTAACTGTTTTGAAAGTCGGCTAAATACTGGGAGATCCCCCCATCTTCCTCTTGTTTTAAGAGAAGGTGAAAATGATTTGGCATGAGACAGTAGGCAATGATTGTAACTCTATGGGGTGATTCTGCTAGTTTGGTTAGAATGTCTTTTTGTTCGTCCTTGGGCCTAGCTAGGAAATGGGAGTATCTCAATTTATTGGTTGTGGGGCGATAGTAGACAAGGGTTTGAATGGCGCGATTATAATCTCGATAATTATTCTCGGCAGTGAAAGTCCGGCGCCGATTGATGCCACGATTATATATATGGTAATACTCTCCTGTAACGAGTGGGGCTTTCCTGATTGGCATGATTCGAGTATACCAATAATGAAAAAACTCTAAACTACAAGGCTAACACACCCGGGGTGGAATACCGGGGTGGAATAATGCCAGAAAGTAGGATAGCATACCTTCAGGCTTGATGGAAATATCAGACAAGATTATTGTGTATCTGAGCCGGGGAGATAATAGAGTGCATCGGCGATTCCGTCAGATTGGTCGGCTGGGGCTATGCGGTAACTGGTAGCTCCACACTTAATACTCCCACTTGCGATGTCGGAACATTTCTCTGGCTTATTGCTGCCAAAATTGGAGTCTAGTTTGTAGACTACACCATTGTCTACAATAAAGGCTGATATGTGGTTAATTTTACTGCCTTCGTTTCCGGAAACTTGACCACCATAAAGATAAACGCCGTCTTTACTTTTAATAGTTGTAGCGTCGATAATAGGCTTTTTGAAACTTTCGCGAGCTCCTAATTCGGCGAGGGTTTGATCAACGTTAGTTGAACAACCTTTGTCTGTGCAAGTCCAGTTGTATTCTTGATAGGCTTGGCCTACGGTAATATTTTGCCCGAGATATTTTTTGACGTTATAAACGGTGAGAGGTCCACAACCGCGTTCTAGTACTTGAATTCCATTTGGAGTGGCTTTACTGTAGGTACCTGGCATTGGAGTGGTAACGCCATTTTGTTTGGCAACGGTAAAATCTAAACTAATTCCATTTGAACTATTGCCGCCTGGTTGGGTGGGGGCTGGTTGAGTGACTGGGGCGGGATAAACGGCGACGGGGTTGGTAGTAGTGTTAGGAGGGGTGGGTGTAGTTGGAGTTGTGACTGATTGAGTGGTTGGATAATATTTATTATAAATTTCCTCGATGGTGGAGGCTGGTAGGTAGTTAAATAACCAACGTCCAGGAATCTTGATACAATCGTCTCCGCATAGAATCCCTATCTTGTATTGATTATTTTCATTGAATGTTTTTGTATACCCATCCTTTTCGAGTTGGTTGTATTTGGCAAGGAGTTCTTCGGAAGAAGTAAGGATTGATTCTTCCTTGGTGGGAGAAACAATTGTGGTGGGGGCGAGTGTAAAGTTTTCGATTGGTAAACTTGCCGCTTTAGTATTGATTTGATCTACCGTTAGATAATTATAGGCAATACCATTGGCTACTTTTATGCACTTCAGTTTGTTTTGGTCGCAATATACTTTCGTGTGGTATTCACCTGTCCAAAAATTTTTGAATGATCTATCATAAAACGCATTTTTGTTATTATCGATAATTTGCTCATACGTATTGACGTAATTTACGATGTCGTGATGAATGTCTATTTGATGTTTTAAATCATTTAGATCGATTAGATCGATATATTGATTGTAGTCAAGACAATCGGCTGAGGTACTACAATTGTCAGTTTTGATTGTTTTGATTGATATTCCGTTTTGCTTGAGAGCATTGTAGGCTAAGATCAATTTATCTCTTTGCGTATTGTCAGATTGATTTTGGAGCGCGATAGTGTCATCTTTCGAAGAAACAGCTTTGGCTTCTGCAGCTTTTTGCATGGCAGTGATTTCGTTGAGCTGTTTAACATAATCGAATGGAGTACCGTTGGAGTTACCACAGGCATATCCCATTTGATTACCGGAACGAGTAACTTTAGCACCCTTTGCGCCATCCCCTGCACAATCTGAAGCTTTTACGACAAATTGACCACCATCTTGAGAGAGTTTAGGGGTGGTGGGAATGTTGGCTTCACCGGAATTGGAGCCGAATTTATATGCAAAATACTGTCGCTCCATACTGTTGTTACCACCCTGGGTTGTAATGGTAGCTTTTAAGTCATTGGGAACGATCATGTATTTGGTTTGGTTTTCGCCACTAGATGTTTTAACATTGACGGGGAAACATTTTTCGCCAGTATACAATTTTCTGCCACATGAACTATCAGAATATTGAGTGGCGAGGCGTTTTGCTTCGGCGGCTTCGGCGAGTCTTTGAGCTTCTTGGACTTTCTTTAGTTCCTCTTGTTTTTGTGCATCTGAAAGTTGAATGCCTAAGTCTGATTCGGGTATAGGTTCCTGGCTGCCGCCGCATTTGCCACCGCTAAATGATTTACCAAACTCTTCACATTTTGCTTTCATGGTGTTATCGAAATTAGTTGATACTTCTTGATAGGCAGAGTCGGTCTCGTACCAACCACCGTTGAAACATCTACCCTTGCCACCGGAGCCAGAGCCACCGGTCACAACGACACCACCGTCAGAATCGTAGCAGTTGGCTTTGGCGCCACCATCCCAACAACCGAATTTGGCAGAACAAGTGATGATAGTACCATCCTCAAGTACCCTAGTGCCTTCCCACCCGCCCTTGGGTTGAGAAATGCCGAGAGTGTATTCTGTGGGAGGATTGGGGGGGAGGATGACCTGGGAAGGATCTTGTTTATAGAGATCACTACAGTTTTTCCCGGATACTGAACCACCACTGTCGTCACGATTCCAGGTTGGCTCGCCGGAGGCATCGAGACCGCAGCGGACGCAGGAGCGTTGAGGAAGAGTTTTTCCCTCTTCATCGGTTGGTGCGCCACCAGTGGCGGCCCAGCAACCAACTTTGACGGGGACGTTACCACCACCGCAAGATTTGCTACTACTACCACATTTAGTACCAGAGCTTGCAGGAATGTTTGATTTAGCATCATTAACGGCTTTACTAACAAAGTCATCTGTAACAACTGATTCTTGAGCTTTTTTGATGGCGTCAGAGATGCTAGCATTTAAATCAAGCGATTTGCCAGTGGTGTCTTCAACAAATTGCATGATTTTTTGTTCTGTGGATGATTGACTATCAATTGCATTTTCTGGTTTCACTTTTGTCTGGGGAGCAAAGGTTTGGATGGTTTGCTTGACGGCTTGCTTAGCGGCAGAGGCGGCAACTTTTTCGGCTCCTTTTGTATCACCGGGTTTTTGTTTGAGATGGATAGCGGCGGCCTGTTTGGCGGCATTTTTGGCATTTAGCTCGGGGACGTCAGATTTGATTAGATTGACGGAGAGAGGATGGAGGAAGACAAAAGTAGCAAAGGGACCGGTGGTGTAACGGAAGGCGAGATATAGAGAGCCGGCGAAAAAGATAATGGTGGCGAGAGCGATGAATTTGAGGTATTTGAAGGGGTAAAATTTGGGCTGGTGAGATTTTTTGAGTTTGGATTTTTTCATAATGAATTTATTGAGCGACGGTAAGTTGAGAGACAACCATAGTCATAGGAGCACTAGTTTCTGCAGCGGGAGAGAGAAGGCCGGAAACAGTAACTGTTTGATTGAGGAGATGGTCGAGACCCTGGACATCTAAGAGGATGGGGCGGGAGTCTGACAGGACGAGAATGAAGTTGCCGGGACTGCCTGCGGGAGCATCTTTGCGGAGCGTGCCTTCGACGGTGGTATTGCCGTATTCGAGCACTGTGGGGGTGATGGGGAAGATTTGAGCGGGAGCAGGTGAGAGGAGCGCGCGGAAATAGACGTAACCGAGAGCGAGGATAAAGGAGAAACCGAGGATGAGGTAAATGGATTTGCGGGAGCCACGACGAAAGCGCGATTTAGACATAATCTATTTATGACATGAATAGAATGGGAGTGCAAGTAGAACAACTTAGAAATCGTAACCTGTGGGGTCTGACCGTTATCCAATGAGGACTGTCCTTTCGCCTGCTGGCGAGCCCTTCTTGACTTGCGGTCGGGAATTCCTTTTAAGGACAGTCCTTTAGTAAGTTACATCATGCCGCCCATGCCTGACATGTCGGGAGCGGCGAGTTTTTTATCTTCCTTGACCTCGGTCACTAGACACTCGGTCGTCAAGACCATGCTTGCTACGGAAGCGGCATTCTGGAGGGCGTGCCTGGTTACTTTGACAGGATCAAGTACTCCCATTACAAGCATGTCGCCAAACTCGAGGGTGGCGGCGTTGAAGCCGTAGCTCGCGCTTTTATTCGCGAGAACCTGGCGGACAACCCAACCATCGTCGGCGCCGCTGTTTTTGGCGAGCCAACGCAAGGGTTGTTCTAGAACTGCTTTGACGATCTTGATCCCGACGGCCTCGTCTTCGGTTTCAAAAGACATTTTGTCGAGGACGGAGGCTGATCTGAGGAGTGCCACGCCACCACCGGCGACGATACCCTCTTCGATCGCAGCTTTGGTTGCACCGACCGCGTCTTTCACGCGTTCTTGGACTTCTTTGAGCTCAATCTCGGAAGCGGCGCCTACTTTGATGACGGCGACACCGCCGGTCAGTTTGGCTAGGCGTTCGGCGAGCTTCTCTTTGTCAAATTCACTCGTTGATTTGTCGGCTTCATGCCTCAGCTGAGCAACTCTTCCGGCAATGGATTTTTTGTCACCTTGGCCACCGACGATTTTGGTTTCGTCTTTGCTGGCCACAACTTTGTCGGCAGACCCCAAATCTTCGACTTTGACGGAGTCAAGTTTCCTACCCAAGTCGCCGGAGATTACGGTGGCGCCAGTTAAAATCGCGATGTCTTCGAGCATGGCCTTGCGGCGATCACCAAAGCCGGGGGCTTTGACGGCGAGGACATTGAAGGTGCCGCGCATTTTATTGACGACTAGCGTCGCGAGAGCTTCGCCCTCGACATCGTCGGCGATAATCACGAGATTTTTACTGACTTTGACAAAAGATTCAAGGAAAGGAACCATTTCTTGGATACTCGTCACTTTTTGGTCGGTCACCAAGATGTAGGGATTTTCCATGACGGATTCCATATGATCTGTGTCTGTTACGAAGTAAGCAGAGACATAGCCTTTGTCAAAAGCCATCCCGTCTTTGTGTTCGATTTCGATCTCGAAACCTTTTGATTCCTCAACTTCAACAACGCCGTCTTTACCAACGAGGTTTAAGGCTTCGGCAATTTTTTTACCGATTTCCTCGCTTTGGGCGCTGATGGTTGCAACCTTCACCCAATCTTCTTTTTTGACGTCGGTTTTGACTTTCTTTAGTTGTTCTACAACGGCTTCAACGGCGCGATCGATACCCTTTTTCATGAGCATGGGGTTGGTGCCAGCGGTCACATTCTTCATTCCGGCGGCAACGAGTTCTTTGGCCAGGAGAGTGGCGGTCGTGGTGCCGTCACCGGCTGTGTCATTGGTTTTACTAGCGGCTTCTTTGACAAGCTGTGCGCCCATGTTTTCAAATGAGTCCTCGAGCTCGATTTCTTTGGCGACAGAGACCCCGTCGTGAATGATGTTGGGGGCGCCCCACTTTTTGTCGATGGCGACGTTACGGCCACGGGGCCCAAGCGTGGTCACAACAGCGGCGGCAAGCTTGGTGACACCAGTTAAGAGTTTTTGGCGAGCGTCGTCGCCGTAGATGATTTGTTTAGCGGTCATATGATTTCTCCTTATTTAATTACTGCTAGTATGTCTTCGAACTGAAGAAATTGATATTCAACGGTCAGGATTTTAACGTCGTTGCCACCCCATTTTTTATAGACGACGCGGTCGCCGACTTTGACGGGAGATTTGATTTCTTGACCATCTTTGTAAATAGCTCCGCCTACAGCGATGACTGTACCGGCCTGAGGTTTGTCACCAGCGTTGTCGGGAAGATAGATGCCACCAGCTGTGCGCGTGGCTTTTTCGGCTGGCTCGACTAGGACGTAGCCGGGCATGGGAGTAAGTTTTTTGGGATCTAATTGCATAGTTCCTCCTGTTTAAGTAATTAATTATCACTCGTACTGTGCGAGTGCTATTGTAAGAAAATGAGGTCGGCGTGTCAACTGGATCAAAGCGAATAACTACCAAATGGTTTTGACGTGTTTGTATCTGAAAATTAGTTTATCGCTAGTGATGAGGGTAGCACCAAGAAAACGAGCTGTTGCCACGATAATACGATCGGCAGGATCTTTATGGAAAATACCTGGTAAATTAGTTGCCTGATAGGCAATATCGTTGTCAATGGGAATAAATTCCAGATCGGGTAGTTTCTTTAAACCGCTTACCCAGTTTTCAAGTGAATCGTGAATGTCGATACGTTTTTTTTGGACTAATAAACAAATCTCCCAAATACTCATAGATGAAATGAGTATTTTGTTGTCGACAGCATGTGAATTTATAGAGGATAGTGCGCGACTTGAGAGTTTATCACGATCAGACAGCCACCAAATAAAAGCATTGGTGTCTAGTAGAATCACTTTAATCTTCCCCAATCCTCCAAATCGAGGGGTTTGTTGGGTCCGACATACTTGAGAACGCTGCCGCGGTAATAATCGTATGGATCACTCTTGGATTTTGGTTGAAAAACTTGAACCTGAATAACGGGAGTTCCCATGTCAGTAACGATAATGGGTTGATTGTTTTGCTCGACAAAGCGCATGTATTCGAGGGCTTTGGCTTTGAATTCTGATTTAGAAATTGTTGTTTTTAACATAATGACTATGGTCATAGTACCATAGTCATAGTTGAGTGTCAATACTAAGAATAGATAACTTTGCTACAATAGCGAGGTATGAAAAAGATGATGCTCGCGGTCGTGAAGGAGAAAGCAGAGCCAGGTGTCGTGCTGAAGCAGATACCGATCCCCTCCCCTGAACCCGGCGAGTTATTGATAAAGGTAAGGGCAGCGTCGATTTGTGGGACGGATATTGGGATCTATGACTGGACGCCGTGGGCGGCCGACCACATCAAGCCGCCAGTCGTGATCGGACACGAAGTTTTGGGAGAGGTCCTGGAAATTAATGGTCAATGGTCAATGGTCAATGGTCAATTGAAAGTTGGAGACTTAGTGTCGTCAGAAACGCATATTTTTTGCGGCAAGTGCTATCAGTGCCAGAATAACCGGCGACATATATGCGAGAAAATGCAATTATTTGGGATCGGGAGAAATGGTGGGTTTGCTGAGTATGCGACGGTGCCAATTCGGACAAGCTGGAAAAATGATCCAGCAATTAAACTTGACTGGATGAGTGTGCAGGAGCCATTTGGAAACGCAGTACACGTAATTACGATGGCGAGGGTAAAGGGGAAACGCGTGGTGATATTTGGGATGGGGCCGACGGGGCTGGCGGCTTCTGGAGTTGCAAAGGCGAACGGGGCAGCGGAGATAGTAGGAGTAGATCCAGTAGAGTACCGACGAAATTTGGGATTAAAAATGGGGTGTGACAAAGTTTATGCTGAGTTACCAAAAGAATATGACAATGCTATAGATGTAGTAATCGATATGTCAGGATATCCAGCGGCAATCGCGCGCGCATTTGATGTGGTGCGAATTGCGGGGACTTTAATGGCTTTTGGGATCCCCAAAACTCCAATCTCCGTTGATTGGGGGAAGTATATGATAAATAAGGAGCTGACAATTCTTTCGGCTTTTGGGCGACATATTTGGGAGACGTGGGAAGAAACGACTAGGTTGCTAAAGTCGGGTAAGATAAATTTAGATCCAATTATCACACACCGTTTTAAGCTTGCAGAGTTTGAAGAGGCGATGAAAATTATGAAGTCGGGACAAAGTGGCAAGATCGTGCTGACGCCATGAGAAATAGTAATATAGGAGTTAGTAATATAGGATATCGGAGGACAGAACAATGAGACCATGGGAAGATCCTACGCTAGTAGTGCCAGATAAAAGAGTGGTTGAGTCCCCACAGGGGGCCTGGATAGTGGTGAATGGGAAAAAAGTATTAAACCTATGTTCAAATAACTATTTGGGACTCGCGGGGGATGCGCGAGTTGGTAAGGCGGCGACTCTCGCGATTGAAAAATATGGAGTAGGACCGGGGGCGGTGCGGGCACTATCGGGAAATACGAAGCTACATGAGGAACTAGAGACCAAACTCGCTAAGTTCAAAAATGTCGAGGCGGCGCTTGTTTTGCAAGGTGGATATATTGCCAATTTGGTGGCCGTGCAAACACTCATGACCAAAGAGGACTATATAGTGTCGGACGAACTAAATCACGCTTCGATTATTGATGCGATACGGCTCGCGGGGATTAAGAACAAGTTTATTTATAAACACAACGATATGAAAGATTTGGAAAAGAAGCTTCAGGAGATCGGAACTACAGACAAACAAGTGATGATTGTTACCGATGGAGTGTTTTCGATGGATGGAGATATTGCCCCCTTACCGAAAATCGTGGAGCTTGCCAAAAAATACAATGCGATCACGGTGGTGGACGATGCGCATGGGGAGGGAGTACTTGGAAACGGACGAGGGATCGTCGAACATTTTAAACTCCATGGACAAGTGGATGTGGAGGTCGGAACACTATCCAAAGCTTTTGGGGTAGTGGGAGGAGTGATTGCAGGGAAGAAACAACTCATTGATTACTTGCGCACAAAAGCCAGGCAGTTTTTGTTCTCTACTGGGATCTCGATCCCGGACGCGGCGGCACTGATTGCCGGCGTGGAGATACTAGAGTCGTCGGATGAGCTCGTAAAGAAACTATGGGAAAATGGAGACTATCTTAAGGCTCAGTTTAAAAATGCAGGATTTAATACCGGAGTGTCTGAGACGCCAATCACACCCGTCATGATTGGGGACGAGCAAAAATCGATCGATTTTTCGCGCGAGCTATTTAATGAAGGAGTATTTGCAACACCCATTAAATTCCCCATGGTCGCGATGGGGAAGGCGAGAATTCGCGTAATGCCCTCCTCGGCACACTCAAAGGAAGATCTGGATACGGGAATTGCAGCGTTTATTAAAGTGGGGAAAAAGCTCGGGATAATTTAACCGACGGTCACTTCGGACAAGAGGACGCCTTCGCAAATCAAGCCGCGGTTCTCGAACTCGGAGTTCAGCTCATCTTTAAGTGTCTTTTCCAGGCTAGCGCGGGAGTTTTTGACGACGTTTGCATCGACGGTCGCAAAAATGGCAGAGATTTTGCTCCGACTAAAGGGGCGGATGACTTTACTAACAAAGTGCTCGCCGATGTTTTCCCAGAGTTCGGGGGCATTAGCTTTGTCGATTTTAAAGAGGATGGAGCCTTCAACAACAACTCCTACCCCGTCTTTGGTGGTGGATTTGATGGGCTCGTCACCCAAGATTTCTTTATTGCTCAAGTCAAAGCCCTTGTGGATCGTATACTCGAGGACCTGGGCGTTAAAGAGTTTAGCGACTTGCCAGAAAGGAATCTTCAGGTGGAGGCCTGGGCCATAAACTTGCTTGAGGACGCCGCGGCCGCGGTCATAGATACAAGCAATATGGCCAGGGGGGACGGAGATAAAAAACCCGCCAACCACCTCATCAGCCAGAAACGAGACTACTAGATTGTCAAACATAGCATAGATATTCTAACACGAATGATGGATTGCAAGCTCGATGGTCTCTAGTACCCATAGGGTCAGACCCTCCCTCCTGATTTATTTTGAGGTCGGGGTGGGCGCTTCCGTCAAGGTCTGACCCTCTGACGGCGCGTTGTTAACTGGTGTGGGAATTGCAGTCTGAATAGTTGGTGTGAAGCGAGTTAAGAGTTTATTACCCCAATCTTGGATGAGTCTGATTGATTGGTAGACGGCAGACCAGGCGAGGGAAGTAATCAGAAAGATTTTTTTACCGGCGGGGAGAAACATAAAGATAATATAGGAGCCGACGGGGAGAACAAGTTGAAGAAGGATTTTTTCTTTCCGGGAAACGGGAAAGGGAGAGCGGAGAGCGGACAAAACCTCAACCACACAGATCATGATGGACTGGATGAGGTTGAGGGTGTTGTTGGTGTGGCTAAGATCGTATTTGCCGAGAAACATCAAGTTAATGTGGTCTGGACGAGGGATAAAGTCGTAGAGGAGATAGAAGTCGGCACCCTCAAGGCCGGTCGTGAAGATGCGATAAAGCATGAGAATGATGGCGAGACCCACAAAGAGCTCAAAAGTGGTCGCGAAAACTCGTTTAAAGTTGTCGCGCATGACGAGTTTGATCTCGGCGCGGAGTTTTACTGGTTCGTGAGAGTAAGTGCGTTTTAGTTCTTCAATTTTTGTGGTGATCTTCCGCTTTTCTTCTTCGGAGCGTTCACCCATGATGGTAAGTGGGAACATGATAATACGAACAACTATCGAGAAAATAATGACCGCAATACCCATGTCGGCCAGGTCTGGAGAGATTCCACCCAAGATCTCATAGAGACCGACGAGAATATTGAAGAAAGGAGCGTAGATATAGGTTTCAAACATAAATAGATTATAGACGATAGATGTTAGATTCTAGTGTTTTGAATAATTTGGGTGGTGGAGATAGCAGGATTGAAGTCATGGACGACAAGGAGTTTACCTCCATATTTTTCGACGAGAAAATCTTTACTTTTCTGGTGAGAAGTGTGGGCCGAGACGGCGTAGACTTGTGGGCGAACGGCAGACATAAGGGAGTCGTAGGAGGCGAAGTTGTTGAAATCGGGGGGGAGAGAAATTACATAATCAACTAATGTGCTTTGAGGGTCCGACCTGGTCTCACCCGCTGAGCGGGCTCGACTAAACACTCCCATTGGTCGTCTCCTTAGCAGGTCGGACCCTGGGCTACGGAGATCAAGGAGATGTTGACAACGAACTGGTTGGGGCTCGATGGGGCGTCCCTCCCCTTTTAGTACCCGAGCTCGTTCGTCGGATTCGACGGCGACAATTAAGATATCGCCGGCGGCTTTGGCTTTCGCTAAAAACTTAATGTGCTCGGCGTGGAGGAGGTCAAAGAAGCCGGTCGCGAGGACCAGCTTACAGCCTGCGGCATGCAGCTTACGGCAGACGGGACCAATGGAAGAAATGGTGTAGAACATGAGAGTATTTTAGCAGCGTTTGAAGGTTAACTCTGAGAGTTAATGATTGTCGTCATCCCTGTGATGACGTGGTTCTTCAACTTGGATTCGATAATATTTCCCATTGTGATAATAGTATCCAGAAATGACAAGCTCCCTATCGAGCCCAATTTGAAAAGGAGCTGTAGTAACAACTTCATTGATAGTAGCTTCTTGGGCATGGGTATCAATTTTACTTTGTGCATTGGTGTTGACATCTCCTCCACCGAACAAATGCGCTGCTGCTAAACTAAGCTTAATCAATTCGGGTAATAATGTCATATTTGTCCTCCAATAATTTGTTATGAGTTGATTGTACTATTTTTGTCAAATTAGCCTAGAAAGCTTATTTATTACAATTTCGCCTGGATTGTGGGGGTGGAAGAAGGCAGAGTCTTTGGTCACATATTCGCGAGTGATGCGGGGGCGCATGTAGAGAAATTGCAGATGATAGACGAGAGATTCAAGTAAGTTTCCGATAGGGTCTGACCTTCCCCGCTCGCTGTAAGGGCGGGGTTGGGCACTTCCTTCAAGGTCAGACCCTGTGATCGCATTGGGCAGGTAATTGTGAATCCAAGAGTTGGCGGACAGGAGAGCGGAGTGAGTATCCATAGGATCGTGGAGCGGGACGGCTTGGATGAGTTCGTAGGCTGTATAGAGTGACCTTCGATCAGGAGGGAGCAGATAGGCATTTGGAGTTAAGTAGAGGTTGAGACAGAGCTTGCCTGAATTATTGAGGGAATGTGGAGTGCGGCGAAGATTAAGTAGAGTGGTATAGAGAGTGAGGAGGAGGCGGGTGGTCCATAGACGACCTGGTTTGGTAATAATCATCAAATCTATATCGGAGTCTCTGTCAGTGTTGCCTACGGCGAGAGAGCCCGTCAAGTAGATGGCAAGAATAGATTTTAGATGTGAGATTTTAGATGATAGTTTTCGTGCACGGGCAAGCAGAGGCTTGGATAGTTTGGCGCATTTGAGACGGCGGGAAACAAGAGTTTCACGATGGGGGAGATGGTAGGAGTTTTTGGTTTTGCCAATTTTCTTTGAGCGGCAAAGCTCGGAAAGAGTAGCCTCGATTTGGGAACGCGAGGCTTTAATCTCAATAAGGCGAGTGTAGATTTCACTAGCGGTCAGGGGAAAGTCAAAGTGATCGCTATACTTTAGTGTTTGGAGAATCGAAAGGGTTACATTGGGGACTGTCCTTCCGTCCGCCGACGAGCCCTTCTCGGCTTGCAGCCGGGAATTCCTTTTAAGGACGGTCCCCTTGGATACGGACTTCATTTTGCCTCGGGGTACTTGGCGGAAACTTGGGCTATGCCTTCGTCGAGAGTTTTGAGGATGCTCCCGACAGTCGAACCATCATTGATGGCGTTTACGGCGTCTTCGTAGTACTTACTAAATTCGGTATTGACCCCATCGTCGTAGGTGCGGTCGGCAAGATACCAGGACACATAGTTTGGACCCTGAGTAACATATGCTCCTGCTAGTGGGTCGCTAGCTAAAGTACTGCTGAGACTCGTGAGTGGGTAAGGCTCGCCAAGAGCGCGGATTTGGCTGGCGCCGGCGTACATTTTTTGGAGGACTTCGGGGGTACTTAGGTATTTGATAAATTTCCAGGCAGCTTCAGGATTTTTACTAGTGAGTGGCACTGCCTCACCCCAATATGAAGCCCAGGCATAGTTAGCAGAAGGCAAAACGGGAGCGGGAGCGACTTTAAAGTGGAGATCAGGATTAATAGCTTTGATTTCGGAGACTTGCCAGGACGGAGCCAAGATCATGGCAACGGTACCGGTCGCAAAGGCATAGACAGAGTTGGGTTGGCTAGAGTCCCATGATTTGTCTTGGGTGGAAACGATGGTGTAGAAAGTGAGAGCGTCTTGAACGGCAGTGTCGGTGGGTTTCCCTGGATTGCCGGAGTTTTGGAGGATCAGGAGACCCAAGATGTCGGACCAGTGTTCGACATTGTTGGTGGTACCGAGCGCTACCCCTGCGCGTTCGATAATTTTGGTTTCGGCGTTGATTTTGGTCAAGTCAAAGGCAAGTTTCCTCAGCGTGTTCCAGTCGGAGGGAGGAGTCGCACCCGCTTCATTAAAGATATCTTCGTTATAAAGGAGAGCTAGCCCGTCAATTTCAAGCGGGAGGGCGTAGATTTTGCCGCCACTGACGAAGTTTTTTTGGACGATGGGGTAGTAGCTACTTAGATCACTGGTTGTGAGTACTGTATCGGGAGCGGGGGCGAGATTTTTTTTGAGCATGGGAAGCCAGGTATTGTGAATGCGAACAATATCGGGTGAACTCCCCTGGGTGCCGGCGGTGAGAAAGCGCGAGCGATAGTTTTTGATATTCTGCATGGTGTAGTTGATTTTGACGGTTGGATTCTGACTCTCGTAGTCGGCAATGACGGTTTGCATAACGGAGCTTGATTCCCAAAGGCCCCAATAGTTGAGAGTGATGGGTTCGGCTTTTTTAAAGAATTTGGGAACGATGGTAAACCCTAGGACTAGTAAAAGGATGAGGGCACCACCTCCGATTAAGATCGGCATCATATTGCGGAACGGAGAACTGGAAATCGACGATTTGGGAGTTTGATTTTCTGGTGTTCCGGCGCTTTGGTTGCCAGGTGTGGGGGCCGGTTCGGGAGTGGGAGCGGCGGTCGGTTCTGGAGCTTGATAGAGCGGGGTGGGGGGGATGTCCGCCTCCTTCGCCGATGCTTCGGCAGATAAGTCGATAGAGCCAGTCATGGGTGTGCCACCGTAGTCTTTGGTAGGATCAGGAAATTTTGGCATGATACCATAATAGCAGAGATGAAGAAAACGAAACAAGCTAACCCTACTTCGCTTTTTGGGCTTCGTTGGGGGCACGGGAAGATTGTTGGGTATTTTTTATTGGGGATGCTTGTTGGGATAATGACACTTGTGGCGGTTGCCAGACTTACCTACCACACTAAGTTTTACCCGAGAATCGAGGTGGCGGGGGTCTCTGTTGCTGGACTGACCAGAGAGCAGGCACGAGTAAGGATATTGGAGGCTACTCAAAATTATCAAGCGAAGTTGGTTTTTAATGGGAGCAGTTGGGAAACACCAAAAGAATCGGTTAATTTTGAAGTCGATGACACACTAAATGAGGCTTACCACTATGGACGACGAGTACAGATTGAAGACTATTTACTTTTACTCATTAATAAGAAAACAAGCTACCCACTCAAAATTGCGGAGGGGAAGACAGAAAAAATGGAAGGGCTTATCAATGAAATAAGCTTGGCGATTGAGATCGTGCCGGTTGAACCAACGATTGAGATAGTGGGGCAGAAGGTAAGGGTAACCAATGGGAGCGACGGAGTAGTCTTGGACAGCGAGATGTTTGACCAGGAAATACGGAGTGTTTATAGCAAACTAGGAAGCGAAGATATCGCTGTCCCAACAAAAATTGCAGAGAGGAGGCTCACCAGTGAGAAGCTCTCCGAGCTGACGGCAAGAGCGGAGACTTTGGCACAAGTAAGCATGGTGATGACGCTTGATGATGAAAAAATTTCTCTCGGTGGGAAAGAACTAATACCTTTTCTCTCGACTGAAGGAGGGATAGAAGAGGTGGATATGGCGATAGTAAATGGTTATGTGGTGGGACTTGGTGATAGCTTAAATAAGGAGTCTCAGGACGCAAAATTTGAGTTTATTGGGGGAAAGGTAAAAGAGTTTGCACCGGGGAGGGACGGGATAACTGTTGGTGATCAGGAGACGGCAGTGAGGATTCAAACTGGAATTAAGAATTTACTTGAGGGAAAGAGTAAAAGTGAGACAATAGAGGTTGCAGCCACTAGGACACCACCCAAGGTGACGACAGAAAAAGTGAATGAACTAGGGATACGTGAGCGGATCGGGCGGGGCGAGTCGTATTACCAACATTCCATCCCGAATCGGATTTATAATGTGGCACTTGCCTCGTCGCGCATCAATAGCACTTTGTTTGCGCCTGGAGAGGAAGTTAGTTTTAATAAAATGGTGGGAGAGGTGTCCTCGGCAACGGGGTATCGACCAGCATATATTATTTCGGCTGGCCGGACGGTCCTGGGGGATGGCGGGGGACTTTGCCAAGTATCGACCACTATGTTTCGAGCTGTAATAAGCGCAGGACTGCCGATAATCGAGCGCTGGGGACACGCGTACCGAGTGTCTTATTATGAACTCGATAGTAAGCCAGGGGTCGACGCGACGGTGATTGCACCATCTAAAGATTTCCGGTTTAAAAACGATACGCCGGGGCATATTCTGATTCAGACAATTAATGATCCCAAGGCATTACATTTAGTGATCGAGATTTATGGAACGAGCGACGGGCGAGTGGCAACGATTGAGAACCATAAAGTTTGGGGAATTACCCCTCCCCTCCCAACAATTTACCAAGATGATCCTTCACTTCCTGCAGGGACGACGAAACAAATAGACTGGGCGGCAGCGGGAGCGAAGGCTAGTTTTGAGTACAAGGTAGTGCGAGATGGGGAAACTATTCAGGACAAAACGTTCTCGACGACGTACAGACCTTGGGCAAGCGTGTTTTTGCGAGGAACGGGAGCACAATAATTCCAATAAGGTCTGACCTTCTGACGGCTTGTTGTTTACTAGCCTGGGAACTGCGGTCCGAACAACCTCTGGTACAATATCCATATGGAATCGAGGTTTGAACACAGCAAGGTAGAGAGCGAGATTTATAAGGAGTGGGAAGTAAGCGGTGCGTTTAGACCCTTCGACTCCGCTCATGGTAAACCGTTCACGATTTTAATGCCGCCACCGAATGCAAATGCTAGCTTGCACGCGGGACATGGGATGTACACGATCGATGATGTTTTGATCCGGTGGAAAAGGATGCAAGGCTACGTGACAGAGTGGATACCGGGGCGAGACCACGCGGGGTTAGAGACCCAGTTTGTGTACGAGAAACAACTATCAAAAGAGGGTAAAAGCCGGCTGGACTTCGACCGACAAACTTTGTACGATAATATCGCCAAGTTTGTAGAAGATAATTCAGGACTTATTTTTGAGCAGTTCCGTCGACTCGGCTTCTCCGCTGATTGGGAGCGAAGTGTGTTCACACTAGACTCCCGGGTACTCTCGACTGTGTTTGAGACTTTCCAGAGAATGGTTAAGGAAGATTTAGTATACCGCAGTGATTACCTTGTAAACTACTGCACATATTGTGGGACGTCCCTGGCTGAATTAGAGATATTACATGACGAGAGAGAAGATAAGCTTTACTACATAAAATACGGACTGCTTACCGTGGCGACAGTCAGGCCAGAGACGATGTTTGGGGATACGGCTCTCGCGGTACATCCAAAAGACAAGCGATACGCGAAGTTTGTGGGGATGGAAGTGGAGCTCCCCTTAACGACCAGAAAAATCCCAGTTATTGCGGATTCGATGGTAGACATGAAGTTTGGGACGGGAGTCGTAAAGATTACCCCTGCTCATAACCCCAATGATTTTGAGGCGGGGAAACGCCACAAGCTCGCGACTATTTCGGTGATCGACCAGATGGGGAGGATGACAATTCCGAGTGATGCAAAGGTTAAAGAACTAAACGGACTTAAAGTAAAAGTGGCGAGAGAAAAGACAGTTGAGGAACTCCAGAAGATTGGAATAATCAAAAAAATTGATGAGCATTATCTTCATGCTGTTACTGTTTGTTACAAGTGTGGTCGCGATATGGAACCCATGACGGTGCCCAACTGGTACATCAAGGTGGAATCTTTGAAGCCGCCGGTAGTCGAGGCGATCAAAAAGAAAAAGACACAGTTTTATCCCAAGAAGTTTGAGAAACAAATCCTCGACTGGATGGCGGTCATGCATGACTGGCCAATCAGCAGACAAGTGGCGTGGGGAATCCGGATTCCGGCGTGGTACTTAATAGACGCCAGTAGTAAGACTCCAGACTCTAGTATTAATCAAAAAATACACGTGACGTTTTTGGATAAAGAGAAAAAACCGGTGAGCGGGAAGATTGGAGAACTTTTAAGGACATATCGTTTTGAAGACATTGAGAGTGGACTCCAAACATTGTCGGCACCAAAAGAGGCAAAATATGTGGTAAATGAGACTAGGCCTGCTGGCGAATATTTACAGGAAACGGATACGTTTGATACTTGGTTTTCTTCTGGACAGTGGCCCCTAGTCACCCTAAAAGAGAATGAGTATGCGAGCCATTACCCCACTGACGTGATGGCAACAATGTCGGACATTCTCCGGATGTGGGTGTCACGGATGATGATGTTTGGACTTTACGCAAAGAAAGAGGTGCCTTTTAAAAATGTGTACTTGTGGTCGACGGTGACTGACGCCCGGGGACAGAAGATGAGTAAGAGCAAGGGTAATGTGATCAACCCGATCGAACTCGTGGATAAATACGGGGCTGATGCTTTCCGGATGTCACTCCTGTTTGGGAACGGGGAGGGAGGAAAAGTGCCTTTATCAGAAGACAAGGTGCGGGCGATGCGGAACTTTGCCAATAAGATTTGGAATATGAGTCGGTTTTATCTGATGATGACGGAAAAGTGTGAGGGGAAAATCCCGTGGTATGGACCCAAGATAAAGGGGTTAGCGGCGGAAGATGAGGTGATGATCAAAGAGTTAAACGAGAAAATTACAAAAATAACTACCCTACTCGAGAAATATCGTTTTGCGGAAGCGGCGGACACAATCTACGAGTTTATGTGGCATAGCGTAGCCGACGTGTATATCGAGAAAGTGAAGGTGAGGAAAGATCAAGATGTCGCACTGTCCGTCTTGCGACACGTGTTACTAAATGGATTGAAGTTGCTGCATCCGTTTATGCCGTTTGTGACGGAGGCGATTTGGAAGGAAATGCCAAGAATGAAGGATGGCATGCTCATTTTGTCGAAGTGGCCCACCTACGCCAACCCTCCTTCGCCAAAGGCTTCGGAAGGGCGCGGGGCTTCGGCGGGTAAACCGGAAATTAAGTAGTTTGGTAGATTTTAAGGAAGATGTTTTTAAACACGTGGTGCCAGGCGGCATCGAAGGTTTGAGGACTACTTTGCAGAGTTTGTTGAATCTTCTCCACTGAGAACCACTGGTAATCGACTGATTCATGGTTGAGGATGACTGGGCCATTGTGACGAATCATGTAAACGAGAAAGAAGTGGTTTTCGCGACGGCCGATAACTTCGCGATTGTAGATCGTTCCACCAACATATTTTAGTTCGACCGGGGTAAAGCCAACTTCTTCATGGCACTTGCGACAGAGTGCGTCTTCGATCCGCTCCCCTGCCTGGACATGCCCACCAATCGGAGAGATGTACTGACCAGGATCTTGGCGATCACCCGCTTGTTTGACGAAACAGTATTCTCTTTTGGAGTTTACGATTTCACCGATGACGATCCTGTGCAGGAGACCGGCACGGTGGGCTATAGACTTGCTGGTTGAGCTAATGACAACGTTCTTTTCATTGATAGTGTCTAGTTGTTCGTCAGTAGTTTGTAACATAAATTTGATATAGCTTGAATGATTGTCGATATAATGATTTAAATCATTTAATCATTTGTTTTTTGGTTAGTTGTGCGTTTTTCAGCTTGGAGGTATTCGTTGGGGCCCCAGGCGGTAATCATATCTTTGGTGATGGGGGTGGCAAGCTTCCAGAGGGACTCGTGGATGCCGATGAGGGAGTCTGCCAAGTTTTGAGACCGAATTCTGAGACCCCAGACTTCATCGCCCCTGACGGAGACTATCCTAGTGCGGTCACCTTTGATATGAATCCAGACTGACATATCTTTTAGTTCAAAGGGGAGATGGTGAAGAAGCTAGGAGCGAGCGAGGAGTTTGGGAAACCACCAACGACTTGACAGTGGTACTGCGACTAAGGTATCCTAATGGTACTATGTTGAGTAATGTAATGGGAATCAAACAATTCCAGACACAACTGCCTATGGTGGCGCGCAATATCAAAGCCATGGGGGGACATTATCTGGTGACTAACCGCAATGAACCAGCGATGGTGGCAATCCCCTTTGCGGATTACCAGGCGGTGGAGGATATTTTACTTGAGATGAATTCTCCTGCGTTACAGAAGGACATTGCAGATGGGAGAAGTGAGTACTTGCGTGGGAAAACTACTAAGCTTGATGATTTTCTAGCTGAAGTGGTATGAGGCCATACGAGATCCAGTTAAGTTTAAAGGCAAGAAAACAACTAAAAAAACTAAACCCGCAAGTAAGAAATGTGATTATTCCAGAGATACAAAAGCTTGCGAAAGAACGGTTTCCTAATCAATTTAAACATTTAACCAAACATAAGACTGCGGATTATCGCCTACGGGTCGGTGACTACCGAGTGTTATATGACGTGTATGACGGAGATGGGGTGGTGCTCATACTGGCGGTGGGGCACAGACAAGATATTTATAGATAGATCAAGTTAGTTTGGCGGAGCCGCGGCCATCGAGAACCTTGAATTTGTGGGCTCCAGACCAGAGATGCTCAAGAAGTTGGCGTTGCATGTCGGCGAGTTCCTGGTTGTGGATCTCGATACAGAAGATGTCCTCGCCTATGTAGCGATACGTGCAGTAGACGTCGTTGTAGATCAAGATTTCGAACTTGAAGGGATTTCCCTTGGGTACTAGCTGGCGGGTCTCCCAGTACTTTTCAACCATTGCGGATACATTTGTCCATGATTCGAGTCTGGTAGCGTTGGTGAGAGTACAAATATGAATTTTGTTTTCTACAAAACGAGCATGAAGCTTTTCGGCTTCATCGTGAGACATGAAGGCGTTCATGGTGGAGAGCTCGTAAGTTAGGAGCTCTCCTTTAGCTTTTAGAGAGTTGTAGGTCACTTGTTTGAGACCGTCCTTGCCGTGGTAGTAGAGAACCTGGGATTTCGAAGTGGATCCTTTGAGTTCGGATAGTTGGGACTCGAGGATTGGGAGAGACGCGCGCAGTTTCTCGAGTTCGTGCTCGCGGTCGGAGAGGAGAAAGCTCAGTTGATCGGGTGATGTCGCAACAAAGCGCATGCCTCGCGAGCATGACGATTATGACAGGACTGATGGGGGCGAGCACGGTGTAACTTCTAGTTTATTCATGAGATAGACGCTCGTGATGACGACTCCAGCTCCTGCTAGGGTAAGAATTCCAACCTCTTCGCCATAGAATACCCAGCTGATAACCAGAGAAAAGAAGTTTTTAAGTATAAATAGTTGGGTGACAAAGATCTCATTTAGAGAACATAGATTAACTCCTCTGACCAAACATAAGGTGATAACCATTAAAGTCTTGAATAGTGAATTCCTGGGAACCATAGTCTTTAATCTGGGGGGGTTGGACAATGGTTACTTTGTCTTGTATTTCTAGCCATATTTTTTTGATGTCTTTAACTTCGAGATAGAGGACAAAACTACCGCCCATGGGAGCGAAAGAAAAGGTGAGGATTTCACTTGAGAACTCGGCACGGCGGAAAAACATGATTTTTGTCCCCTCTTTTTTGATCCGGGTGAAGGTGGGGGTGCCAGTTTCGGGAGAGACAAACATAACCTCAAATCCGAGAGTGGTTTGGTACCAATCAAGAGTTTTTTGAATGTCTTCAACGAGTAGTTCGGGAGTAAGAGATAGCATAAGAAATATTCTACGCTGTATACTCAAGAAATGAAAAAGAGTGAAGGATTTTGGCGGAGTTTAGAACAATATAGCTGGAGAGTGGTTGTGAGATCTCCCCTACCCCGATACTGGACATGGATAGGAGTGGGGGTTGTGGGGATCATCTTGGTGATGTCGGCGCAAAACGTGAAAAATAGTGTAGTCTCGGCGCGGAGCGAGCGAGAAGTAATAGAGAAAGCAGTACAAGTTGGAGATTATCAGGCGGCGGAGAGACTTTATTCGGAAGCGGCAGAAAATGTACTTGGAACAGAGAGTGAGTTAGAAGAGAAAGTTTATCCTGAGCGTGTGGTTGAGAAAAGGACCACAGAACTGGAGCAGAAGTTAGAGAAATACCCAGGAGATAAAGAAATACTACTCGAGATAGCGCGCTTATATGGCGAGACAGGGAACATAGAAAAAGCGCAAGAATACCAAGAACAAGCCAGGATTTTGGATCCTAACGATCCTATTTTTCAGCCTTAGGTCCCGCCTTAGCCTTGGCTTCGGCGGACAAGTCTTCTTTCTTGGTTTCTTTAGCCTCCGGTTTAGTTTCGCCCTCGGCTGGTTTGCTTTCCTCACCCTCGGTTGGAGCGGCTTCCTCGCCCTCGGCTGGAGCAGCGGGGACAACAACTTCTTCTTTGGTTGGCTCTTGGATGGCAACTATTTGTGCATCTCCCTCGATATCGAGCGTAACTTTGGAGCGGTCAACTTTGAGATCTTTCGCTAAAATATGGGCTCCAACTTCGGCAAGCCCCGAAATATCAACTTCAATGACATCGGGGAGGTCGGTGGGAAGGGCTTCAACTTCAATTTCATTTTTGAACATAACCAAGATGTTGCCTGTGTCGACTGCGGGAGAAACGCCCACGGTTTTGACAGGAACCATGGCTTTGGTTTTTTGTTTAAGATCAACTTCGTGGAAATCGACGTGGAGCATGTCGCCGGTTACTGGATCTTGAGCGTAGCCAGAAACGAGGACGGGGTGGGTTTTATCGTCACCCTTGATCTTGAGATGGATCAAGCCTGTCTCGCCGGCTTTACGCATGGTGTCTAGAAGAATCCCTTTTTCGATCTCTATGCCGAGGGATTTGATTTTTTTGCCAAAGATGTTCGCTGGGACGATTCCCTTTTTCCTGAGCTGTTTGGTTTTCCGGCCAAAGAGCGTGCGAGTAGAAGCGGCGAGTTCAAAAATAGTCATAGATCCTCCATATAGCTAATGGTGAAGGTATTATAGCAGATCAGGATTACTTGGTGAATTTGACGGTGATGCGACGATCGGTGTCGTTTTGCATGTCAAACTTGAGTTGTTGGGGACCAAGGTCGGCCGCGGGAGAGATGGTCGTGGGGCTCAAGTACGCGGGGTGGTTGAGATAAACCGTGAGACTGTCATCACTGGAAGTACCGGGTTGTTTTTGCCAGTACCAGGTGTAGAGAAGTTCATTTTCCTGAGGGAGTTGGGGAGTTGTGTATTCTATTTGAACGATGACTGTTTCTTTGATGGGGACAGAAACGAGATAGCTGAGAACAGCGCGATTGTGCTCGGAGTAGACAGTATAGTCTTTGGTCGCGAGCTCCTTGTCCCCTACTCTGATTTTCCCGATGGTGGTGCCGATCGGGAGATAGAGTCGCTGATAATTCTTGTAGGTGCCGGCAGGCCAAGCGTCGGAGGTGGCAGTGTTCTGGTAACGTAAACGTAGGACGTGATTCACGGCCAGATTTTGATCAAGGGTTATAACCTCTTCGATATTTCTTTTGATAAAGTAATTGGCTTTGTTGACACCAAAATTACTATCGACGACCATGGCGTAGTCTTTGTGGCAGTTAAGTGTGGTGGGACAGGGAAAATCAACCAAACTGCCGTTCCAGCCAAGAGTCTGAAAAACGTGGTTGGTAGTAGTATTTGTGAGCGAGATAAGAGTATCTTTTCTCGCGACTGAGTCGGCGAGGGCTGTCCCCAACTTGAGGCTAACTAGTCCTCCCTGGCTAGGAAGCTTGGCAAAGAGAGCACTTGCGACGGTACTTAAAAATTCTTTCTTTTTGGTGCTGCCGGGGAAAAAATTGACTTCGGCGTGAAGTTGGACCCGTTCGGAGAGATTCCCCCCGGTTATGGTCTCGTTATAATCGGGAATTTCGAGGGGACCGGTAGCTTCCAGAAGCGCGGAGAGCGAGGGAATCGTCATGGCGATCGTACCATCAAGGTTAAAATTGAGTGATTTGTTGATAAACCACTCGGCCCGCCTGGCACTTGTGGGGAAATCTGGATCGAAGTTTGAGTCGCGGAGATACCAATTCCCTTCGCCGAGGATAGTTTTGATGGGAGATGGGGGCTCAACGTGGCCCTTGAGCTGACCGTCAGAGTCGTATACATCGTAGATCGGCATGTCATAAAGCTTGCCGTTTTCAAAACTGAGAATGGCAAAAGAGCCAATAAACCCGCCGGTTGCGCGGAGCTCAAGATTATTTTGGAAGAGAACGGCGTATTTTCGTCTGCCGCCAAGGCCGATAAAGTCGGGGGTGACTGCGAGGACGGCCTTGGTGGTGGTGACTCCCCTTTTGACTACCCCCAATTTAGCTTTAGCTCGCTCGTAGGATAAGTGATATTTAGTTGGGACGATGAGGGGCGGATCCTTTGGAAGTGAACCATCGAGGAGTGAGAGTTTTTGATACAACTCCTCGGCTTGAAGACGAGAGAGACTGATAACTTGAGCAACGTCGGCGTTGCCGGAGCCAAAAATGTAACCAAGGAGATTTTGAGTTGATTTATTTAAGAGACTCGCCGTGTCTAGGGCGGAGAGAGCCTGGTGATAGGCGTCCAGAAGTAGGGTTAAGTCGATCATGGATTGTTTGGTGGAGAGACCGGGGACGGAAGTGAGCGCGATCCAGTTGGCTTGGAGGTAGGTGAGCGAAAAGCTACTTAGCCGATTACTTTTAGGGAGCTCTTCTTGGCGAATGGTTTTTATGTTGCTATTGACGGATAAGCCGACGATGGTGCCGGAGAAGGCGACAGTCCCAAGGTAGAGGGCAAGACCAATAATGAGTCCCCTACCCACGATGGTACGAAGGTGTGGATGGGTGGGAGAGGGCTGGAGAATATGGTGACGTTTTAGATGAAATTTGGGGATAAGATTTGAGAAGCTAAAGGGGCGCTTTTTGGACTGGAGAGGAATAAAAGCGGGGATTGAGGTTTTAAGAGGGGTAAGTTTTTTGGCCCCGCCATTAATGCTCGATTTGCCACTGACTGCTTGTTCAGCCGTATTGGCATTCGGGTTTAATGGAGGGGTCTCCGCTTCGCTACGAGGGGTGGGTTTTTCTTCGACTTTCACGTGCGTCTTGAGGTAGATTTTAAGCAAGTCTTCAAATGAATCGAGGAGATGATAGTTTAGTTTCTCGAGAGCGGCGGCAAAATTGTCCAGTTCAAGCTGAGTGGACTCCTCCCCTGCCGTAAACGATAAGTTTATTTTAAAGGGCAAGTTGGTGCGGATAAGGTAAGCGAGATTAAGAAATGAAATTGGAGTGGGATTACCCAAGTAGAGAGTGACGCCGGACCCTCCCCCGCTATGGAAAATGGCGAGACTGAGAAGGCTAGCTAGATCGTTAATCCCCAAGAGGCTTAGTTCGGAAAGTCCATCACCGGCAAGTTCGAGGGCGCGGCTGCTTTGGATATTAGTGAGCCAAGACTCGAGAGTGGGAGAGAATAACTCGTCATCCCCTACATAATCAGAATAAATAAGATTTAGGGTGGCGGGAGGGAGGGGAAGATTCGAGGCGGGCGAGTTAAGGGGAGAGATGAGAATAAGGTGAGATTGGCCTGATTCAACCAGAGTTTGGAGAGTTGGGAGGAGATCGCCGTCTTTAAAGTCAGAGAAGATCACAAGATAATCGGGGTCGTGAGTAGCTTGTAGTTTTTCGAGCTGGGTTGAAGATGCTACCC
This sequence comes from bacterium, assembly GCA_043827085.1. Classification (GTDB taxonomy): domain Bacteria; phylum Patescibacteriota; class Microgenomatia; order UBA1400; family UBA12108; genus CAJAUT01. The sequence goes on along the minus strand of JBDRPO010000004.1, from coordinate 11,021 downwards.
TTTCGGCATGAAGACCGTTTACCTCTAGCTCCTGAGTAAGTTTGGTGGTGAGTTCAGTAGGACCACCGAAAATGGCCACGGCTTGAGCTTGAGTTTCGACGGCAAAAGTACGAGCAGACATACGATTTCAGTTTATCAGAAAACTCGGATAACTCGGAATGTTTAAATACCTTATATATATTCAGACCTATACAAATTACTCCCCTACTAACTTCTTTGTTACTACGATTTATTTTTGTTTCGTGTCTTGGTTTGTATGTATACTTTTCTACCCTTTTTCGTTGTTACACTTTTTCCACGTTTTTCATTAGTCTGAAAAGACCACTAGTGAATACAAAATTTTGACTAGACTATTGAAGACCTATAGCTTATAAGAAAAGTTAAGTACGTGCATCAAGCGTTAGATTGACTAGTTCATCTGCTAGGGAGTTGCCTTCACGGTAGGTGTGTTCGATAGACCACTTGGGGAGTTGAGATAATAGTCCCCTCACTTCTTGATATTTTGGAATGAGACCGGGATTTTTCACTTTAAATAGGCCCTTGATTTGATTGACAATAAGGAGTGAGTCCATTTTAATTGTGAGCATGGCGCGCGGGTGGTGGGTGAGCACCCATTTGATCCCCGCAATTAGGCCTTCGTATTCCGCAGTGTTGTTGGTGGCAGTGCCTATATAATTACCGCATTTTTCCAGAATGATTCCCGTACCCTCCTTCGCCGAGGCTTCGGCGGGCAGGCCAGAGATGTCGCGGATAACGTAGCCGTAGGCGGCAGGGCCGGGATTGCCGCGCGAACCACCGTCTGTATTCAATAATAGTTTTGTAATCATAAGTCTTAAGTTCTCAAATCATTGCGAGAGAAGTATAACAGAGCGCAAAAAATAAATAACTCGGTAATACCAGTCATCGCGGCGGCGGCGGGGGCGCCAAAAGAGGGTATAAAAAGTAGGTTTAAAAGACCGTTGCCCAGGGCAGCAACAACATACACGCTGAGTACTATTTTGTCGCGACGAGCCCCAATCAAAGACCACATAAGGGGTGCGGTCACATAGAAGAGGGGAAGGGAGAGGGAGAGGAGACGAAGGACGCTTACTGTGAGTGTGAGGCCGGGTTTGACAAGATTGACGTAGGGGGCGGCAAACCAGAGAAAAATGGCGGTAGCGACGCCAATGAAGGCCATGTTTTTTGTGGTATGACTGATTAGTTTTGAAGAGTTTCCACTATCTTTGATTAAGAGAGGATAGACGGCATTCATGACAAATACTGGGAGGACGAGAATGACGTCAAAAATGCGGTAGGCAAAACCATATTCTCCAACCTCGCTAGAGAGGCGGAAGATGCCGAGGATGATAGTATCCAGTTTTGAGGCAAAGACGCTCGCAATTAAGATCAGCCCGAGAATTAGGGAGCGACGGAGAAGGCCTCCCAGACTACTTCGTGTCTGGAGACATTTCTCAGGCGCTAACGCGCCTGATGTGCAGAGCATGAAAACAGAGCAGAGGGCCATGACGGAGTATCCAATAGTGTTGGCAAGAACCAGATGAGAGAGGGTGGGGGAGGTCGCAAGAAAATAGAGGGTGAGACCCGTGCCGGTCAGTGACCCGACAACGACCGAGATGGTAGGACGCCAGTATGACAAATTGGATTGAAACCAAGCATTGCCTGAGGTATAGATGCCTTGAAAAATGATTGCCAGGCTACCAAGCCAGAAAATGGATTTAACTTCACTCGAATAGCCGCCGGGTAAAAAGAAAATAAGGAGATTGAGGGCAAGGATGACGAGTGCGGAAAGAACTAGGCGAACGAGGATAACTTGACCTAGAACTTGACGCATTTTGCTTTCACTCGTACCAAAGCGAATTGCTTCGGCGTTCAAACCAAAATCGATGGCGGTAAAACCTATGGCGACGAGGACGAGAATTTTAGTTAAATCACCATAAAGTTCGAGACCGGTAAGACGGATCGTATAGTAGGTGGTGAAGAGGGTGAGTCCAGCACCAAAAAATTTGGCGACAAGTTGTGCCAGGGTATTACTCGCGATTTTTTTGAGCATGAGAGTAGTTTACCGCAACGGCAGGGTATAGAAGTAATACAAATAAACCTTGGGGGGAAGTGAAGAGATAGTGGTCGAGGAGAAGAAGTGGGAGGAGTGGGAGGACAAATCGAAAATCATAAATTCTCAAATTCTTAAATTGAAATCTCAGAGAGTATAAAATGGCTAGGAGACCAAAAATACCGAACCAGGAGAGGAAGAGGGTAAGAGAATTGTGGTCGGGTTGGAGGAGGCGAGTATTGGGAGAGACGGTAGGGTAGGTAGAAATGCTAGCCTGCGCCCCGGTGCCGAAAAGCGGAAATGCTTGAATTGCTTTAAGGGAGACTCCCTGCAAAGTAAGGCGCTCGGAAGAGGAGAGATCGAACGCACGTAATAGTGTGCCAGAAGATAGAAGATAGAAGCTAGAAGCTAGAATAAGTACAAAATAAATCACTCGAGATTTGAGGGATTTAAGTAGATAGAAAGGAATGATGAAAACAAAGAGGGTGAGGGCGGCGGCGCGAGACTGAGTGAGAAAAATGCCGAGGGTGGTGAGGATGAGGGGTACCCAAATGGTTTTAGTACCCATTGGGTCTGACCTTCTAGGATCTTTTCGGACACTAATCGCGCTCGAGTCCTTTAAGGTCAGCCCCACTGACGATTGGCGTTGTCTCCAAAGTTGGATGGTAATCAATAAAGCGATTACTAACCATCCAGCAAGCACGTTGGGGTGTCCGAAAGTACCATAGGCACGTAGTACAACATGATCCATAAACATGGCAAGGGCGATCGTAGGCGCACCCACAGCCACGGTTCGTTCACCAAGGTAGTACATGAGCCCACCAACAGAATGACCAATGGTGACTTGGGTGAGCGCGAGCGTGACTTGGAAGAGGATTGCTATGGGCAATATTTTGTATAGAGTATTGCGTATTCTGCTGAGGGGTAGAGATGAGATAAACAACAAATATAGAACAAGGTGGAGAGACCAGGAGAGGGTGCTGGCGGGGTTTTGAGAAAAGATGAGATTGACAAGGAGAATGGGGAAAATAGAATGCAAGCGAGAGAGTGTGGATGGTAGGCGTGAAGAGAGAGATAAATAAAAAATGATTAGGATGTCGAGGAAGTAGGTGGCGGGGGAGAGATAGTCAATACGGATGCCATAAACAAGAGTTGAGAGCGGCCAGAAATGCAAACCAAATTGGGTAGCAGAGAAAAAAATAATCAGACCGACTAGGAGACTAGATAGTTTTGGGAGCGATAAATAGGCGCCTATCTTGCCCGTAGCCTTCGGAGTAACTAGTGAATTCTGCATCATCTTGAAGCATAAAATGAACTTGGCGGCGTTCGGTTGCGGAAAGGGGCGGGAGGGCGCAGGCACCACCAATATTTCTCACTTGTTGTTTGGCGTTTTCAACCATAGTCTCGAGGGTGGTCAAGCGACGAGCGCGGTAGCCGGCAACATCTAAAAGAATGTGGCGGTGAACATCGCCTTTATTGAGCATAAGCGAGATAATCAACTGAAGAGAGTCGAGGGTAGAGGCAAAGCGACCAATTAGGCGGCCGGCTTCGAGTTCGCTTTGATCAACGGTGATGGTGACTGCTTCATCAGTTTCGTCAATCTTGATTTGGTCGGGCGTAATGTCAAAAAGCTGAAGAAGCTCTTCAATCTTTTTAATATCGGTGGCTAACATATTATTTCCCCTTCTTGAGTAATTTAAATTTGTAAGCATAGGTAAGGATCGCCCCAGGGCCAGAGACGATGAGTTGTTGAACGAGGGAGAAGGCGGTTGTCACCACCCAGTACAGAGCGAGCCCTGAGGGGAACTGAAGAGAAAAGATGACGGTCATGATGGGCATCATAAAAACCATCTGTTGTTGCAATGAGGTTGCCATGTCAGCTACATCTTTTTTGTCTTCGACAGATCCCTGCCGCTTTTCGGGTTCGTTTTCCACGGCAGGAAGAATGGCAAGAGAGGTCACAAGCTGGAGAATACCGGCTAGGACGGGGAGAATAAAGGTCGTGTCTTTAACTTTAAGATCCCAAAGAAAAAAGGAGGTGTTGATTTCCCCCATACCGTTGCCTCCCAGTGTGTGCATAAACACTTGGTAGAGGGCAATTAAGACAATGAACTGAGCAATAAAGGGTAAGCAACCGGCAGCGGGATTGACGCCGTGAGTTTTGTAGAACTCGACTTGCTTTTGCTGGAAAAGTTTATTGTCGTGGCCATATTTCTTTTTAAGCGCGTCAAGCTCGGGTTTTAACTGAGCCATTTTTTTGGCGGACTTGAGTTGGGGGAGAGTAAACGGGATCAAAATACCGCGGATTATCAGGGTTAAGAAGATGATGGCGAAGCCAAGATTCTGCCCTGTGACCTGGTAGAGCCAAAGGAGAGAGTTAAGGATGGGTTGATAGATTAGAGTGTTGTACATAATTGTTTAGTTGTCGGGGGCCTCTCAGATTACTTCGTATCTGGAGGCATTTCTCAGGAGTTATTACTCCTGATGTGCATCGTAACCACCTTTAGACCATGGGTGACATTTTAACAGTCTTTGGGTAGATAACCAAGCGCCCCTCCACAAACCATGTTTGGTAAAAGCTTGTTTAGCATAAAGAGAACAGGTGGGAACGTACCGACAATGGCCCGTTGAGAGACCGAGATTGCGGGTGAACGACTTTAGAAAAGTGGAGAGGCGACGGTAGATTTTATACATGAAGGCTCGATAATTCCGAAAGGATTAATTTGTCGGTGGGGTCGCCTTTGGTGAGAGCGAGAGGTTTGGACATGATCACGCAGTCGATATTTTTATCGAGAAGAATTTTCCAGACCACATCGTAAACTAGGCGCTTGAGGTGATTACGAACCACGGCGCGCTTGTTAACTTTAAGGGGAACAATTACAGAGAGTCTACTGGGAGTATGGGGTGATGTGAGGAGGCGAAGATGGGGAGTGGCGGTTTGAGAGGACGCGGCACGAAAAGAGAGAAACTGGGTGCGGAGAGGGAATTTGTGAGAGCGGGAGATCATATTCGTATTATACCTTTAAGGTCTGTCCTAGTCTCCTGTTTGTATATTGAAGTCGACTAAACACCCCTCGACAAGCTCGGGGTTTCCTGAGCAGGACAGACCTTCTGACGACAGGTTGATTACTAACTTGGGAGTTGCAGTCTGACCAACCAATACCTGTTATACGGTCAGTTTGGCGCGACCGGCGAGACGACGCCTGGAGAGAACAAGCCTGCCCTTGTGGGAACTCATGCGCTTTATAAAACCGTGAACGTTTCTGCGCTTGATTTTTTTGGGTTGGTAAGTGCGTTTCATGATTTATGTATTTTAACAGGAGCGAGTGGATTTGTCACGGTGGGAGATAGTTTCGCTATATTGTTCTATGTGGAAAATTTGGGGATAATGAATGTATGGATATCTTAGCAATATGGAAGGCGGTTTTGGGAGAGTTGGAGCTTGCGATATCACCCGTGTATTTTCCAACCTGGATTAAACCACTCTCAATTGAGTCTCTCGAAAAGCTTGAGGGGGGAGTGCAGCTGATCACGATTGTTTGTCCGTCTGCATACCACCAAACAATGGTGGGACAGAGGTATGAAGGACAAATTAAGCGAAGTTTAGAGCGTATCTGCGGAGGGAAAGTTGGGGTGGCTTACGTAATAGGAAAGGATGTTGCGACTAGTTCTAAACAACCACCATCACCACTATTTGACGAGCTTAAGACTACGGTAAGGGGGGATGGTTCACACAACCTAAATCCGAGACTAACATTTGAGACTTATGTGGTTGGGCCATCGAATAATTTTGCATACGCCGCAGCTCAAGGAGCAACAAAAAGTCCAGGAACACGCTATAACCCACTCTTTATCTATGGCGGGGTGGGTTTGGGGAAAACTCACCTAATGCAGGCGGTGGGGCATGCGATATACGCCGACCACCCAGACTGGAACATTATGTACATCTCAGCGGAGACGTTTGGGAGTGATTTAATTGCGAGTTTACAGAATAAAAAGACGCCTGCGTTTAAGAAGAAGTATCGTGCCCCTAACGTACTACTGGTTGACGATATCCAGTTTATCGCCGGCAAAGAATATATCCAGGAAGAGTTTTTCCACACCTTTAACGAGCTCTATATGTCACAGCGACAGGTGATCCTCACGTCTGACCGACCACCACAAGAAATTGCGCGGCTCGAAGAGAGGCTCTCATCGCGATTTATGGGGGGACTGATGGTTGACATCCAGTCGCCAGACTTTGAAACGAGAGTGGCGATCTTAACCCAGAAGTGTGAGTCCCTGAATATTACCATCCCTAGCGAGGCAATTTCATTAATTGCCGAGCGGACAACGACCAACATTCGTGAACTTGAGGGCGCCTTGCAGGGAATTCTGACAAAGGCGCTGCCAAGCGGAGGAGAGATCACGAGCGACTTAGTCAGGGCGTATTTTGGAGCAGAGTCGGAGCGGAGAACTCAACGAATTAGGCCAAGTAGTGTAATAAATAAGACCGCTCAGTATTTTTCGTTTAAACCAACCGAGCTAATAAGTGCGAGCCGCAAGGCACCACTCACTGAGGCAAGACATACTGCGATGTATCTTTTATATAATGACCTTCGCTTACCATATGAACAGGTGGGGAGGCTGTTTGGGGGGCGCGACCACACCACGGTAATTCACGCCGTGGAGAAGATAGCCGAGAAGATTAAGACAGCCCCCGGGATGGCCAAAATAATTGCAGATATTAAACACGGTTTATAAGTAGGTGAATAAGTATGGGGAAAAGAGCGGGAAAAGAAATAATATATTTGGGGAAAAGAGGAATATTCCGGGTTGTCCCCATAAAGTTAAAGTTTTCCACAAAGTTATCCACAGGGTTTTCCACGGCGGTTTCAGACAGTTATCCCAAAATCCACCGGCTCTACTACTGCTACAATGTTATTTATAATAATTAGTGTTAGTAATAAACACTAAGGGGGGAAGATGTTTATGAAAGTCGAGGTTTTACAGGAACAGCTTTTAGTGGGTTTAAATATTGTGGAAAGAGCGGTTGCGACAAGGGCACAACTTCCAGCCTTATCACACATCCTAATTGAGGCAAAGAGTGAGGGGTTGGTTTTGTCAGCGACAGATCTTGAAATTGGGATTAAAACCAAAGTGACGGCAAAAGTAGTAGGGGTGGGGGTTGTGGCAGTTCCTGCAAAGATTTTTGGTGAGTTTTTAAGTTCATTAAACCCAGGAAAGATTGAGTTGAGATTAGAAAAGGAAACTTTAATTTTGTCGGCACCAGGGTACAGTGGCAAGTTCCAGACGATTAACATAGACGAGTTCCCGGCTATTCCAGATATAGAGAAGGAGATGGGAATTTGTACTGTTGAGGCTGGTTTATTTACCACGACGGTTGAGCGGGTGGTGTTCGCAAGTGCGCGCGATAGTCTAAGACCAGTATTGACTGGAGTGTTATTGGAGTTTGGGAAGAAAAGAATGAAACTGGTCGCAACAGACGGGTTTCGACTTGCCGTTGAGGAGCTTGCGGTTGAGACTAAAGTGGAACAGCTGACTCTACTTGTACCTTCGCGAGTGGTATCTGAAGTTATTAGACTTGCTGGAGAAGAACAAATTCGAATTGGTCATCTGTCTGCTACCAATCAAATATATTTTTTGGTGGGGGATACCCAGATAGTGTCGCAACTATTGTCTGGGAACTTCCCGGATTATCAGAAGATACTGCCAAAAGAATTCACGACGGAGGTGGAGGTGAATAGGGATGAATTACTGTCGGCGATTAGGGCAGTCCATATTTTTGCGCGTGACAACTCAAACATGATGAGGTGGCAGATTGAGAAGGATAAACTTATTCTTTCGTCTAGTTCACCAGAGAGAGGGGAGTGCAAAGTTGAGGTTTTAATAAAGCTTACAGGAGAGGGATTGGAGATTATCTTTAATGCAAAATATGTACTTGACTATTTATCGATCGTGACGGGCGAGGTGCTTTGGGTGGGAATGGGGAATAGGCTTGCCCCGGGAATGATTCGCGATACAAGTCGCGAGAGCGGGCGATATGTGGTGATGCCGATAAATGCTTGACCGCTGGTCAGGCGAGAAGCTAGATACTAGAGGTTAGGATTTAGTTGGAGGGGGTGGTTGTTGAAAGATTGGGGGCTGTGGCGGGGCAGAGTTAAGTTTCTGGGCGAGAGTGGAGGGCCGGACTAGTTTGGCGGCCTCCTCGGCGCGCTGACGATCGAGGGTCTCTTGTGGATTGGTAGTGATGAGAATGTGTTCCTCGGGAGATGCGACTACTTTCATGGCGACGTGATTTTGGCCGGCAAAGAAAAGGGCCTCACCCACCTCGGCGGTGAGAAGGAGGTGGCGCTCTCCTTGAGAGAGGTAGAAGACCTGGGCTAGTTTTTCGATGGCGCTGGTGCTTTGTTTCATAAGAACTTGGATACTGGCATTACTGACGATCGCCTTACCCTTGTCGTCTTTGAGAAAATCTTCAACGTCTTGAGTAATGGTTGTGAGACCCAGAAAATATTTACGGGCACGCTTGGCGATGCCATAAAGGAACGTCGCGGAGTCCTCTGACTTCATTAGATACCAGGCCTCATCGACGACGAGAAGGCGTTTTTTGAGGTCGCGCTTAACCTTTGTCCAGATGTAGTCAAGGATGATAAAAATGGCGGTGGGGCGAAGTTCGTCGGTGAGGTTTTTGATACCGAAAACGGTGAGTTGGTTACCAAAATTGACGTTGCTTTTTTGAGAGAAGATACCCTGGAAACTACCCTTAACATATTTTTCGAGACGATCAGCAAGTCCACGTGCGACGGCTTCTTCCATACCCATAAGAGCTTTATAGAGGTCCTCCATCAGTGGGGGTTCCAAGCCATGGGTGGCGGGGTCGCGATTGATCCCCTTCATTTGATAGGTCATGACAAGGGCGCGGTCGAGAAGGGCCTCTTCTTGGGCGGTGACATCGCCAAGCATAATCTTAAGAAGGGAATGGAGAGAGATAATTTTCATGGCGAGCTCGTTTTCATCGGGCTCTTTCATTTGGGGGAGTTCAAAGGGGTTAATGCGGTTGGGGGAACCAAAGGAGAAGTCGATGTAGGAACCTTTAATGGCCGCGGCAAGTTTTCGATACTCGTCTTCGGGATCGACAATGATTACTTCAGTATCAAAAAGCAGGGCGCGGAGGACCTCGAGTTTAACCATGTATGATTTACCAGAACCAGATTTGGCAAAAACCACCATATTGGCGTTTTCAAGGCTAAAGCGATCAAAAACAACTAGACTGTCGTTGTGCTCATTTATTCCATACATTAATCCTTCGTTTTGAGTGAGCTCAGAACTCGTGAAGGGGAAAGTGGTTGCAAGAGAGGTGGTGTCCATGTTGCGATTAATTTTGAGCTTATCAAGACCGGTGGGGAGGGTAGTTTTAAAGCCATCTTCAATTTGAAGACTGGCGGTTTTGGCGGCAATTAAAAGAGCGCCAAGAGCAGACTTGATGTGGTTGGTAACCTTGTCGAGAATATCTTTTTTGTCGTCACGAATCGTGATGTAGAGACCGAACTGAAAAAAGCGCTCGGCTCCCTTGGCAAGCTGTTCCTGGAGGCTCCTGGCGTCTTCAAGTTTGACTTGAGTGTCAATATTGACAATCCTCCCTCGCTGAATGTCACCTTGAAGCTCGGCCTCCATTTCGGCGATTTTCCGTCTTAGGTCTTCAATAACGCCTTTGCCCTCGATGGGATAAATAAACATAGAGATAGAGAGCGAGTGGGGGAAGTTAATTAGCGGTGAGAGCCAGTTGGCGTTGACGAAGCGTGGATAGCCTGCGACAAAGAGGGTGCGGTAGTAGGTGTCGTTGATTTTCACGTCAGAGAAATCTACCTCGATGGCTTCGGGGGCGATGATGTCTTTAACGTTGGTGGTTCCTTGAGACAAAACGGTGACGGAGGGGGAGACTTGGGGACCGCTGTCTGCGGGACTCGGTTTTTTGCCACCAAGGGAGAAGGGCAGTTTCATATATTAAAAGTATACAGCACTGCCCTTAGTACCAATAGGGTCTGACCTTCCGCGCCTAGTATGTCTCGCTGGTGGACTCATCCGTTAAGGTCAGACCCTCTGGCGGCTTACTGTTTACTTGCATTGGAGATTGCAGTCTGACTAGTCTACTATTTCGCTATATTGGGGGCAACAATGGCCTGCTCGTAATCATTGGAGGTGGTAAATTTTTGGCCTTTGACGGTGGAGTTGTAGGAACTGTGAAAGAGCTTGATTAGATTTTGGGAGTTGAGTTGGCTAGCGGTGAGGCCGATTTTTACGAGCTGTTTAATGAGATGATCGCGCCTGGGTTCAAGATCGGACTTAGCTTTATTGATAAGATCCTCGGTGATTTCCACTTTGCCCGATAGGGTGACGAGTTGGTAAGAGACGACGAGGTAGAATTTTTTGTCGAGCACGTTTTGCTCGCGGACGGTGGTTTCGATAAACTGCCGGTAGGCCCTCATGCGTTCTTGGAGAACTTCATCTTTAAGCTTTTTTTCTTGCGAGGCCAGGAGTTCCAGGTAGGCACTGATATCTTTTTTTTCTGATTTGACCACGATTTGAATTGGGAAACTAAGAGAGTTTAGGAGCCCGGCATAGGCGTAGATGGTGGCATCTTGTTCTTCCTCGGAGAGGAGGCCGAAGTTGATGGCGGAGGTTTGGATAACGAGGCTACAGATACCATTTTTAAGAATGACTAGATCATCTCGAACAGTTTCGATATCAAGATGATCTTGGGTAGTGGCCACAATTATGCTGTCGCTCATAAATACAGTATAACAGGGAAACATGGACGATCGAAAAACTGCGAATTGCCTCATCTAAAATGTAACGCAAACTGATTCGTTGCCTCACGAGATAATGTACTCCAAAAAAATAAGGAGTACATATGTTAAACATGCGTGAGAAACAATCATTAACTGCAGAAATTGTGCGGAGGTATGAG
>JBDRPO010000003.1:0-9524 GCA_043827085.1 bacterium | reverse complement strand
AACAATCGACTACACTCAGGTTTGTTTTTACCTGCAGCTAAATAATTTGCTAAAAGTTCTCGTTCACCCGAATTGATTTTCTTATGTGTTTTCATATCCCAGTATTTTACCTGGGGGTATGATCCGTTCTAGAACTCGTATAATTGTGAATTGACAATTGGTGTGATATACTCCTAGTTGTATTTAACACATGGCCGTTTAGGCGCGAGATTTTGAGACTGAGTTTACAACGTTGGTCCCCAGGTCTTTCCTATCCAGCAAGAAAGAAGAACAAGTATGTCGCAAAGACGAAGCTGGTTTGGCGGAGCCAAACCGAATTATAGGAGTGTGGGTCGCGGAGGCGCGCGGGGTGGGAATAAGATCAAATATATGTCGGTTTCGAGCGCGATGCTTGTTAAAAAGGCCACTCCGGTTGCCGCGCGCGAATATATCTCTAAGCACAAGTTTGTGGATTTCCCCCTTGACCCACAGATCCAAAAAAATATTGTCCACAAGGGTTATATCAGTACTACCCCGATACAGGACCAGGTTATCCCTGAGATCATGGCCAGCCGCGATGTCATAGGACTCGCCTCGACAGGAACGGGCAAAACAGCTGCTTTTCTACTCCCGCTCATTGATAAGCTAATGAAGCATCCGGGGCAAAAGGTCCTCATTGTGACTCCAACCCGCGAACTTGCCGTACAAATAATGGAAGAGGGCAGAGCCTTCTCATTTGGGACCAGACAGTTCTTCACTATTTGTATTGGGGGAGTAGATATTGGGCGGCAGGTGCGGGAACTCCGGCGCAATCCCCAGTTTGTGGTGGGGACTCCGGGGAGACTCAGAGATCTGTCGGAGCGACGGGAGTTGAAGTTATTTGAGTACCGTACGATAGTTCTAGACGAGGTAGACCGGATGCTAGACATGGGATTTGTCAACGAGATGCGCGAACTGGTCGCACAACTGCCAAGAGAAAGACACTCTTTGTTCTTTTCCGCTACTATGTCTGACAAAGCGCGAGTGATTGCGCGCGAGTTTTTGCACGATCCAGTAACTATTGAGGTGGCGACCCAGCGGGCTTCGGAGAACGTGGATCAAGATATCGTCAAGCTAAACGGGCGAAGTAAGGTTGAAGTGCTGCACGAGATGCTCATCCGTCCTGAGTTTGAAAAAGTACTCCTGTTTGGGAGGACAAAACACGGGATGGAAAAGTTGACCCATGAGCTAGAGAGGCGCGGATTCTCCGCTACTTCTATCCACGGGAATAAGTCACAGTCGCAAAGACAACGGGCACTCTCGGCTTTTAAGAGCAATCAAGTGCAGATCCTCCTGGCGACTGACGTAGCCGCGCGGGGACTGGATATTGATAGCGTGTCGCATGTCATCAACTATGAATTGCCGGAAACTTACGACGACTATATCCACCGGATCGGGCGCACTGGGCGCGCGGACAAGTCGGGTTGCGCGCTGACATTTATTGATTAATGAGGCGGCGGGTGAGGGCGACCGAGGTTTTTTTGATGAGGTAGATAATGAGGATGAGGAGGATTATTCCCCCAAAGATTAGATATTCACTGTAGTGAAGAAGATGGCTCGCGTAGGCATGGCCAGCACCGGCGAGATAGCCGATCAAGGTAAGACATGATTCAATCATAACTGAAATGGTGAAGGATATGAGTAAGTAGTGGCGGTAGGACATGTGGCTTGCACCGGCAAGGAGGAGAACGCCGGCAGAGATGGGGGTGGTTTTGATGATCGCCAGAGCTTGCCAGGGATGTGTACGAAAAAGTTTTTGTAGGGTGGTAAGACGCTTCGGCGTGAGACCAAAGTGGTGACCATGAAGGCGGAGACGATCGTGCTGATAATAGCCCACAATGTAATAGATGATGTCGCCTACAAAATCACCCGAGATTGCGAGTCCCCAGACTATATAGATATTGAGGTAGCCGAGACCGGCCGTAAAGGCTGAGGCAGTCGAGATGATGGGGCCTTCGATAAGCATGCCCAGGAAAATAAGAGGATAATTATGGGAGATGACCCAGGCGACGATATTGGCAAAATCTGGAGGTTGCACGAGCCTAGTGTAGCATATACCTATGCAAACAAGCGCGGTGAGAGATGGGTATAACAGAATAGCTAGGCAGTATTTAAATGATCGAGCGCGGCTGAAAAGCGACAAGTATGTACGACAACTACTGAAGTATTTACCAAAGAATTCAACTATTTTGGATTTGGGATGTGGGGCGGGGGTACCGGTGGATGAGATCTTGCTCAAGGCAGGTCACCAAATAATTGGCATAGATATCTCTAGTGAACAGATCAAATTGACGAGAAAAAAATGTCCTGGGGGAGATTTTATTGTAGGAGATATTCGAAATCTTAAGGGTGAGGAGTATAAGGTTCAGGCAGTAGTATCGTTTTATACGTTATTTCATATCCCCAGAAATGAACATCAGAAAATGCTAAAAATTTTTGCGAACTATTTAGACAAAAATGGGATGCTCCTCATCACCATGGGTGATCGGGAATTTGAGGGTAAACATGTACTACATGGTGAACCTATGTGGTCGAGCCAATACGGGACAGTAAAGAACCGTAGAATGGTGGAAGCAGCCGGGTTTAGAATTTTATTGGATGAGATTGATAGTAGCGGAGGAGAGCGTCACCAAGTGATCTTAGGACAGAAATTATGAGGGGCGAAGTAGCAAGGATACACATGCAGGCGCTTCCACAGACATGGAGCTCAAAGAGAGGGGAACAGTTTGTGTCATGGTTGTACCGTATTGTCGAGGGTATCGGATATGTTAAATACACCAAGCGCGAAGGAAAAATTGTCGGAGTGGTTTCGGGGATGGGGAGGCTAATTTTGACTTTGGTTGTGGATCCGAAGTGGCAACGTAGGGGAATAGGGAAGGAGCTTATCGATGGGCTGCCTGGCAAGCGATATGTGTATACAGATGAGAGTAGCGTTGGATTTTATGAAAAGATGGGGTTTCGAAGAATAATGAAAGTAGGGAGCGTATTATTCTTATGGCGAAAATAATTGGGAAATGGTGGCTTGTGGTTATAGTTGTGCTTTTGGTGGGGGTGTGGGTGTGTGGTCTTAAAAATATGTATTTTCACCAAGATGACCTGGATTGGTTTTTGATGGCAAACAGGCCTTTGTGGGGAGTCATCGTGTCGCCAATCGGCGACCACGTGAACTATGTGTGGCGGCTACTACTTAAAATAGAGTGGGATACTTTCGGCTTTAATTTCCCAGGATACTATACCGTGTCGGTGGTTTTACATGCGCTAGTGATCTGGTGGTTGTATCTTGTGGCAAATGTGACAAGTGGGCGGCAGGATTTGGCGGCGAGCGCGGCTTTGCTGTTTAGCGTAAATACTAATTGGACGGAGACTATTTTGTGGGTTTCGGGACAGACGATCTTGGTGACGGCACTTTTTGTGCTACTTGCGATGTATACGGTGTGGCAAAAGAAGGGCGAGACAATCACGCTTTTTTTGGTAAGTTGGACGTCGGGACTGGCGCTTGGGCTACTAGGGGCGACATACGTCACTCGAAGAGATAAAAGATGGGTAGCGGCGCTCATACTTGCGATCGTCGCGGTAATATATTATTTCTTGGGGACGGACGGAACGAGAATCGAGTTTGGGTGGCGATGGGCGATCCAAGTTGTGGAAGTGGCGTGGCTCATGACGATAAATAGTGTTGTGGGGAGACTAATAATTCCTTTTGATCGGTGGGAGATGGCGAGAATATGGATAGTTGGGATGCTCACGGTTTATGGTGCATGGAAATGGAGAGGAAAATTGGTAGGAATTTGGAGAGACGAGTGGAGTAGATATTTGATACTACAGTTAGTTTTTTATAATTTGATCGTGGCGGTGGGGAGGGTGCAGTATGGGGTGGGAATCATGCGAGCCGAACGCTACACTTATTTGGGCTTGATCCTTCTGCTGTTATTGGCAGCGCGGGTATTAAGGCGTTGGCAGTGGGGAAAGTGGGCGTGGGTGGTGGCGGTAATAGTTATTTTACAGGTGGGGGGATTTTATGCCAGAGCGAGGGCCTATGTGGTGCGGCCGCAACAGCTGAGAGAGTTGGTTTTTGAGGTAAAGAAAGTGAATCCGAGGGAGATTCAACCCGAAGCATATTTGCCCCATTTTGTACTAAATGACGAGCGGCTCAGATACAGTGACCTAATGAGCTTGATTAATCATTGACCATAACTCGTGATTCTGCCATTATGTAAGGAGGAGTCCCGCCGCGGCGGGGGTGATGTATGGCAGATCAGGATGCACAAGATATAAAACAGATGATGTCAGGAAGTACCGAGGTAAAGGTTGCCGCGCCAAAAAAATCGAAATTGCTGTGGATAGTGTTGGGGTGCGTGGTTGTAGGGGTGGGACTTGGGATATTTGTTTATCAACAGTCACTGACCCCATCAGTTAAGCCGAGTCCGACGCCAAAGCCGGTGGTGACAACGGTGACACCAAAGCCAAGCCCGGTGGCTTCTCCAGTGGTTCCTGCGGTGAGTTTGGTAGAGGCACAACCAAAAACAGTAGCATTCCCCAAAGCAGGGAAGATTCGCGTATACTACCGGTATTTTCCGGCTCCGGCTTCATGGAATCCGCTGGGGATAATTGTCAAAGAAGGGGCGGGAGGAGACTCGTTTACGGCCCCGGGTGGGGCGGTGACTACCCCTATGCAGATTGTGGACACGGGCTATACTTTATCTTCGGCTGCGACTTTGACAATCAATTCTTATTTGGGGACGAATAGTTCGCAGTTGTCAATTGGGTGGGCTAATCCAGTGTCAAATAAATGTGGTTTTAATGGGTTTGGGGTGCTCGACATTGCTTCATACGTCACGTGGGCCACAACCCAAGCTGCAGGTGAACCAATTGTGTCGGTGCAGTGTTGGGGAGATTATTCCCCCAGTCCGGCCGATACAAGCGCGAAGGACTTTAATGATTATTTGTTGATTTGGTCGTATACACCTGGTGCATCTGTCTCTCCGAGTCCATCGGGATCAGCTTCTCCCTCGCCAAGTTCTTCTTCTACCGCGTCAAGTTCTCCTTCGCCGAGCGTAGCAGCTAGTTCGACGCTTACTCCAACACCAACCCCCGATGTATCTCCACGCGTGACGATGCCGGATACGAGTGAGGGAACGCCGGTTACGGGAGTATTTGAGGTGACGGTTGGGACGGTATCGGTGGGACTCCTACTGTTGGTTATAGGGTTGCTGGGGTTATTGGCGTTGTAAATTTGGTTTTTCTCTAGAGTGGATGGTAGAATAGATGAGTTGGCAGGGTAGCTCAGTTGGTTAGTAGCACCACATTCATAACGTGGAGGTCATGGGTCCGAATCCCATCCCTGCTACACTTCGGCAAGTTCAGTTCAAGCAAATAACAAAAAACCACCATTTCTAGTGGTTTTTATTTGTTGCGGGGCTAGGAGTTGAACCCAGCCTGTGAGATTATGAGCCTCACGTGCACCGTACACTACCCCGCGCGTTGCCCTCCTACGCTCAATTGAGCTTCGGCGGGTAAATTTAAAAGAACGTGGTCATTGTATCACCAGATGGAGATCTAGCCAAATATCCAGATTAAAATAAGTGTTTGAGGCAGGCTTTGAGTTTAGTGAGATCTGACTTGTCAAGTTTGCCGAGAAGTTTTTGGATTCTGCTAATACCCACCGTTTCTAGATACCAGCACATGAGGAGAGATATCTTTTCAAGATGATTGGTTTTAGAACGTTCGACTATGATTTCAGTTTTTGGAGAGAGTATTTTAGTGTTGCTAGTGAGTGGGGCTATAGTATAAAAGCGTGAATCAATTTGATTAAGGACAATAACGCACGGTCGGTAGCGTTTTAGTTCTGTGCTCGAAGAGGGGTGCATTTTAACCAATACAACATCTCCGAGTTTATACATCTTGCTCTCTCTTTTGTAGATAGGTTTCCATTTCATCGAGATTATATTGCTCCTCAGCTACCCAGGCCTCAAGATCGGGATTGGTGATTCGGTGTTTGTGGATGAGGAGATCGGTGAAGGCTTGGGACACAAGAGTGGAACGATCTACGTTCGGGAATACCTTGTCGATAAGTTGGACAAGTTTGTCAGGCATAACTATTTGAACGCGTCTTTTTTTGCCGCCGAGCGCGAGGCTAGTTGAAAGGTCTTGAAGATATTGATAGTCAGTTAAAGTTGTTGTGTTCATGTGTATATTTATACACATGATTTGACATGTTGTCAATAGTTTGATATATTGCTCGCAATTGAATAAAGGCGATGGGAGGATTTGGTTGGGAATCCTTGAGCTGATAACGCTACTTCCAAAAGATGTGCTATACGGAGGCGAAACCGTAAACAGACAGCAACGAGTGTCGCGAAAGCGGAGCTCGCAGAGAATAAGTATCTATCAAGGTGGTACCGCCGAGGAGGCCCTTGTACATCTATCACAGATTTTTGTGGTGGGTGTGCAAGGGCTTTTTTAGTAGCCCAAGAAAGTGAATTATGAAACGAATAATGACAAGCTATATGATACGAAGCCGCGCGACGATGCGTTGGCGTGGCCGATCAAGTTAAATGTTTAATTTTTTATTAAAAAGGAAATAAATATGATAAGTCGAGAAATGTTAGAAAAATATAATGTACAACTCCAG
This sequence comes from bacterium, assembly GCA_043827085.1. Classification (GTDB taxonomy): domain Bacteria; phylum Patescibacteriota; class Microgenomatia; order UBA1400; family UBA12108; genus CAJAUT01. The sequence continues at coordinate 2,875 of JBDRPO010000003.1, read as the reverse complement.
CCTTCGGAGTGTCTTTGGCGTAGGATATTTTGAGTTTATGCTTAGTGGGGCGATTGCATCAGAATTGGGGGGAATGGTCGCGCGAGGACTGGCTCCCATGACTGCAACTGGGTTTTTGAAAGATTTAACTCAAGAAGTTATACAGGATGTGGAGAATCACGTGTTGGGAGTTGATCGCTTACGCGTGCTAGTGGGTGATGGGGGTGGTACAGGAGTTGTCCCCGTAGCTTTTGTTGCCTCTGAGGTGAAACCAGTTAGAGATGGTATTCGCGATGCCACACTCTACCACCTTGGAGGTATTATTGTGGGTCGATCATACCAAGGTAAGGGATTAGGCAGAATATTAGTGAGGGATGAGCTAACCCAGACCGAGGCTGATCTGTTGGGATTCCACACCCAGAGTCTGCATATGTTGGTACTGGGGCACGAGTTATCAGAGTATGACTTCTCCCTTTCGAGCGGATTAGCAGAAGAGATGGGTACACATAATCCTCAGATTCAGATGCTGGGTCATCGGCCGAGCGTTGTCGAAAAGGGGAGGTATGGTGACCACAGCCTCTATGGTGATTTGGGAAAATTCGAGAAAGGTGGCAGAGTTATTCGTGATCTTGATTATAGGCATGGCGACGCTGTTGTCTACGTCGGAAAGGTAAAACAATTAATATGAAGAATATTCAATTTGTGACCGCTGTACACGGCAACGAACCACTTCCAACGCTCGCTTTGGTGAGTGCAGGGATAGAGCAAGTAGTCGCAAATCCCCGGGCAATTGCCCGGGGAGTGCGATTCACTGAGCATGATCTAAACGCTTCTTTTGGCACCAATGGCGCTGAGTATGAGAAACAACGAGCGAGACAATTGTTGCGGCATCTTGATCCCGAGCGACTCGTTATTGATTTTCATACATTTTCATGTGAGTCGGAGCCATTCGCGATCTTGGTGGACTTGGCGATGTTACCGGTAGCCGCGTCTCTCGGAGTGAAGAGAGTAGTCTACATGAAACACAATATAAAGGGAGGACATTCACTCATTAATCATAGACAGGGAGTGTCGGTGGAGGTGGGCAAACATAGCGATCCTAAATCATTCGGTAAGACCCTGGAGATAGTGAGAAGGTTAAAGATAGATGGGATTAAGCCGGCTAAAGTAAGTGTGTATGAGGTGTATGGTCGGATAGAAAAGAAGGGAGAATATATTAATTTTGAAGAAAAGAATGGGATAGTTCCAGTGTTGTACGAAGAGAGGGCATATGATGGACTTGGATTTTATGGGCTGGCAGCGAGAGAAATTACAGGTACAATATAAAGATGGAGGAATTATGAAACAAAGAATTTTGTCAGGCATAACACCAAGTGGGGACCAACTACATATTGGTAACTATTTTGGTGCCGTCGCGCCACAGATCGCACTCCAAGATTCACATGAGACGTATTATTTTATCGCTGACTTGCACGCGCTCACTACAGTACACGACAGAGATCAACTGGAAAAAAATATTACGGGAGTAGTACTGGATTATCTCGCCCTTGGACTTGATCCTACAAAATGCGTATTCTTCCGCCAGTCGGACGTACCAGAGCATTCACAGCTTGCCGTAGTGTTAGCCAACTATGTTAGTTATGGACAGATGAAGCGGATGCACGCGTTTAAGGATAAATTACAAACAGGAACGACTATAGACTCGATTAACATGGGACTATTTAACTACCCCATCTTGATGGCGGCGGATATCCTGCTATACAAGCCGTATGGGGTGCCGGTGGGGGAGGATCAGCGACAACACATAGAGCTAACCCGCGATATTGCCGAGAACTTTAATAGAACATATAAAACTAGGACTTTCCCACTTCCCGAACCTTTGATAAATAAAGATGTGGGGAGGATTGTGGGGACGGACGGTGAGCGGAAAATGAGTAAATCGCTCGGCAATATCATTGGAATTTTTGACGAGAGAAAAGTAATTGAAAAACAGATCATGAGTTCTTATACCGATCCGAACCGCAAAAAAGCAACAGATCCGGGAAGAGTTGAGGGGAATCCGGTGTTTCTTTATCATGATCTGATGAATAATAATAAAGCGGAGGTAGAGGAGCTGAAAAAACGGTATCAAGCGGGGACAGTGGGGGATGTGGAGGTCAAACAGAAACTGATGATGGCGCACAAGCGGAAATTTGGGGAGGCGAGGGAGAGGAGAGCAAAGCTTGAGGGGGATATGGAACTAGTGAAGAAGATTTTGGCCGAGGGGGCAGAAAAAGCCAAGAAGTTTGCTAGTCAAACACTGGCGGAAGTGTATAAAGTAGTTGGAGAAATCAATCAGCTCAACTAAGAACGAATGATATAATGATTTAAATCATTATATCATTGATATATCTGATAAATTGGATGATTGTATGGTGAAGACGCAGTTAACATTTGATGAGTACGCAAAAATTGAAGTGAGGGTGGGGACGATAGTTTCGGCGATCATTCCGGAGGGGAGCGAGAAGTTGATTCAATTTATAGTAGACTTTGGGGACGAAAAACGGACGATATATAGTGGGATTAAGGAGTGGTGCAACCCGGAAGAGCTCGTGGAGGTAAAGACTGTGTGGGTGACGAATATCCCATCCAAGAAGACGCCATTTGGGGAGTCACAGGGAATGTTGTTTGCGTGCGACACGGTGGATGGGAAGCCATATGTTGTGAGGATTGGGGACGAAGTGCCAAATGGAAGTGAGTTTCACTAAATAGCGTGTTTTATAAATTCCTTTGCAGAAAACCACAGGCTTTTCAAGCCTGGGGATGAATGGGAGTCCCGCTGGAGGCGGGACGACTTGTCCGATTGTGGCATACTATGCCCATGGGAGATGGATATTGGATCGGTGCTCACACCAAA
>JBDRPO010000002.1:0-30223 GCA_043827085.1 bacterium | reverse complement strand
CTCATACCTCCGCACAATTTCTGCAGTTAATGATTGTTTCTCACGCATGTTTAACATATGTACTCCTTATTTTTTTGGAGTACATTATCTCGTGAGGCAACGAATCAGTTTGCGTTACATTTTAGATGAGGCAATTCGCAGGATTGACAAGTTTGGCAGACGCGAGTTGCGAGACGGTGTATGATATAGGACTATTTATTGTAACCTGCCCTGGCAGCCAATATGAGTGTTCCTGAAAATGAAGATACAGTAGATTTCTCTTCGACTATAGCTTGGTATAGCGAAAATGCTAAGACTTATGCGGATTCAATTAGTAGGGTAGTTTCTCTTGATCAAATAGAATCATTTATTAAACATCTTGAGCCTGGATTGTCAGTGTTAGATGTTGGTTGCAACGCTGGTAGAGATCTAGGAGTTTTCCAACAACTTGGTTATCAAGCCTATGGTATTGATTTGGTACATGAAGCATTAGAACTGGCGAAAGGAAAATGTCAGAGAGTATTTGAAAGTAATTTTTTGACAATACCATTTAGAGATTCTAGTTTTGATGGATTGTGGGTACGTGCCTCAATCCATCACTTGGATTATTTTTATGAAGTAATGAATGCGATAAAGGAATTTAGCCGCGTTACTAAAAAAAATGGGATTATTCATTTGGCAACTCAGGCGCGCGTTGGTAGGCCAAGAGAGGCTGTAGTATTTGATACTTTAGCGAAAGCAAATAGGCACTATATTTATCTTTCAAAGGGTGAGGTAGAGGATATGCTTCAAGGTTGTGGTTTTGAGTTGATAACTTCTGAGCAACATAGGGAATTGGATACTAAGGTGAACACGGGGAGAGTAGGTGTTGAGTGGATTGTGGCACTTGCCAGAAAAAAATAATTGGTTGAGACAGTTTATGATATTGTGAGTGTCTTGTAGTACGGCAGAAGTGCTAGTAGGATAGGTAGTTGTGAAACTATATTTTAGTGCCTCGATATCGCCGGACAGGAGTTTGCTGCCGATTTACCAGCAGATAGTGATGGAACTCAAGAAACTTAAACATAACGTATTGTCGGAGCACGTGGTAGATCAGGATTTAAAGTTGGGAGATGGACTGACTCCAAAAGAATTGTTTGAGCGCGAGACTAAAACGATTGATCTGGCTGAGGCGGTGGTCGCGGAGGTGACAACTCCTTCGTGGGGGACGGCGTTTCTTATTGAGTATGCTCTAAATCATGGCAAGCCAGTGTTGGCTTTGTACTATAAAGAAGCAGCGATGCCACTGCCAATGATGATTGAGGGACATCCAGATTTATATGTGGCTCACTATAGCAAGGGGAATGTCCGGACTATTTTGAAGAAGAATCTAGACTACTTTGGTTCAATGAAGCGGCGGAAAGGGAAGTTGATTGTTATCGATGGGACAGATGGGTCGGGTAAGGGGACACAAACAGAACTTTTACTCAAGTACTTGGACGAGCGAAAGGTCAAGAACAAGTATATCGATTTCCCCAGGTATTACACTTCTTTTCACGGTCAGATGGTGGGGAGGTACCTCGCGGGTGAGTTTGGGAGCTTGGACTCGGCGAGTCCATATTTGACTTCGCTTTTCTACGCCATGGATCGACTCACGGCGCGGGATGAGATCGTGGATTGGCTCGAGGAGGGGAATACGGTCGTGGCGAATCGGTATACGACAAGTTCGATGGCTTTCCAGACGGCAAGAATCGAAAAGGGAAAACGCGAGGAGTTTCTTAAGTGGCTATACGAGATGGAGTACAAGGAGCACAAGTTGCCCAAGGAAGATGTGGTTTTGTTCCTCTATGTTCCGGTTGAGATTAGCCAGAAACTGATTGAACAGAAAAATAAGCGTGAGTATACCAATGGGAAGAAAAAAGATATCAACGAGGCAAATGTGGCTTACCAAAAGGAGGTATTGTCACTGTACCTGGAACTGGCAAAGAAGAATAAGCACTGGGAAGTCATCAAGTGTGTGGACGGTCGGGGGAAGCTGATGCCGGTCGAGAAGGTGCATGCGAAGATGCTTGCGGCACTGAAGAAGCGTGGGATTGTGTAAACAGTAGTAGTTGGCTAAAGCTCACAATTTTGCAGTCCTCACATCGGCATCTGGTTACCCAGATGGATGGTTGCGGGCTGAAAATTGCTTACTTTAACCAACGCAATTTTGTTTCAACTCCGTAATCGTTTTAAGGTAAGATAGAGACATGAATTACTGGGATACGTGCCCCCCTTCGCTCTTTGAGCTTCGGAGGGGTAAAGAAGAGGTGTAGTTGTGAAATTTATCGAAACTTGGCATCGCCGCAAAGAAAAGAAGTATAAGATTCTGTATAAGAGTGGACCATCAACTTTGGCCTGGATATTTGCTGGAATGGCGTTTGCTTTCTGGGGGATAGTGGCACTCCTATCGAGCTATCCGGCTGGACTTTATCTGTATTACTCCATAAATCCGGCAACTACCAAGGCTTTGGCCCAGGCACTGAGTCAGACGGGTCAGCGAATCAGCGAATCAGCGAATCAGCAAGTCAGTTTGGGAACAGAGGCTCAGGTGACAATAAAACGGGATCCAAGTTTGCCGGATGGCCATTTTTTGAAGATTCCGCAGATTGGGGTGCAGACGACTATCTTAGAGGCTCCACAGACGGATTATGAGCAGGTACTGCGAAAAGGGGTGTGGAGAGTGCCGGACTTTGGGATGCCGGATAGGTCCCTCGGCTACGCTCGGGACAAACCTATGATCTTAGCAGCTCATAGGTTTGGTTACCTCGAGTGGACACAACAGTTCCGGCGCGAAAACTCGTTTTATAATCTACCCAAACTCAAGGTAGGGGACAGAATCGAGGTGGTATGGGACCAGCATAGGTACGAGTACCAGATTGAGAAAGTTTCCGAGGGGACGAAAATTGATAATTACTCGAGTGACCTCATCTTGTACACCTGTAAGTTTCTGGTTTCACCAGAGCGGATTTTCGTTTATGCCAGACTTATCCTATAACACTTGACAAATTGATCTGGCTGAGTATAATTCCCGCTATGAAAAGACTTATAGCGCTCGTAGTAATGTCATTTGTTTTTGCCTCTGCCGTTTCGGCCGAAACTGTCCGTACATGCTCTTCTGTTTATGGAGGTGGTGAGGTTTGTGGAGAGACTACTAGTACCACAACTACTGTCACTCATGAGGTTGTCGAGACTGGTTTTGCTGATGGTACCTTAGTCAAGATGTTACTCGGAACTTTCGGTGCGGCTGCCGTGGCCACGATTCTTTATAAGTTGACCTACAAATCCTACATTTTCGGATAAACTTTTTACCATTCTTATCGGCTTTGCCCTGAGCCAAAAACTTTCAAGACTTAGGGCAAAACCACTAAGACTCTGTTCGCGCCTAGAGCACGAAATGCTATAGGGTGAAACGGGTGGTCCTCCTACGCGTAAAGCTACGGACGGGCAAGCACTTTGAAAAGTTAATATAAAGATTTTTTCTTCACTTTGTGAATCTTTGGCCACTTTTCTGGATCAGTCCAGCATGATTCACAAATATGATCTGGGACATGTTCGATTTTCCAGGAGCTAATAGTTACTTGTTCTCCTGGTTTGAAAACTTTTTTGCAGATATCACATTTGTATGTTGCGCTCATATATCCATGATACAGCCGACAAATCGAGTCGCGTCAACTGAGATGAAGTAGAGCGAAGTGAGCAAATTGAGGACGAAGTAGTTGTTTGTAGATACATACCCTGCAGGGCCTGGCCCTGAAGGGTAAGTATTTGCGAATTGACACCAGGAACGGGGACTGCACAAGGGCAGTTGTAGTCCCCATTCTTGAGGTCACACTCAAGGGAAAGTTCGATGGTTCGAACCATCGAACCGCACATTGAAAAGTTAAATATATAGGTTTAGGTGGTAGATAAGCTACCTTCAGGGTCCGACCCTGTAGGTTGGTTACCTGCTACTAGAGATAGTATGACAGGCTGTATCGATGATTCGAAACATCGATACATGGCTCGAAGTTTTTGGGTGAGCACATTGCGTGCAAAACTCGAAAATGAGAGTAGTTCTTTAACAAGGCATACGGGTTTTATAACAACGAAAGTTGTTGCTGAACAAAATATTGATGGCGAACGGACAGAAACATCCTTTTTGGGTGAAACTGGGCCACACATTGAACATGAGTATAAATTCGTGTTTAGCGTGTGGACCGAGTCGAACCACAAGAAATTCCAACATTCCTCGACTAAAAGGAGTAATCTCATGATTACAAAAATTTCCAAACTGTTCGTGTTCGTGATGGTTGCCGTTTTGATAGCCTCATGTGCTACCGCTCAAGCGACACCGTCGTCCATTTCCCCCGCCGCAGGCACCGCAACAGCCATAGTCCAGGCAGCCGCAGATGAGCAGCTGATTCGTGACGCGGAAGCCAAGGCAACCCAGATGGCTGGCGGAGCTATTCCTACTGTGGCGAATGTCGTAAATCCGACTCCCATAGTTGCGAATCCCACCGCACAGACAACTGCTGCTCAGCCTACCACCGCCAACGATCGCATCTCGCGACTCGTTGAACTGGACGCAATTTATCGCGCTCAGGGTTGGCAAACTTGGCTGAAAGCCGCTGGTTTTTCCTGCGATGCGAATGTTGAGGCTCGTCAACCTGAAGAAGAAACTGTTGTTTTTAACGGCAAAACTCGGGTTGTGGTCTCTGGCATTCAAGTTCGCGGAAATTGCGGTGTGCCATATCCGGCAGCAGTTACCACAGACCGCCCAGGTGAAGTGACAACGACGACCAAAAGTCGCACGTATCAGCCTGACCTGAAAAATCCTTCGGTGCTCTATACCGATGTGACGCTTCATGGCCAAGGCACCCTGTGGGTGGATGTGACCAACTGGTCGCAAATGGACCCTACAGAGTAGGTTCCAGCGTATGCCAGGGGTATAAAAAGATCTGATCATAATTTTGATCTCCTTTTTATACCCCGTACGTCCTAATTCATAAGTGAAAATTTGTGGGTTGAGACGTATGAATACAAAATGGCAGAAGATTATCAAACAATTCAATACACCAGACACAGCACTGGTGGTTTCGGCGTGGCCTGTGACGGGAAAGAATGCAGTAAACCATGGAATTGCGTGGTATACGCAGATGACGGTGTCAGAAATAGTAAAGAAAACTGGCAAGAGATTTGTGATACTGGCCGAGAAGAATCATGACAATAAGCCACAGCTTCTCGCTAACGGGAAGATATTGGTACTGCGGATTTTTGATAATCGCAGGAAGAGTCTTTACCCGGTGATTTTGCAGTATTTGCAGCAATTTAGCCAAATCAAAAAAGTCTATGTACATAGTGAGTTTGGGGTGAACGGGGGGATGCTCCATTTTGCTTTGATATTGCCATTTTTGGCGATGATCCGAGCCATGGGTAAACAAGTTTATTACTATTCTCACAATGTAGTAACTGACGTCGCCATGTTGGCTGGACACCTAAATATTCCCATATGGCAGAGCGGAGTGCTGAATATGTTTGTGAGAATTTATTATAAATTGCTCGAGTTGTTGTGCGAAAAGATTATTGTACTAGACCCAATCCTGGGAGAGAAGCTAGCGAACTTTGTGAATGACTCGAAAGTAGTGCGACTGAATATGCCTGTTGAGCAGAAAAAACAGCTAAATAAGCAGACAGCTAGAAAAATACGGGGGTTGCCCCAGAACAAAACGATTATTACCTATTTTGGGTTTGTGAGTTGGTATAAAGGAGCTGATTGGCTAATTAAGCATTTTGATAATTTGCAGGATAAAAATATGATGCTGGTGATCGCGGGGGGACCATCGTACTCTCTAGCAGAAAAGAAACACTACAAGGACTACTATCAGGGGCTACTTAAAATAGCGGAAGCTAATCCTCAGATAAAAATCACTGGTTTTGTGCCTGAGGAGACTATTGGGCAGTATATGGCTAGCGCTAACCTAGTGGTGTTGCCGTACCGAGGGTTTATGGGATCGTCTGGATCTTTGTCACAAGCCTTGTCTTACAGTAAGCCATTTATGGTAAGCAATAAGATGCAAGAAATACTCCAAGATGTGGATTGTGGAGATGAATTAGTTTTCCCCATGAATAAGGTGGGGATGAATAAAATCATGAAAGTTGTAGGGGACAAGACCAAGTTAGAGACTATGGGTAGAGTAGCTAGCGAAATGGCTGATTCGAGAAATTTGAACAGACTAGCAAAGATAGAATACGATACTCTCTACGGTCCTGCTGTGCGATAATGGGAGCATGTGGAGTCGAATTTGGCTGTCGTTAAAAACTAATTTTCCGTTAATTGTATTGCTTGTTGTTTTGGGAGTAGTAACCTGGATTAATTATCCATGGGGATCATCACTCCTTGGGTGGGACAGTGTGCAGCCTGAACTTGATTTTGGGATCAATTTGCGAAGAGCGCTCTCGAGCGTGTGGGTGGGGAACCAGGGAGTAGGACATATTGGGGGACATGGTTATGCGACTATTTTGATCCAGGGAATAATTGAATGGGGGATGGGTTTGATTGTTGGAATTGCCCAAACGAGGGGAATGTTTATTTTTTCGATGCTGTGGCTAGGACCGATTGGGATTTATTTTTTGTGGAAGAAGTGGTTTAAGAATACGGGGAAATTTGCGAGTTGGGGGGCGATGTTGTCTAGTTTGTTTTACCTATTAAATCTTGGAACGGTACAAGTATTTTTTGCACCGCTAGAGGCATTTACAGTTTTTTATGGTCTCTTGCCATGGGCAATTTTGAGTATCGTTAATTATTTGAGTGAGCCGAGTCGAAGGAGTTTGCTTTGGCTGTTGGTGACTCAGATTATCTTTTCGATGATTGGGTTTATCCCGCCCCAGTTTATTGCGTATGGAATGATGACTTTAGCGTTGCTGATGGGATATCTTATGGAAAGGCGAAGAGATGTGGTGGAAGCTTTTAAGAAAGTATTGACTGTTGGAACTATTTTACTGGTAGCGAATGTATATTGGCTCGCGCCAGTTGCGTATTATTCTGTGTACGGTGCGACTAGCTATGCAGCGGCAAAGAATAACCAAATTTCCACGCCAGACTTCCAGTATATGAGTGAGGCTAGGGGGAAGTGGCGCGATGTAGCTTTGATGCGTGGGTTTTTTATAGATTCATCTGATTCGGTGATAAATGGTGAGGGGAAATTTTTTGAGATATTTGAGCCATGGAATAATTATTTACATGGAAATGTGGAATGGGTTGGGTATGGACTATTTATTGTTTCGATGTTGGGGTTGTTAGCTCTTTTTGTAAGGAAGGGAAAAAGATCATTGGGTTTATCAATGTTGTTGGTACTGGGAATTGGGTGGGTCGCGATTGCGCAGGCAGAAGAACCTTTTACTACGGTAGCTAATTTGATGCACAATATCCCGGTCGTGGGGCAGGCATTTCGGGCTGCATTTACCAAGTTCGTAGGACTCTTGGTATTTGTGTATGCGATTGGGTTTGGATATGGTATTTTTGCGATTTATAAAGCTCTGAGAGAAAAGCTGGTAGTAGGAGTCATATTGGTAAGTATTGGAGTTGGTGGCTTAATCTTTTATATGTGGCCGATGTTTAAGGGAAATTTGATTTATGAACGAATGAAAATATCGATGCCAGGTGAATATGGTCAGATAATGAAGTTTTTTAATAATCAAGATAAGCAGGGTAGGATCGTTTATCTTCCAAGTGCCTGGATGTGGGGATGGCAGGTACATGATTGGGGATATTCCGGATCTGGATTTTTGTGGTATGGGATAGAGCAACCTATTTTAGATAGAGCTTTCGATGTGTGGAGTTCGTATAATGAGGGATTTTATGATGAGTTTTCGACGGCTTTGTATGGGTGCGGAGTTACAGGATCACAAAGTTCCGATCACTCGCCTATAGTCGCGCAAGGATCGGAACTGTTGGGCTGCATGGAGCAGGTCGCAAAGGTGCTGGAGAAATATGATGTGAGATATGTCTTGCTAGATGAGAGCGTGATAGCGGCGGGACAGGGGAGGGAAATTTTGAGAATTGAGGAGACCAAGAAGTTGGCAGAGGAGCTGGGGTGGGGGAGGGTTTTTAATGAGGAGGTTTTGACGGTGTGGGATATGGGGAGTAAGGGAGAACAGTTTGTAAGTGCACCGAGTAGCTACACAATGGCTGAGGGCGACACGGGGAAAGTGAGGAGAGATGTGGTGTATGGGGACGTCGGTCACTACGTGACCGCAGTACCATGGGTAGAATATCCGTTGGCGGGGCTCATGAAGGAAGAGATAAAGAACGTGGAGTATGGGGAGAACAAAGTTGCAGTAAGTTCCGAACACTCGCCGATAATCGCGCAAGGTTCGGAACTATGGGTGCCTGGGTGGAAGGTAGGGGAGATAGTGAGGGTTGAGTTTGCCACTTCGTCTGCGACTACGCTAGGCACACGGTGGGATCCTTTACCCGCATATTATGTTACCGGGCAAGTGGGACCAAGATTTTTGGGGAAGGAGAAGCCGGAGGAGGGGAAGAATTATTTCGTGGCGAGAGTGAGTGAGGGAGTGGAGTGGAGTGAGTATTTAACTGATCAGAAATTTAGCCTACAGGGTCAGACCCTGAAGGTAGAGGTGCTTGGAGAGCCGCAGATTTATGACTTTGGGAAAGAGGGTCAGGGGACAGTCGGCAATTGTGATGTGCTAAAACGTGGTTCCGCCACGAAATCACAAATCGCGAATTCTCAAATTCTCCAATTAGAATCGCAACCGATAGGGTCCGACCTTCCCGCCTTTGATACTGCGGGTTGGGATCAACCTTTAAGGTCGGACCCTGGAGTGCGGGGGACACGATATGTCGCTGACGAGCGAGGGGCGGCGTGCGACTATGTGACAATGAAAGAGCTAGATACAAGACTGTCATATTTGATGAGGATCAAGGGAGAGAACACAGAGGGGAGGAGCCTCAAATTCTTTTTATATAACACGGGGAGTAAGAGGAATGATATCGAGTGGTTGATGAGTAAGGGGAAATTTGACCAATCCTTTGGCTTGTTGCCATGGGCGTGGGATGGGTACTACACGCTCAATATTGAGACTAGGAGTTTTGGGCAAAAGACAGAAAATATTGTGCAGCCGGTGGAGGTGAGGTGGTTCCCGATAGAGCAAATTGCGGGGGCGAAGGTAATCACAAATCCTAAATTCTCAAATTCTCAAATTGGGAACGGATTGCAAATCACAGAGGTCAAGAAGACGGGGACGTGGCTATATAGAGTGAAGGTGGGAGGGAGCGGACTATTGAAGTTGTCACAAGGATATGATGAGGGGTGGGTATCGATAGGACTGCCGCACGTGAGGGTGGATGGGTGGGCGAATGGGTGGATCGTACCATTGAGCGGGACGGCGACCATATTCTACTGGCCGCAACTACTAGAGTATGTGGGATTTGTACTACTTGGCGGGACAGTAATTTGGATTTGGCGAAGGAAATTTTGACTGGGTGTGATGTATTTGGAGTGATTGTAGGGAGTGCGCGGGACTGGGTATAGTGGGAGAATGACGAATATCGCAGCAATTTCTGAAAGACTAAGAGAGCTTAGGAATTTTGAATATTTGGTTCCGGCTTTGTTGGCGCAGATAGATTTTTTAGAAGCTAGACCAATAATGATGGAGGAGGATGTTAACAACCCTGACCGATTGATAACTTCGATGGCACATGAAATAGCAGAAACTTACGCACCCAGATCACAATTCGAGAGAATTGAGACAAATCCAGAGAGAGAATCTGAGAGAAATGAATTGGCAAGTGAGACCGCCGATATCGTGGTTTTTGGATTGTCGGCATTGATATCTAAGGATAACTGGGAGGAAAATGAGCTTAATTTACTAAGAGACAGTTTTACATATGCTGAATATTTAGCTAAATTGGGCGATTTTGCTTTAAATAAGGAAACTGTGAGAAAAATTAAAGAGAAAAATGATGAACATTACCCAGTCGAATTATTCGCGGAGGGATTGCCATACCAGATGAGTAGAAGAGTGTGTAAAGCATTACGTACGTATTTTGGTATGAATTTTTGGCAAGATATGAGAAAAGAAGGCGTTGGACAATTTTTGCGAGATGTGGCGGCAAGTCCTGATGGAAAAGTACCGGACGTGTGGAACGTGGCTAGCCAGTTGGATCATGATGAATATATGAAGTTGAAGGAGGCTGCGAGCCAGTTAGTAGGATTTTTTGATACTGTGATCTAGTTGACCTGGTGAGGGGAAATTGATAGTTTAGTGGGGGGGGGATTTATATGAGTGTCGCGAGTGGTCAGCCGCAGGGATTGAGTTTATGGGGCTCTACAGAGTGGAAAAGGTTTGCTCAGCAACAAGCGCCAGTTGGAGGAGAGTATCCACAGAGGCATTTCTCAGGGGCTTTCGGAGGGGTCGAAATTGCTATGTTGGGGGCACTCGCAGGGGGGTATGTAAGCGTTGAAACGTTTGCAATAATCTATGGACATAGTGGCGAAGCCATGTTATGTAGGTGGGGAGATGATTTAAATATGGGTATAAAAGATCCAACATTGGAAGGATTGGGTGTAAATGATATTACTTTTGTTGAGAGCACTTTGGCTCAGCTGTCGGGATTGTTAGACTGATGAGAAACCTTGCTATTGAACGGACAAATAGGAATAGAGGGTTGCGGATTGAGATTGCGGCGGATTCGATGAGAGTAGGGAAGACGACAGCGGTGAAGGTGATCGCGGAAGGATTGAGAAAGCGGGGGATGAGAGTGAGCGAGAGCTATGAGGATTGGCAGCACAACCCATATCTGAAGAAGAGTTATGCTGATCCGGCCAAGAACTTCTTGGAGTCGCAGAAGTGGTTTATTAGACGTAAGTTTGAGCAAGTGAGAGATGGGGGTGAGGGTATCTTTATCCAGGATGTGGCGCCAGAGACGGATTACAACTATGCCGAGACGAATCGACGGCTCGGGAGGATGAGTGAGGAGCATTTTGTTGAGTATGACAAATTCTATCGTAGTCTCGACTGGAGCTTGGCGCCCTCGCCTGATTTACTAGTTTACTTGCAGATTGGTGATGATGAGTTGATACGGCGGGCGCTAGATTCTAAGCGTGAGTTTGAGAGCGTGGAGCCTGAGTATTTTTTGATGATGAAGAGAGTAAATAGAGAGTGGCTGAAGGAAATCTCAAATCACAAATTCCCTGCCCGCAGTGCCTACTGCACAGCTGTTGCAGGCGGGTCGAATTCTCAAATGAAAATACTAATCGTGGATACGGATAAGTTGGACTTTGCGCATGATGAGGGAGCAAAGAGGGAGCTGGTGGAGAGGGTGGTTAGAAGTTGCAAGATGATGGGAGAGGGCCTATAATTCCGATAATATAATTACGTAGGAGGTGTATATATGGTAGCAGCAGATGAGCTTTCTTGGCTTACGGGTTTAAGAGGAAAAGGTGTAATTGATGAGGAAGTGATGAGTGGGTTACTTAAATACTATGGAGAATTACCCGGGGAGATTGTCATCGGGATGACCATAGAGGCTTTTCGGCTGACTGCATATTTACCCACTAGTCAATTTGCCACAGACGCACATTTGCATTGGGTGAAATTTCAGAAAGAGAATGCGTCTGAAGGTTAGTTGAGGGTGGTGGTGATTTTTTGGGCGACTTTAACGATGTCTTTTTCGGTGTAGCCGCGGGTGGTGAGAGCCGGGGTGCCGAGGCGGAGGCCGGAGGGGTTCCAGGGTTTGCCGGTCTCGCCAGGGACGGTATTTTTATTGGCGATGATCCCGACTTTTTCCAGGGCGAGGGCGGCATCTTTGCCCGACCAGCCGCGGGAGCGGAGATCGATGAGGACCAGATGTTTATCAGTCCCGCCTGTCACGACGTCAAAGCCGACTTTCATGAGCTCGGCTGCGAGAACTTGGGCATTTTTCACGACTTGGTGAGTATACACTTTAAAATCGCTCTGCATCGCCTCGTGGAGCGCTACGCCAATGCCGGCGATGGAGTGGTTTTGTGGGCCGCCCTGGATAGAGGGGAAGACGGCAAAATCAATAGCCTGTCCCACTTCGCCTTCGACTACGTTGGGGACGCGCAAATCTTTGCGCGCGAAGATGAGCGCGCCGATGGGGCCGCGAAGAGTTTTTCTAGTCGTCATAGTAACGATGTGGGCATGTGGGAAGGGACTAGGGTTGGCGCCTCCGGCGATGAGTCCCGCCTCGTGGGCGACGTCGGCCATGTAGATGGCCCCGACCGAGTCGGCGATGACGCGCATTTGCTGGTGGTCGATCTCGCGAGGGTAGGCGGTGCCACCGCTAATGAGGATTTTAGGCTTCACTTCCTGGGCAACTTTTTCGACGTTCTCGTAGTCAAAAACTTTGGTCACAGGGTCCACGGAGTAGAAGTGGGTGTCGAAGAGGCGGGCGGTGAAACTGATGGGTTTGCCATCTGGTAGCTTCCAGCCGTGGCTTAAGTGACCACCATCATAGAGGGACATGGCGAGCATTTTGTCACCCGGCCCGCCTGTCGGCGAGGCAGGCTGAAGGAGGGCAGTGTAGACGGCGAGGTTGGCGATCGAGCCGGTAACTGGCTGGACGTTGACGTGCCAGTCTGACTCGGAAAGACCAAAGCAAGCGAGGGCACGTTGCTCAACGAGCGACTCGATTTCGTCGATGTATTTGTTGCCTTGGTAGTAGCGCTTGCCGGGTTGGCCTTCGGAGTATTTATTCATGAGGACCGAGCCTACCGCTTCTTTGACGGCGTCGCTGACCACATTTTCACTGGGAATTAGAGTGAGCTCGTCTTTTTGACGCTGGGCTTCTTTTTGGATGAGGTCGTAAATTTCGGGATCAGTTTGCTGTAAGGGAGTCATGTGGATATTATAGCTCAATTTTGTCTGGTTTGGCGTACTTTCTAAAGCTTGTCGGACGAAAATTTTGACCTCCGGTACATGCTGCTTTCGCGCCTGTAATGTCGGCAAAATTTTATCCGCCAAGCTTTACTATGTTATACAATCACATTATGATTTTTGACGGGAAAGGATTTGCGAAAGAAATTGAAGAGCGGGTTAAGACAAGAGTGGGGGGGATGAAGGTTAAACCCAAGATCGTGAGTATTTTGGTGGGTAATGACCCAGCAGATTCGACGAGCTCACTGCAAGCTAGTGAGTTGTACACGCGACTCAAAAAATCTGCAGCCGAACATTGCGGCATGGATTTTGAGATTATAAGGCAGAAGGGAGAAGTGACGAGTGACAAGTTGAGAGAAGAAATCGCAGAAATAGGGGCGCGGAAGGATGTGAGTGGAGTGATGGTGCAGTTACCTCTGCCAGAAGTCCTTAGGGGCCGGACCCCTAGGGTGTTGGAGGCGATACCACTGTCGAAAGATGTGGATGGGCTTCGGTGGGAAGAATCGAAGGTAATGCCGGCGACGGTGAGGGCAGTGCTTGCAATTTTAGATAAAATTTCTCTGGAATTTAGAATCTGGAATCTAGAATCTAGTTTCGTGGTGGTGGGGGCGAGGGGAGTGGTAGGAAGACCACTTGTGTATTATCTGAGAGAGCGTGGAGTACACGTCAGCGAAGTGGGAAGAGGGGATGAGGCTGCGAGGACAGTCCTTGCAGGGGACGTGGTAATAAGCTGTGTGGGGGAAGCGGGGATCGTAACGGAAGAGATGGTAAAGAAGGGAGCAATTGTGGTCGATGTGGGGGCGCCAAGGGGTGATATGTCAAGTGAAGTATATCAAAAAGCATCAGTGGCGGTGGCAGTACCTGGTGGGGTCGGGCCAGTGACGATCGCGTGCCTGATGAATAACGCGGCAGAGCTCACCTTGAGGGTCTGACCATCCCTTCGGGTTGGGAACTTCCTTCAAGGTCAGACCCTCTGACCGCGCGTTGATTCCGAGATTGCTCATTGCACGTATGAATTCCGCTTGGTACAATACCTGGGTAATAAAATTTACATCTAGAGACAATCTCCTGAGTCAGGGTTTCTAGAGAAGTTTAAGGAGATAAATATATGGCAACTAAGGCCAAGGTGAGTAAAAAGAAAGTAATTAAGACTCCAGAAGTTAGACCCCAGAAGCCAGTAAAAACTCAAGTTGAGTTTGAGAAACTTCCGAGTTTGAAAGAAATGCTTGAGGCGGGTGTGCACTTTGGTCACTCGATCAAGCGCCGCAATCCCCGAATGGATGATTACGTTTACGCAGTAAAAAACGGCGTACAGATTTTTGACTTAGTGCAGACTCGTCAAGCATTGTCTGATGCCTGTAACTACCTGGTAGACGTGATATCCCAAGGTGGACAGATCCTCCTCGTCGGAACAAAAGCGCAAGCCGCTGAGACCATAAAGAGCGAAGCGGAGCGACTCGGAGTGGCCTTTATGACCACACACTGGGTGGGTGGCCTATTTACCAACTGGGAACAGATAAAAGGTAGAGTAGACAAGCTCATTGACATGAAGAAAAAGTTTGAGGCGGGGGAGTACAAAAAATACACCAAAAAAGAACAGGTACTTTTAAAGCGCGAAATTGACCGCTTGGAACGGATGTACGGAGGACTTGTTACTCTTAAAGGATTGCCTAAAGTTGTATTTATCGTGGATCCTATCCATGAAGTCACGGCGATGCGCGAGGCAACTCACCGCTCGATCCCCGTCATTGCGATTGTAGACACCAACGGTGATCCAACGGGGATAGCCCATGTAATCCCAGCCAATGATGATGCCTTGAAGTCAGTGGTGATGCTGACTCTAGCGGTGACCGCGGCCATCGAAAAAGGATTAAGATTAATTAGAGGGAAAGCTGTATGACCATAACCGTAGATCAGATTAAAAAACTGCGTGAGGAAACTGGGGCGGGGATCATGGATGTCCGCAAGGCTCTCACTGAATCTAAGGGTGACACGAAGGCAGCTAAAAGTTGGCTCGAGAAAAAAGGGATGAAGAGGGCGGCTGATAAAGCCGAGCGTGAGACCGAAGCTGGCTATGTCTTTGCTTATGTACACTTTAACGGGAAAGTGGGAGCGCTGGTTAAGCTAGCTTGCGAGACTGACTTTGTCGCCAAGACCGAGGACTTTCAGAACCTGGGGCGGGAGTTGGCGATGCAGGTTGCCTCGATGAAACCTGCGAGTGTAGCGGACTTCCTCAAGCAAGATTACCTGCGCGATGGCAGCAAGACGATCGAGGTTTTCATCAAGGGTGTGTCGGGGAAGACCGGCGAAAATATAAAGCTAGTTAGCATGGTCTCGCTCTGAGGTATAATCGGAGAGATGTCCACAATTTTAATTCTATCTCTCTTGGTACTTCTCCACGAATTCGGACACTTTCTCATTGCTAAGCTATTTGGGATCCAAGTCGAGGAGTTTGGAATTGGGCTCCCGCCCAAAGCGCTAAAGCTTTTCAAGCACAAAGAGACGGAGTATACCCTGAACTGGCTCCCGATTGGAGGATTTGTCCGGCTAGCTGGCGAGGACCACCCTTCGCCTGAAGGCTTCGGAGTGGCAGGCCCACTGATATCTAAAGTTGATAGATTACTTCATCGACACATGTTTTTTGCAAAACCTGCTTGGCAGAGGGCACTCGTTATCCTGGCTGGTGTCACGATGAATTTTCTCGTGGGAATCGCAATGTTTAGTGTGGTGTATGCCAAGCTGGGGATCCCCCAAATGGCGGGACAGCAGGCACTTATCACCCAGGTAGCAAAGGGGTCTCCGGCGGAGCTAGCTGATATCGCGATCGGGGATATCCTCGTACGGGTGGGTGACGCGGACGTATCAACGGCTGAACAGTTTATCGAGATTATGAAAGACAAAAAGGGGCAGATGATCAGTCTGTACCTAGCCAAGATGGATAGCAGTGGGCGTAAGTCGGAGAGTGAGCGACAAGTTTCAATCATCCCACGGGAGAATCCACCTGAGGGAGAGGGGGCACTGGGAGTCGGAGTGTCAACCGTACCGATCATTATATATGTCAAGAAAAGTTGGTATGAGGCACCGTTTTACGACGCAGTCGAGGGGACAAAGGAAGCTCTCGCGTGGAGCCAGGAGTTTGTCCGGATATTCTTACATCCAGTGGAGCTAATCAAAAATGTGGGCGGGCCGGTTGCGGTTGTGAAAGCTGGGCAGCAAGCGGCGGCGGATGGGTGGATCAGCCTCTTGAGGTTTGGGGGGATAATTTCCTTGAATCTGGCGATCTTTAATTTGTTACCTTTTCCGGCTTTGGATGGGGGGAGACTCCTCATGCTCGGACTCGAGAAAATAGTGGGGCGGAAGCGAGTCGCCAAGTACGAGGGGTATGTGAACTCAGCGGGAATGGGAATTTTGATTTTGCTCTTGATTGTCGTGACGGTGAAGGACCTGTTTTTCTCGTAGAGTAGAATATTCTTGATGAAGAAAAGGATTGTGGTCATAGGTGGTGGGACGGGGACGTATACGGTTTTGCGGGGACTAAAAAAGTATCCAGAATTAGATATATCTGCGATAGTGACGATGGCAGACGATGGAGGGAGTAATCGAGTGCTGCGAGATGAGTTTGGGCTTTTGCCAACCTCTGGAGTGCGACAGTGTATGGTCGCATTATCAGAGAACGAGGGACTTTTGCGACAGCTATTCTCTTATCGCTACTATCAGGGAGTGGGGATTGCCGGGATGACGTTTGGAAACTTATTTATGGCGGCAGTTGCGGACGTGATGCACGATCAGCGACAAGCGATCAAGGAAACGGCAAAATTTCTAGGGGTCACAGAAAAGATCCTACCGGTTTCGTACGACAGGGTATCGCTTCTTGCGACCTATGAGGATGGGACGGAGGTGCTTGGGGAGCATCTGATTGATTTGGGGAAGGGGGAGGTGGGGAGAAAGCGAATTGTGTCACTGAGGACGGTGCCAAGAACTAAGATAGATCGAGAGGCTAGGCGTGCTATCGAGGAAGCTGATTTGATCGTCCTCGGGCCCGGCGACTTATACACTAATACAATTGCTAATCTGGTTGTTGATGGAGTGGCAGAGGCGATCACAAAGAGCAAGGCAAAGCTGGTGTTTGCGATGAACTTGATGACTAAGATGGGAGAGAGTTACGCTTATAAAGCGAGCATGTTTCTAGAAGATTTGGGGAAATATTTACCAGTTGAGCGAGTTGACTGTGTAGTGGTTAATTCCGATCTATCGATTCAACGGAATATGCGGGAGAAGTACACGAAGGAAGGGGCGGAGATGGTGAGAGATGATCTGGAACAGACAAAAGATTCGAGATTCCAGATTCCAGTAAGAATGAAGATTGTGAGGGAGAAGTTGTTGTGGCGAGGGAAAGTGAAGAAAGAGAGAGGAGACGAGTTGATAAGGAGTATGGTGCGGCATGATCCTGACAGATTGGCGAAAGTAATAATGGGTTTGTTGTAGAATAGGCTTATGTCCAAGTTGATAGTGACTCACCTTCATCCAGATCTAGACGCGATTATGGCGGCGTGGCTTCTCGTCCGGTTTAATCAACCGCAATTTGGCGATGCCAGGTTCGAATTTGTGCCGGCACCTACTACCTACAAGGGATTACCACCAGATAATGATCCGAATGTTGTGCATGTAGACGTAGGAGCGGGAAAATTTGATCACCACAAACCGGGTGGATTTTCGACTTGCGCGGCCAAATTGGTGTTGGAGGAGCTTGTTGCAGAGAAAAAGATCGATCCGGAGAATCAGTCCCTGAAAGACATGATTGAGATTGCCTACGAGATAGATACCTTTGCTGATTGCTACTGGCATGGGACGGACTCACCACGCATGGCGTTTATGCTCCATGAGATCATCCCCGCTCTGCACCGCTTGCAGACACATGACAATGAAGCGGTGACCAGGATGGTTTTTGTGTACCTCGATGGCGTGTATCAACGCCTAAAAGACTGGGAGAATGGGCGCGAGGCGATTATGGAGGGAGTGGAGTTTACGTGTCTGTGGGGTAAGGGGATTGCGGTCCAGAGCGGAGCGGATGACGTCTCAAAAATTGCGCAAAAGATGGGATACGAGATTGTCGTCATTGAGGACAGTAAACACGGCTATTTGAAAGTGAAGACGGCACCAGGCGTGAAACTAACTTTAGAGAGTTTGTATGATAAAATAGCGGAGCATGAAAGCCAGGAGCGGTGGGTATACCACAATTCTGGGCACATGCTATTCTCTGGGTCAGATAAAGGACTTTTAAAAGAAAGGTCGCAGTTACATTTGAATGACCTACTAGAGATGATTAAGGGGGTGTCCTAGTAAATGCCAATTATAGTTAAAGCCAAAAAAGATGAGTCGCCAGACGGAGTCATCCGTCGGTTCAAGAAAAAAGTCATGACCGAGAACGTGATTGAAGAAGTGCGAAATCGTGAGTTTCACAAGTCTCCCTCGGTCCTGCGGAAAGAGCGCAACAACGAAATCAAGCGTAAAAAGTACGTGGATCGGATGCAGCGCTTGAACGCTTCAAAGAAAAAATGACGATTTTGACAACATTACAAGACGAGATGAAAACCGCGATGAAGGCGCATGATCAAGCGCGCTTGGACTCGTTGCGACTACTGGTCTCGGCCATCAAATATGTTGAGGTTGACTCACCCAACCTGACCGACGAGCAGATCGTTGAAGTACTGAAGAAAGAAACCAAAAAGAGACGAGAGGCGATTGAGGCGTATAAGGGAGCGGGAAGAATGGAGGCAGCGGAGAAAGAGCAATACGAGCTAACGATGATTGAAACGTATTTGCCCAAGATGATGGGGGAGGAGGAAGTGAGGGAGAGAGTATTAAGTATCAAGGAGCAAGTGTTAAGCGCAGGTAATTTTGGGGCAGGAATGCAGGTGGCGATGAAGGTAGTTGGCAAGGGAGCTGAGGGAGCAATAGTTGCTAGGATCGTAAAAGAATTGTTTGTGTCAAAATGATCACGATAAATATTTTAGCTGATGCCAAGTTTCCCTTTGATCGCAAGCGTTTGAGAGAACATTTAACTACAGTACTAACAAAAAATAGATTGACTGACGAGGTGGAAGTGGATGTACAAGTGGTGGGTAAGCGGAAAATGAGTGAGTTGCACCACGTGTATATGAACCTCCCTGGGCCGACAGATGTATTGTCGTTTCCCTTGAACGATCCGACGGATGATCGGCCATTTATGGCTTCCCCTGATGGGATACTGAGACTAGGGGATATTGTTGTGTGCTATCCGATTGCCATTGAAGAGGCCTTGGAGAAACAGTGCAAAGTAGATGAGCAGATCAAGTTCCTTGCTGAGCATGGACTGATGCACCTCCTTGGGTACCATCACGAGTGATTTTGTTGTTAAAAAACTCGCGTGTCACAATTTTGTTTCGATTTATTCGCATCAGGCAAAAATGCTTGCCCGCTACGCGTCTGCACATTATTTGCTTGATTGGCTCATTTTTACGTGCACGAAAATCGTGCCACCCAAGTTTTTGTACGATACAGTTTGTATGATTTAACCTTGAAGTTATTTTTGGTAGAGTGATCATATGAATCTTTACCTGAAATATCGGCCGCGAACGATTGAAGAACTGGACCTCTCGAGTGTCCGAAAGATGCTTTCGGATATTGTTAAGGCCAATAAATTGGCCCACGCGTACCTCCTAACTGGTCCACGGGGAGCTGGGAAGACGAGCACGGCTAGAGTGCTAGCCCGCATTGTTAATTGTGAGAAAAATGGGGAAAAACTAGGAGATCCATGTAATAAGTGTCCTGCATGCAAGTCGATCCTCATGGGATCAGCGGTGGATGTAATTGAGATTGACGCGGCCTCAAATCGTGGGATTGACGATATACGCGAGCTTAAAGAAAAAATCCGTCTGGCTCCGGCTATCTTGCGACGGAAGGTCTATATTATCGATGAAGTGCACATGCTGACGTCCGAAGCGTTTAATGCGCTCTTGAAGACTCTTGAGGAACCACCGTCTCACTCTTTGTTTATCCTGTGTACAACGGAGCTACACAAAGTACCGGAGACGATTGTTTCTCGCTGTGTTCAGATCCAGTTTACGCGAGCGACTTCAGAGGAAATGCGACGGTCCTTTGCACGAGTGGTCTTGGGAGAGGGGAAAAAGGTGAGTGACGAGGCTCTTGAGTATCTGTCCCGCGCGGTGGATGGGTCGTTTCGTGACGGAGTAAAAATACTTGACCAAGTATTGTCAAACAACGAGAGTGTGGGGGTAGCGGAGATCGAGCTGCTGGTCACGGGGAGCGCGGGCTACACGGTTGAGCCATTAGTTGCCGCGTTGGTTGCTAAAGATGCAAGAGTTGCACTCGCTAAGCTCGATGAGGCAGTTACAGGTGGAGTAGACCTCTCGTATTTGCTTTTGTCGATCATGAGGAGGATGCGAGACAAACTCCTGACGGGAGAGGTAGAGATTGAGGCGACGAAGCTGATATTTTCGCTCGACGAGGTGGCAAGACGCCTCGAGACAAGTTTGGACGGAGAGCTCTTGATCCAAACTGCGATTGTGGAGTGGTGCGGGATGGGTTCGGAAAAATCGGTAAAGCCAAATAAGCAGGCGAAGCCGGTTGTTGAAGTTCAGGGAGATCATAAAAAGGTATGGGAGCAGCTGATGAGAAGTTTGAACGGGGATAGCGTGACGATGGGGGCACTACTTTCCAAAGCTGTGCCAGCGAGGATCCAGGGTGACGAGTTGACGATCCAGGTTCAGTATGGTTTCCACCGTGATCAGATAAAGACAGACAAAGTGATGAGTAAACTTGAAAAAATGGTGAGCGAAGTGATGGGGAGGCCGATGAAGGTGAGAGTGGAAGCAGACTCTAGACACCAGACACCAGATATCAGTAAAGCAGAAACGAAAACACAAGATGAGAGTGATATAATCAATGACGCGATAGCAATATTTACTAGCTAGGGAGACACTTTATGTTTGATAAATTCCAACAAATGGGACAACAGGTAAGCCAACTCAAGAAAATTCGCGACCAGGCCGTGCAAATGCAAAAACAACTGCAAGCGGAGGTGATCGAGGTAGAAGAGGGGGGAATCAGAGTGGTTATGACGGCGGATCAGAAAGTCCAGACGATCACGATTGATGGGAAGTACGAAGAGAGACTCGTGAAGGTCCTCAACGATGCGATCAAAAAATCACAACAGATTGCAGCTAAGAAACTGCAGGAAATGTCTGGTGGACTTAAAGGACTTCTTGGTGGCGGGATGGGGGGAGCGCAGTAGGTTTGGGTGAAAGCTTGCCGGACGCAAATTTTGATCTCCGGTACATGCTGCTTTCGCGCCTGTAACGTCGACAAAATTTCATCCGCCAACCTTTCTTTGACTGCACCTTGTAGCTCGCTTACTTGGTAGAATACAATACCCATTATGAAGTTGCCGAAAGTTGTGGAGGATTTGACTAGTTCATTTGAGAAGTTGCCTGGGATCGGGAGACGCAGCGCACAGAGACTGGCGTTTTACCTTTTGCGAGTGCCACAGCGTGACCTAGATTCGTTCGCAAATTCACTGTCGAACCTAAAGAAAAACACCAAGATATGTACGATTTGCCATAATTTGACTGATCAAGAACAATGTTCGATCTGTGGAAATCCAGCAAGAGATAGTACTCAAGTATGCGTCGTGGAGTCTTTTCAGGATGTCCTCGCGATCGAAAAGTCGGGGAGTTACCACGGGGTGTACCATGTACTACATGGGTCGATCTCTCCCCTCAACAATATTGGTCCAGATGAGCTATACATAGATACGCTTGGCGTGCGGGTGAAGAAGGGGAAAGTCAAAGAAGTGATTATTGCGACCAATACGAGTCTTGAAGGAGAGGCGACGGCCCTGTATATCCAGCAAGCTTTGGAGGGGTGTAAGGTACAAATTAGCCGGATAGGTCGTGGACTTCCGACTGGGGTTGAGATAGAATACGCAGACGACCAGACGCTCGTACACGCGTTTGGCACGAGGATATTGATGTGAAAATATATTTTACCGGTGCAATCAGTCGCGTTAGCCCCGAGGGTCGTGAGTTGTACGACAAGATAGTGTCAATATTGGAGCGTGCGGGACATACGGTGATGGCGAGTCACATGCAGGACAAGGATGGATCGATTATCAGGAATCAAACTGAGAAGGAAATCGCTTTAGTTCAGAATAAGATGAGTAAATGGAGAAAGCAGGCAACTTTATTAATTGCTGAAGTATCGACACCCTCATTTGGAGTGGGACAAGAGATCGCGGAAACGCTGATGGATAATCGACAGGTATTGGCTTTGTATTTGAAAGGGAAAAAACCTAACATACTGACTCATCAGGGAAGAGATTTACTTTATTTGGTGGAGTATAGTCCGGAAAATCTGAAGGCCCAGTTAATGGAGTATATAGAATTTGCCAAGATAAATAGTGATACACGTTTCAATTTTTTTATCTCACCGCAAATTGGCACTTATCTCGACTGGATTTCGCATAAGAAAAAACTGCCGAGAGCGGTATATTTGCGAAAACTTATTGAAGAAGATATACAGAGTAATAAAGAATACAATGAAGGTGAAGATGGCAAGGAATAAGACGCGAGCACAGAAAATTCAGAGCGAGTATAGGTTGCAGAACTTTAAGATTGCAGCGGAGGAGAGGACACAAGCTAGGGACATGAGCGAGTTTAGCTATTTGTCCAGCGAGTATGTGGTGAAAGATCTGGCAAAGACGTTTGTTTATACCGTGGCGATATTGGGGCTGTTGGTATTGGCAAAAAATTTCTTGGGGTGATTGTGTCTTCAAGATCCGACCTTGTAGGTTTTGATTTAACTTTCAACCTACGAGGTCGGATCTTTTGGGAACTATGTGTCTCCTGTCCGTGTATATTGGAGATATGAGTGTTTGGAAGAATGTGGGGCAAAATTTGGCGGGACTGGCGAAGCACGTGGTAAAGAGTGTGGTTGCGGAGCCTGTGGAGGTGGTAAAGGATGTGGTGGGGGTGCAGATGGAACAGGGCAAACAAACGCAACAAAACACGACTTCGACGGCGACTCAGAATGATCCGCTAGCGGATCTAGCTAAGACGGGGTTTAAAACCCAGGAGGATTTTCAGAAATACCAAGGTTTATCGGAAAAGAAGGATGATATCGAGCTGGCGCATATCCGGGGAAAACTAGTCAGAGAATGGGGACTAGATACGACGGTTGAAGGGGGGATGCAGAAAGCCAGGATGGAGTACGAACAAAAAGAGGAGCAGCGGAAAAAAGTCGAGGAGAAGAAAGAAGAGCAGAAAAAGGAATTTGAGTTTCAGAAAAAACAGCAGGAAGATATTGGGCTCAAGGCCGCCAAGTCCGAGGCAAGTGCGGAGAATAAGGCGTGGGGGGCGGGATGATAAGATATAGACATGAAACTGTTTAATTCTTTAAGTAGACAAATAGAAGAGGTGGTGCCGAGGGAAGAGGGAAAGATTGGGATGTACACTTGCGGACCGACGGTGTATTCGACTGCCCAAATCGGGAATATGCGGACGTACACTCTATCTGACTTTCTCGTCCGGAGTTTACGGTACCTGGGATACGAAGTAAAACATGTGATGAATATTACAGATGTGGGACATCTTACAGGTGACAATGAGGGAGACGCTTCACAAGGGGAGGATAGACTGGAGAAGGCGGCATTAAAGACAGGAAGATCGGCGTGGGATACTTCTAAAGGTTATACAGAAGAGTTTTTAACTCACATGGAGATGCTTAATATTACGAAGCTGGAGATAATTTGTAAGGCCACAGAGCACATCAGCGAGCAGATAGTGATGATTCAGAAATTGGAAGAGAGGGGACTCACGTATAAAATCACTGATGGGATATACTTTGATACAGTTGCTTTTGAAGCTAAAGGGTTGAAGTATGGCGAGCTGTCGAATTTGGATGAGATGAAGACGGGCGCGAGGCTGGAGCCAAATCCAGAGAAAAAGAACCCACGCGACTTTGCCTTGTGGAAGTTTAGTCCGCAAGATGAAAAGCGACAGATGGAGTGGGAGAGCCCGTGGGGAGTGGGGTTCCCGGGCTGGCATATAGAGTGTTCTGCCATGTCCACCAAGTATTTGGGTGACCAATTTGATATCCATGTTGGTGGAGAGGATTTGTGCTCGACTCACCACCCGAATGAGATTGCCCAAGCGGAGGGGGCAACTGGCAAGAAACCATTTGTAAAGTGCTGGGTGCACGGAGCGTTTCTCCTTGTGGACTCTGGGCGGATGGGGAAGAGCTTGGGTAATGCTTATACGGTTGCCGACATTGTCGCCAAAGGCTTTGATCCGCTGGCTTTAAGATATTTTTATATGACTGGGCACTACCGCCGACAGATTAACTTTACCTGGGATAGTTTAAAGGCAGCGGCAGCGGCACTAACTAAATTGCGCGAGATATATGAGGCTGCAAAGGCTAATCAAGCGGACAGGACCAGTTTGTCAGAGGAGAAGAGACAAAAAATTGAGACGTATAGCCAGAAGTTTGTGGCTGCGATTGAGAACGATTTAAATATGCCGGAGGCTTTGGCGGTGGTGTGGGAGGCGGCGAAATCAAATATACCAAACTACGATAAAATGGATCTTTTGAACCAGTTTGATAGAGTTTTGGGATTGGATTTGAATAAGACGCCAGATGCTAGACTCCAGATTCCAGTTAAAGTAGAACAATTAATAGAGCAGAGAGAAGCGGTACGCAAAATGAGGAATTATGCTGAGGCAGACAAGATTAGACTTGATGTAGAAAAATTGGGGTATCGGTTGGAGGATAGGGGGGGCAGGACCCGTGCGATCAAGATTTAATTGGTGGGCTTTGGGGTTGTTATTGCCAGTTGTGGTAATTGTGGGGTGGTGGGAAATATCACATACCAGGTGTGTGATGCAAAATCTCGAAGGTGGTCAATCTTTTGTCTCTGCCCAGGAAAAACCATATGACAGGTATAGTTTTGAGCGGTTAGCGGAGCGGGGAGGAGTAGCTAGCAAGATTGAGGTGGGAGCGGATAAGTTTTTTTATCAGAGCGAGGGAAGGCGAATTAGTGGACAGATAAATCGGCCCACTGGGGAGGTAAAGGGAGTAGTGGTCATGGCGAGGGGATACGTAGACAAAGAGACGTATCAAACAGGAGTTGGGACTAAGAATGCAGCTAGGTACTATGCAGAGCAAGGATATGTGACTTATGCTCCCGATTTTTCAGGATACGGGGAGAGTGACCCGGAAGACGAAAACGCACTTGGGGCACGATTAGTAAAACCTGTAGAAATACTTGATTTGATTGCCAGCGTTAAAGAGAGGCCCATATATTTGTGGGGGCACTCAAATGGTGGACAAATCATGTTGTCGGTCGCCGAGATTTTGGGGAAGAGAGGGGACTTTCAAGTTAAGGGGGTCTCTTTATGGGCGCCGGTCTCGAAACCTTTTCCTTACAACATTTTGTATTACACCGACGAAGCTTCTGATAGTGGAAAGTGGCTGCGGGAACAGATTGCGCATTTTGAGCAAGATTATGACGTGTTTAATTATTCTATCGACAGATATTTGGATTGGATAAGTATTCCCATCCAGATCCACCATGGCTCGGCGGATGAGTCGGTACCGAAAAAGTGGAGCGACGAGTTGGTAAAAAACTTGAAAGATAAAGAGAAAGAAGTCACATATTTTGTTTATCCTGGGGCAGACCATAATATGAAGCCTGGGTGGGATCGAGTGGTCGCGCGAGATGGTAGTTTTTATACTAGTTTGAACTAGTTGTGAAATATACCCTATGGGGGTATAAGTAAAATATAATTATTCGTGTTAATTAACTAAAGAGGAGAAGTATGATCAATGATCCATATAGCAATGCAGTAGCCCAACTCAAACAAGTAGCCACGATTCTGAAACTAGACGAGAAGATGGTCGCAAGATTGTCCGTGCCGGACATGGTACACAAGGCTGAGCTTGAAGTGAAAATGGACGATGGGTCGACCAAAAAATTCCAAGCGTTTCGCTCTGAACACAACAACAGCAAAGGACCGTACAAGGGTGGGATCAGATACCACGAGGGGGTCAGTGAGTCTGAGGTCAAAGCGCTCTCGATGTGGATGACGTGGAAGTGCTCGGTGGCATCTCTCCCGTATGGGGGAGGTAAGGGGGGGATAATTGTTGACCCCAGCAAACTTTCAAAGGGTGAGCTCGAGCGACTGTCCCGCGCGTATGGGAAGTGGACCGCCGCATTTGCTGGTCCATGGTCGGACGTCCCAGCGCCGGACGTGAATACGGATGGACAGATCATGGCTTGGATGGTGGATGAGATCGAGAAGAGTAAGACTCCAGCGGAGCGGAAAATGGTGAACTGGAAAGCCACCTTTACCGGCAAGCCACTGGCGATTGGTGGATCTCAGGGTCGGGAAGAGGCGACGGGGATGGGTGGATACTATACGCTAGAGAATTTGGTCGGCAAAATGAAACTAAAGAAGACTGAGGTCACGATTGCCGTACAGGGTATGGGGAATGTTGGATTTTGGTTTGCCAAGCTAGCCTCGGAGGCGGGGTACAAGGTGGTTGCGATCTCTGATTCCCGTGGCGGAGTATACGACTCCCAAGGTCTAGACATTGAGGCAGCACTCGCATTTAAGAAAAAGAATAAAGTTGTACAAGGGATGCCCGGAACAAAGAACATTAGTAACGACGAGCTACTTCTGTTACCAGTAACGGTACTCGTGCCGGCAGCTTTAGAAAACGTAATCACAGGTGAAGTGTCCGAGAAGATCCAAGCCAAAGCAGTCATCGAAATGGCAAACGGGCCAGTGACGCCGGAAGCTGACGTGGTCATGTCCAAGCGTGGTATTTTGTCGGTGCCGGACGTGCTAGCGAACTCAGGTGGAGTCACTGTTTCGTACTTTGAGTGGGTACAAAACCTACATGGCGCCGTGTGGAGCAAAGAAGAAGTCCTAACCAAGCTCAAAGGAGTGATGGATCGAGCCTTCTCCGAGATGTGGGGAAAGTATACTGAGCTCAAAGTAAACCTGCGGATGGCGGCTTACGCCAATGCGGTAGCGAGAGTGGCTGAGGCCATGAAGTTGACAATGTAACCGAAGTGATATAGTGGAGATGTTGGTAGAAAAGAAAGGAGGGTGGTTTGATGTGGTTTAATAAACAGGATAAATTTCCGTATAAGGAAGGTTTAATGCAAGCGGTGGGGGTGGTTGTGTATGTTGCTATGTTTACGCTCCTGATAACGGGTACTGGTCGTCTGGTTCCTCACATTAACCAGGCTTTTGCACCGCTTATGTTTTTGACTTTATTCTGTTTTTCCGTTTTAGCATGTGGATTGATGGTGTTTTATCGACCATATATGTTGTTTATGGATAAGAGGGGGAAAGAGGCGGTGCAACTGGTGCTCTCGACCACGAAATGGCTTGGGGTGTTTGCGGTTGGTACGATTGTTCTCGTGGCACTGATGTCAAGATGATACAATGACCAGATGGGAATCAGAGTAAATGAGCTTAGTTTTAGTTATGGAGAGAAGCCGCTTTTAACGGAGGCTAGTTTTCGCGTGGAAGATGGCCAGAAGGTGGGACTCGTGGGGGAGAATGGGACTGGTAAATCAACTCTACTTAAACTATTTATGGGAGAAGAGAATCCGGACGAAGGGTCGGTAATGGTCGAGGGAACAATGGAGCTCGTGCCACAGGAAGTGAAGCGAGATCCGGTCCTCGACAAGGCGACGACAGTCATGGAATATATTAGCCCTGACGGGCAAAAAGAGGAACACGAGATCCGGAAGCTACTAGCTGGACTCGGGATCAGAGAGATTGATCTATTATCAACACCTCAAGGATATAGCGGGGGGATGAAGACTAAGCTCGCTCTAGCTCGCGCTTTGTTTAAAGAGCCAGACGTTTTACTACTCGACGAACCCACTAACTTTATGGATAGCGAGGGGAAACACTGGGTGATGAATCTACTCTCGCAGTACCCGAAAACTCTAATTTTGATTTCGCATGACTTGGGACTCATGGATCAGGCGATTGACCGCGTGATCTATATCAACAAATACAAGCACAAGATCGAGGAGTACAAGGGGAATTATAGCCAGTATAAGAGGCTCCAGAAAGAGGCAGAGGTACTGTTGAAACGCAAAGTTGCGGCTGAAGCAAAACATATTAAAAGCATGGAAGAGGGCTATAAAAAGATCCAGCGGTATAAATCAAAAAGGGGAGTGAAGGTAAAAGTACGGCTCAAGCGTCGGATTGCGGAAGCAAAGGCAAATTTGCCAGAGCTACCGCCAGCGGTCAGGAGCATCAAGATCCAGCTACCTGAGCCCGCTCGCTCAGGTGAGATCCCTCTGTCGGCGAAAGGAATGTCTAAATCGTTTGGTGCACTCGTGGTGTTGAAGAATTTGGATTTTTCGATCCGGCGAGGCGAGCGGATCGCACTCCTTGGCCCGAACGGAGTCGGGAAGAGTACCCTCATCAAGATATTGATTGGCCAGATGGAACCAGACGAGGGGCAAGTGGAGCGAAACTCGGCCAACAAAATAGGATACTACTCACAGGAATTCGAGGATTTTGATATGGAGGCGACAGTCCTCAATCTATTTATGGAAAAGTGTCACCGGATGGAGTCATTTTGTCGGTCATTCTTGGGCAAATTTAATTTCCTTGCGAATAAAGTCCACCAGAAAGTGGGGACGCTGTCGGGAGGAGAGAAGACACGCCTCGCGATCGCAATCTTATGTTCGACCGATGCGAACTTACTAATTCTTGATGAACCTACGACCTATCTTGACGTGCTTTCGCAGCGAGTGATCCTGGATGCTCTCAAGTCATACAAAGGAACAATGATTATCGTCTCCCACACGGAGGAGTTTATCAAAGAGCTCAAACCGGACAAGGTATTTCTAATGCCTGAGGATAAAATGGATTTTTGGATCGAGGATTACAGCGTGCTAGTGGGGGAGATATAATAATGGAAGAATTTCGGGAGAAGTTGATCGCTGATGCGTGCCTTGACGAAGCTATTAGTTCGGCAGAATTACCTTTTGTGTTGGATATTATTGAAAGATTGGAACAAGGTCAGAGACTGTGGGATATCGTAAAGGTTTTGGAGAATATTAGTGGGGAGCGTGAAGGGATGTTGAATCAATTAGATAAGGCAAGTAATTGGGTGAGAAGGGAGCAAAAGCGACTGAAGTTTATATTTTAGAGCGGCAATGATCTGGTTTTTAGGTTGTGAGATAGTTTGATCTACTTAGGGGACGGACCCCTAAGTGGGGGCGGGTCTGTTAAAATACGGGTATGGTGAGTGAAAAAGTGAAGTTGATACTGAAACCCCCAAAGAGCAGTAAGAACACGGTAGAGGAAATGGGAGTATTTTTTGCGGATTTGCACAAGCTGGTGTCGGCCAGGGAGAGTTTGAGTCCAGAGGATAAGACCATGTGTTTTGAGCTGGTACTCGATGATAACTAGTAATTGTACGAATTGTTACCACTCAGCCTATTTACGCAATTGCACGGACTGTTTTGGCTGTGTGGGACTAACAAACAAAAAGTATTGTTATTTAAATAATCAGTTAACGAAAGAACAGTATCAGCAGGCAACGGCAATGGCAAGGAAAGAGCTGGGGTGGAGAGTTCAGACACTTTAGGTCCCTATTTTATTGGGATCAGTTAGTTGCGTAACTTGAGACTATTGTTTGCGCTAGGTGGAATATTTCTAGTGTCAGTGCCGACGGCAGCAAAACTTGTTAGATCTTTGCCTGCCAAGGTCTTTGTTTGGTAGTTGTTAAGTTCGGGTAGGGTAGCAAATTCCTCAAATGACATATTTTCGTCGAAAGGGATGACGACTCTATGGTTGGATTGACCTCTCACTTTGTGCCATTGACGGTATAGCGAAACCATCCTTTTCCATGGGTCACCGATGACTACTGATTGTATGGGAGTGGGTAATAAGTAGTCGAATTTATCTGCTGAAAAATGTCCATGGATGACCATGGTTTCTTCAGGAATACTTTTTACTCCATAGTTTAGACTGGATTGTCTGACGTAACTAAGTACAAGTTTTTGGAGGATTGGTACTAGGGGAGAGTATCCAGAGTTTACTCTTACCCAATCAATCATGGGGTTGGTAACATCGATGAAATGATTGGCTTTTATAAATTCCTTTGCAGAAAACCACAGGCTTTTCAAGCCTGGGGATGAATGGGAGTCCCGCTGGAGGCGGGACGACTTGTCCGATTGTGGCATACTATGCCCATGGGAGATGGATATTGGATCGGTGCTCACACCAAA
>JBDRPO010000001.1:0-3741 GCA_043827085.1 bacterium | reverse complement strand
TGGTTACAGCGATGGTACTTGCCGCTCTCGACGATTTACGCGACAAAAGCAGCCGATCGACTCATTGCGGTGTCCAAGTTTACCGCAAAACAGCTCGAAAAAGAGTTACATACTAGCTCAAAGAAGATCAAAGTGATATATGAAGGAGTGGATTTAGATGATAGACGCCAGAAGCTCGATTCCAGTGAGACTCTTAAAAAATATGGATTACTAGAGAAGCGATATATTTTGTTTGTGGGGAGTTTGCAACCGCGAAAGAATCTGGTGACTCTAGTTGAGGCTTTCTCCCACTTCGCCTCTATCTACGTTAGGGACACGGTCTCTGACTACAAATTAGTACTTGCTGGCGGGGTGGGGTGGATGGCGGAGGAGATACTTTCTGCCCCCACCAGATTTGGGGTGCAAGACAAGGTTGTATTTACAGGGCGGGTGAGTGAACAAGATCTCCAGAGTTTATATAGAGGAGCAGCTTTATATGTCCAGCCATCAATCATGGAGGGATTTGGATTGCCCATACTGGAAGCTATGAGCGCGGGAGTACCCGTAATCAGTAGTGATGGCGGGGCGCTTCCCGAAGTGGTGGGTGAGGCCGGGATCATAGTAAATCTCAAATCACAAATGACAAATTCTCAAATTGAGGGACAGTGTGTAGATAGATTGGCGAGGGCGATGAAACGAGTAGCTAGTGACAAAAAACTACGGGAAAAACTGATAAATATGGGATATAAAAAAGTAAAGGAATTTGGATGGGAGAAGGCGGCAAGACAGACTTTATCAATACTTGTGGGGGAGGGGTATAATAGTTAATGCACAAATATATAAATATATCAATACATAATAAACTTTAAGATTAGAATTGAGTATAAATAATTTGATCAAAAGAGATATAAATACATAATTTAATAGAATATTTATTGCCCTAGAGTTCTATTAACTGGGTTTTAGGTAGTAGATTTGATGTTTTTGATAGATATTTTAGTATGGGATAATATTATTATGCAATTTTTGTACTATTTTTGCACTATTATTGTGAAGAGGGTATGATTAATTGCAGTGTAGTGAGGGAGGTAAGTTGAAAAACACAAAAAAACACAAAAAATATGATCTGAAAAGGTCAAACCGAGATATTAAAATGGTGGATGAATCGCTAGAAATCTTAGGTGTGAGTATATTTGGCACTCATAAACAAGAAGTGCTAAGGAAAATTTGGCTCCAGAGGAAAGAAATTCTGCATATCGCGACCGTTAATTCAGAGTACATAATGGAAGCACGAAATAACCCAAAGTTTAAAGAAGTGCTGACGCAATGCTTGACGATTGCTGATGGGTGGGGTGTAGTGTGGGCAAATAAGATTTTAGATTCTGGACGCCAGATGCTAGTAGAGAGGATTAGTGGGGTCGGGTTGGCGGAGGAAATCGTGCGCCATGCGGCGGAGAAGAATGAAAAAATATTTCTTTTGGGGGCGAGAGTCGGGGTGGCTGAGAGAGCGGCTGCCAATATGAGTAAAAAATATCCCACTCTCCAGATATCGTGGTACGAAGGAGCCAAGACGGTAAAGGTAGAAAAAAATGAAGAAGCAAGTATGACAATTGCCAAGATTAATGCGTATGAGCCTGACTATTTACTTGTCGCGTATGGTTCGCCGTACCAAGATTTGTGGATTGAGGAGAATAGGCCCTACCTAAGAGTCAGAGTGACTATGGGAATCGGGGGGACGTTCGACGAGTGGGCGGGAGTGACCGCGAAGTGTCCATGGTGGATAGATAGGTTGGGGTTTAAGTGGGCATGGCGTTTGGTACATGAGCCGTGGCGGTGGAGGCGAATCTTGCGGGTTTTGGAGTTTGGGTTACTAGTTTTGTACCACAAGTTGATAGATTGATATGTTTTGGAATGATGTCTTTGTGAAGAAAGGCGTAGTGTTAGGACTATCACCGATGGACGGAGTGACGGACGTGGCGTTCCGTTTCATGGTTGCAAAATACGGGCACCCTGACGTCGAGTTTAGTGAGTTTGTGAGCGTGGACGCACTGCACTATGCTGAGGGAGAGCGGAGAGAGCGGGTACTCCAAATTTTGCAAAGGGTAAAGAGGAAAGGAGTGTATGAGGTTGCGCAAGTTTTTGGGCGGACGCCGGAGTTTTTCTCCGAAGCAGCGAAACTTGTTGAGGAGATAGGGTTTGATGGGATTGATATCAACATGGGATGTCCGGCGCATAATGTGAGTGAGCAAGGAGCTGGGGCTGGGCTCATCAGAACGCCGAAAGTGGCGCAAGAGATTATTAGAACAGTAATGGGTGCGACTAAGATACCAGTATCGGTAAAAACTAGGATCGGAGTAGCTGACAAAGCAGAGATGGACGAGTGGATCGCGGCCCTCATGGAAGTGAAACCAGCCGTGATTAGTTTGCATGGGCGGACGCTCAAGCAGCTCTACCAAGGGGAAGCAGATTGGGAGATGATAGGGCGAGCGGCAGAAATTGTACATAAAGCAGGGGGGAAGATACTGGGGAATGGGGATATTGATTCAAGGGAGATGGCACAAAAGGTCAGTGATGAGTATGGGGTGGACGGAGTATTAATTGGGCGAGCAGCAGAGGGAAATCCGGCGGTGTTTGCGGGGGTGAGTCAGCCGACGAAAGAGCAAAGACTGGCGTGGATGGTGGAGCACGCGAGGAAGTATGAAGAGCTACTAGGGACGGATTGGTTTATGCCGATGCGTAAACACCTGGCGTGGTACGCACATGGATTCCCGGGGGCGGTGGAGCTGCGGACTAAACTGATGGCAACTAATTCGGCAGATGAGGTAGAAAAGGTGATTTTGAGTTATAGTTGAAGGATGAGTGAATTGAAGCGAAACGACCTGCCTACAGACAGGGATTATAGTGTGGCGGAGAAGGCTAATCTGGGTATAGATAGGCTCGGGAGAAAATCTAATTCGTTGCGTCGTGTTCAAGCGGTTCAAGACCAGATGTTTTCTAGACTAGAGAAGAAATATAATAAAAGATTAAAAAATCAAGTTAAAGAGCTGAGACCGGGGAGGATTTTTGCTGAGGATTATTCTGAGATTTCTAGGTCAGCAGAGAATGCTAAGTGGTATGAAGAAGGGGCAAAAATCGACTTACACACTGGCCTTTTAACTAAATTAGGACTTATTGATAAGCTGGAAACTATATATACTGAGATTGGGAGAGGGGTGATCACCAAGGTTATGCTTTTAGAGTTTGATCTTAATGGTTTTAAAACAATTAATGAACTGTATGGTCATCAGTCGGGTGACAGAGCAATTAAGCTTTTTGCGGAGGCTATAAAAGGTGTGGCTCGTAATAAAGTGGATACTGCAGTTCGTAAACAGGCTGGTGGAGATGAATTCTTTTTACTATTAGAGCTGAGGAAGAAAGATACGGACGTTAAGAATATTGTGGAAGGAGTAGTTGGTCGTATTTTTGAGAGAGTAAATTCTTTGATGCAGTCTGAGGACTTTAAATGGGACGTATTTAATGAGGATGGAAAGCAATTACTAGATGTAAATGACCACCCTATTTATGCTGCTAAGGGTTATGAAGTGATAGACAAAAATAATATTGGTAATCTTACTATAAATAATTTATAAATTCCTTTGCAGAAAACCACAGGCTTTTCAAGCCTGGGGATGAATGGGAGTCCCGCTGGAGGCGGGACGACTTGTCCGATTGTGGCATACTATGCCCATGGGAGATGGATATTGGATCGGTGCTCACACCAAA